>NZ_JARAKC010000032.1:0-50084 GCF_049887195.1 Mesorhizobium abyssinicae
AGCCACCCCATGCTCGCGCAGTTGGAGCTCCTTTTGCATGCATGACCGACGCTACGGACGACGCAAGACCGCGCCCGTCGGTGCATCGCTTCCTTGCCGCTCCGCGACGCGGAGCGGGTTAGTCCAACCGTTCTTATGCGTCGGGCGAGATTATGTGGCGGAGCCGCCTCTGACCCCCGTTCGGGCCGGCCAAAACCCAGCTTGCCTCCGTCACATAATATTCAGATGGAGTTCAGCAGTTGCAGAACGGAGTCATTTGGTCGGAAACGCAGCCGTGATCGCCGGTGACGCCCGCCTTCTCGAGTCCATTGCGCATCATCTCGACATCCCTGCGGCATAGCGGTGGGTCGTGGCGACCTGTGCGTGCCCGAGCCAGGCTTGGATCGTCAAAAGGTCCACGCCGGACTGGAGAAGCTTCATGGCGAGGGAGTGCCGGAAGATGTGCGGCGATATGGGCTTGTCGGCCAAGGCCGGCCTGGTAGGCACGGCCTCGGTGGCCGCACGCCGCACGATATGGGTCGCTCCGAAACGAGTCAGGCGCTCGTTGCGGGCGCCGACGAATATCGGTCGCGGCTCGTGATGGGCGATCCCGCGCTCGCTCAACAAGGATGTCAGCGCCCGCGCCAGGTCCTTAGCAATGGCGACGACGCGGTCTCTGCGCCCTTTGCCGCGCAGCAGCACTTGTGGGTGCGGCCGCTCCAACTGAAGGTCGTTTGCGTTGACGCCGGTGGCTTCGGAGACCCGGGCGCCGGTCCGTGCCAAGAAGAGCAGAAAGGCTCGGTCGCGCCGACCACGGGACGTTTTTGGATCGGGGCGCCGCGATGAGGGTGTCCACTTCGGCCTTGGTGAGGTGGTACGTCACCTCAATGTGCGTCCGTTTAATGGGAATCGTCAGCACGCGTTGGGCGACGCCGAAGGACGCCGGGTCGGCGGCAGCGACGTGGTGGAAGAAAGATCGGATCGCGGCCAAGCGGGCGTTGCGCGTGGTGACGGAATTGTTCCGCTTCTCCTCGAGTTCGTCGAGAAAAGCGAGAACGAGGTCTCGATCAAGCTCTTCGAGCGCCAACTCCGCCGGCTTCTTCCGCAATCGGGCGGCGGCAAAGAGGATCAGCATGCGCAAGGCGTCCCGATAGCTGGCCACGGTCGCGGGAGTCGCGTTCCGCTGCTTGGTCAGGCGCCGGCGGAAATAGGACTCCAGGAGCGGCGCTAGGAGCAGGTGTTCGCTCATGCTGCGCCCCCATCGAGGGCGGCACGCTCAGCCGCGATGGCGAGGAGCTCCGCCGAGCCCGTGAGGTAGTAGGCCGTGTCGCTGTAACTGGCGTGGCCGAGATATGTGGCGAGCAAAGGCAATAGCGCCTGAACGTCTGCGCGCTGTTGGTGCCAGAGGCTTCGGCGGGTCACGGCAAACCGGTGCCTGAGATCG
Organism: Mesorhizobium abyssinicae; assembly: GCF_049887195.1. Lineage (NCBI taxonomy): Bacteria > Pseudomonadati > Pseudomonadota > Alphaproteobacteria > Hyphomicrobiales > Phyllobacteriaceae > Mesorhizobium > Mesorhizobium abyssinicae. The sequence continues at coordinate 1,424 of NZ_JARAKC010000032.1, forward strand.
TGCGGCCTTAACGGCTTACCGCCATCAAAGTCGGCGAGTTTACGGACCTCGGCAAAGCCGTTTTGCAGGCCGGTCGCCGAGAGGCGGTTGCCCCGGGAACTGAGGAAGAAGCCCTGATCCTTGGGTGTGGGGAAAGCGGCGTCGCGCTCACGGGCATAGCAACCAAGGGCAGCCTGGGTTGTCGTGTGAACTGGAACGAGACGATCCTTGCGGAACTTTGTCTTCCGAACGAGGAGAACCCCGTTGGTGAGATCAACGTCGGAACGATCAAGCCCGACTACTTCGCCCGATCGCAGCCCCGAACTCGCCAACAATCCGATCAGCGTCGCCATCGTCCGCCCTCGCAGAGGGATGCTAGGCGAAATGCGGGCGCATGCGTCGATGAGTGACGTCAACTCAGCCTCGCTGAGAATACGCGGAGGCGGAATCGCTCTGGATCTGGGGAAAGCCCTGCGCTCCAAGACTTCGGTTCGCGCGTCGTAGACGGCGAGATACTCGTAAAACCGGCGGAGCACGCCGTGACGAGTGACGCGGCTGTTGGCGGCGCCGCTGAACGACAGGGCGAAATCCAGCGCCAACGTTCGAGTGGCGGGCCCATCGAACTGAGCGCGCTCAACGTACCTCACGAAAGCCCGCAACGTGCCGGCTTGCTTGCTGAAGGCATAGCCGAGGGAGTGGCGTAGCTCGATGTAACACTCGGCCTTCTCGCCGAGGAATCGGGCAAAGGCGGTCATGCCACGCCTCCCGGAAAGGGGAGTGCGACCTCGGCAAGTTGCGAGGTCGCGACCTTTACGTACAGCGCCGTTGTGTTGATGCTGCGGTGTCCCAGGCGGCGACCTCGTTGATCGGCCTTCGCTGCTTGACGAGCTGGGTGGCAAGACTGTGGCGCAGGAGATGCGCACCTGCGACCCGCCCGAGTTCAACCCCGCCATGTCGCAACCGCTTCCGCACGATCCTTGACACAGGCGACGCGCATTTGAACGGTGCCACGGGCGGCGTGAAGGACAGGAACAGATCGGATTATCCACCTTCGGTCGAGCGCGCAGGACGTAGTCGGCGAGCGCGGCGCCAGTCTCCTCGAGCAGCGGCGCCACCCGATCCCGCTTGCCCTTGGTGCGCCGGACAGAAACCTCGCCAGCACGCCAGTCGATATCCTGCAGCTGAATGGCGCGTAGCTCACCGTTGCGAATGCCCGTGGTGGCGAGTAGCAGCAGGACGGCTCGATCGCGGATGTCGACCGGCGTCGTTGCGCCGATCGCATCGATTGCGCGCCGAACGTCATCTCATGCAAGGCGCGGCGGCAAATGCGCCAAACGCCAATGAGGCGTCCTTGGGATGACGCGGTCGAGATCCTGGTCATGGTGGCCAGCCCAACATAAAAACTGAAGAAATGTTCGGACGTGAAAAGTCGCTGCCGTGCGGGTGCCGGTTGTCGCCGATAGCGACAGCCGATGCTCGACAGCAGCAAGGACGTGCTCAGCCGTCAACGCCTCGAGATTCTTGACCGGGATGGTGATGGCGGAACCAATCCAGAAAGCGGCGGCCTCCCAGAAGAACGCCTTCGCGGGTCCTCGGCTCAAGTCCTCGCACCTTGCGCAAATAGTCGGAAAAAGGTCAGAAGCGGAGTATCCGGATCATCATCTACCTTGGGAGGGGAAGCGATGAAGCGCTCCGGAGCCACTCGTCGTGCATGTCCCAGCGCCGATGCTGCCCCAATGCGTGGAGAATCCGTAGTAAACGTGCATAAATAGCTGTCGACGACATCTTGATGGATCGGCATCCGACCACAGCGCGTTGCGGCAAACTGGCTAAAGCGCGCAATCCGGCTCAGGTAAATCTTGGCGGACGCTCGCTTGTAACCAAGGGTGAAAAAATGCTCCGCGAGGCGATCCATCTCGCCACCGAGTGCACCGCTACGCAGGCGCTTGAGCACCCCACAATAGGAAAAATAGAACTCGAGCATTCTGCCCCTCCGGCGTTGTGGCACAGGGGAATCCCGCGCCATGAGAGAGGCATGAAATATTATGTGGCGGAGGCAAGCTGGGTTTGGCCGGCCCGAAAGGGGGTCAGGGCGGCTCCGCCACATAATCTCGCCCGACGCATAAGTGCGGGTCGAGCGCGAGCACCTGCTGCACCATTCGCGCCAGGCTGTTGATCCCGCGGCGCATATAGGTCGCGCCGCAGCACAGGAAAATCCGGTCGGTCGGCACCACCGTGATCACCTGCTCAACTCCGCCAGGACGATACGCAGCGCTGCCGGATCGACGGTCCCGGTCGATCCGCAATCGCGCGCCGTTCGCAAAGGCCACCACGATCCTGTCGGCCGGGTGCGGGCAATCGGAGACTGGGCGTTCGACCTCGCGCAGATCGTCCACGTCGACGCGCGCGAAGGTGGCCATCGCCTGGTCGACATCGAGCTCGCCGCCGGCCATCTGCTTGCGCCAAGCATAGAGCTGCGAAGGAGCCACGCCAAACGGCTTGCCTTGACGCGCGTCAGTGTCCCCGATTGCGCCAAGTTCATCGGGGCCAATTAGCGCTCCGAACAATGCGGTTTGGTTGCTGCACTAATAGTTAGGAATATATTCGTGCTCTTTACACTCAAAAACAAGTAACTTATCGGCTTTTACAGCTGTAACGGGAGATACTTCCAAATATCTCATGGTCACATCATCGTAAAGTCTATCACATACATAAAAAAACCAATCTTCTGATTTTTTAGAAGCGAGCGCGTGTTCGTTGGAAGAGTGAAGCCGGTCACGTTCTCAAGCTTTAAATGCTCGAAAGCAAATTGGACTACTGCCCTGCCGGCCTCGACCGCGATCCCTTTGGATCTTCGGGAAGATACGGGCCGCTGTACATCAATCCACAATAGCCAGCGAATGTTCTGGCGTGGCCTTCATGTTTGACGAACACCATCCATTTGCCGAAACGATTTTGCTGCCAATGATTGATGAACTGAAGCAGTACCGCTTTCGACTGCTCTATCGTCGGATAGACTCCATTCCATAAGGTGTTTACCACGAACGGATCGCTACGGAGTTCATGTAGAAGAAGCTCGTCGCTATGCGACGGAGGCCTTAGGATTAGACGCGGCGTTTCTAGGATGTACACGAGAAGAGTCCTTTTCTGAGCCGGCACTTATAATTGAGCGGCACGTGGAGAAAACGTGGAACTATGATCGCCTGGAATGGGCGTTCGTAGGGTTAAAGTTGTAAGAAATCTCTACGAAAATCGTGTTTCCGGGATGCTGAAGGTTCTCTAAATTCGCTGAGAGGCAGGGCCATTACATGCTTATGATGTTGCTCAAGCCACCCAAGGAGTTGCTTGCCTGCCGGCAGCGAGAAGTCGAGAATGACACCCTTGGTTTTGGTCCATAGGCAAGCTGAGTTCTTCCGAGAGCTGACCGGCGACACAGTTCAGCTCTCGCTGGCCAGCCCGCACACGACCGGCGAAGGCGGTTCTGCGACGGCGTGCCCAGCTTGATGCCGGCCTTCCCGCAGGATTGCCGGGACCACGTTCTCGATGGGGACGTATTTCGTTCAGCACCGTGCGGCGGGCGACAAGGAGGGACCGCCAAAGCCGACATCGCTGGCTCTTCACATGCACCTGTCGGTACCCGCCGGTGCGGACGACCTACCGCGCCAACATGCAGACGATCTTGCGTCCGGCACAGATCCGGTTGTCATGCCGCTGGTCGAGCCACCTGCTGACGATCCTCACCACAATGGTCGGAGATATTGGGCCGGTTGCAACGTCTAAACTGTTGGCGATAGGGGGGCGTCGAGCCGCGGGGCCAGATTCCGCGAGTTACGATGTTCACGGAGACCAGTATGCTCCGATTGCATTGACGTTTAGCCCAAGATCTCTGGCTCGTTATCTGGAAAGATGATGAACCGAGCGTAGCATTGTGGGTAAGCCGGCGCTATTCTCAAAAGGAAATACACTCCATGCAATGGCAGGAAGTAGGCAAGAGACCATTCAGTCCGAGTCATCAAACTCAAGCCATCGCTGTTCTCTCCCCAACTCGCTTTCCTCCCAGCACCGCCGGTGTTACAACATCCATCTCGCTTGTTTGCACCAAGTATTCCCCGGCAGTCACCTCTTACCCGGCAACACTTGTGCAAGTGCGGCGATGTCGGTGTCCGTTTTGAAAATCACGAATGAGCGTTTCGGCGGATGAGATCGCCGTCCATTGCGACAAGGATATCATCGCGTGAGAGACGTCGATGCGCTCCTCGTAGTTGCGTACGAAGCGGGGCCATCTTGTCATCCAGCCGAAGGTCCGCTCGACGACCCCAGCGCCGGGGCAAGACTTCGAAGCCCTTCTGGTTGTCGGATCGACGGATGATCTCGACCACGAAGTCGAGATAGGCGGCTTTGTCCATGAGTTTCAGCCGGTCATAGGCGCCGTCGGCGAACAGATGCTTCACCCAGGGCCAGAGCTTGGTGGTGAGGTTGACCATCAACAGCCGCCCATCCGTATCGACGGCAATGTGTCGCTTGCGGCCCCCAAAATTCTTGCCAGCGTCGTAACCCCTTGTGTCAGCTTGCGGAGCCTTGACCGACTGGCTTTTCTATTCGGCGGTTGAAGCCAAGCGCCTCCTTCTCTTTTCGCTTTGCCGGCATTGGACGTCTTTCGCGGGGCCTTGCTTCTCTCCGGGATCGGCGCTCTGGCCCTGCCCTCTATGGGGATTCAGAAGAATGGGTGGAACAATCTGTCGAGCGCCTTGATTGCCGATGATGGGCAATCGAGCCAAGCCAGTCGACGAACTCACCTCATCCTCGTCCCGCGAAGGACAGCTGTTCCACCGGTGGGTGGAACTGGTATCGTCCCCGTTTATCGGGGGCGATGTTTATCAATTGTTCAGCCGGCGACCGGCATGATTTCCGTCCTGCTCCCGCGGAACTGTATGCCTTCTTCACCCACTCATGCGCCATGCAGTTCGAGCCCGCGCTCGATGTATTTGCGGACCGTCTTGGGATCGCGGCCCGTTCGCCGGGCGATCGCGGTCACGGACAGGCCCTCACGGTGTAGATCCAATATCATCAGAAGTTCTCCAAGTTGGACCACCAGCGCCCCTCCGATTTCGATCAAATCGGAAACGACTATCGACGCCGGGGCGGAAGCCGCCAGTTCCGGGACGCGTCCCGGAACTGGCGGCAGCAGCGCCAACTAGGGAATTTTCGATGCCCACAATCGGGGAATATTCATCGCCCGATGACAGTACGCGGCACCGGAATCGAGGTCCTCGGTCAGAATTGCGCAACAAACCTCATAAGTAAATTTACAGAAACTTTATGCGTGCCGTCCTCCCCAAATGCTACGGTCAGCCATAAACGCTGGGACTTGATCCCGGTCAAACCGGAAGACAAGCCTCCGCCCACATTAGTTCATTCCTCAAGTGAGCAATTATGCCCATCCAACGAGTAAACTACTCCCTTGGCTCTTCAGATCTCGGGTCAAGCCTCAAAACAAAAGACCTTGCACATGCAGCTGCCGATCAAGTGTGGAAGCCGGATCTATGTCAACAGACGTTCGATGGCCAAGAGGAGGTCGAAGCCGGTACCGAGGATAGGCAGCCGCCTAATCATTCGAGCAACGGTGACGGTCGTTGTTGCGGCACGTTCGGCGAGCTACTGCAAGGCCAGTTGCCGGATGGCTCCGCGTCTTCTGACACACATTTCCTGGTTACGATGCCCATCGCGCTCTTTGCGCGGGCCCATTTCATACCAATTGCAGGCACGTCATGTGTAACCGTTTATCCGGCATATAAGGTCAAAGCACAACGACTGGCCGAGAGCTTCGTGCTTGCGCTTGGCGTATCAGGAGGAAACCTCCTTTTGGAATCTGAACTCCCCGAAGGAAAAGGTCTGGCGAGTTCTTCTGCAGATCTCGTTGCGACCGCGCGGTCGATTGCCTCCTCATTCAAGCGAAGGGTTCGGACATCGTTGATCGAGAAGCTGATGGCGAAGATTGAGCCATCCGACGGGGTGATGTACCCTGGCGTGGTCGCATATCAGCAGCGAGCATGTAGCCTTCTCTCCTTCCTGGGGCAGATGCCGCCGCTTGCAATTGTTGGTATCGATGAAGGAGGGACGGTCGAAACCGTCGACTATGATCAACGGCGTGGTGAGGCCTCAAATCGTCAAAGAGCGCAATATCAGGAATTGCTCGAGCAGGCGCGAATAGCAATTCCGCAGGGTGACACGGCGTCGATAGGCAGAATAGCTACTGCTAGCGCTCTGCTGCACCAGGAGCGGGTTCCCAAAGAGCATCTAAATTCGATGCGGAAAGTGTCCGAGGAGGTCGGTGCGCTAGGCGTCATAATTGCGCACAGCGGTACCGTGATCGGAATCTTGCTTGATCGAACGGCACGCGACTTCCCGCGGAAGATGCAGTCTGTGGTCGACCAGGTAACTCCGTTCAACAATTCGCCAAGAGTATACCTGACAATGTATTAATGACATGAGCTAGCCATATGAGTGCCCGACACGAACACCTTCCGTTCTCCGGCTATTCTGCCGCCTATGCGCTACCCCGCGTAATCAGGTGCAGTACGAATCTTTATCTTGCGCAGTTTGCATTTATGAAGCTGCTTCCCGCTAAGTACGTTATCGAACAAGCACTGAATCGGGGGACGTTGAAGCAGGACACGACCGTTTTGGAGACCTCGAGTGGCACCTTCGCGCTGGGTTTAGCTGTAGTTTGCCGGGAGCACGGATTTCGACTCGAAATTTTCACCGACCCGGTGATGGATAGGGCTCTCGAGAACAGGTTAAGGTCCCTCGGCGCGGAAGTGGTCATAGTAACCGAAAAGGCGAAACAGGGCGGATATCAAGCAAGCCGTCTCGATGCGCTGCACGCCAGGATGGGAGAGTTGGGTCGCGCCTGTTTCTGGCCTCGCCAATACGAAACTGAGGACAATCCCGCGGCCTACAAGTCTTTCGCCGACCAGATCACAGGGATGCTTGGCGCCGACGTGACCGTGGTGGGTTCCGTCGGATCAGGCGGGTCGACTTGCGGAACAATAGAGCGCCTTCGTGAAGAATCGCCCAGCGCTCGCCTGATTGGGGTGGACACCTTCAATAGCGTCATCTTTGGCCAGCCGGACGGCGACAGGAAACTACGCGGATTGGGGAACAGTCTCGTCCCGAAAAATGTGAAGCATGAATTGTATGACGAGGTTCATTTCACGTCGGCATCGCTGGCATTTGCCGCAACGCGTGAGCTTCACGAACGGCACGCCATTTTTGCCGGCCCGACGTCTGGAGCGAGCTATATTGTGGGGCGCTGGCGCGCTCGCCAGTATCCAGACGAAACCGTGGTCGTCATATGTCCTGATGAAGGTCATCGCTACGTCGAAGCCGTCTACGATCACGAATGGCTCCGGCAAAATGGATGTGTCTATGAAGGTGTCCTTCTGGACGCTCCAGCCACCGAAGAGCATCCCTTGACAGCCCGCCCACCATGGAACCGGTATCGTTGGATGCGGAAAAGCCGGGAAGCTGTCTTGAGCGCGTCCGAGCAGTAAGATGAGCAGCTTCCTTTTCGTTGAGAGCAACACGACCGGCACTGGCGAGCTATTGATCAAGCGGGCCAAGGTCCTGGGGTTCGACCCCTATCTCGTGACACGCAATCGCGCGCGCTACCCCTTCCTTGAGAAGAGCGATGTGCAAGTGATCGAAGCTGAAACACGTAGTCCAGATAAGGTCATCGAGATCGCCACCAAGCTGCCCGGATTGGCAGGGATATTTTCGTCGTCTGACTACTTCGTGGAATCGGCGTCCAAGGTCGCCAGAGCGATAGGGCTCCCATCGGCAAACCCGGAAGCCATAGCGAGGTGCCGGAACAAATGGAAGCAAGTGAACGAGTTGGAGCGAAAATCAGTCTCTGTGCCTGAAACTCGTCTGGTCACGTCCGTAAAGGAAGTGAAGAAAGCGCTTGCCGAATCTGTCTTCCCCGTCATCATCAAGCCGATCTCCGGGAGCGGCAGTAGCGGAGTGCGTCTCTGCGAAAATACCGCAGCGGCCGTCCAGGCGTTTGAGGAGGCGAAGGACGTGCTGCTCGATCAAGTGGATTTGGGCAGCCCCGAGGTACTCATCCAGCAATACATAGAAGGTCAGGAATACTCCGCGGAAATCGTCGTGTCTGACGGGATGCCGTATTGCCTCGGAATTGTCGCGAAGCACAAGGGACCGCCTCCCTGCTTCGTTGAAATCGGCCACGACTTCCCGGCTTCCCTACCGGAACCGTCACTAGAGGAACTGGGATTTTTCGCGGCGGGCACAGTACTGGCCTTAGGCTTGGACTTTGGGCCGGCCCATGTGGAATTCGTCACTACAGAGACTGGCCCAGTCGTGATCGAGGTCAATCCCAGGCTGGCAGGAGGAATGATTCCGGTCATGCTCTCGAAGGCCTTGGGCACCTCGGTCCTTGACCTGGTGATACGGCTCTATGCGGATGCCGGATTTGCTCCGCCAAGGCCGAGCAAGAGGGCAGGAGCCATACGCTTTCGACTTGCTGATAAGTCCGGAAAGCTCAAGCGTTTGGCCTTTTCGCGTAGTAAAGAGCCGGCTGTGGTCGAAGCGGGTCTGCTGAAAACTGAGGGAGAGGAAATACGCATCAAGGGCGACTTCAGAGACCGCGTGGCCTATGCGGTTACCGTCGCTGATGAACTCGAAACCGCTGCCGCGGCGGCTGAGCGGATGATCGATGCAATTGCCTTTGAAATCGAGGCGACGCCCGATGAGCGGGATAACACGCGATTCAGCGAGCCAGCGGACGGCGGATGGACCCTGCATCCTGAGGCGATGAAGCTGCTCGCTCCACCCATCGAAATTTCGCGAGACGGTCGTCTCCTGCAGTTCCAGGCGACCGTGGATGAAGCACATCTGGTGATGCTCGCTGACCAGGGCTTGGTCAGCCGAGCTGTAGCCGCAGACCTGCTCACGCATATCTTGGATTTCCAGGGCGAGGAGTTCCAATCTCTAGATGGGCGTGATGCTCCGCGTGGACTCTATTTGGCTTATGAGGCCGAGCTTGCCGCCAGAGCAGGCGCAGAGAGGGCCGGCTGGCTCCACCTGGCCCGGTCCCGTAACGACTTGAACGCCACCATTTCTCTCCTGTCTCTACGGGAATCCGTCTGTTCAGTCTCCCTCGAGATAGGAGTTGCACAAGATGCCCTGCTTCAGCGGGCGGAAGAGGCATCGAGCCTTTTGGCTCCGCTTTACAGCCAATATCAAATTGCGCTTCCAGGGTCGCCGGGACACTATCTGCTCGGGGTCTTCTTCGCTCTCGGGCGCGAGCGCGAGCGACTTCATCGTCTGCTTAAAGACATCAGGGTTTGTCCCATGGGAGCCGGTGCCGGTGGGGGAACCAGCATTCCTATAGATTGCTCACAGACGGCGAGCCTCCTGGGATTTGAAATGCCGTCCTTCAACTCTCTCGATGCAGTCGCAAGCCGGGACCTCCACCTTCATGGGCTTTCGATCTTTACCAGTGTCTCGATTTTGCTCAGTCGTGTGGCCCAAGATATGCAGGTTTGGACAACGCGCGAGTTCGCTCTCATAGAGGTTCCTCGCAATCTTGCAGGGGGTTCTTCCATGCTGCCTCAAAAAAAGAACCCATATCTTCTCGAACACATCAAGGGATCGGCAAGCACTGTCATGGGCGCATACGTGTCCGCGGCAACGGCAACCTGCAAATCGCCGTTCAGCAACTCGATTGAGTCGAGCAACTATGGCTGCTCACCCCTGCAACTTGCGGAAGAAGCTCTCACGCGGGCCGTAACCCTTACATCGCTTATCGTGAGGTTCATATCTTTCAACGCGACATCGATGCGGAGAAATCTGGAAGATGGCTTGGCCATGACGACCGTCGCCGCGGAACGAATGGCCTCGCGAGGCACCCCTTTTCGGGAGGTCCATACACAAATCGGCGCGATCGCAGCGCGTGTGTCCCAGGAGAGCTGCGCTGCCAAGCGCCGAAACGAGCTAGTCAGCGAATTGGGTGACGTACTGCCCGCGAGCCCCGAGGAGGGCAGGGACGCCCTACGATTTGGCGGAGGTCCCGGCCTGACATCGACTGATGCTCAGTTTTCCATAGCAAAGACGCAATTTCGAGAAACCGAGCGTAAGCTCGCGGAAATACGCGAAGGGTGGGCATGGGCCGAGATGCACCGCAAACGAAGGGTGACAGACCTAATCAACGGCCACTAAGCCGCCGCAGTGGAAAATTGATCATGTAGCTGCACGTTCGACCCATCGGATCCTTTGCCATCCAGTTGGATAGCGGATTGCAATCATTGAGTGCATGCGGAAAGGTCGTGAGCTTTGAAAGCGCACCCGCGGCCCAAGCGACACGGCCTTTCCACTCCGGTGAAGCCTTTCACCCGAGGTCCGAGCCTTCCAGATCGCGTCGTCGATATCTTGGTCGGCTCGCATAACTTTGCACACTGCCATAGCCGCAGAAGTTCCCCCATCCTTTCCCGCTCTGGTTACGCATCAGGTACGGGATCGCGTGAACCATCAGGGACGCGTGCGGCTTTCACTACAACGATCCTCAGCCCTCAGAGCCGAAAGACATAGCGCCGTCATAACCGGACTATCGAGGCAGAGCCTGCCTGGACCGCCAGTCTGAATGACGCGAAGCTTGGGACAAACGTGATTCGCGCGGAGATCATCCAGTGCGGCTGCCAGAGCGGTCGCCGTTCGACGGTCTTGAGACGCTGGCGCTGAAACTCGGTTATTTGCGCGTCCACAAACAATGCTGCGCGGGAATTGCCGGCGGGAAGGTTCTGGAAAGTCTCATCCTTCCTTGTAGTAGTAGCTGTAGCCATTGATGGCAGGCGCGCCACCTAGATGCGCGTAGAGAATCCTCGAGCCCTCGGGGAAGAAGCCTCTTCTATTCAGATCGATCAGTCCCGACTTTCCCTCGTAAACCGGATGGATAATCAAGGCTTCCGTGCGGGCCGCCAGCCCGATCGCGTCATTCGTGGGCGTCCGAGGGAACGCCATAGGCGGGATGGGCGTAGTCGGAATTGATAACGATTTCGTCCTCGCGCACGGGGCGGCCCAGCCCGACGAGAGCGGCGGTGTCGTCGACGATGCGGCGACTTGGGCACGGGTCTGAGCGGGCGTTCCCGAGGCATCGATGCCGATCACCCGGTCGGCGCGGCCTTGCGCGGCGAAGCCAACGATCATGCCGGCCTGCGTCGAGCCGGTCACAACACACACGATGATGTAGTCGAAAGCAAAGCAAAGCTCGGTTTCCTGCCTGGTCACCTCTTCGGCGAAGCCGACATAGCCCAACCCGCCGGATCGGATAGGGCTTGCCGCCGGCGTCTTTCACCGACTGAATAGCGTCCTCCCAGCTTTGCGGATGCCGATATCAAAGCCGTCGTCGACAAGCCGGCTGTCCGCGCCCATCAGGCGCGTCAGCAGGACTTCATGCCGATCTTGGCCGCCGTCGCCGCGACCAGGCGCGTATCATTTCGACTGGACGCCGCCGATCGACACCAGCGTATCGGCGCCGATGCGAAGAGCGTCCGGCAGGATGTATTCGAGCTTTCGCGGCTTGTTCCCGCCCATGGCGAAACCGGAATTGCAGTCGTCGCGTTTTGCGTAAATCTGCACCTTCCCGCCCAACGCGGCGCTCAGGCGCGGCAGATGTTCGATCGGGGTCGGGCCGAAGGCCAACAGATATGGTTCGAACTTCTCAAGAAGTGACATCTAAATGGCTCCAGTTCGATATCAGAAAAGTTATAGCGAATTGCCACTCCGTCTCCATCAGCCGCTCGGCGGGCGAAGCCAATAATCTCGCACAGGAGATCGGCATCAGATGTTCTCTCCATGTGCGCGCAGGTTAATCATGTCGCCGCGACCGGCGCTGCCTGTGCGAGACGAGGCAATAAGGACTGCCCGACGCTTTCGGGACCGGGACCAGGGGCATATGCGAGCCGGCAAAATCCAACTGCGCATCCCGACGTTGCGGAAGGCGTCCTGTTTGCTCGAGCAGCGTAGCATGGCCGAGAAGGCCCTGACGCCGGTGATCCAGAAAGCTATGTCATGCATCTCGACCCGCTCGGTCGACGATCTGATTAGGCGATGGGCATGAGCGGCATCTTCGAGAGCCAAGTCTCTCGGCTGTGCGAGCAGATTGACGGCAAGGTAAAGGCTTTTCTGGACGCGCCTCATTGATGGCGTCCGTCATCGGTGTTGCCGCCGGAAAGAGTGGTGCCCAGAACTTGACCCTACCGTCAAGCGCCGATGACAGCGCGCTGCCTAGTTACGCCGCCTCCTGGAAGCCATGCACGCAGTCTTGACCCTGTCGGACAGGCTTTGGCGAGGAGCGCCTCCCGCTTTTTTGCGGCCGCCCTTTATAGCGTAGCTCGCCGTCTCCACAGGCCGATTCATGCTAATGTTCGTCTGCAGACGGCGACCGAGGTCGAGGATTTCAAACCGCAGGGCCTTCTGAAACCCACGTTGCAGCAGCCGACGTAATATGGAGCAAATCTCACTCACGAATCTACCATCCTTCTAATGTTCGCGCGACGACGGCTTCTTCGAACCTCGGTCAGCCGGATGAGGATGCGACGTTCGTTCGCATGAGTGAAAACCAAACAGCGAAAGGAAGACTCCCATGGCTGGAAAGCCTGAAAATCCTGGCCGGCCCGATCATCCGTCCGGTCCTCCAGACCATGTGCCAAATCCTCCGGATCACGCGCCGGGGCGGCCCGGACACATCCCTGGGCCGAAAGACCCTCCGCACGTTCCGCCGAGGCCGGTTGGCGCTGCATGATTCCCTATGTCGATCTGAAATCCACGGAAGTACCGAAATGGGAAGAAGATCCAGTCAACCGCAATCGTATGCAGGCCGAATTGGATCATCTTTTCCATTTCGCCGGGAGCACACTTCTCGTCGATGAAATAGCGTTGGCGGATGGTGTCCTCCACGTTGAGTTTCGATGGCCTCTGCCGGACGGGCGCCTGATCGATCTCGAGGCAATATATCCCGACTCGTTCCCGCGGCTCCGCCCTCATGTGATGCTCCGGTGCGAACCGGAGGGATACCCATCGCGTCACTGCGCCCCAGACGGCAGTCTATGTCTGCTCGGCCGGGACAGCGGCTTGTGGCAGAGCAGGATGACTTTGGCAGACATCCTTTATTCCAATCTGGCCAAGGCGCTCGACGCTTCGAAGGATGAGGACCCACAGGGTGAGCCGGCGGAGGTCTGGTGGAATGAAACCGCCGATCGCAGCAGCGGCAACTATGTGCTGGTCGACAGTTCCTGGGATCTTTCGGGGTTCGACCAGGGTAAAGTTGAGATCGAATTCGTGGTGGACTGGGGGAAAGATCGTCCAGCGATCCAGGCCGCCGTCTCAAAGGTGTGGAGCGATACCGGAGATCTGCTCGCCGAGCGCAGCTTTCCGCTCCCAATCACCCTTGGGCGAAGACGCGATACGGCGGTATTTCCGTGGAAGCGGGACGATCATCTTCCCATGCCGGTGCACCAGGAGCTGCCGAGTCTGCTAAAGCGACTCGGTCACGGCTCGCGCTATGCGAAAACCTCTGGTGGCGATATTCGGATCTCCGCCACGCTCAAGAGATCGGAATTGCAATTCCAGACATACGGTGACGCATGGGTTTTCGTTTTGCACTACAGCAGGAAAATTCTTCGCATCACCAGGAACGGTGCGCAGAAGACCAAAGGAGTTGGTTTCGTTGTCCCTACCTACAGGGCCGGGATCGGAGACATTGGCAGCCGAGTCCCCTCTGTCGGAGCCCTGCGCGACAAGACGGTAGCCATCGTGGGACTCGGAGCTTTGGGCTCGCCGCTGGCTGCCGAGTTGGCCAAGAACGGCTGTCGAAAATTGATCGTGTTGGATTGTGATTGTGTCGAGCCGGGGAACTCCATCCGCTGGGCTGCAGGTGCTTCAGCTTGGGGCAGGCAAAAAACAGAGTTCATCAAGGAACATATCGAGCTTGAATACCCCTGGACCACCGTGCAACCGATATCTCACAGGATCGGCAGCGCTTGGGCGGATGGAGTAGGAGACCACCAGCTGCTTACCGGCTTGATGGACGAAGCCGATCTGGTGATCGATGCTGCTGCCTCGACCGGAGTTTCCTTTTTCCTGGCCGACTGCTGCCGAGCGCGCCATGTTCCAATGATCTGCGTTTATGCCTCGACGACGCTGAAGGGAGGGGTTGTCGCATACCATCACCCGGAATCCGGCTGCCCGGTCTGCAAAGAGATTGCCTACGCCGCCGGCACAATTGATAGACCTCCCGGCATCGGCGACCCTCAGGGGCTGATCCAGCCGCCCGGCTGCTCCGAGGCCACCTTCACAGGTGCATCGTTCGATCTCCAGGAACTGACGCTCGAAGCCGTTCGGATGGCTGTCGGCGTTCTTTCCGGCCCGCAGGACTTCGAGGTGTCGCTGGTCCATACCCTCACCTTGCACAATGGTTTGAAGCGGATACCGCCAGCTTGGAAGGTGGACGAATTGCGGCCCAGTCCGGGGTGCGGATGCCTCACGTAGTCTGGCTTCCCCGCTCCGTGGTCGACGTCATGAAGTCTGAGGCCGACCAATGGTATGACAGGGAAACGGGTGGAACCTTCATGGGCTACTGGGCCGAAACCCGTGTGGCCGTGGTCACGAGAATGATCCCGGCCGGCCCCAATGCGAAGCGCGCACGCTGCAGCTTTCTCCCGGATCAGGACTGGCAACAGGCCGAAATCGCTAAGCACTATCACCGATCAGGTAGGCTCGACACCTACCTCGGCGACTGGCATACCCATCCGGACACGGTTTCCAACAGATTGAGCGGAACAGATCGAGTCTGTCTCAGGAATGTCATCGGAACGCCATCTGCGCGGGCTTCTACCCCTATTATGATGCTGATGTGCGGCAAATCAGCCTGTTGGATGCTGCACGCCTGGGTTTGCGGAATGGAGCCACGCTTCTTCTTGATCGAAGGCCTATGCGAGCGGAAGGCCGAAGTCGCGATATATGGCTGAAACGACAATTGGCGCGAGGACAGAGTGCGGGCTCCAAGATTGTCATCTCCCCCGGTGCTGGGGCTGCCGGGGCCGATGCTGCCATGTCTGAGCCGATGAGGCCCTAGCAATGCCCCTTCTTGCCACCTTTCAACGCACGATGCTCCGGATCGATCGATCCGGTCAGGCTGGCCGCGGCTAGCCCGTCCTTAACGAGGTCGGGCAAGGTCTTCTTCATTTAGCCGACCCCATCGGAGCGCCTTGCCAGCACATTGCTTACAGGGTTGGCGGTCTGCAGGGCGGCAATTTGCTGACGAGATGTTAACTTTCGTGTCAGCCGGTAACTGTTTCTGCACCCAACCACGGTACCCTCAACGACGTCGACCTGGGCTTGCCGACGTGCTGGCCCGCATTGCGGATCTTCCTGACTCGCGTCTGCACGTACTACCCTGGGAATGGCAGCGCCTGCGCGGACCCGACAAGCCCCGCCGATCAGCAGACGCCTGACTTTCACCGACGCTATATAGAGCCGCCGCGCCCATACGCGTCTGCCAATCGTGCGCCTTGGTCGTTACTATCGTTGTAAATTCTAAGACATAGATGTCTCTCTATCAACGATCCGTCCGTCTTACTACAGCATGCAGAAGCACATTGAGACCTGCAATAAAGTCTTCCGGCTCGCAGGACTCCTTGTTATTGTGCGTAATACCGCCCTTACAGGGGGTAAAGATCATAGCGGTCGGACAATAGGTCGCCAAATGGTAGGCGTCGTGACCAGCTTGCGACTGAATTTCGCACCAATTGCAACCTTGGCGCACTGCTTCATCACGCATGATGTCAATCAATTCGGAGCTGAAAACGTCTCCGCCCCAGCTCCATTCGTCCTCGATGACGGCGATGCAGCCTGCCATCGCGGCACTCGCCTTCGCAGTACGGCGCATTTTTTCGGCCATTACTTTCGCGGTTACCGGATTGGGGTGCCGGACGTCTGTAATGCACAGAGCCGTCTCCGAGAGGATGCCCGGTTTGTTGGGCCAAGCTGCTAAGCGCGCGCCTGTAGCTTTGCCGTCATTGATTGCGAATTCCCAGCCTATATCGTCAACTGCGGTGAGGAACCGTGCACCAGCGATCAACGCGTTATGGCGCAAATCCATCGGAGTCGGACCGGTATGGGCGGTTTCACCTTCGAACCGTACGCGCATGCCATAGGTCGGGTAAGCGCCGGTCACGATACCCACTTGCCGCCCCTCGGCGTCCAGGATGGGACCTTGTTCTATATGCAACTCAAAATAGGAGTCGACCTCGCGTGCTTTGCAAGATTTACCACTCCTGTAACCTATCCGCGATAGCTCATCTTCGAACCGGAGCCCATCATCCGCGACGAGGTCATAGACCCAGTCTCGACGGTCGTCCGCCGTGATTTCGCCGACTCGGCAGCATCGGTCTTGTCGCGCTTGACTAATGGTTGACGTAGGCCGGGGCATCAAACCTGACGTCGTGGCCAAGTGCTGCCATCTCACGCGTCCAGTAGTGTTTGGGTTCTGTTTCAGGTCAAGCTTTGCTGTTTTCAGGTGCAGCCAATGGGCGCTGTTTCGCATGCTTTCGCTGGTGTGTCCGCCCAACAGTGAGGCATATGTGTGAAAAAATTAATGACAAAGGAAAACTTGGAAAGAAAAATGGCACTATTTACGACGAAGCGTGGGGGCCGCTGTCTATCAAGAATATACTATCCTTCGAGGTCGAGTTGACGGGCCAGATTGGCAATGCCCGTCTTGGCAGGCGAACCCGACGGTTCGCACGAAATCCCCGTTCGGGAGAAGGCGGGGTCTCACGTGCCATCGCTCCGCGCATCGGCCGACCCTTAAGGTTCTTGTGGTGGACGCTGACATTGAAGTGGCGCTCTACAGCCTGTCCGACGACCAGGCCGAGTTCCAAATGGGCCGTCCTGCATACGTTTCCTCGACGGCGGTGTGTGCCGACACCGGCCTAGTTCTCTCAGAAGCACCAGGCAGGGCTGGAGAAGAACGGCTATCGTTCCGACGTCGATGAGCCGGGCGACGGCCTACTGGGCACGATCCCCGATTTCCTCGCGCACACAGGCGCCCGTCACAGAGGTGGGCACAAACGGCGAGAGCCATTTGTCGTGACGCTCGGGCGGCTGCACATCATGGCGGCCAGAGCGGAGAACCGTCGGCTTGCCAGGAGCCTCCTCCCAGTGCACCACAAACTATTGGATGCCCTGTATGCAGCCAGTGCCGTTAGGTTATGGGGCGGTCACTCGGGCGTTCGACTTGCCCCATCCAGAAAACAGGTCGCTCAGCACAACGCCGGCCAACGCTTCCACCTCTGCTTGACCGATTTCAGCGTCGCCTTGCCGACCGAACAGAACGACCTCGTCGCCGCTACGAGCATCAACAATATCGGTGACGTCTGCCACGATGGAATTCATGGACACGCGACCGATGACCGGAGCCCGTTGCCCTTGCACCAATACGGCGGCGTTGTTGCCGAAACTCTGGCGATAGCCGTTGGCGTAACCAACAGGAATGGTGGCAAGGCGGCTCCAGCGTGCCAGTGAGGCTGTGCGCCCGTAACCGATCGTCCCACCGGCAGGGTATTCCCCGACGGATGAGATGCGCGATTTGAAGGCGAGCACGTGCCGAAATGGCGGGCGCGCCCCGACACATCCGTAGAGGGCCGCTCCAGTGCGGACCATGTCGAAGTGACACGTCGGCACACGGAGCGTCGCGAGCGAGTTTGCAATGTGAAGCAAGACGGCCTCGCGTCGGATCGTCGTGTTCTGGAATATCCAGTCCGTGTCGCGCCTGAAAATTTCCAGACTGTGCAGAATATGCTGACGCTCCACATCCGCGAAATGAGACATGATACCGACGATCCTCAGGTGAGGATGCGCAACCATGTCCAATACAGCGCGCCTGCCGCAATCAGTCGAGATTTCCATCCCCTCCCGGCTCATTCCGGCCGAATTCAAGTTAAGATGGACAGGAATCTCGCTCGCGCATGAGATAGAGATCGCATTGATCAGGCGTGCGGTTTCAATATTGCCGACCATCTCTTCAAGATCATAGCCCATAGCTCCGACAATTTCGGCGGCGGTCGCGGTTCGAAGGCGCATTAGGCGGCCGCGGAATCCTGCAGATCGAACCACTTGAGCCTCTTGATTGTCAGCTACTCCGACACAGGGGACATTCGCCCGCAAAATACTCGGCATCATCGCTGCAGCCCCGGCACCATAGGCGTCGGCTTTTACGACCGCGCAGAGTTCTGTCCCGTCGCTCAGCCGGTTCATCACATTGCGCAAGTTGTTCTCGAACGCGCCGATACTCGTCTCAATCCAGGCTTGAGGAGGGTGGGCATCAGGGGAGACTGTCATCACACGCCGGCCCATTTCGACAGTTCGCTAAACATCCGGCTCTCCCTGCCAGTGAGCCAAAGAGCTGGGATTTTCAGATAAAAGTTACCTGCGCGTTCAGATGTCGTCTGAAGCGGTCTCCCGGCCATTCGAAATTCCGACTTCAAAAATCTTGTGCAAGCCCGTAAGACACGCCCAATTTTTCGTAGCAACAGGATTTTAAACTTCCAAACGTTTTTACATGTAATTTTTACTGCTACCATACGGCGTGACATGTAATCGAGACGTTGCACTCTCTGCCAATGAGTCTTCTGAACTCGTACTGTGAAGCCGAGTAAGCTCCCGTCTCTATCAGGCGATCCAAACGGTTCAGCACCATTCCTTGCGCCACGCCGACAGCTTCTCGAGAGCTTAGAAAGCGAAGCTTGTCCATCTGTGAGCAGGTGCGCAATGATAGGACGGTTCAGTTCATCGGGCATATATTTGGCGACCTTCAACAGCCTCGGGAACATGATGCATCTGGCCCATAATCTCGGGGAGAGACGCTGCTCGCGAGTTGACCGATGCAATCGAAGCGGATTTTCGCCGGTATTCGACAAGGGGCCGCGAGTTGCGTTCCATTCTCCTACTACGTCTGCCGAAGTTGACCCCATTGCGAGCATCCATCCAATCACTTGGGGTCCCGTACTAGTGGGCAAGTCATGCAACGACCGCCTCCCCGTCCGCGGCTTAGCTCCGCACCCTCGACGGTTATCACTTCCACGCCAGCGAGCTTCAGCAGCGTATTAGTGTTGGCATTACGGTCGTAGGCAACCACAACGCCCGGTTCGACCGCAATGACATTGTTGGCGTCAGCCCATTGCTCCCGCTCTGCCCCATATCGATCGCCCCCGGTAGGAGCCGTGCGGAGGGCCTTAACTCCCAAGGCATTGGCCACTACAGACAAGAAAGGTTTAGCCTCTTCAGTGACATCGACTGTGCCATTGCGGTCGCTCGGACGAAGCGTAAATGTCCGCAGCCGTTCCACCACAGGCGGGTAAACCGTCACGAGGTCTTGGTCGCAGAAGGTAAAGATAGTGTCGAGATGCATGAAACTGCGATCCCGCGGCATCAGAGCTGCGATGACGCGGGTGATTTCATTGACCGTGAACAAGCTGCGCGCCAATGCTTCGACCGCCTGCGGCGTAGTCCTCTCGCCCATGCCGATCAAAACGACGCCTTCACCAATGGGCATCACATCCCCGCCCTCAAGACTGGGAGTTCCGTTCGTGCGATCAGACGACAGGCATGTAAAGCTAGCGTCGCGAAATCGGGGATGGAAGCGGTAGACCGCCTCAACGTTTTCTGCCTCAGGTCGTCTCGCAGCCCAATACAAGGTATTTACAGATGCGCTGCCATAGATCCAGCATGAACTGTCACGCATGAAAATCTGGTTCAGTAAGGGAGGTAAAACAAAATCCTCGGGCTTCATTGTCCGCCCTGTCAGTCCGCGCGGCTCAAACTCAAGATCCGCACGCGCTATTCCGCCAGTTAGAAAAGTCGCGAGTTGGCTTGACGGCATTTCCTCAAGCCAGCTCTGCAACTCCTCGGCGAAGTCCAGGCCGACGACTAAAGGACAGACGCGTCGACTTAGGAGCCAGCGGCGGGCATCAGGCAACGCCATGGTTTCCGATAGCAGTTCGCCTAAAGAGTGAACTACCACGCCGCGCTCACGCAGTACCTCCACGAAGGCGTCGTGCTCCTCTTGTGCACGCTCGACCCAAAGCACATCATCGAAAAGGAAACTCTTGCAATTCCCCGGCGTAAGTCGGCGGAGGCTAAGGTCTGGTCGGTGAACAAGCACTTCGCGCAGCCGGCCAACTTCTGAGTAAACACCTAAGTTCGTCATTGGCCTTCCTCATTGGCAGTCGAGGGTGTCAGGCCACGTCTCACAGAGAATCGCCACGGGACTAAGAGGCAACGGCACCTTACTCCTGCTTTCCGCAGCTCTCGCCTCTGAAGAAATGTTGATGCCGGTCGCTTTCCGATAAGAGGTCTTTGGTGCGGACATAGACGGCTCCGTTTTGCGAATGACGGTTCTGGAGACTCAAAAAATATGCCGATTAAGAAAGACATACATGTGAATACCAGGCGTGGCATCGGACAAAGTCACTTCAAGGCTTGTCAGCCCACCACAGAGGATTTTCGGCTTAGGACGCAGCAAGTCCCAAGTTTTCGATCAGCAGTGGCGACGATTGTCGATCCGTGCGAGCGGCTGCGCGTTCCAGATGACGAACATAAGTGCCAGCGAACCGAAGAAAAGCTTCCCGACTTCGTCGATTGTTCAGCCGAATACGGTGCAAGGTCGTCGCCCCCGAAAGACGCAGCGCCACGAGACCGCTTCCCTGTTCAGCCTCCGGCATCTGACAATGTCAGCTCTCACACATCGCTCCCTTAGTGTCATGCCCTGGTTTTCAAAGATGGCTTGAAGTTGCGCGGCATTTGATGGACGGGACATGCACGCACGCCTGGTCCGGAATCGCGTCTCAAGAATTAGATGCTGTGTGACGAGCGGGGCGAGGGTGTGGCATCTTTCGGCGCTGTTCGAACCAACTATTCAGAAAGGCGAAACCATGCCGCAGTTTTTGACGCAATTCCGGTCCCTTACCGCTCTCGAACAGGATAACACGATCGGTCGCCGTCATCGGAATGAGCAAGGCTAATTGGCTGGTTGCAGCGCTTGTTCCGGGATTCAAGCGCCAAGCCGCTGAAGAGGATTGATGCTGACGCGCAATCATTGTGAACCAGCGGATCGCGACATTCACCTGCGCCTCCCGCATCAGCCGGCGGTCGTGCACGATCCCGAGCAGAAAGCCGGCAAGCATAAGACGCACCGCCACCTCAGGATCAATGCCAGGCCGACCGTTATCGGCACAGTAAAGGTCAGCTACCTCCTTGCGCAGCCAATCCAAATCGAGAACGCGATCTACGCGGGCCAGAATGTGATCGTCGGGAACCAATTGCCGCAATGACCCCGTCAGGAACAGCTCGAGCTGATCCCGCTCCTTTCGTCTCAGCATCGCTAGCCCCCCGAGAATCAAGGCAGCTCGATTGAATCAGCGTGACGGCACTTCTTCAACAGGCCCACGCGGCAGCGCTGCCATGTCGCGCCAAGCACCTTGGTGACGGCGGCCTTGAGGCCTTCGCGCGCATCGGAGACGACGAGCTTGACGCCGCGCAGACCGCGACGTGTCAGCTTGCGCAGGAACTCCGTCCAGATCGGCTCGGCCTCCGAGGTGCCGATCTCCATGCCCAGGACCTCGCGCCGGCCGTCTGCGCTGACGCCGACGGCGATGATGACAGCGACCGAGACGATCCGCCCACCGCGGCGGACCTCCAGGTAAGTGGCGCCGATCCACAGGTATGGCCAATCGCCCTCGATCGGCCGCTCCAGGAAGGCCTTCACCTTGCCGTCGATCTCCTCGCACAGGCGCGAGACCTGGCTCTTGGAGATGCCGCTCATGCCCATGGCCTTGACCAGGTCGTCAACCGACCGGGTCGAGATGCCTTGCACATAAGCTTCCTGGATGACGGCGGTCAGCGCCTTCTCGGCCATGCGGCGCGGTTCGAGGAAACCCGGGAAGTAGGTTCCCTTCCTGAGCTTCGGGATGCGCAACTCGACCGTGCCGGCCCGCGTCTCCCAGTCCCGGTCGCGGTAGCCATAGCGCTGGGCGAGCCGCAGCGGGTTCTTCCCGCCATAGGCGGCGCCGGTGGCCGCGCTGGCGCGCTCGCGAGCGGCTTCGTAACCCCAGAGCTACACCACCTGATGGGAGTACGTCATGCCAAGCTGATGATTGCTTGTGGGTGCAAGTCCCATCCGGCCAAAGCCGTAGCGGGCAAGCCGGGACCGAGTCTTGCGGGCGTCGCGGCAACGCGGGGTCTGAACTGTAGACAGGAGCCATGCGGGGTGCGGGAATGAGCCTCGAAAGGTGGATGTTCGCGGAGGCCGAGTGTGTTCCCTAAACACGAAGGCAATATGAGCATCGTCGTTACGCGAGACGATGCCGCTCCGCCGGGGTCGATGGCCGGATCACGCATGGAAGGTAATTATTGGAACATGAGAGGCCCGACCGGGTCCGCTGGATTGGTCTCCAGCGGGGGACAGCAGCAAGGTACTGCCAGAGCTGCTGTCCGAGCTGAGGTCGGGAGTCGGACTGGTTCATAGTACCGGTGAAGCCGTCGAAGGAAACGAGGCGAGTGGAGGGAAGGGACCAGCCTGAGGGGAGCCTGCGCGAGGAAGCCAAGGTCCGGACACAGAGCCGGGTTGCCTTGCCGCCGAACCTCGAGCGGGTGAACGCGGCGGCCAAGCAGGCTGCCCAAACCCGGTTTACGGCCCTGCTGCATCATGTCGACGAGGCCGCCCTGTATCGGGCGTTCCGGCGACAAAAGCGGCAGGCGAGTGCTGGGGTCGATGGGATAACTGTGGCGAAGTACGAAGAGCGGCTGACGGACAACCTCCGCGATCTCTGCGAACGGGTCCACACCGGTCGCTACCGGCCACAGCCGGTGCGGCGGGTCTACATTCCCAAAGCCGATGGCGGTAAACGGCCTCTCGGGGTGCCGGCGCTGGAAGACAAGATCGTCCAAGGCGCGGTGGCCGAGGTGCTGAGTGCTGTCTACGAGGCCGACATTCTGGGGTTCTCCTACGGCTTCCGGCCGGGGCGGAGCCCCCACATGGCGCTAGATGCCCTGCATACGGCGATCATGAGCCGGCGTGTGAACTGGGTGCTCGATGCCGACATTCGCAGCTTCTTCGACTCGGTCGACCACGAGTGGCTGCTGCGGATGGTGGCATACATTGGGCTGTGGTTGCGGGCTGGCGTCCTTGAGAGCGGCGAGAAGCAAGAGACGGACAGGGGTACCCCGCTCGCCAATATCTTCCTGCACTACATTCTCGATCTGTGGGCCCACCAATGGCGTCGTCGCCATGCACACGGTTGCGTTGTGATCGTGCGCTACGCCGACGACTTCGTCATGGGCTTTGAGAAGAAGGCCGATGCAGAGGAGATGCTGTTGGTCCTCAAGGCGCGGCTGGCCGGCTTTGGCCTGACACTCCACGAGGACAAGACGCGGCTGATCGAGTTTGGGCGGTTTGCGGCCCTCTCCCGGCAACGGCGTGGCGAGCGGCGACCCGAAACCTTCGCCTTTCTGGGCTTCACCCACTACTTCGGGCGGACCCGGGATGGCCGGTTCATCGTGAAGCACAAGACGGAAGGGAAACGCCTGACGCGCAAGCTGACGGCGCTGCGCCAGGATGCCTGGCGGCTCATGCACGCGCCAATGGCTGCGCAGCACAGGTGGTTCGCCGCCGTTCTGCGTGGACACTACGGCTACTACGGCAGGCCGCACAACTACCCAGCGCTCAACGGATTCCATCGGCAAATGCGCCGGATATGGCTACGCTGCCTGAGACGGCGCAGCCAGAAAAGCCGGCGCATGGGCTGGTCGGAGTTCGAGACCCTGACGGCGCGCTTCCCCCTGCCAACTCCGCGCATCACTCGAACTTGGGCGCAAGCACGGATATGACGCGGGTTACTCTCGGGAAGAGCCGGGTGCGGGAAATCCGCCCGCCCGGATCTGTGAGGGCGAAAGCCGAATGGCTGAGCTACTCGACCACGACCCTTGGATGCCTTAGGGAAACTTTCGGCAGTGTTTTTGGTGAGGTAATCATGGCTTCTCCTAGCCCGTAACGCGTTTGCGATGACCGCGCACGAACTGTGCCAAATGAGAAAACCATTTCGACAAGCTATTGATCGGACTAGGCTATGTTGCGTATCCGACATTGTCCGACATCGGACACGGTCGATCGCCACCGTTTAAAGGGAACTAGGTGAACTAGCCGTCGCAGACCAAGTGGTTCCGACGAATATGGGTCTGCGGCGGTGGCGTTAGCGCGCGACCGCGATTGCTGGGTTCGGGAGCATATCGTTGCTCTCAACGGTAGATGCATGAACCGTGACAGGTTTCCGAACCAGCGATGGATGCGGTCTGACCTCAGTGGCACGATCATCTCCCGCGTCGATATCGTGCGTGCAGTCGCGTGGGGTGAGGCTTATCAGACGCTGCCATTCGTGCGGCCCGGCGGCGACCATCCTGGCCAAGGTCCAAGGCTGGCCCCAAAGTCGAGCGCGTGCTGCAGACGATCGACGCCATCGATCAACTCGGCATAACCGCACTGGCTACAATGGGAGTGCTCTGCCCGATTCTCAAAGCCGCGCCGCCGAAGTGAACGCATCAGCCAGCTCGCTGATCGGCTTCTACGGCATCAATGGCGCAGGGGTCGTTTTCAGTCGGCGATCTCGTCGCCGTAGCGCCGCCCCAACCACTCGCAACCTTCCTTGCCGATCGCGGCTATCTGCCCAAGGGTGTGCTGCTGCTCTTTCACTCGCACCACCTCTTGGTTGGCTCGCCGATTGCATGGGACACGGTGGAGGACCCGCTATGACGATTGCGGTCAGGTGGTCTCCGATCCGACGATACGGACGACAAGCGTACCGTCGAGCACCGCGCCGACGAGACCGTTTTCGTCGGCAAATCAGGGTAATGAACGTGACAGCGGGCAAATATCAAAGGAGTAGCTCATGCGAGTAGCCATGGTGACGAACGGTGATTTTACCGGTATAATTAACCGGTTCGGTCTTCCTTATCCGCAGCCGCCGCAGCCTTGGCCGCAGGAAGGGACCGTCGAAAGGGTGGTGGCGGCACTGCACGAGGGCGGCCACGAGACGCTGCTGTGCGAAGGCGATAAAGGACTGCTCGCTACGCTCGAGCGGTTCATGCCCCCAGATCCGCAAGGCCGCCCCTCCGGAATCGTCTTCAACTGGGCACATGGAATTCAGGGCGAGTATCGTTTCACCCACGTTCCGGCCATGCTTGAGATGGCCGGTGTTCCATACACCGGATCGAGCCCGCTCGGGCATGGACTGTCGCACGACAAGGTCATCACTAAGACGATCATCCGCGATGTCGGTGTGCCGACGCCGAACTTTTGCGTCATGCGTCGCGGCAACGAGAGTACCGGCGACCTGCGCTTCCCAGTGGTGGTGAAGCCACGTCGCGAAGACTCCAGTCTCGGACTACAGCTCGTACATGAACCTGCTCACTTGAGACAGGCCGTGGAAGTGATCGTCACCCAGTATGCGCAGGATGCGCTCGTGGAAGAATACATAGACGGGCGAGAAATCTGCGTTGCGCTGCTTGGAAACGGAGAGCCTGAGGTGTTGCCCTTGGTGGAGCAGGACTTCGGCGACCGCGAAACGCGTCTTATGACTTGGGAGGCGAAATTTGCGGCGGCCGCTGCGGTGCCGAAGATTTGCCCGGCGCAAATCGGGAGCGGACTTGCGACGGTGCTGCGGGATATCTCGGTTGCGTGCTTCCGTGCCTGCCAGTGCCGCGACTTTGCCCGCGTCGACCTCCGGATCGATCGCTCCGGCCAGCCCTTTGTCCTGGAATTCGACTGCATGCCGGGGCTCAGTATGCAGTCCCCTTATACCATAGCCGCGATGACTGCCGGACACAGCTTCCCAGGCTTGATCAATCGCATCATCAATGTCGCCCACACCCGGTATTTCGGAATCGGCATCCCCTAGGGCGAACACGCGTCGAATTGCCGAGCACGGCCGGACACGAGGCTTGATGCGCCGATGGTCCTGTTCGATCCGATTGTTATCAGGCATGAAAGGCGCGACGCGCCAATCCGTATTTTATTTTCTTGCACGGATGGATCGACTACCGTCCGCCTACCCGGATTGGGGTGTCGGGAGCACGCATGGCGGGCAGGCCGAAGTATCTGATGAACTGAGCCGAGAGTTCGAGCTGTTATCTGGCCGCCCCCTTCGACTTGCCCGGTTGCGCCGCGAGCGCGGATCCGTACTTGTCGTGTAAACCGCCGGCTCCCAAGCTTGCTGAACCTGGAAAGAAGCCGGGAATGAGAACCATTGCCCTTGATGTCCACCGATCATTCGCCCAAATGGCGGTCTTGGAGAAAGGCAAAATCCGCGGGGCGGGGGGGGGAGCGATTTCGAACGCAGCCGCCTTTTGCAGTTCGCCATGAAGCTCAAGCCAGTGACGAGATCGTCATCCAAGCGACAGGCAATACAAGTGCGATCATTTTGTGGGCTGGGGGTCGTAGTCAATCCGATCCTGGTCCGAGCCATCGCCTGGGTCAAGGTCAAGACCGACAAGATCGACGCGGCAGCGCTGGCGAAGCTTCATGCGAGTGGCTTTCTACCCGAAGTGTGGATGCCGGACGAGGCAACCGAGACGCGTCGTCGCGTGGTAGCGGAATGAACGCTGCTCGCCTCCCAGATGACCCGTCTCAAAAAACTGAATTCATTCCGTTCTGCACGCCAACCTAATCCCGCCCCACAAGGGCACCCTGTTCTCAAAGCGGGGTAGGGCGTGGCTTTGATGCTCAGCCGCTCGCCGAGGATCAGCGCGGTGTCGTCCTTCGCCATGCCGATGAACTCGATCGCCTTGGCGGAAGAACTTGCACAGGTTGACAAAAGCCTCGCAAAGACGGCCCTCCAGGACCCACGAATCAAGCGTTTGATGACGATCACCGGCATGGATGTCACGATGGCACTGAGTATCGTGGTAGCCGTTGACGATGTCGAACGGTTCTCATCGCCGGAAAAGCTTGTCAGCTATTTTGGGCTCGACCCGCGGGTTAGGCAGTCCGGCGACAAGCCGGCTTATCATGGCCGCATCACCAAACATGGCCGAGCCCACGCGCGACCGATGCTGGTCAAGGCGGCGTGGGTCATTTCCGGCGTGCCTGGCCCGCTGCGGGCCTTCTTCATGCGCATCCGTGACAAGCGGGGTAAGCACGTTGCCGCGGTCGCGACGGCGCGCAAGCTGGCGGTCATCGTCTGGCAAATGCTGACCAAGGCCGAGGACTACATCTGGAGCCGCTCCTGGATTGGAAGCTCCAAAAGCTGGAATTGACCGCCGGCTAGCCGTCTCAACGCGGCGGCAGGGCAAAAGGCACCGCCGCCTACAGCAACAAGTCAGTGCGTGACAGCGAGCACGAAACGATCCGCAACGCCGAGGAAATCTACCGTCGCTTCGTCGCTACATGGAAAAACCAATCGCCGAAGGGGACGCTCGGGCGCCACACACGAGGTGCGACGATCATAGGCTGCGCGACAGGATTGCAACCTCGACCCTGCTCTTCGCCACGAGGTCACCCGAGCCGCGACAAGTAGCAAAATCAGCTTCGCCGTTCCATCCCGTAGCGGCGAACGATAGCGACGTGCTCGCTCCGTCAAGGCAGCCAAGCCGCGCATACCGCGCGACGGCCTGCCGGCCCCCTGCCGATTTTCCGACAACGCTAACCTGCTTTTGACGCAATCATTGCGCGATGACCTTCATTTTGAAGGTCCTGCGCTCGGGTAACACTGCCTAATATTGCGCAGCCGCTTCGAACCGCGCTGCCGGAACGTCAGGACAGGACCACTAATGGGAAAGCGTGGAATGGAAGAGATCGCCCAGCCGGTGAACACTTCGTCGCCGCTATCCGATACCCAAGGACTCACCCCGGATACCCTTGTCTACGGGTTCACGGTGGCTGAAAATGCGCGGATCTCGCCGGACGGGACTCGTATCATGTACACGTTGGCGCGAACCGATCGAGGCACTGGCGCCAGGCTGGCGCAGTTGTGGACCGCCGACGTCGACGGCACCAATCCGCGCCAACTCACCACGGGCGGGCGAGTCAGCGAAGACGGCATCTGGTCGCCGGACGGGACACGGATCGCGTTCGTGTCCGACAGGATCGCCGATCGGGGCGGCCCCGCCAGGTACGGCCTCTACGTGCTTCCGGCCGGAGGCGGCGAGGCCCAGGAACTAGCCGGGCACCAGGCGCCGATCAGCGGCCTCGCCTGGTCTCCCGAGGGAAGGTCGCTAGCTTACACAACACTCTTCGATCCTGACGACCCTGACGAGGCCGGCCTTCCAAGAGGTGTACTGCCCCCTGTCCGAGTGACCCGGCGAGTCGACTATAAGCAGGACGGTCGCGGGTACCTCGGCGACGTGCGCCTGCAACTGTTCGTCGTCGATGTCGAGACGAGGGTACGGCGGATACTAACCCGCGAACCGTTCGACCACTACGACCCGGCTTGGTCTCCCGACGCGCGTACAGTCGCGGTCAGGGTGGCCACGCTGAACGGGATGCGTAGCCACCTTGGGCTAGTCGACGTGGCCACCGGCAGCATCGAGCCATTTGGCCCGGGGGAGGGTGACATCAATCAGTGGGCGTGGTCCCCAGACGGCCAGCGGATATTCCTGGCCGGCGACGACCTGTGTACCTCGCAGACGGACTTCTTCTTGCTGGAAGTCGCCCGCGGCGAACTGACCCGGCTCACCCACGATTTGGCAATCCTGCCCGCCCTCCAAAGGCTGGGACCGCCGTCGCAGCCGGTCTGGCTAGACGACGACCGGGTGCTAGCGCATGCGATACACAGAGGGGCCAGTGGGTTGTACATCGTAAACGTGGCGTCTGGCGCATACGACGTAGTGGCGCGGTGGACCGCGACGAACGCCGGGCTGAGCGTGGACGACCGGCGGCGCTATGCGGTGCAGGTGCAAGGCAGCTTGAATTCTCTCGGCGAGATCATGGTGACTGATCTGGTCAGTGGTGAGTCGGGAACGGTAACCGCGAACAGCGCCTCCATTCTGGTCAACTGGCCTGCTGCCGAGTGGGAGCGCATAGACGTCGAGCACGGCGGGGTGACAATCGAGGCCTGGCTGCTGTTCCCACCTGGCTTCAACCCAGCTCGGCGCTACCCGTTGGTGCTGGACGTGCACGGGGGGCCGCAGAACTATTACGGATACGACTTTGATGTCGGACAGCAGGCGTTGGCCGCCGCCGGCTTTCTGGTCGTCTTCTGTAACCCGAGCGGTTCCACTTCGTATGGGCGCGAGTTTACCCAGCGGGTCGTTGGGGATTGGGGCGGAAAGCCCTTCGCGGAGCTGATGGCTGTGGTTGACGCGGTGCTCGAACGGCCGTACGCGGACCCAGACCGGACCGGCATCCTTGGGTATTCCTACGGTGGCTACATGACAGCGTGGACGATCGGGCACACCAACCGGTTCGCCGCGGCAGTGTGCGGCGCGCCGGACTTCGACGTGACCTCAATGTGGGGGACCAGCGACATCGGCCACGTGTACTTCCCGCAGCAGTGGGGCGGCGACCCGCATGAGGTCCCGGACTCGTACCGGGATTATTCGCCCTCGACGTATGCGCACCTGGTAACCACTCCGACGCTGATCATTCACGGGGAGGCCGATGAGAGGTGCCCGATCGGGCAGAGCGAGGAGATGTTCGTAGCTCTGACCAGGGCTGGTTGCGAAACCGAGTTCGTGCGGTATCCGGCATGCGCCCACGGGTTCCGGAGGACGGCGCCGCCTGCCTACCGTGTCGACTACCTGACCCGGGTGACGAACTGGTTCCGCACTCACCTGGGTGAGGCGCGGTAGGCGGTCGCCTTAGCCTCGATCCACCGATCGGCCGAGTTTGAGCGGGGGTGTGCTGAGACCCGACCTGTCAAATCAGTCAATCTTGCTATCAACAAGAGGCAAGCGCGGACCAACCACCAGTGTCTAAAAAAGGGGAACTGAAAGATGACGATTTCTCGACGCAATCTGTTTAAAGCGGGCATGGCCGCCGGAGCGGCTTTATCGATCCCTTCCGTCCTGGGGGCGCAGACGGCACCAGCCGACGCGCGGACTGTGCGCATGAATATGGGTGGCTTCCAAATCTTCGATCCGGTTCTTACCACGTCCACCGATACCGGCAGCCATGCCTTGGCGATATACGATACGCTGTTCGCTGTCGATTCTAACTTTGTGCCGCAGCCGCAAATGGTGGGGAAGTGGGGCGTTTCCGATGACAAGAAGACTTATACGTTCCAGCTGCGGGATGGTCTTGGCTGGCACGATGGTACCTCCGTTACGGCGGCGGACTGTGTAGCCTCGATCCGTCGCTGGGCACAGGTGGCCCCCGGCGGACAGCTGCTCATGGCGCGCGCCAGCGACATCTCGAAGAAGGACGACAAGACCTTCGCAATCGCACTCAAAGAGCCGCTCGGTGGTCTGCTCGACCTCCTGGCTTTCCAAGGCCCATTCATCATGCGCGAGAAAGACGCGAGTAGGCCTGCAACCGAGCAGGTGACGGCGAACATCGGATCGGGGCCGTTCAAGTTTAACCAGGATCTTGCCAACCCGGGCGCGAGCTTCACCTATGACCGCAACGAAAAATATGTACCACGCAGCGAGCCGGCCGACGGATTTGCCGGCGGGAAGATCGTCAATGTCGATCGTGTCATCTGGGACAATATCGCGGATCAGCAGACTGCCTTGGCTGCCTTGCAAGCGGGCGAGATTGACTTCGTCTGGACGGCGCCGGCCGATCTTTTTGCAGTGATCGAGAGCGATCCCAACCTTGCGCTGCAAGTTCTGGACAAGACGGGCGAGGACATGTTCGTACGCATAAACTGCCTGCAGAAGCCGTTCGACAATGTGAAGGCGCGTCAGGCGCTGCTTCACCTGGTGGATCAGGAGGCTATGTTGCACGCCGCATTTGGCGAATCGAAATACGTCCATACCGTTACTTCGATGTTTGGGAACGAAACGCCGGTGTCCAACGACGAAAATACGGGATGGTTCAAAAAGGGCGGAGATCCCGAAAAGGCCAAGGAGCTTTTCAAGGAGGCAGGATATGCTGGCGAGAAGGTCATCATTCTTCAGGCCACGGACAATTCTTTGTTCTCCAATGCTTCGGAGTTTCTGGCAGCCACATTACGGAAGATCGGAGTCAATGCCGAGCTTGCGCCAAGCGACTGGAGCGGGCTTGTCGCGCGCCGCAAGAACAAGCGCTCCATTGTCGACGGTGGCTGGAGCCTATTCATCACCAGTGACGCTGAAGCAACCACCGGCCAGGTTGTTAGTGCGGTCACCTTGCCGATGAATGGCGAACAAGCTTGGTACGGCTGGCCACAAAACGACCAATATGAGGCGCTGCGGGCCAAATGGGCAGATGTCGAAACGCTCGAAGAGCGTAAGGCTCTGGCCCGCGAGATGCAGCAAATATGGTGGGACTACGTGCCCCAGGTTCTGGCAGGTCAATATGTCGCGCCGAGTGCGCGCCGAAAGACTCTCACCGGCCTTATCGAGATGCCGTCGCTCGTAGCGATGTGGAACATGAAGAAGGGCTGAGGACGGGCGCCTACGTCCTTCGCAGATTGGGTTCGACCATCGCCGTAATGGCGATGGTCGGAATCTTCGTCTTCCTGTTGCTGAGGCTGGCACCGGGCGATCCGGCTGCGATCATCGTCGGCAAGTCGGCCACGGCGGAGATGATCGCCGGCATCCGGGTTGCGCGACATGCTGAGCGGTGATTTCGGCACCTCGATCTTTGCCGGACGACCGTTCTCGAACTGACGGAGTTTCCTTCGGCATTCTTGCCGCGGGGCAAAATGGCGGGCTCGTCGACCGCCTCTCACAGGGATATGTGCCGAAACTCAACGCTCCGTGTTTGGGTGAACGTCGACGTTTAAAAGCACGAGCTATGCCAACCCAAAAGCCGATGTTGCATTCTCGCTACCCGACCCGATGTTTGCTGCGACGCAATTCGTAAGGGTTCGGACAACGAGCAAGCGAATTGCGTCGCAAGCGGCCGCGGACCTGTGCGCCGGCTCAAGGACGAGACGGTCAGGCGTATCTGCGGAGCGAGCACATGCCGAGGCGCCCGAGCTTTGCCGTCGCCCAATTCGACACGCCGCGTTGCGCCTCATCAAAATCGCTGCTCGGGTGGTCGAGATGAAATCGCAAATCCGCCTGCACCTGCCGACATCGTGCCCCGACCAGCGCATCCTGCGCATCGTCCTCGATCACATCCCCCAACTCGCGACATAACGATGGAGCGCAGACGCCCCGAAACGAACCCGTCGACCGCAACCTGCAAACCCCCGCCTGCCATCACAACAGAGCAATCCCCGCGCCTGAGGAGGCGCGTGGAAAAGCACCACAATGGCAACCACAACGTCGCTTCAGTCCGTCAAAAGCCTATCGCCGTGCATTAGGCGGCTTCTGTAACGGGCCTCGACTTGTCAATCCCTCGTAACTCAGTCCGCCGCCGGGGTCTTGCTTCTGTCCGCAGTCGGCACTTTTGGCCGCTGCCTGATGGGATCTGATCGGGATCGGCTGGCCAATCTAGCTAGTTTCCGTCCACAAACGGACGTATTCTGTTTTGTTTACAATCACTTGTCCTTAACTTGAGCGCATTTGAGGCTCATGGACAGGATCGAGGGGTTGGCTATCGAGCAGAAAGGCGTTGTGGTCGCGATCACGCGCGCGCCACGAGGCCGGCTCTGGCCGGTGCGACGCAATTCCAATACCAGCCGGCATCAGGCCGGCTTGAGGCGCGTGAAGACGACAAGATTGTAAGCCGCGACCGAGGACCAGACGTAGGTCTTGAAGTGATCGAGGCCGCGCCAGGTGCAACGCGCCAAACCGTAAGCACGCTTGAGGCATGAAATGCCGGCCTCGATGCCGGCGCGGAAGTTGCGCAGCTTGCGATAGACCCACTTGCTTCTGACCATGTCCTCGATCCTCAGGCCGGCTTTCTTGTGGAAGGCCATGTCGGAAACGCCCCACGCTTTCGCTGTAGCCAGATTGCCGCGACTGGCAAAGCCGCCGTCGGCCGCCGCCTGCCGCGGCGCGTGACCATAGAAGGCGATGTGGCGTTCCAGCATCGGCAGCAAGCGGTCGCTGTCGCGCGGATTGCCCGCCTCGATCACCAGATCGAGGATCATGCCGCTCCTGCCGGTGGTCAGGTTGAGCTTGTGGCCGTACTCGGTGTCGCGGCTGCCTTTGACGATAATATCGGCATGGGGTTCGAACAGGCTGACCAGCTTGTCGCTGGCCGGCACCAACTCGCCGGCCAACACCCGCCGCTCACTCTGTGTGATGATGCGTTCGATCAGCGGCCGATAGTGACGAACCTGGAGCTGCCACACTGCGATGAGCGGAGTGCTTGCCACGGCCAATCGCTCGGTCGCCTGCTTCAGATAGGCCAAGGTCGCGCGGGTGATTGCGATCAGCTCGCGGTAGAGTTGGACCCGGTTTGGTCGACCGCGCGTGAATTGGATCTTGCGGGCGCGCTTCTTGGCCGCGCGGCAGTGATCGTGCCATTCCAAGCCGGCGCCGCCGGCCAAGGTGTCGGCCCGCTTCAGAAGGCGCACCATGACCCGCACAGCATCCCACAGCAGGCTGCTGTCGCTCGGCTCGTGCATGAGTGCCGAGGTTACAGTGCTGTCCAGCCGCACGACACCGCCATCTTCCAGTTTTGCCTGCCGGGCATTCGACAGCAGCACCTGATTGATCTGCTCCCAGGTCTCGGGCCGGATCGCGCTGATGGTCTTTTGCAGCACCGACTTCTGCGGGCTCCAGGACCACGGCAGCCGCGCAAAGGCTCGAAATGACGCTGAATCCTCAAGATGGAAGGCTAACTCCTGGTAGGTCAACTGCCGGTATTGCTTGAGAAGCGCGCAACGTAAGACCGCTTCGGCAGGTAGGCCTTGCCGTCCGGTGGCCTTGACGCCGCACCGAACCAAGTCTCGCGCCACCAAGCCGAGCAGATCGCGGTGCTCGTCCAGCCACCGCGACATCGCCTCGTTCGTGGCCGATCTCGTGCGTGGCGAAAAGATCGAATATGCTGGCTTGGACGGTGCGTTCTTGGCGCATTGTCGGCTCCGGCGGTTGCAGATTGTGCTTTGGAATCAGTGGCGTGAGACCAAAGTATATCTGAAACCGACTCGTTCCCGCGGCTCCGCCCTCATGTGATGCTCCGGTGCGAACCGGAGGGATACCCATCGCGTCACTGCGCCCCAGACGGCAGTCTATGTCTGCTCGGCCGGGACAGCGGCTTGTGGCAGAGCAGGATGACTTTGGCAGACATCCTTTATTCCAATCTGGCCAAGGCGCTCGACGCTTCGAAGGATGAGGACCCACAGGGTGAGCCGGCGGAGGTCTGGTGGAATGAAACCGCCGATCGCAGCAGCGGCAACTATGTGCTGGTCGACAGTTCCTGGGATCTTTCGGGGTTCGACCAGGGTAAAGTTGAGATCGAATTCGTGGTGGACTGGGGGAAAGATCGTCCAGCGATCCAGGCCGCCGTCTCAAAGGTGTGGAGCGATACCGGAGATCTGCTCGCCGAGCGCAGCTTTCCGCTCCCAATCACCCTTGGGCGAAGACGCGATACGGCGGTATTTCCGTGGAAGCGGGACGATCATCTTCCCATGCCGGTGCACCAGGAGCTGCCGAGTCTGCTAAAGCGACTCGGTCACGGCTCGCGCTATGCGAAAACCTCTGGTGGCGATATTCGGATCTCCGCCACGCTCAAGAGATCGGAATTGCAATTCCAGACATACGGTGACGCATGGGTTTTCGTTTTGCACTACAGCAGGAAAATTCTTCGCATCACCAGGAACGGTGCGCAGAAGACCAAAGGAGTTGGTTTCGTTGTCCCTACCTACAGGGCCGGGATCGGAGACATTGGCAGCCGAGTCCCCTCTGTCGGAGCCCTGCGCGACAAGACGGTAGCCATCGTGGGACTCGGAGCTTTGGGCTCGCCGCTGGCTGCCGAGTTGGCCAAGAACGGCTGTCGAAAATTGATCGTGTTGGATTGTGATTGTGTCGAGCCGGGGAACTCCATCCGCTGGGCTGCAGGTGCTTCAGCTTGGGGCAGGCAAAAAACAGAGTTCATCAAGGAACATATCGAGCTTGAATACCCCTGGACCACCGTGCAACCGATATCTCACAGGATCGGCAGCGCTTGGGCGGATGGAGTAGGAGACCACCAGCTGCTTACCGGCTTGATGGACGAAGCCGATCTGGTGATCGATGCTGCTGCCTCGACCGGAGTTTCCTTTTTCCTGGCCGACTGCTGCCGAGCGCGCCATGTTCCAATGATCTGCGTTTATGCCTCGACGACGCTGAAGGGAGGGGTTGTCGCATACCATCACCCGGAATCCGGCTGCCCGGTCTGCAAAGAGATTGCCTACGCCGCCGGCACAATTGATAGACCTCCCGGCATCGGCGACCCTCAGGGGCTGATCCAGCCGCCCGGCTGCTCCGAGGCCACCTTCACAGGTGCATCGTTCGATCTCCAGGAACTGACGCTCGAAGCCGTTCGGATGGCTGTCGGCGTTCTTTCCGGCCCGCAGGACTTCGAGGTGTCGCTGGTCCATACCCTCACCTTGCACAATGGTTTGAAGCGGATACCGCCAGCTTGGAAGGTGGACGAATTGCGGCCCAGTCCGGGGTGCGGATGCCTCACGTAGTCTGGCTTCCCCGCTCCGTGGTCGACGTCATGAAGTCTGAGGCCGACCAATGGTATGACAGGGAAACGGGTGGAACCTTCATGGGCTACTGGGCCGAAACCCGTGTGGCCGTGGTCACGAGAATGATCCCGGCCGGCCCCAATGCGAAGCGCGCACGCTGCAGCTTTCTCCCGGATCAGGACTGGCAACAGGCCGAAATCGCTAAGCACTATCACCGATCAGGTAGGCTCGACACCTACCTCGGCGACTGGCATACCCATCCGGACACGGTTTCCAACAGATTGAGCGGAACAGATCGAGTCTGTCTCAGGAATGTCATCGGAACGCCATCTGCGCGGGCTTCTACCCCTATTATGATGCTGATGTGCGGCAAATCAGCCTGTTGGATGCTGCACGCCTGGGTTTGCGGAATGGAGCCACGCTTCTTCTTGATCGAAGGCCTATGCGAGCGGAAGGCCGAAGTCGCGATATATGGCTGAAACGACAATTGGCGCGAGGACAGAGTGCGGGCTCCAAGATTGTCATCTCCCCCGGTGCTGGGGCTGCCGGGGCCGATGCTGCCATGTCTGAGCCGATGAGGCCCTAGCAATGCCCCTTCTTGCCACCTTTCAACGCACGATGCTCCGGATCGATCGATCCGGTCAGGCTGGCCGCGGCTAGCCCGTCCTTAACGAGGTCGGGCAAGGTCTTCTTCATTTAGCCGACCCCATCGGAGCGCCTTGCGCGGCATGTTGCAGTTTACAAGGGCCGTCTGTTGCGGTCTGCAGGGCGGAGAACTTGCGACAACGCCATTAACTTTTGTGTCAGCCGATTAACGTGCCGAACGGTGATTTAACCGACGCTTATCCTAAGATTACTCTTTCCTTCCGAGCAATATGATACTGATCTGCAGAGACGCCAATATGCTGACTAACGCCACGATGCTCACCTAACGGGGCGCGTGTCGAGCGCTCCGAGCTGGCGCAGTCGATCGCGTTTGGTCTCGATGGGCACGCTATATCCCCTTGCTCGTTTGTAAATTAAATTGCGCCTTGCATGAAGACGTGTCAATCTAATCGAGCTAGCCGCCATACTGATGCATTGCCGAAAAGTCGCGCAATACAGAGACTGGAATGACGGCGGCACTGGCATGCAGCGGCATAATTAGGTTGACATACGCGCAGTAAATTGCCTGACACGCATTCAGCCGCCATGGCTGCGCTCGATTTGGTCGATCAATGCCGCCAGGGTTGCCAGATCATCTGGACGCACGAACGACCGACCGGCCGCGACCTGAATGAAAACGTCGGGTTCACCGACGTCCGTCCATGACGCAAGCAGCGAGCGAAGCCGCCCCTCCGCGTCGTAGAACATGACCCGCGGTCCTCGCCCCAGTTCTGCTTGCGGGTCGACAGCACGAAGCGCTGGCTCGTCCACGGATGGAACTGGAGCGTGATCTCGAACTCTATACGCGCTCGAGTGTCAGCACGAACTGCAGTCCTGGACTTGAAAGAAAGGCAAGGTCGAGCGACCGTTCCGCTACATTCGCGAGACTTCTTCCTGGCCCGGTGCTTTCGGAGTCTCGAAGACCTGAACGCCCAGTTGCGCCACCGGCTGGGCACAGTAGAAAACCCGAGAGTTCACGCCACCACAAGGCGTGTCGTCAACGAAGCTTTCGCCGATGAGCGGGCAGTGATGCGGCCGCTGCCTTTGGCTCCTTTCCAATCGGTTCTGAAGCTCGAGCGACGCATCAGCCGGGAGGGCATGGTCAGCGTCTGCGGCAATTTCTCCAGCGTGCCTTTACGCCCCTGGCAACCCTGCGCCAAAATCTCCATGCGACATCCTTGGCGCGAGCTACACGAAAACGCAAATTTCAGTCCATGCGAGAGCTATCTTAATTTAGCGCATATGATCGATACGGTGGGTAGGCCGGTCGTCACCTTTTCCATTACTTTGAAGATTCCGTTTCTCCAGGATGCTGCTCCGGCGCTTCTTCTCCATTTCATGGGCCACATGGTGCGGATTCACGGGCAAAAACCGCTACAAGGAACTGCGCCCTGATGGCGTACCAAAGCTCCGGCCCGCGGTTGCCGCCGTTACCGACCGGATTGGCCATGTCAAGACACCCGGCGGGCCCTACGCAACTACCATTTCGAGTCGCTCGGTCTCCCCGGTCTCTATGTCTCTGACGAGTTTAATCCGGTCGAACGGCCGTGGGTACGTGATGGTGCGCGCGGTGCGGGAGAGGCGGCGCGAGGCGTCCTAAACTCGCACAGTAGGATTTCGACCGAGATGCTCCACGCCGGCGCAAAATCAAAGTCAAACAGATCCTGCAAATAACTTCACAGAATCCTTACAGTTCAAAATTGCTGGATATGCTATCTCAACTGAAAGTGTGAGGAAGGCGCCGATATGAAGCGAAGCGCGCCGCCAGAGCCGGCCGGGACAGGGCTAACTGGCTATGCCTTGCCAGCTATGCGGTTGTTACAACTCGGAGCAAACGGGAATTGCGCAAGAATGCTGCTGAGCGAGCGGAAGAGGCGTCGAGAATTGTCGATCTACTGACCGTCAACACTCTGGTTGCCTTCAGGCATCGCCGAGGACTCCCTGTTCGGGATCTTCTGTACCGACGTGCTGAATCTGCGCACACCAACCGCTGCCGCTTATTCTTTCGCCGGGTGGTCCGCTGGACGTTTCGCTAACACTGCTGTCACATTTGCGAACTGTCGTAACTCTGACAACGTAACCGTGTCGTTGCTGCAATTCCTAAGTTGGAGGTTGAATGATGCAAAATGTTAACTGGCGCTCCATTGCCGATTCCATTTTCACTTGTGAAAAACAACCGGCGATCGGTTCGCGAGGCATGGTGGTGACCAATCATCCGCTCGCTTCTGCGGCGGGGGCGGAAATGCTGGCCAGCGGCGGCAACGCGATTGACGCTACGATCGCAGCCTTATTCACCCTTTCGGTGGTAAAGGCAATGATGGTCGGGGTGCTGGGTGGAGGCATATCGCACATCCGCCTCGGAAACGGGACGCATTACGTGCTTGATGGCATGTGCACCGCACCACTCGCGAGCACCCCCACCATCTATACGCCCGATCCGGACGCCGCACCCGAATCGACGGAGACCATTGGCCGCCGTAACGCCGTCGGCCCCACGTCCGTTGCGGTTCCCGGCGCGCTGTTGAGCTGGTGCGAGGCGCTGCGGCGGTTCGGTACCTTATCTTTGGCCGACGTCACTGAGCCCGCGATCCGCTACGCCTCGCACGGCTTTCGAGTGACGCCTTTTCTACAAGAATGTGTCTCCGGGGCGGCCGCCGATCTCGCCCGTGATGCCGAAATTGCAAAGTTGTATCTGCCCGGCGGTATGCCTATCCAAGCCGGGACTCGGCTGGTGAACGGCGATTATGCGGAGACGCTGCGAGCAATCGGCCGCAACGGGCCTGACATTCTATATGGCGGTGAACTGGGACGTCATTGTGCAGAGCACATGGCTCAGGAAAACGGCTTTCTGAGAATTGAGGACCTGGCCGGTTATTGCACCGTTGATCGCGAGCCGCTGCGGGGACTCTATCGAGGCTATGAAATTCTCGGGCCGCCGCCGCCATCGTTTGGGCTTTTGCACATCATTCAGATGTTGAATATCCTGGAGGGCTACGAGATCGGCGCGCTTGGGTTCGCAACGCCAGACACGCTGCACCTGCTTACCGAAGTGATGAAGATCGCGTTCGCGGACCGGTCAGCGGCGTTCGCCGACGCGGCGATTTTCCAGGAGTCAATCGGCAAGCTGCTATCCAAGGACTATGCAGCAGAGCGCCGGGCGCGCATCTTGATGGACCGTGCTCATTCATGGGGCGCAGGGGGAGCGGCTAGTGAGGACGCGCACACCACTCATCTGACTGTGGCGGATGGGTTCGGCAACGTCGTCTCCAGCACGCAGACGATCAAATATTCGTTCGGTGCCCGGTACATCGTACCTGGAACCGGCATGATCCCCAACAATTACATGGTAGCGTTCGATCCGCGTCCAGGCCGCGCCAACTCGGTCGCGCCCGGCAAACGCGTCACCTCGTCAATATCACCGGTGATGGTGCTGCGCGGCGGCAGGCTACGCTACGCGATCGGGCTGCCTGGCGGACCGGCAATCTTCCCCTCCATAGTGCAGGCGCTGTCGAACCTGATCGATCA
This sequence comes from Mesorhizobium abyssinicae, assembly GCF_049887195.1. NCBI lineage: Bacteria > Pseudomonadati > Pseudomonadota > Alphaproteobacteria > Hyphomicrobiales > Phyllobacteriaceae > Mesorhizobium > Mesorhizobium abyssinicae. The sequence continues at coordinate 41,350 of NZ_JARAKC010000032.1, forward strand.
TGGCATGGGCGTGCAGCAGGCGGTAGAGGCGCCGCGCGTTTGGACGCGAGGCTATAGGGTAAAGGTTGAGGCTTCGTTCCCCGAAGGCGCTCTAGCGGCATTACGCGACCGCGGTCACAATGTGGCGGCGATCAACAGCGTTGGCGGCGGGATGAGCGCGATTCAGTTTGATGCGGACGGCACAATGACTGGTGCCGCATGCTGGCGCGCCGACGGTATGCCAATCGGGCTCGGCGGCGGATTGGCGCGGCCCGGCGCATTTTTCAAACCCGGATCAGAAGCGCCCGGTACATGACCACACTGGCGGGGTGGCAGCCGGTTGAAGACCATCTCGTTTGACGACGTGGGTGAACGGTTCCTCGATCTGCCTTAGGGATTGCCAGATGCAGTTCATTTAGGGATACCTAAAGCAATAAAAGGGGTAGAAGCACACAAACTGATCGTCTCTGTCAAGCTCGGTGAGGATTTACTTTTAACGATTATCCCGGACCCCGCAGAAGCTTTCCAGTCGCGCGAAGTCGAAATCCTTGCTTCATCTCGGAATTCGCTTGGAGTGGCCGTGAAAGACGAGACGCAGGTTATAAGAAGGAAGGCTGCCATTGCGAGCGTGCGGATCATAGGTCTTTCTCCCATGAGTTGTTTTGAATTTGACGCGCATGAGTTGTATGCAAGAATAGATACTGCCATTTTGGCGAAGTCTGTAAGCGGAGGTTCCACAATGAAGGTTCAATGGACCGGGGAACGAATGAACTTTAGAGCATTCAGCAGCACCCTTGAGGTCGAGCAGATGCTGCTTCGTAACGAGAGCTGACGATAGGTGCCTCAAGCATCTCTTTGAGATCCAATCGAAAAAGGCGGTTCCCTTCCCTGCCGTTTGCGCCGCTGTCGCGGAATAACGGTGTCAGACGACCCGATTCTCCTCCCGCCGCTGATCTAGCGCAGGGCGTTCACGAACCGCATACCCCAAAGTGGATGCGTACACCACGCAGAGAGATCGTCTATGAAAGTCCTGTTGACTACGATGGCTATCGCCGTGCCCGCAGCCGCCGCTTTTGCTGATCAAGCGATCCCCGAACACCTCAGAGAAACCGCTCTGGCCACTTTCAAGCCTTTAGCATCTATCACACCGGCAGTCACCAACAACCCGATTACCCCAGCGAAGATCGCTCTCGGCAAGGCAATCTTCTTCGATCCACGCGTCTCGGCATCAGGCGTCTTCTCATGCAATTCGTGCCACAACTTGGCAACTGGGGGCGACGACAACCGTGAGACTTCGATCGGCCATGGTTGGCAAAAAGGGCCGCGCAACGCGCCCACGGTTTTGAACGCTGTCTTCAACATCGCGCAGTTCTGGGATGGTCGCGCCGAAGACCTCAAGGCCCAAGCCAAGGGACCAGTGCAAGCCGCTGTCGAAATGGCCAACACACCGGATCAACTCGTCGCCACGCTCAAGTCGATGCCGCAATATGTCGAGTGGTTCAACGCAGCTTTCCCGGATGAAGCCGATCGCGTCACCTTCGAAAACTTCACCAAGGCAATCGAAGCCTTCGAGGCGACACTGGTCACGCCAGCCCCTTTCGATGATTTCCTCAATGGTGATGACGCCGCCATGACAACCGAACAAAAACAGGGTCTGGCACTTTTCATGGACAAAGGCTGCTCGTCCTGCCATGCCGGTGTCAACGTTGGCGGGGACGGCTACTACCCATTCGGCCTTGTTGAAAGGCCCAGCGCTGACATCCTGCCGGAAAATGACAAGGGCCGATTGGCGGTCACCAATAAAGCCGAAGATTCTTATGTCTTCCGCGTGGCGCCGCTGCGCAATGTAACGCTCACCGCGCCGTATTTTCATTCGGGCAAGGTATGGGATCTGAAACAGGCCGTGGCCATCATGGGAAAGACTCAACTCGGCGAAGAATTGACGACAGAAGAAGTCGACCGGCTCGTTGCCTTCCTTAACGCGTTGACCGGAAGGGTGCCCAACGTCGTCTATCCCATTTTACCGGCCGAAACCGCGACAACGCCTCGACCTGTGTCGCGGATTTCAGGAAAATAAATGGCCTGAGCTTCGGAAAGTCGCAAAAAACGGTAATAGCGAACCATCACTGAGAGGGAGGCCACTCGGCTTCCACCAAGTCCCCTGATCTAATCTAAACGCGCAGACGGCGCTTCCGTCGCCTGCTCGTCGCGATGGCATCATGTTGCCAGGACGTTCTGCGAGCCGAGGCGTTTTCGCGGGATTCGAGGCAGCGTTAGCCGTTGACTCGCCACATGACGAGAATTCGGCAAAGCCTCAGACCTCCACTCTCTCCCGGAGCGCGCGTGCTGCAGCGACCATGTTCAGGAGGGCAGGGCGGACCTCCTCCCAATTGCGTGTTTTGAGGCCACAGTCGGGGTTTACCCAAAGGTGACCATCAGACAAGCGCTCGCGGGCAAGCATGAGGAGGGCCGAAATCTCGGCGACTTCCGGAACGCGCGGTGAGTGGATGTCATAGACTCCGGGACCGATTTCGTTCGGATATTTAGAGCTCGTAAAGGCGTCCAGCAGTTCCATTGCCGAGCGCGATGTCTCAATCGAAATTACATCAGCGTCCAGCTCAGCGATCGCGTCGATGATCTCGTTGAACTCCGAATAGCACATGTGGGTATGGATCTGAGTCGAGTCCTTTACACCTGTTGAAGCGATCCGGAAGCATTCGACCGACCAGTCGAGATAGACCTTCCAGTCGCACTTGCGCAGTGGCAAGCCTTCGCGAAACGCGGCCTCGTCGATCTGGATCATCCTTGCGCCGAATCTTTCGAGGTCCGTCACTTCATCGCGAATAGCGAGCGCGATCTGGCGGCAGACCTCGGAGCGGGGTACGTCATCGCGAACAAAAGACCAATTGAGAATGGTCACCGGGCCTGTAAGCATTCCCTTCACAGGCTTTTGCGTAAGCGACTGGGCGAATTGCCACCAGCGCACCGTCATCGGATTGGGGCGCGATACGTCGCCGAAGATGATGGGGGGACGCACGCAGCGCGACCCATAGCTCTGCACCCAGGCATGTTCGGTGAAGGCGAAGCCGGAAAGTTGCTCGCCGAAATGCTGTACCATGTCGTTTCGTTCGAACTCGCCATGCACCAGCACGTCCAGCCCGATCTCCTCCTGCCAGCGAATAGCAGCCTCGGTCTCCTTCTTCAGAAAGGTTTCGTAATCGACATAGCTGAGATGGCCCTTCCCGTGAGCGGACCGCGCCTTGCGCACCTGAGGCGTCTGCGGAAAGGATCCAATGGTCGTCGTAGGGAACGGCGGCAGGCCGAGCGTGCTGGCCTGGACCTTGGAACGGTCGGCAAATGCGCTCTTTCGTTGCTTCATAGCGCCGTTGATGTCGGCGATCCGCCCTTCAACGAGCGGGTCATGGACCTTCGTGGATGTTGCGCGAGTCGAGGCAGCCTCGTCAGAAGCTTTCAACTCGCCAGCCACGGCATCTCTACCTTGGGACAAAGCCCGAGCCACGATGACCAGCTCGTCGGTCTTCTGGGCCGCGAAGGCGAGCCACGACCTGATGTTCGCATCCAGTACCGTCTCCATACGCAAGTCGATCGGCACATGCAGCATCGAGCACGAAGGCGCGATCTCGACTCGGTCCAACGGCCAGCCCGCGACGATCGGCTTGATGCGGTCGAGAATGGCAGTGAGGTTCGCGCGCCAGACGTTGCGGCCATTGATCAAGCCAAGCGATAACACCAGATCCTTAGGCGCGAGCCGACCAGCCGTCTCCAACTGTTCAGGAGCACGCGAGAGATCAAGATGCAGGCCGGCCAAAGGCAGCGATATCGCCGTCTCGAGATTGTCCCCCAGCGGCCCGAAATAAGTAGCCAGCATGATCTTCAGCTCGGGCGCGGCCTTCGACAGCTGCCCATAGGCAAATTCAAGTGCGGCTCGTTCGTTCGGGTTTAGATCGAGCACAAGCGCTGGCTCATCGATCTGCACCCAGTCGGCTCCCGAAAGTTTCAACCTCCGCAGGAGTTGCTCGTAGACGGGCAGAAGCCGCGGCAGCAGCGTGAGGGGATTGAAACCTTGGGCAGGTGACTTCGCCAGCTTGAGAAAAGTGACCGGTCCAAGGATGACCGGGCGTGTATGAATGCCCAGGGCTTTAGCCTCGAGGAAGTAATCAACCGGTTTGGTCGACGAGAGTGTGAACGCCTGATCGTCGTCAAGTTCCGGCACAATGTAATGATAGTTGGTGTCGAACCATTTGGTCATTTCCATCGCGGTTAGGGCAGGGCAAGCCGCATCCTCCCGACCAGAGTCGCAATTCCCCGTCTGACCTTGGTTGCCACGGGCCATGGCGAAATAGATGTCGAGTGGGACCTCGCCGCTATTCCATGCGTAGCGGGACGGCACAGCGCCGACCATGGCGGCGGTGTCGAGTACATGGTCGTAGAGCGAAAAGTCGTTCGACGGGATTTTCGACACACCGCGATCGCGCTGCTCCTCCCAGCTCGCGGCACGGAGCGCCTTTGCCGTCGCGAGAAGCTCGGCAGCGCAAGATTTTCCGGACCAATAGCTTTCAACTGAGAATTTCAATTCCCGCCTGCGACCGATACGCGGCACACCAAGCGTTGCTACAGGAATTTGCTGAGAGAGAGTCATGCGATACCCCGATGGTTGGGGCGTGGGGGACAACGAAGGCGCCATTAGGCCGGTACGAACGCCGGGCTGCCAGCGGCCACCGAGACACCCCGCCCGTGGACAATAGTTCGCCGTGGCAGGTCTCCTAGCTCGGGGGTCATAGCCTCTACCCGTCTTGCCGAGGCTGTTCGCCTCAGTGACATAAGTGGGGTCGGCTCGCCTCTAACAGTTGCGGGGGCAGCGCCGGCATCGCACCGGCTTCCCTCTTAGCTCCGCTGCGGCTGCGCCGTACGGAGAACCATGGCTTGGACACAATCACAGCAGTGCGCTCTCTTGTCAACCGCGCATAAAGAAATCTTTATGTCATTATGTGAACGCATTTGTATTATCGCAGTGATTTCCAAGTCGCGTGAGGGTCGAACAAGGGGCGTTCGGATCGTGAATATGTTTAATGCGGCACGCGAGAAGGCAGATTGGCTACATGAAGCAGACCTTGGCTGCTGCAGGGACCGAGCCAAATCGACAAATGGGCGCGCTGTGCAGAACTGTGACAGACGGCGGTTCGGCCCGGCCGCGCAAGGGTCGTTAGCCGCGCCTTTGGTCGGACCGATTGGGGCGCGAACGCAGTGTGTCTGGCTCGACGCCGTCGAGGGCTTCTTCACCGCGCTGTCGAAGCGACGCCTCAAGCGAGGCGGCTTTCAACCTGTCGTCCTCCTGTAGGGGCCATCAACCGCTTCCTCGCCGAGCATAATCCGACAACCCAAACGCTTCACTTGGACCGCCGACCCGGACAAAATCATCGCCGCCGTCAAACCTGGGCACCAAGGGTTGGATTCAATCCACTACTATGGATAGCGACTACTGCTCGAAAAGAAGTGCCAAGGTGGGGCCAGCCGCGCGCTCGTACTCGGCTTATATCCGATTCCAGATGCAGTTCATTTCGGGCAACCTAACGCAATAAAAGGGGTAGAAGCACGCAAACTGGCATCTCTGTTCAAGCTCGGTGAGGATTTACTTTTAACGCTTCATGGCCGCGCCGGGCGGCTCGCTCCAGACGCGAGGTGCTCGGCCTGCAGTTCTGCTTCACGCCATCCCAGGCGGAGTCAGGATTGGCGCGTTCAAGGGCGCAACAAAGCTGCCCCAGACGAAGCAGAGGGGAAAGACGAACGCGGGTCGGCTACGTCAAGAAGAACGCGAACGCCGGCCGGCGGTTCGAGAGCTGGGCGGCGTTCGAGGCGCATCTGGATCGGTGGACGCGCGAGGTTGCCGACCAGGGAGAACAACCGGCGTTGCACCCGTGGAACGTTTTGCCGCTGAAGCTCGAGCGCTCCGCGCGCTTTCCGGCAGCTCGCCGTTGGGCACCTGCAGGACCTGATCCGCAAGGTCCAGGCCGACTGTGCGATCGATCTGGATACTAACAGCTACTCAGTGCCCTGGCGCCTGATCGGCGAGAGCGTCCAGGTCGTGGTGTTGGCTGGCTGTGTGATCATCCGTCATGCGGCCAGATGGTAGCGATCATGCCCTGTGCCAGGGGCAGTGGTACAATTGCGAAAAGGGTTTCGGCTTCATTGCTCCTGAAACGGTGAGAAGGACGTCTTCGTTCATGCCACCGCGCAGACCCGCTCAGGACTGAGCATCCGGCGCGCGCGTGTGGCCCTATTACCTGCTGAACGCCAAGTTCAAGCTGGTCGCAGACTGCGTCAAGGACCCCAAAGCAGAGGACACGCTGCTCCAGCGCACGCTTATCAAGGCTTCGCCGGACGCATGGAGGGGCAGAAGGTGTTTGTCCAATGCGGGCAGGGCAAGAAAGGCCTGGAAGTTCGGAATATTCGCCTCGCTTAGCCAAATGCGTTGGCCCAACCGAAATCGCGCCTCAGACAAAGAAAAAGCCCGCTGCCGGGAGGAGGTGGCAGCGGGCTCTATTTCGAATGAGACGCGGGAGGAGGTGCGCCCCACTCAACGTCGGCACCTCATCTGGGAGGAGTAGATGGCCGAGAGGAGTAGATGGCCGACAACATGACCATACCGATAGCAACTGATATTGCAATGCACAAATTTTTTATCGCAAGTGCGAAATCGTGCCGGATCCGCTTAGTCGAGCCTGAAAAGTCCGGTCAGGCTGCGGCTTTGTTGCGGGCACGCTTGGCAGTGCCGGCGCGCGCTCTTGCGCACTTTAGAACGGCGGTGATGAATCACTTTATAGCTCAATAATGACGGCCGCGTTTCATAGCAAGCAAGCCATGCATGATGTTGCGGATCGCTACCCGGCCGCAATCGCGGATCTTTCTCGTGAACCGTCATCGCCCTGACAACACATTGTGCCATGGTCGCCGCGTCGATGCGGCGCCTCTTCACGCAAATTGGCTTATTTGGAAGGTTGGAGGAACGAATGAACGCTGAGGTTTTCAGCAGCCCCCTTTTCGTGAAGCGGGCTACGCACATCATCCAAGAGATTGCCGGCCTTGCGGATGCAATCGATTTTCTCAATGAATGGCCGGCAGATCGCAGAGACCTGATCCACGAAGCCGCCCTGAGAGCATGCTACGATGCATACGACGGGCGCAAGCCGGTAAGCACGGCGCAAAATGCCTTTTTTGGCTTTGCGAAGCGGGTCGCCATATTGGAAGATCCAACCTCCGCGATGCAGTGGATCGCCGCCTGCAGATCTGGCAGTGGAAAAGTGCCGGTGTAGACTTCGACGACGGGGTTGAGACTGGCGCAAGGCGCGTCAAAGAGTGCAGTGTGTCCAGATTTCACAGCTAGACCACACGAACGAGAAGCAGGTACTCACCACCGACTGCAAAACCGCAGATCGCACGCAACCCTCATGGCGATCGCTTGCTGGCTAGGTTCGGCGGCGTAGATGCAGCGGTCGCATTCGGGTAGTAAATAAACGCGACCGGGCTTGTTTGCCGTGGAGGAGGGGAGAGATGACCGGCTTGATCGGCTGAGAGGCCAGGCGTTGTTCAGGTTAGCCGCCGCAGCTTGGAGCGAATCGCGTTGACGTCAATGACGCAGCCGCTATTTTGCTCCGAGATCTGCATCATGAGACCGATAAACGCAGAATAACGATGGGTACCTGCCTGCAGGTGTTATGCGGTAAGACCCATCCACCAGCCGCTAGATAGCTTTCGTCGCAGCCGCGCTCGAAGCGCGCATTCTACGCAGCGTTGAGATTTAGGACGCCGCTCATTGAATCTCGGCCATCTGCGCATAGCTACTTGGCGCGGTCCGAACACCCCTGCCGGCATCCGCCGGGAGCAAGCCAACCCGGCTCTTCCGCGATGGCATCCTGATCCGGCGCCGGATATTCCACCATGGGGTCCGCGGGCCCAGCTGCGGCCCGCTCGGCTTCGCCTTCGTGGCGATGGCGATTGGAGGACGGAGCCCGAGCGGGAGTTGGTCCGCTGCAGATGGCAGAGGTCGATGCCGCCTCCAGAAGTGCCGTTTGAACCTTTCCCCATCCGGTCTCCTGGAACGCGCTCCGCGAACCGGCGGCGCGTGATCGCTGATGCTTCTTCCGACCATCGGGAGCGGGTTTCGGCGATCAAGATGGGGAGATCATAATGATACTGGATTATCCCACTACGGAATAATCCGAAACTGGCTGGCGGAGAGCCGTCTCGTATCTGGCCCGGCTCATTTAAATACCTAAGTCCCTTCGATCGCCCGCCAAAGCCGGCCTCGTGGAACAGCTGACTTCGACGCGCCATAACAAGGGCCTCAGCCACGCCAAGGTGTCGAGGCGTTTCGCCACAGGCAGCTCGATTGCCTTGGGTGCGCTGGATCCCAAGATTGACCGGTGTGCGGCGCGGCGATCAACGTGAGAGAGCGTATTGCCTCACGTAACGATGCTCCCCGAGATTCAAGCGTTGCCTCATCCATTTTGCTCCCGGCTTGGGGCGAAGGAGGCCGGGCGCGGAGATGGCCGGGGTTTCGCAGCGCCCGGCCTCCTTCGCGAGCGCCACGGCGCCTCAGTGTGGCCTTGCGATCTCCAGGAGCGGCGGCTCCTTGTTCAAGGGGCCAAACAGCAACGCGTCCGCCTGTTCGCTGCGCCAGACCTTCAGCCGTCGCTGAAGTGTTCGAAGCAGTTTGTCCGGGTAGTCGCCGGGATACT
>NZ_JARAKC010000033.1:0-42944 GCF_049887195.1 Mesorhizobium abyssinicae
TGCCTGAGGTGTAGCCGCCGGACGCGCCGCCCAGCGCCTTGCCGAGCGTGCCGGTGATGATATCCACCCTGCCCTCGACGCCACAATGCTCGGCCGAGCCGCGGCCGTTCTTGCCGACGAAGCCGACGGCGTGGCTGTCGTCGACCATGACCATGGCGTCGTATTTCTCGGCGAGATCGCAGACCCCTTTCAGATTGGCGATGATGCCATCCATCGAGAACACGCCGTCGGTGGCGATCAGCCGAAAGCGGCAGTCCTTCGCCTCCTTCAGCTGGGCCTCGAGATCGGCCATGTCGTTGTTGGCGTAGCGGAAGCGCCTGGCCTTCGACAGCCTGACCCCGTCGATGATCGAGGCATGGTTCAGCGCGTCGGAGATGATGGCGTCCTCCTCGCCGAGCAGCGTCTCGAACAGGCCGCCATTGGCGTCGAAGCAGGAGCCGTAGAGGATGGTGTCGTCCATGCCGAGGAAGGACGAGATCGTGGATTCGAGCTGCTTGTGCTCCTCCTGCGTGCCGCAGATGAAGCGCACCGAGGCCATGCCATAGCCATAGCGGTCGAGCGCCTGTTTGGCCGCCTCCCGCAGATCCTCGCTATCGGCGAGACCGAGATAGTTGTTGGCGCAGAAATTGAGCACCGTGTCGCCGCCAACCTCGATCTCAGCCGACTGCATCGAGGTGATGACCCGCTCCGACTTGTAGAGGCCGGCCGATTTCAGGCCTTGGAGCTCGCTGTTGATGTGGGAAAGGAATGCTTGGCTCATGGTCGGGCCTTGTTCATGCAATCTCTCCACGAAGCACCCGCAAGAGGCGCTCGAAGTGACTGGGATCGTGTGCGTTGAGGAGCGCAGCTTCGCGAGGCAGATGCAGATCCCAGAGACGCGACAGCCAAAAGCGAAAAGCTCCTGCTCGCTGCATTGCAGGAAGCAATGAGCGTTCGGCTGGAGTAAGCGCGCGAACGGACTCATACCTGCCGAGGAAAGCCGCGGCTAGCTTATCGTGTTGGCGGCCGGTGCAGCCTTCGACGCACCAGTCATTGAGGCACACTGCAATGTCGAACAGAAACGCGTCACATCCGGCGAAGTAGAAATCGAGGACGCCGGTCAGGCACTCACCGTCAAACAAGACGTTGTCGCGAAAGAGATCGGCGTGCACCGGACCCTTTGGTAGCTGCTTATAGGAAGGAGACGCTGCGATCTGCTTCTGGAAGGCCAACTCGCTCGAGAGCAGCGAGCGCTGTCCATCGGAGATGCAGCGGCTGACCACTGGCGCCACCTTGTCCCACCATTCAAACCCTCGTGGATTGACCTGATGTCGTGGGTAATCGCTTCCAGCCACGTGCATTAGCGCCAAAACCTCCCCGACTGAGCGACAATGTACCTCTGTCGCTGCTGTCACGCTCTCGCCGGCAAGCCTGTTGACGACAACAGCGGGCCGGCCCCTCAGTGCGTGAAGGATTTGGCAGCTGCCGCTGGCGACCGGGTTCGGGACCGGCATCCCTCGCGTCGCAAGGTGCTTCATGAGGTGGAGGTAGAACGGCAATTGCTTGAACGTAAGCCGCTCAAACAATGTGAGCACGTACTCGCCGGTTTCGGTGTCGACGAAGTAGTTCGTGTTCTCAATTCCGGTCGTGATCCCGCGAACAGTGTGCGGCTTGCCCAGACCTAACGCCCAAAAGAATGCTGCGACCTCGTCGACCGAGAGCTCGGTGTATACGGCCATGGATGAAACAGTCCTCAGTCCGCGAAGCGACCTTCCTCTAGCCCGCGCCTTGCACGATCTCTGAGATGTAGTTCTTTACAGCTTGCGCATCGACTGGAAGGACTTTGTACCGTTTCGGCAAGTATTCTATGCCATTGAATCGTTCCGGACGATCGGGCTCCCGGCCCAGAGCCTCCATGATCGTCCCAGCAAATTTGATCGGCAGTGCGGTCTCGAGCACGATCATCGGCCTCTCCGGAACGCAGTGCTCGCGCGCGACCTTCACGCCATCGGCCGTATGCGGATCAATAAGCGTGTTGGAACGCTGCCACGTGTCGCGGATCGTCGCCAACCGGTCGGCGTGGGTGCTCTTGCCGCTGCGAAAGCCAAAACGACCCGCAATCTGCGTGAAGGCGGGATCACCGCTGACATCGAACGATCCTCGATCCGTTAGTTGACCGTCAAACATGGATTTCGTCCGGCGCGCATCGCGACCGAGCAGGTCGAACACGAAACGTTCGAGATTCGATGCCTTTGAAATGTCCATGGAAGGGCTTGAGGTTTCATAGGTATCGGCTTGGCTACGCACGCGACACACACCGGTGCGGAAGAACTCATCGAGCACGTCGTTTTCGTTGGTCGCAACGACGAGACGGGATATAGGAAGGCCCATCATGCGCGCGACATGACCGGCGCAGATGTTGCCGAAATTGCCGGAAGGAACCGTGAAGTCGACCTCTGATGCGTTCTCTTCGGTTACCTGAAAATAGGCAGCGAAGTAATACACCACCTGAGCCACCAGCCGGGCCCAGTTGATCGAATTGACGGCGCCGATCCTGTGGCGCCTCTTGAAGTCGGCATCGCCGGACACGGCTTTCACGATGTCCTGGCAATCGTCGAATACCCCCTCAATGGCGATGTTCTGGATGTTTTCGTCCTGCAGGCTGAACATCTGGGCTTGCTGGAAGGCGCTCATGCGTCCGTGCGGCGACATCATGAAGACACGGATGCCCGTCTTGCCGCGCATGGCATATTCCGCCGCGCTTCCCGTGTCGCCGCTGGTCGCCCCGAGGATGTTCAGTTCCTCGCGCCGACGGGCCAGTTCATATTCAAGGAGGTTACCAAGTAACTGCATGGCCACGTCCTTGAACGCTAGGGTTGGGCCGTTCGACAGTTCCGCGACGTGAAGGCCCATCCCGAGCGCGCGCACCGGCGTGATCCGATCGCTCCTGAACAGCTCGAGCGTATAGGTCTTCGCGCAGATGGCCTTCAGATCGCCAGGTGGAATATCGTCGATGTAGAGCGATAGGATTTCGAAAGCGAGCTCGGAATACGACAAGCCCCGCCACCGATCCAGCATGGCATCGTCCACAATCGGGTAAGTCTCGGGCACATAGAGCCCACCATCCGGCGCCAGACCTTCAAGGAGGATATCGCAGAACGACCTGCGTTGGTGTTGGCCACGCGTGGAGATGTAGTGCATGTGATGCTTTTCCTCATGGCCACGCTCGTCGGGCCGGGGTCGAGAGACTGCCCCCTCGGCTTCTCAGCGGCGGGCCCGCCACCAGGCGATCTTGTCCTGCAGGCCATAGCCTTTGATGATCGCCGGCAAGAACCAGGGATCGCCCCTATAGAAGGGAATGGAAGCCGGCGGTCGGAAGTCGAAAGCCGTGCTTGCTTCCGGCGCGCGGCCCATCAGCTTGTAGGCGGCACGCGTACCGACCCACGGTGCCCAGACCACACCCGAACCGCAAAAGCCGGTGGCATAGACGATGCCATCCTTCTCGAAGATGCGGGGCAGCATGTCGCGGTTCATGGCCACGTTGCCGAACCAGCTGTGCGAAAAGCGAACCTTCTCCAGCTCCGGGAAAAGCTCTACCAGACCGTTGCGAAGGCGGAGCGTCGGGGCTGTCGGATCGCTGTTGCCCCGGGAACTGTCTCGCCCACCGAGCAGAATGCGCGTGCCGTCGGGCGAAGGACGATAATAGAAGCCTAGCTCCCGATTCTCACCCATCATCATCAGCTTGGGCATCAGCCGCGTCATCAATTCAGGCGGAAGTTCCTCGGTGGCGATAATTCGGCTGCGAACCGGCACCAGCCGTCGGCGCAGGAATGGAGCGGCGGCATCAGTATAGCCGTTGGTGCAGACCAGCACCTGCCGTGCCTGCACAGTCCCGGCCGATGTCGCTACACGGAACCCGGACACATCTTTTTCGATGGAAATCACGGGCGTTCGTGAGTGGACCGTCAGCCCGGAAGCCAAGGCCACGCGCAGGAGCTCGGCGTGGAACTTAGCCGGGTGCAAACCGCCAATGTCCATCCGAACCGTGCCGCCTCGGTAGAAGTCGGTGCCGATGTAGTTGCCCTGCTCGGCATGCGGAACAGCGTACGATTCGATCCCTAGCCTCTTCGCCAGCGCCTCGGCGCCGCGGGCCATCTTCTCGTACTGGTCGTATCCGATAGCACCCATGAACCGACCGACCAGCTTGAAATCGCAGTCGAGTCCCTCGGTCTTAATCAAGTCATAGAGGAACTCGCGCGCGAGCTTGCCTTCAACCTCAACCGCCTTGGCTTTATCCTCGCCAAAACGCCTGGTGATCGTGGCATAGTCCGGTCGGATTGATCCACTGGTGATCCCTCCGTTGCGCGACGAGGCTCCTTCGCCAGGGTTAATGGCATCGAAAGCTGCAACCGAACGCCCTTCTCGAGCCAGCACGAGCCCGGCCGAGAGACCGGCATAGCCGGCGCCCACGATCGCCACGTCCAGCCTCCTGGCGAAAGGCTGTGGCGGCAGCGGCCTCACCGGCGCCGCTTCCCACCAGTAGGGCGTATTCTTGTCGGCGACTTTTAGCTCGTCCACGTGACTGACTTCTCGTTGCGTTTGCTGATGAGAGAGCGGGCTATTTGCCCAACGTTCAAATGTGGTCATCCCGAACGTCCAGCGCGTCGCGCAGTCCGTCACCAATGAAGTTGAAACTGGTCACCGCGACGGTGATCGCAGCTCCGGGAATGATGGCAAGCCAAGGTGCGCTGCCCAGATATTGCTGGGCGCCGTTGAGCATGTTGCCCCAGCTTGGCATTGGCGGCTGGATGCCGTAGCCGAGAAAGCTGATGTAGGCTTCCATGAGAATGGCTCGCGCGACCGTCAAGGTGGAGGCAACGATGATCGGTCCCATGGCGTTTGGCAGTATCTCGCGGAACATAATATGGGTGCCGCTCAATCCCAGCATGCGTCCGGCCAGGACGAACTCGCGTTCGCGCAACGAGCGCACTTCCGCTTCAACGATACGGGCAACCTCCATCCAACTTGTGAGCGCGATGATGACGGTGATCATCACGGGACTGGGCTTGAGTGCCGCAGCCAGCGCAAGCAGCAGAAAGATCGATGGGAACGATAGGAAGCCATCGACCGTGCGCATCAGCGTGGCCCCAATCCAGCCACCGCGATAGCCCGCGATCACGCCGACCATAGTGCCGACGAGTGTCGACAACACCATGGCGAAGAAACCCACCAGCAGCGAGATACGTCCCGCCATCAAAAGTCTTGCCGCCAGGTCGCGGCCGAGCGGATCAGTGCCTAGGAAGTGGTGGCCCGTGAGCGGCGGAGCAAAGCGAGCCCGCAGGTCGATATACAGCGAGTCATAAGGCAGGAGATGCGGGCCAAGGACGCAAGCGAGGCACAGGAAGACGATCATCGTCAAGCCGAGCAGCGCCAAGCGATGCCGCATGAAGCGACGTGCCGCGCGGTTGTTGCTCCATCGGCCTGGAGCTGCATTTGCGGTGAGAGCGGTCATATCGGCTGTCTCCTGTCGGGAAAGTTGCGCGTTCAAGCCAGACGAATGCGCGGATCGACAATAGCGACGACGACATCGGCGATCAGGTTTCCAAGCAGAACGAGGATAGCCGAGAACATCAAAAGCCCCATCACAACGGGATAGTCGCTGTAACCAAGGCTATCGAGAAACAAACGTCCCATTCCTGGCCAGGTAAAGACAGTTTCGGTCACCAGCGCGCCGGTGAGCACACTGGGAAGCTGCATTCCGGCCAAGGTAATCATCGGCAAAAGCGCGTTACCGACGACATGCTTCATCAGAATCCGGCGTTCACTCAATCCCTTGGCCCGAGCCGTCTTGACGAAATCCTGGCTGATGGCGTCGAGGGTCGCCGTTCGCATGTAGCGGCTCCAGATCGCGACATGGACCAGGGACAGCACGATGCTTGGCAGGATCAGATGGTGGAGATAGCCGAGGATCGAGCTATCGCCGATCTCGGATATATTGCCCGCCGGCAGCCAGCCCAGCTTCAGGGAAAAGATGTAAATGCCGATGAGTCCGAACCAGAAAGTAGGGACCGACAATGCGATCATGGCACCGACAGTCGCTAGATAGTCGAATAGCGAGTAGCGGCGCGTGGCACCCCGAATTCCGATCCAGGCGCCAATGGAGATAGCAATCACCGTTGAAGATCCCATCAGCAGTAGCGTGGCAAAGAGATGGCTGCCAATGATCTGCAATACCGGCGCTCCGTCGCGGAAGGAGTGTCCCCAGTCGCCCCGCACCAGCCGCCACGCCCAGTCCAGATATTGGATCCATATGGGGCGATCGAGGCCCAGCAGCCCCTTGAGGCGCTCGATGTCCTGCTGGGTCATCCCGGGATCGAGCCCGAATTGGGCCATCGGGCCGCCGGGCAGAAGATTCAGAATGCCGAAGCCGATGATCGAAACGATCACAAGCAATACCAGGCTCTGCGAGAGGCGATTGAGCAGGAAGCCACGCATTCTGAGTCCTCCGTTCGGGTTGACGGTTCTATTCTATTGCCGCCGCCGCGGTGAGACCGGGCGGCGGCAACGGCGTAATCAAGCCTTCCACTGCCAGCCTGCGGCATGCCACGAGGCAGTGCGCGTGTTGGCGTTGGGCTCGAAACCGTCCAGTCCTTTCTTGCGTCCGAGCACGTTAGTAAGCGCCGACAGCGGCAGGAAGGGCAGATCATGACGCACTATTTCCTGCACGCGGTTATAGACTCCGCGCCGCTCCTCAGGATCGAAGATGCGAGCACCCTTTTCGAGAAGGGCATCGACCTCAGGATTGGAATATTGCCCGGTGTTCGAGCCGTGTCCCCCCTGAGCGGCGATTGCCTTCGTATGAAGGCGATTTGTGGCATCGGGGTCCGCGGCAATCAGATAGGTAACGCCAACCATGGCTGTGTCGAATTGTGACTTCAGCCAGAATTCGCCCCACATGACCGCGGCCGGCAGATTTGAGATCTTCATCTCTACGCCGATCTCGGCAAACGTCTGCTGCAGGAACTGCTGCGTCTGCTCGCGGAGGTTGTTGCCAGACGTTGTTGAGTTGGAGAACGACAGTCGCACTCCGTCTTTGGCTCGGATTCCATCCGGTCCCGGAGTCCAGCCGGCCTCATCCAGAATCTGACGCGCGCGGTCCAGATTGAACTCCTGCACGGGAAGGTTCGGATTGTAGTAATAGGACTCCTTCGGCATGAAGGTCTCAGTGAGCGTGCCCACGCCGTAGTAGATCGTGTCGACGATGGCTTTCCTGTCCATCGCCGCGTAGAGCGCCTGGCGCACGGCCAAGTCCTTGAACTGCGGACGGCCCAAATTGAGATAGATCGACTCCAAGGATGCCCCGGTCTCCAGTGTCACCACGCGGTCTGGCAGTTCGCGGGCTTCAGAGTAATGGTCGGCAGTGATGTACGACTGATCGACCAGGTCTACGTCGCCGCTCTTGAACTGCGTGTAGAGCACGGTCATATCGGGAATATATTTGAAGACGAGCTGCTCCACATAAGGGCCTTCGCCGGCATAGTCGGGATTGGCGACGAGCTCGATATGGTCGCCTGCGACGCGCTGGCTCCATTTGAATGCGCCGGTGCCGATCGGCGCCTGGTTGAACGCAGCTGTATTGGGATCGGCCTCTTTCTCCAGAATGTGCTTGGGGACCATGAAGGTTTCGGCCAGGAACGAAAGATAGGGCGCGAAAGCCTCCTTCATCCGCCATGTGATCTCAGTAGGCGAAACCACTGTGATGTCCTGCACGAGCGAATGGCCGCTCGTACGCCAGGCCCGAAACTTCGGGTTCGTGATGAGCTCAAGGGTGAATTTCACGTCCTCGGCCGTGAAGGGTTGGCCGTCGTGCCAGCGGGCATTGTCGCGCAACCTGACCCGCCAGTTGAGACCGTCCTCCGAAATGCCGCCGTTCTTCTGGCTTGGCACCTCGGCTGCAAGATTCGGCTGAAGCACACCTTGTGGATCCATCCGGACCAGCGCGTCGAAAACAGAAAAATGGACCGCGTCATCGACTTCGATATGCGCCATCAACGGATTGAACACGGTCGGCTCCTGCGAAAGGCCGACGACAACGCGACCGGTCGGACCCCCAGAAGGGGTCTTGGCGAAGGCGGGCTTGCCCAGCAGATTGGGCGCGATGAGGCCTGCAGCCCCGCCAAGCGCCATCAGTCGCAGCGCTTCGCGCCTGGAGTAGTTGGACGTAGTCTGTGAATTTTTGGTCATGGTAGTTCCTCTCTTGTTATTTTTCATGCGTTCGCTGCAATGGGACGGGCATTGCCCGACCTCTCCCCTGGAATTGCCGCCACGAGTTGGCGCGTGTAGGCGGCTTGCGGGTTTAGGAATATCTGCGAGGGCGGTCCGTGCTCGACGATCCGGCCCTTCTGCATCACCGCGATTTCATCGCAGATCTGGCTGGCGACGCGCAGGTCGTGGGTGATGAAGACCATCGACACGCCGGTCTCGCGCTGTATCTGGTCGAGAAGTTGCAGGATCTGCGCCTGGATTGACACGTCGAGCGCGGAAACCGCCTCGTCTGCAATCAACAGCTTCGGCTTGAACATCAGCGCGCGAGCGATGCCGATGCGCTGGCGTTGCCCACCCGAGAATTCGTGCGGATAGCGGCCAAAAGCGCCGGCATCGAGACCGACATGGGCCAGAAGCGCACGTGCTTCCTCGCGCGCCTGGGCATAAGGCGTCCCGTGGGCCACCGGACCCACGGTCAAGATGTGGCCGACGGTCGAGCGCGGGTTGAGAGACGCGAAGGGATCCTGGAAGATCATCTGGATCCGCGGTCTAAGCGGGCGGAACTCCGCTTCGGAAAGCTTGGCTATGTCGGATCCTTCGAACAAAATCCCGCCGCCGTCGCTGTCCAGGAGCTTGATCAGCAGCCGGCCCAGTGACGATTTTCCCGAACCGCTCTCGCCTACGACCCCCAGCGTGCGGCCGGGCGCCAGTTCGAACGAAACCTCGTCCACCGCTTTCACAATCCGCTGCGCTCCGAACAGCGCGCTGCCGTCACGATAGGTCTTCACCAGCCCCTCGACCTTCAGGATCGGCTCCTTGCTGGCGGGCTCGGCACGGGGGCGATCTTCGCCAGTCAGATGTGGTACGGCGGCAATCAGGCGCTGGGTATAAGGGTGCTTCGGAGAGCCCAACACCTGCTTGGCGCTGCCCTGTTCAACTATCTGGCCCTTCTCCATCACCACGACGCTGTCGGCGATTTCGGCCACCACGCCGAAATCGTGGGTGATGAACATGACGCTCATGCCCTTGCGGCGCTGAATGTCGCGGATCAGTTCCAGGATCTGTGCCTGGGTGGTGACATCGAGCGCGGTGGTCGGCTCATCGGCGATCAGCACCGTTGGCTCGAGCGCCAGGGCCATGGCGATCATGACGCGCTGCCGCTGCCCGCCAGAAAGCCGGAACGGATACTGGTGATACATGAGTTCGGGGTCGGGCAGCCCCACTTCAGTGAGCAGCTCAATGGCGCGGTCGCGGCAGGTTTCTGGCGTGCCGTAGCCATGCGCTGCCATAACCTCGTCAATCTGCGCGCCTACGGTCATCAGGGGGTTGAGCGCCGAGAGCGGGTCCTGAAAGATCATCGACACGACCCGGCCTCGCAGGTTGCGCAGCTTGTCGGGCGACATGCCGATGATGTTCATTCCCTCCAGCTGGATGAAACCCGACGACAGGCGGATCACCTTTGGCAGAAGGCCCATGATCGCGTTCGCAGTGACCGACTTGCCCGATCCGGACTCCCCTATGATGCAGAGGATCTGGCCGCCTTTCAGATCAAACGAGATATTCTCGACCGCATGGACCCGCTCCATGCCGGCCGGCAGGCTTACGGTCAGATCGC
Organism: Mesorhizobium abyssinicae; assembly: GCF_049887195.1. Classification (NCBI taxonomy): domain Bacteria; kingdom Pseudomonadati; phylum Pseudomonadota; class Alphaproteobacteria; order Hyphomicrobiales; family Phyllobacteriaceae; genus Mesorhizobium; species Mesorhizobium abyssinicae. The sequence goes on from NZ_JARAKC010000033.1 coordinate 9,860, forward strand.
GCACCGAAAGCGCCACTTCATGAGGAGCTACAGCTTGGATGCTGGCGATCATCAAGACCTCTCCCTTTTCAGCCGCTCTCTTCAGCCCGCTGCGGATTGCGTTTTCGATCTCCGCCTCGAGGCGATCAATCGGCCAAACCGTTCCCTATCGTGAACTCTCAGGCTCACTTTCCAAGCCTCCCCTTCTGAAGCCTGCCGCCTACGTGGCTCTTGGCGACTGTCCGGGGAGTAACGGACCTTAGTCACCGATGAGTGTGACTCTTCCTGGCCGATAAAATCGCCGAAACTTAGCAGGCAGGCAGCAGGAACTTCCGCAGAGGGAGCCCAAATTGGTATTTCACTCTGCGCCTATTCCGGCAATCGAGCCACGCGAGCGGGTTCGGTGGACGTCTACATTCGGCTGTTGCAGTCGCCTTCCTGAAAGTTTCTGACGGTGGTCACGGAATCCAACGCATAGCGCCACGGCGTGGTAATGTGGGATGAGATCGCGGCCGAGGTGTCGCGGGAGTGACGCCGGGTGGGACAAGATACTGGTAATGCTATGACGGTGCGTATGACGCTCAAACCTCGCAGCCTCGACACGATTGTCGCCACCGCCCTTCATGGCGATATATTGTCCGACATTGCAGGGGCGCTGGCGGGGGGCCTGGGGGGGACGCCACCGCAAACGTTGAGCCCGATCGGTCTCTTGATGTTCGAGCCAATTCACGACTCGGCTTTCGACGTTGCTGGCAAAGGTATCGCCAACTCCATCGCCACCTTCTGTACCGCCGCCCGGATGCGTGAACATCGGGGTGAGAGCCCAGCGGCCATACGGCTGATGAGGGCCGTGGAAACGGTCTCGAGCGAAGGCGTGCTGACGCCGGATGTGCGAAGGACAGCGACCCCGCACGAAGCGATCGATGACGTCTGCCGGACGACCCGCGGTTCGAACGCGTGACAGGTTTACGATGAAGCTCGACAGAATCGACATCAAAATCTTAGCACAACTGCAAAAGAACGGTCGGCTCACGAATGTCGAGCTTGCCGACTTGGTCAACCTTTCACAGAGCCCTTGCCTGATGCGGGTGAAAAAACTTCAGGCAGAAGGTTTCATCACCGGTTATTCTGCCCAGATCGACGTCGCGAAGCTGGGGCAGACTTTGACGGTTTTCACTGAAGTGACACTCAAGCATCATCAGCATAACGACTTCGCGAGATTTCTCATCGCTATTCAGAAGGTAGATTCGGTCATAGAATGCCATCTAGTTTCAGGGGGTTACGACTATCTTGTGAAGTTTGTCACAGCTGGGATAACTGAATATCAGACGATCATGGAGCGTTTGATCGAATTGGATATTGGAATCGACAAATATTTCAGCTTCGTCGTGCTGAAGTCACCGATCGCGAAGTCCCATTTGCCACTCGATACCATTTTCGACAGATGAGAAGGCAGCTCCCGGTCTTCGGCCCAGAGAGCAGCATGCCGCCGCTCCCTTCAAACCGAAGTCCTCTCGAGCGACGTGAGTGACACCTGGTCGAAATAGAGAAAGGGGCGGTCTCCACCACCCCTTTCTGTTGTTCCAGCGCGCCCATACGCGTTTCAGTCTCTGCAGAAGCTAACCAAGGCCGCCAACATGAAAGGTCTTGATCTCAAGATATTCCTCGATGCCGAGCTGCGATCCTTCGCGGCCAACTCCTGACTGCTTGACACCGCCGAAAGGCGCAACCTCGGTCGAGATCATGCCTGTGTTGAGCCCGATCATACCGAACTCCAACGCCTCGGCAATACGCCATGACCGTTTGAGATTGTCTGTATAGAAGTAAGCAGCAAGGCCGAACGGCGTATTGTTCGCAATGGCGATGGCCTCGTCCTCCGTCTCGAAGCGAAAAAGGGGCGCCACCGGACCGAACGTCTCTTCCGACGCAAGGAGCATCTCCGTAGTGGCCTCTCCCAGCACGACGGGCCGTGTATATTGCTTGCCGTCGGGCACTGCCTCGCTTTGGGCGATGATCCGCGCGCCTTTCTCTTTCGCATCCGCGATGTGACGCTCGATCTTGTCGAGCGCGGCCGCGTTGATCATTGGGCCGATCTCAGTACCCTCGTCGGTCCCTGCGCCAACCTTCATCCGCGCGACGCGCTGGCTCAGCTTTTCGGCGAAAGCGTCGTAAACGCCTTCCTGCACGAGAATCCGGTTCGCGCAGACGCAGGTTTGACCGCCATTGCGGAACTTGGATGCGATCAACCCTTCAACTGCCTTGTCCAAATCGGCGTCATCGAACACGATAAAGGGCGCGTTGCCGCCGAGCTCGAGGCTCAGCCGCTTGATGCTATCGGCAGCGCCACGCATGAGCAGCGCACCGACGCGCGTCGAGCCGGTGAACGAGATCTTGCGCACCGTCCCGTTCGCCATCAGTTCGTTGCCGATTTCGGTGGGCATGCCGGTGACAATGTTGATCACCCCGGGCGGAATACCTGCCCGTTCCGCCAGAACGCCGAGCGCCAGCGCCGAGAATGGTGTGAATTCCGACGGCTTGATGACAACCGTACAACCCGCAGCCAGCGCCGGCGCCACCTTGCGCGTGACCATCGCGTTGGGGAAATTCCACGGCGTGATGATGGCGCAGACGCCGACGGCCTCCTTCAGCACCAGAATGCGGCGATCGGGCGTGGGCGACGGAATTGTCGAGCCACCGATCCGGCGTGCTTCTTCGGCGAACCATTTGACGAAGGAGGCGCCATAGCGGATTTCGGCGCGCGCCTCCGCCAAAGGCTTGCCCTGTTCCAGCGTCAGCAGCAATGCCAGGTCAGCCTCATTTTCCAGTATCAGACTATGCCAGCTTTCCAGAAATGCTGCGCGTTCGGCGTGAGTCCTGGCCTTCCAGTCGTAAAGCGCCGCCTGCGCCGCGTCTATTGCTGCCCTTGTTTCATCAATGCCCATATCGGGCACCGTTCCAAGCACTTCCAGACTCGCTGGATCGGTCACATCGACCGTCTCATTGCTGTGCGCATGCTGCCAAACATCTCCGATGAGCGCCCGTTGGCGAAACAGGTCCGCATCCTTCAGGAAACTGATCTTCGTGATTGCATTCATGGTCGTCATTGTCCTTTCAGCCGATGTCGCCGGCGCGGCTTGCACGATGGAAATTCGTCCGCGTGTCGCCGCAACCGTATCTTTCGCGAATCCTAGATCGATGGGCATGCTCTTGAAATTGCCGGGCGAAACAGGTTTCCCGCCCGATATCCTGCTGCTGCTGGACCCGTTGTAGCCGCCGCTGGGAAGGGTCGCCCAAGCGCGCCCAGCTGCTAACGGACGGATCGTGCATTTCCAGCGCTGCGTACCTCCACGCCCGTTTATTGCCGATGAACGCAGGTTCCTTTGACGGATCGAAGCTCTACGTCGCGGTATCTGATGATAGTGGAGAGCACACCGCATTTTTCATTGAGATTGCGCCCTCTGACCGTGATCACATTGCGTCAGCCAGGACTTCGAAAGCCGATCGTGCTGCAATCGCGGCGCGTTCTATTCGGCGGGATCTTGTGCATTGAAATCAGTCATTCACCACTACGTAGATCTTGCGCACGGTCTCGATCGTGCGCCACACGCCGACAAAGCCAGGTTTCATCACGAAACTGTCGCCGGCGCGATAAGTCTTGGTCTCGCCGTCCTTCTCCTCGATTTCAATCACACCCGAAATGATGTGACAGAACTCGTAGGTGCTGCCTTTCACCGAATGCGTAACGCCGGGTGTCGCCTCCCAGACGCCAGCCAGAACCTTCTCACTTTTCGAAGCGTCCTGCGCCCAAGTCTTGAATGATGGAGCGCCGGAGATGAGTCGCTCCGGCAACGGCAATGACTGCTTCGGCGTGAAGGCGGGATTCGTGTCGATCGAGATCAGAAGTGACATGTGAGGTTCCTGTTAGTAGCCAAGTTTCCGATCGGCGATGCCGATCAGTTCTCCCAGGCGCGGTGACGCCGGGTATCTCCACCAGCGATCGCGCAGCCGTATGCATGCTGGGACTGCGGAAAATGCGATCAGCTTCGCGAAAACTTCTTCGACATTCACGAGTACCGCTCGCCAGCGCTATTCATCGGATGCAGATAATGTCGCAGCCCGCGGGAGCATTCCCTGCCGAACGGCGCTGCGCTTTGGCTGAAGATTTTGAATATTAGGTCAGAACCAGCGAAACTTGCTGGCCTTCGAGTGCAACTTTGGGGCAAAAGAGGGCTGCAAAACCGTGCAACAGGCACCCGATCAAGACGTGCTCGCGAGCTTGGCAATTCGATAAAGGAGCGGGTCGACCTAAATGCAAAGATCAGTGCGCCTGAAATCTTTCGAACTGGTTGCGCGCGACATTGATGATGTCGACGTAAAGCTGCTGCATGCGCTCTCGATTTCGGTCCGGTGGCCGCATCGGCCAAAGGATTGGGAACTGCTGCGCCGTGCCGGCCGCGGCATCGTTGCTGTGGACGGGATCGGACGGGTTTTCGGCAGTGCGATGTGGTTTCCCCATGGGGACGATTTCGCCACCATCGGTTTGGTCATCACAACCCCCCGCACGCAAGCGCAAGGAGGCGGTCGATGGCTCATGGACTTAGTTCTGGGAGAGTGTGGCGATCGCAGCTTGACGCTCAACGCCACCCACGCTGCTTATCCTCTCTATGTCTCACTCGGCTTCACCGCCGAGGCGACGGTATACATGCGCCAAGGCGAGGTCTTACAGACGCTCCCAGTTCCGAACTTGGACGGCGAATTGAAGGCCTTGTCGAGCGATAGGCTACAGGAGATCGCGGCGCTGGATACCCGCGCGTTTGGGACAAACCGCGAGAGGCTGCTCGCGTTGCTCGCCGCGGATGCCTCAATTTGCACTTTGAGCCGTAGCGGCGAGATCGTCGGGTATTCCATGTGTCGCGAATTCGGGGGTGGTTTTGTCATCGGCCCGATCGTCGCGCGCGACGAACTTGACGCAATCCATCTTACCGCTGTGCATCTGAAAAATCTGATCGGGCGGTTCGTCCGCGTCGACACGCGCGAGAAGGACGGCGCGTTTGCCGAGTTCCTCCAGCAGAGCGGCCTTTATATTGCGGAGTCTGTTACGACCATGTCCAAAGGGCGCCGTTTCCTCAACCGAGAACACAACGAACCCTGGGTTTACGGGCTGGCCAGCCACGCATTCAGCTGAATACGACTTCCGCCTCCACTACCGCGATCCTAATGATCGTGAATATTTCCGAAGACATTGTCAGGCCGGCATATCCTGCCCCATCAATAGAAATGACCGATCCAGCCCCTGCCTTCGGCGTGGCCGCGAGTGGCGATGGCAGTATCCCTGGACACCGGTCCCGATGAGCACCGGTAAGGCTGACCGAGCGAGGTGCCCCTCCCAAGCGCATTCTGATGCGACTCGTACCGGTTTGCTTCATTCCCGACAGGCTTGGGAACGTGGGGGGCCCGCTCACTTGTCTGCCGACACATTGACCTTGCTTGGCGTGCCTGATTTCCGGCTCTTCAGATGGCAGCGATGTCCAGCTTCGAACCGTCGACCAGACGCGACAGCCGGAACGGTGTGGGATCGACGGAAGGTGTGTCGTTCACGACAAGCTCTGCAGCCAGATAGCCGAGCCCCGGGCCCAAACCGAAGCCGTGACCCGAGCAGCCCGCCGCGAGGACGAGACCTTCCACCCCGTCGATCTGCGAGACCACAGGCACCGCGTCCGGCGTGCAATCGACGAAGCCACCCCAGGCGCTATCGATCTCTATTTCGCGAAGTTGGGGAAACGTTTTCCGGACACTCTCCACCACTTGGCCCACCAGCCATTTCAAGGGCGGTGGATCCAGCACGCGATTCTGTTCGAATATCCGATCATCGTTGGTCAGCAGCGCCTGCATTGAATCCGGACCCGAAACGAACGAATGACCGACGCCGAGCCTGACGTTCTTCAGGCGGCGCAAGAACTGCGGCATGAATTCCCGGCCGTATCGGATAGCCTGGGGCGTAATCTCGAGGTTTGCCTTGCCGCTGATGGCAAGCGTATAGCTGCCGTCCAGTCGGCGTGTGATCGTGCAGTAGGGGGTCGAGACCGCCTCGCCTATGTTGATTGTCGGGGTGGAACGCAGTGCGGTCTGCCGAATGCTCGCTTGGGGGAAACTGATCCCGAGCGGCCGAAGAAAGCGCGAGGACCAGGCGCCGGCGGCGCACAGCACCGCGCTGGTTCTGATGTAGCCCTTCTCGGTGTGCACGCCCGCAATCTTGCCATTGGTCAAGTCGAGCGCCCGCGCGGCGCATCCCTGGTGGATCGTGGCGCCCAGAGCTCTGGCCCCTTCGGCGATAGCCGGCGCCGCGAGCGCAGGTTCGGCCTTGCCGTCCCGCTCCGAATAGGTTCCGCCGGCCCATTTATCGCGCGCTTCGGGGACACGCTCGGCCACCTCCGCCCGGCTCAGTACTCGGGTGTCGACCTCGTACTCCCTGGCGACCTCGCGCCACCTTTCCCAGCCGGCGAGCACAGCCTCGTCGTGGGTCGCATAGACGAGACCGCAGCGTCGGAATCCGAGGTCCCGATTGATATCGCGTGTGAGTTCGTCCCACAGTCGCATGGACATCACCGAGAGCGGCAGTTCGCGCCGGTCGCGGTTCTGCTGGCGGCACCAACCCCAGTTTCGGCTCGATTGTTCACAGGCGACGTGGCCCTTATCGAGGAGCGCCACAGAGAGGCCACGCTTCGCCAGGTAATAGGCGGCCGTAGACCCAAGGATGCCCCCGCCGACGATGACGACGTCGGCCTCGGCCGGGAGACGCTCATCGCTGTGAATGCGTTCTACGCGGGGCGACATGTTCAAACCAACCTCGGCTGCCAAGAATGCGGAAGCAAAGTTCCGATCAGCCCTTCATCGCATCGTGCGCTCGATAGAATTTGCCGAAATCATCGAGGACTTCGCAAGATGTTTGGGTTTTTGACCGCTTGATCGACAAGAGCTGCTCAAGCGCCGACCGAGTTCCAGTTCGGCGTCGAGCGGCACAACATGCGCGCGTGCTCGTTATCGCACTTGTGGGCCTGCTCCGCTTTCGGCAGGTGGCGTTGAAAAACTCGCGTTTGCGCTTGCTCGGCGTCGAACCGGCGGCTTAGAGCCGCCTGGTAGCTTTCGTTTCTAGCTGTCAAATCCGCAGAGCGGGCTGCCTCAGCGTTGATCAAGCAATTTGATCTGGAGATCTTCCCAGTGCTCCTTGAAAGCTTCTCGGGCGGTGTCGTAGTGGCGGCTTCTCAGGCCGTTGATGAGCCGCTCGTGCTCTAACGCCATTTCCTCAGCCGTCCCATAGAAATCCTGCCGCTGGACGAGGAGAAGCTCAATCTCGCCTTCCAGGCCCGAATAGGTTCGCTCCAGTCGGGCGCTCCCACTCGCCGCGACAATGGCGCGATGGAAGTCGCGGTCCGCGGTAACCAGCGCGGACCTGTCAGAGGACAGGGTCGAGGCGTGCATGACCGCGACCGCCTTGAGCGCCAAGGGCGGAATGACCCCGGTCAGCACGATCAAACGAATGGCTTCGCCCTCTATGGCGCCCCGCACACGTGTGATGTCGACAATGTCGTCAGGTCCGAATTCGGGCAGCACGAACCCTCGGTTCGGTATTTGACGCAGCAAGCCCTGGGTGACGAGTACCTGGGCCGCGGTACGGAATGTGTGCCGTGAGGTCGAATGCTCCTCGCACATTCTGGCGTCGCGGAGAAATTCGCCAGGCTGGAAATCTCCCGACAAGATGCGCCCTCGCAAGTCGTGCGTCAGGGCTTCTACCGCGCTAACGGGGAAAGGCTCAGCGTTGGTTTCTATGTCTTGGACTTGCTTCATGGCCTTGGTCGTCGATGTTGCGCGTGCAGCTACGCCATATGCGGCGATGTAGGGCAAGGAAGATCATGCTGTATCGCACCCTACTTCTGCACGGACCGAAGCGCCTCGTCGAGGCCCTCGAGCAGACGTCCTGCGTTGGACGATGTGAAGACAAGCGGAGGCCTAATCTTGAGGATATTGGCATCTGCTCCCGTCGCGGAAATGAGGATGCGCCGATCGCGCAAGGCGTTGACGGCCGCTAGCGCACGGTCCATGTCCGGAATCTTCCGGTCGCGATCCTTGACGAGTTCGACGGCGAAATAGAGGCCCGTCCCCCGAACATCGCCGACGAATTCGTACTTGTTTTGCAGGTCGCGGAGGCCGTCGAGGATTTCGCCGCCGACCTTGGTAGCGTTGTCCATCAAACCCTCTTCGACGATCGTGTCGAGCACGGCCTGCGCAGCGGCGATGGCGACGGAGTTGCCACCGAACGTGTTGAAGTAGCGCATGCTGGACCCGAATTCGGCCACGAGTTTGGACCGCACCACCAAGCCCGCAACGGGATAACCGTTGCCCATAGGTTTTCCAAGCGTGACGATATCCGGATCGACCTCGTGACGGGCGTGCCCCCAAAGGTGGGTACCGGTCCGCCCGAAGCCGGATTGTACTTCGTCGGCTATAAACAGGCCTCCAGCCTTGCGTACTACTTCCGCCACCGGCCCCAACGCGTCCGTGGGGTCGACATAGAGACCATCGGAGGAGAAGACGGAGTCGGCGACGAAGGCAGCGAGGCCCCCGCCATGCCCTTCGAGGTCGGCAATCTGTCGCGCAACATCTTCCGCCATCCGCCGCCCGATTTCCTCGACGGGCAGGCGATAGGAGTCGGGCGCAGCGACCGTGCGGAGAAGGGGATCGAGGGCCGACTTCTTCCCAAGGGACGGCGAGATTGCCGCCACCGCACCGCTGTTGCCATGATAGGCCTCGGCCGTGACAATGACGCCAGTCTTGCCCGTGTGGTACCGCGCGATGCGCAAGGCGAGATCGTTGGCCTCGGAGCCAGTGCAGGTGAACATCGCACATCCGGTGCGGCCGAGTTCGCCACCGAATGTATTGATCAGGGCTTCGGCATAGTCCAGCAGAGGTTCCTGCATGTAGCGCGTGTGGGTGCAGAGGACTTCGAGCTGCTTCTGGATAGCCTCGACGACGCGTGAATGAGAGTGACCTAGCGATACGACGTTATTATAGGCGTCGAGATATTCGTTGCCGTGCTTGTCATAGAGGAAGACGCCCTTGGCGCGAGAAATCTCCACCGGCGATCTGTAGAATAGTCGATACGCGGGGCCAAGCAGCCTTTGCCGCCTGGCCACATGCAGAATGTCTTCACCTGGGAGATGAGACGCGTCCTGAGGGTTGAAGCCATTGGCCATGTCGCCACGGTAGCCCTTGGGCAGGGTAGTCGCTTGTTTGGGCATTACGGTTCCTCTCGGGTCAGAAGATCGGATATTTGTGCGGTCGACACCGAGTTGAACCACTCGAGATGAGCCCACCCGGCTTCGGTGTGGCGCATGATGTAGCGGCTGTTCTCAGGGAATATCTCGGCGCGCCAGCAGGTCAGAAGCGCGCGGACCGCAAGTCGGCCCATCGCCAGGAAAGGGATAAGGCGGAGTTCTTCGTCCGTCAGTTCGGCGTAGCGAAGATAGCCGCGCAGAACATCGCGCGGTTCATCGAACAGGTCACGCCGGTTCGCATGGTCGATGGTCTTTGGCATCTGATTCATCAACGCAGTGGACACGTCGACCGCGATGGCGGTGCGGACGGCATCGCCAAAATCGATGACCCCAGTCAGGAACTGCGGGCTGGCGTGGTCAACGACCAGGTTCGACGTATTGAAGTCGTTGTGGAGCACTTGCCGCCGGCACAGGTCGAGCCGCGGCTTGATCTCGGCAAACCGCTCAAGCGCGCGGACCGTCCACTCCCGCTTGCAGCCCTCTGGAATGAAGCCCAACAGATCGGAGAGATCGAGCAGATGGGTGACGTCCCATGCCAGCGTCCGATCGTCCGCGGGATGGGAAAAATCGGCCATTGAATGACGTAGCTTCGCCAAGACCTCGCCAATCCGTTCGCGCTGTGGAGCGGTGGAAGTCGTCCGGTCGAGCGGCGCACCGCAGAGGAAGGTGATGAGCCGCACCACTCTCCGCTCGCCGGCACTGGTCGTGACGATGGGCAAATCCGCGCCGTCGACGCCGCGATGTGCACGGGGGATGGGTAGGTCAGGAGCCCGCTGCTCGAGATGGCGCAACAGCGCGACCTGGAAATCGAGTTCCTCCACCCGCTCGGAAGGATGAGCGATCTTCAGGACGAACTTCCCTCGGCCGGCGCAGTCGAGGAGGAACGTGTCGTCCTTCTCGGTTTCAAAGCGTCTGGCCGAGCCACGCACGCCATATAGAAGTTTGGCGATTTCTTCTGCTTCCGCCGCACCCACAGGATGGCACGCCTCGGAAAGCTCCGAGGCGCGGGCCGGCTGAACCTGATGATTGTGACCCATCTTCCACTCAATTCATATCCTGCCTCAAGAGCGCGCAGCGCCGCAGGCTTGACTACCTCACATTTCCATTTTTGTACAACAATTTGTTTGTCAATCGACATGATCGCCGTTTTGGGATCGAAGGTCGCAGCCCAATTTCGACCAAATTTTCGACTGGATCATGCGGGCAGCTTGGATGCACTATGACCGGAAGGAGCAATAATGTTGAGGATTATCACCGACATAGCAAGCCGTTGCCCGGGCATGGTTCGCGATATACCAACGCTGACGAAAACCGGCTGGACGTTTGATGCCCCTATTGATTGTTGGACAATCTATTGCAATAACTGCTTCGCTATGCTTTTATGGTCCGGTGGAGCCGGAATGCGGCAGCCGGCGCGGCGCTCGGCCTGGGTGGGGTGGCCGATGTGAAAATGGGGAATGAAATGAAACTGGTCAGATGTCTTGAAGGTACCCGCGCCGCTACGGCATCGCGGTCCGTCGGCACGCTCGACCTTCTTAAGCAAACAGCGTTGATCAGGGGCCTAGCTGGGCGAGTTCAAGCAAGACGGTCCGCCCACAACCAGGCAGCGTCACCAATGCGAGGAGCCAGGCCACCCGCGGCACCAGTATGGGACGGAGTTTCCACATGAAGCTCGACAAAATCGACATCAAGATCCTGTCTGAGCTGCAGAAGAGCGGGCGAATCTCGAATGTCGAGCTTGCGGACCTAGTCAGCCTCTCGGCAAGCCCGTGCTTGATGCGGGTGAAGAAGCTGCAGGAGGAGGGCTTCATCGTAGGCTATTCCGCCCGGGTCGACCTGGCCAAGCTGGGTCAGACAGTGACGGTCTTTACCGAGATCACGCTCAAGAACCATCGCCCCACAGATTATTCGCGGTTCCTCGCGACGGTCGAGAAGATCGATAGCGCGATCGAGTGTCACCTTGTGTCTGGCGGCTACGATTATCTGGCGAAGTTCGTCACGCGGGGGATCAGCGAGTATCAGGCGATCATGGAGCGCTTGCTCGAGCTCAATATCGGGATCGACAAATATTTCAGCTTCGTGGTGCTGAAATCGCCGATCGTTAAAACGCACCTGCCGATTGACACGATCGCTACTCACTAGAGATGTAGATTCAGAAGATAATCTGCCGAATAATCACCAAATTCAAAACAATCCGCTTCAAGTGGCGAAAAATTGGCAGATGATATTCTGTAATTCATACGACTCTGGCGCGCCTTGAACAGTAATTTTGCGTTGTCGACTAAAGGGAACACACACTATGACCACCTTTATACCGAAATATGTAACCTTCGACTGCTACGGTACGCTGACTAATTTCGATATGGCTGGTGCAGCGCGGCGTGTGTACGCCGAGCGTCTCACCGTTGAGGCTATGCCCAGCTTCGTCGAGGCTTTCAGAGGCTACCGCCTGGACGAGGTGCTGGGGGCATGGAAGCCTTTCCGCGAGGTGGTGCACAATGCCGTTGAACGCACTTGCAAGCGCATCGGTATCCAGTTCAAACCCGAAGACGCGCAACGCATCTATGACGAAGTGCCAACGTGGGGTCCGCACCCCGACGTCCCGGCAGGACTCACTAAGGTGGCCAAGGAAATCCCACTGGTGATCCTGTCGAACTCGATGAACGACCTGATCATGTCGAATGTGGAAAAGCTCGGCGCGCCAATTCACACTGTCATCACCGCTGAAGAGGTTGGCGCCTACAAGCCGCTGATGAAGGGCTTTGAATACATGCTCGATAAGCTCGGCTGCGGTCCCGAAGACATCACTCATGTTTCCTCCTCCTTCCGCTACGACCTGATGCCAGCCTATGATCTGGGGATCAAAAACAAGGTCTGGGTCAACCGCGGTCACGAACCCGCCAATCCTTTCTATGAATACACCGAGATCAAAGATATCGGCGGACTAGCCGCCGCCGTAGGCTTGGAACCCGCCCGGAAGCGCGCCTGAAGATTGGTAGCGAGCCCTGGTGGCTGTCTGGCAAGAACGGGGCGGTTCATCCGCCCCTTTTGGCGAAACTCACGTAGGGCGTGGCTCACCAATGTGAGCGGCTGCTTCGATGCCGGCTTCAAGTAGCCGGACATGCCTCAGAGTCGACCTACCGACACGCTTCGTCGGAACAGGGTCGGTCGCGACGTAGCGTTCGGGAAATGGTCCAGTGAATTGAGTTTTGCCGAGCTTCTGCGCCCAGACTGCACTCGTTGGAGGTCCTTGGCCTTACCTGCCTTTAAGCAGAGAGCCCGCCGTCTCGTCGAGGTGAAACGCCCAGTGCTGGGCCGCTCACGTCAGCTGACACCGAACAGGATGTCGGGGCGAGCACCATCCAAAAGCACCCGCAATTGGGGCTGAGGCGCGATCCAGAAAGTTCTAAAAGCTTCCAAGAACCCCAGCCAACTCATTTCCTGACGACGAAAAGCCGCCAGATGATCAGGCCGAGAGGTTCAGCTTTGATCCGGCCCTGGCCTTGAGGTTGCCCCGCCGCGCAATCAGGTGATTTGTCAGCAGTTTCTCTTCGATTGGTTCCGACATGAAAAACCCCTGGGCGCCGTGGCATTGTTCGGCGATCAGGAAGGCCAGCTGTCCTTCGGTTTCCACGCCTTCGGCCATGACCGTCATGCCGAGAGAGTTGGCCAGCGCGATGATGCCGCCGACAACGTCCTGCTTCTTCCTGGACGATTCCAGATCATTGAGGAAGGATCGATCGATCTTCAGCTGATTGAGGTCGAGATCGGCAAGATAGCCGAAGCTCGAATATCCCGATCCGAAATCGTCGAGTGCCAGGCTGACCCCTAGTTTGCGAATTTTCGCGAGCGTGTTCAGCGCATCCTTGCTTTGGATGAAGACCCCTTCGGTTATTTCCAGTTGCAGGCGCGCCGGCGGCAACCGCGTTTGCTGCAGCACTTCGACGAGGTGCACGAAGAATGCGTCGGCCTGCAGGGTTTTGCCCGAAACATTGACGGCGCAGATGAAATCGCCGGCCGAAACCGGCACCCACCGAACGGCCTGCGCGCAGGCCTTGCTCAGCACGACCTTGTCGATTTCCAGGATCAGATCGCTGCGCTCGGCGGTCGGAATGAACGAGTCCGGCAAACGGACCGTTCCCGAAACGCGGTCGCGCCAGCGGACCAGGGCTTCGGCGCCGATCATGCGCCCGCTCGCCAGTTCGAACTGCGGCTGCCAGACCAGGAACAACTCATCATCGTCGAGCGCTTGCTTGATCGCCGCCTCCTCGCCGAGTTGCAGGTCGATCTGGCTGAGGATCGCGGGCGAGAAGGTCACAAAGCCGGACCGCCCTTCTGCTTTCGCGGCATAAAGCGCGCTGTCGGCATTGCGCAACAGTGTGGAGATGTCCGCGCCATGATCCGGGAAGGAGGCCATGCCGATGCTTGCGCCGATGCGCACCTGATGCCCGTCCAGATCGGCAAACCGGTTCAATTGCTCGCGCAGCCGGTGTCCCAGATCGTCCGAAGGCCCGATCGCCATGATGGCGAACTCGTCTCCGCCCAGGCGGACGGCGGCCACTTCGTCCGGCCGCTCGACCGACTGCAGGGTTTCGGCAACGGTCTTCAAGAGCATGTCGCCGATGTGATGACCGAAGGTGTCATTGACGCTCTTGAAGTGGTCGAGGTCGATCAGGAACAGCCGGAGCTGCTGGCCGGACAGCCTTGCCCGCTCCAGCAGCCCGTCCCTGTTGGCCGACATCCAGGCCCGGTTCTTCAACTCGGTCGTCGCGTCCCGCCAGGCGAGAAATTCGAGCTTGCTGATGGTTTCCCGACGGCCGATGAGAAGCACGGCGGTTCCGATCGCCAGCGCCGACAACACCGTCAAGGCAAAGGCGATCTGGTAGTTGAACCTGTTCAGGTTCGTCTCCGCGGCATAAAGATCGACGTTAACCTCCTCGCCATATTTGTAGTACTCGTCGTTCATCCGCGCGACGATCTGGTCGAGCTCAATTCCCAGTTGCCTGAGGCCCTTTTCATCCAGAGGCAGACCTGCCTGGATGATGACATCGATCCGCTTCACAGCGTCCTTGACCTGCGGCACGATACCCGCGTAGGCGGGGATTTCGCTGATGGTGTCGCCGCCGTCGATCCGCTCGAAGCGGATGTAGACCAGATCGTTTGCGGCCGACAGCTGTTCCAGGCTTTCCGGCGAACCGTCGGCCAGTTGCGCAAGCGAAACCATATCTCGCAGATGCGTCACGTCGCGTATGGCAATGTGGAACTCGCGAATGGCGAAGAAGCCGAAACGCGGCATCGCGCTCTCCACCTTGCTGACGCTCGTGAAGAGCACCGCGATCAAGATCGCCGAGCAGATGGCCGCCGACGCCGCAGCGGCGACGTAGGTTATGGGAACCCGCCAGGCTTTGCTTCTAGACCACATGGCCGAAAGTCACGAAGGGGTTCAATTGCCCGGCGCGATCGTCTTGATCAACCAGATCCATCGCGGTTTGCGAACTGGCGTATCGAAGGCCGGATAGTCGTCGAGAGGATAGATCAGCCGCGTCGGACCCTGCGTCCGCCGGGTCAGCAGCTCGCCGTCCTGGCGCGTGGCAAGAAGCAGCGGACCGTCCGTCCAGTCCTCCTTCGGGATTACCTGCACATAGTCGTCCGCCGCCCGCAGGACGACCGACGATTCACCCTCCAGTCCGACCAGCTTGACCACATCCCTAAACAGCACACCCTGAAACGCCAGTTGCCCCTTTTCGAAGGGACTTGGCGTGGAAACGCTGTAGAGGCCGAGCTTTTCCAACTGGCGCAGCGTGACCGGGATCGACTCGCCGTTCTTCTCGACCTTGAATGCGACGGTGTCGGGCGGTTCCGGATATTTGGCGGGCTCCATGGCGAATGCCGGCAGCACGCCGATTGCCGAAACGAACAGAATGATCAAGGCCCGATGAAGTGCAGACAAACGCCTCTTGAGGATCGACACAACGCAGTCCTTCCATTTCCATGGCCAGTACCAACCGTTGCCGGCTCGCCGATACTGTCGGCGGAGCTGCCATCCTTCCATCGAATGTTTATTTTTCAGTTAGCTTTTGGTTTCAGATGCCCGTCGTTGCTGGCCATCGATACGGGCTAACCATCACATATCGATAGCTTTTCGAGACCGATCGGCGGGCAAGCAACCTTGCACGCTACTCCGCCGCCTGCACCCTGCCGGTTGCGATGATGGCGCGGATTTCGGCGCGACAGGAGCCGCAGTTGGTGCCGGCCCTAGTCGCCTCGCCGATGGCCTCGACGGTTCCGCAGCCGGCCCCCACCGCCGCCGCGATCTGGTTGGCGCCGATGCCGAGGCAGGAGCAGACGATGGCGCCGATATCGGGCCGATCGGCGCCGGCACGACCGGCGACGATGCGGAAGCGCTGGCGCTGGCCGGCGTGGGTTGCGTCGAGCTGCTCGGCGGCCCAGCCGCGCGATACGGCGACCGGTCCCGGCGCGACGAACAGTGCGCCGGCAAGGCGTTCGCCGGCGAAGGCGGCGATGCGATGCTGGCCGGCCTCGCGGTCGTGATAGGCGAGCATCTCGGCCTCGGGTGACGCGCCGAACAGCGACTGGGCAAAGCCGGCCCAGTCGATGTTCTCGTCGGCGAAGGCAAGCTCCACCCGCCAGCCGCCCTTGCAGCGCGCCACCGCCCAATAGTCGGCGGCGATCGCCTCGGGGCGATCCCGCATCACGGCGAAACCAAAGGCCGCCGCGGCGAATTTCTCGATCTGCACCGCGACATGCTTCAGCGCCGGCTGGCCGGAGATCGGGTCGGTGAGCGGCGCGGTCAGCGCGTCGAGCCGTCCCCTGGCCGCGAACTGGTCGGTCCAGTGCATCGGGGCGAAGACGCTGCCCGGGCGCTGGCGGGTCGTGATCAACGCGCGCACCAGCACCGCGCCGCGCGGGCTGGATATGCGCACGATATCGGCGTCGCCGATGCCGTGGTGCTGTGCATCGGCCGGATGGATTTCGACGAAGGGCTCGGCGATGTGCTGGGACAGGCGCGGGCTTTTGCCGGTGCGCGTCATCGTGTGCCAGTGGTCGCGGATGCGGCCGGTGTTCAGAATCAGCGGGAAATTTTCGCCCGTGCGAGTTTCCGTCACAGGTCGGACGGGGATGAAGCGCGCCTTGCGGTCGGGGGTGTAGAAATTGCCGTTGGCGAAGAAGCGAATGGGCTGGCGCCCGGTCGTACCGACCCCCTCTGGCCTGCCGGCCATCTCCCCCTCAAGGGGGGAGACTAGCGGCACTGCGGACTGCGCCCACTCTCCGACTTTGGAGATTGGCGAAGGTCGAGGTGCGGACTGATCTCCCTCCTTGAGGGGGAGATGGCCGGCAGGCCAGAGGGGGTCGCCTGCGACAGTCTCGGCCTCGTTGGCAGAGACTGAGACTTCACCTCCGACCCCTCTCCGGCTCGCTTGTCTCGCTCCGCTCAACGCGCTCTCCGACCCTTCCCTCAAGGGAGAGGATAAGGCCGGTGCTGGCCATTGGAATGGCGCCAAATCCTCATAGCCCTCAGCATTGATCCCGGCATGAGCGCCGATGTCGAAATCCCGCGCGCCATCATTTTCATAACCCGACAGCGCGGCGTGCTCGGCGAAGATCTCGGCCGGCGCGGCATGCGCAAACGCCTCGGCAAATCCCATCCGCTTCGCCACCTCGGCAACGATCCACCAGTCCGGCCTCGCCTCGCCGGGCGCCGCCAGAAACGGCCGCTGGCGCGAGATGCGGCGTTCGGAATTGGTGACGGTGCCGTCCTTCTCGCCCCAGGCAGTGGCGGGCAGTGACACATGGGCGTGGCGCACGGTGTCGGTGCCGGCCAGAACGTCGGACACCACGACAAACGGGCAGGCCTTGATCGCGGCTTCCACCGCATCGGCGTCCGGCATCGAATCGACCGGGTTGGTGGCCATGATCCACAGCGCCTTGATGCGCCCGTCGGCCACCGCGTTGAACATGTCGACCGCCTTCAGGCCCGGCTTTTCAGCCAGGGTCGGCGCGTTCCAGAAGCGGCGCACGCGGGCGCGATGCGCTGGGTTCTCGATCTCCATATGCGCGGCCAGCATGTTGGCCAGGCCGCCGACCTCGCGGCCGCCCATGGCATTGGGCTGGCCTGTCACCGAGAACGGCCCTGCCCCCGGCTTGCCGATGCGGCCGGTCGCCAGATGGCAGTTGATGATGGCATTGACCTTGTCGCTGCCTTGCGAAGACTGGTTGACGCCCTGGCTGTAGACGGTGACTGTTTTCTCGGTCGCCGCGAACAGCGCGTAGAAGCGTGAAAGCTCGTCCTCGCCCAAACCCGTGGCGGCGGCAATGCCGGCGAGATCGAGCGATGCGGCGGCTGCCAGTGTCTCCTCGAAGCCTGTCGTATGCGCGGCGATATAATCGCGATCCAGCGCCTGGTTCTTCGCCAAATGCGCAAGCAGGCCGGAAAACAGCGCGGTGTCGCCGTCCGGCGCGATCGCCAGATGCAGGTCGGCGATATCTGATGTCATGGTGCGGCGCGGATCGACCAGGACGATCTTCATCCCGGGCCGCTTCTCGCGGGCCGCGGCGATGCGCTGGTAGAGCACGGGATGACACCAGGCGAGATTTGAGCCGACGAGCACGATGAGATCGGCAAGCTCCAGATCCTCATAGCAACCCGGCACCGTGTCGGCGCCGAAGGCGCGGCGATGCCCGGCGACCGAGGAGGCCATGCAGAGCCGCGAATTGGTGTCGATATTGGCCGAGCCGACAAACCCTTTCATCAGCTTGTTGGCGACGTAATAGTCCTCCGTCAGCAGTTGGCCGGAGACATAGAAGGCGACCGCGTCCGGCCCATGCTCGGCGATGGTGCGCGAGAAGGTCGAGGCGACGAGGTCGAGCGCCTCGTCCCAGCCGGCAAGGCGGCCGCCGATTTCGGGATGAAGCAGCCGGCCATCGAGGTCGATGGTCTCCGCCAGCGCCGAGCCTTTCGAGCACAGCCGGCCGAAATTCGCCGGATGATCAGGATCGCCGCGGACGGTGACTTCACCGTCCGCGGCGACCTTCGCCAGCACGCCGCAGCCCACCCCGCAATAGGGGCAGGTGGTCCTCACCTCGCGTGCTTCGTCGATCTCCATGGGGTCAGGCCGCGCGGCTCGCCAGCGCTTCCAGCGCCAGGAACAGGCGCTCGCCTTCCCGCTTGACCGGGATGGTGCGCACCGCGCCCTCGTCGGCGCCGAGCGCCTTGCCGGTCTCGAGCGAAATCACCCAATTGTGCAGCGGGCACGTCACCGCGGCGCCATGGACGATGCCCTGGCTCAGCGGTCCGCCCTTGTGCGGGCAATGGTCCTCGATGGCGAAGACCTCGTCGTCCGCGGTGCGGAAGACGGCGATCTTGCCTTGCGGGGTGGCGACGCAGCGCGCGCCACGGCGAGGGATGTCGGCGATGGTGCCGATAGCGATCCAGGTCATGATTGTCACTCCGCCGCCTCGGCAAACCCGACCGAGGCCATCGCCCGGAACTCGTGCTTGTCCTTGCCGGAGACGCGCTCGGACCAAGGGTCGACCTGGGCGAACTTTTGGGAAAATACGAAGCGCTCGTAATAGGCCTTGCGCTTCTCGCCATCGTCCATGATCTGGCGCTTGATCTCGGCGATGCCGACGCGCTTGGCCCATTTGTAGATGCGCTCGAGATAGCGGGCCTGCTCGCGGTACATCTGCGTCAGCGCCACGATGTGCTCCAGCGCCTCGTCTTCGGTCTTGACCAGGCCGAGCACCTCGGTGCCCTTGATGTCGAGGCCGGCCGCACCCGCGAAATGGATCTCGTAGCCACTGTCGACGCAGATGACGCCGACATCCTTGCAGGTGGCCTCGGCGCAGTTTCGCGGACAGCCCGACACCGCCATCTTGACCTTGGCCGGGGTCCACGAGCCCCACATGAACTTCTCGATGCGGATGCCCAAGCCGGTCGAATCCTGCGTGCCGAAGCGGCACCAGTCGGAGCCGACGCAGGTCTTCACGGTGCGCAGGCCCTTGGCATAGGCATGGCCGGAGACGAAGCCGGCCTGGCCGAGATCGGCCCACACCGCCGGCAGGTCCTCCTTGCGGATGCCCAGCATATCGATGCGCTGGCCACCGGTGACCTTGACCATCGGGATCTCGAACTTGTCGACGACGTCGGCGATGGCGCGCAGTTCGGAGGCGCTGGTCACCCCGCCCCACATGCGCGGCACCACCGAATAGGTGCCGTCCTTCTGGATGTTGGCGTGCACCCGCTCGTTGATGAAACGCGACTGGTAATCGTCGGCATATTCGTCCGGCCAATCGCAGACGAGGTAGTAATTGAGCGCCGGCCGGCATTTGGCGCAGCCGCAGGAGGTCTTCCACTCCAGCTCCTGCATCACTGCCGGAATGGTCTTCAGCCCCTTGGCCTTGATCAGCCGGCGCACCTCGTCATGGCCGAGCGTGGTGCAGGAGCACATCGGCTGCACGGCTGCCGGGTTGTAGGTATCGCCGAGGGTCAGCACCATCAGCTTCTCGACCAGCCCAGTGCACGAGCCGCAGGAGGCAGACGCCTTGGTGTGCGCCCTGACATCGTCGAGCGAGGTCAGGCCCTTGCCGGTGATCGCACCGGTGATCTTGCCCTTGCAGACGCCGTTGCAGCCGCAGATTTCCGCATCATCCGGCAAGGCTGCAACGGCCGCCATAGGGTCCAGGGGGGCACCCCCCTGGTATGACTGGCCGAAGATAAGCGTGTCGCGCATCTCCGAAATATCGGTCTGCTTCTTCTTGAGGTCGTTGAACCAGGCGCCGTCGGCCGTTTCGCCATAGAGCACGGTGCCGATGATGCGGTCGTCCTTCAGCACCAGGCGCTTGTAGACGCCAGCCGAGGCATCGCGCAGCACGATCTCCTGGCGGTCGTCGCCATCGGCGAAGTCGCCGAGCGAGAACAGTTCGATGCCGGTGACCTTGAGCTTGGTCGGCGTGTCGGAATGGACGAAGGCGGCAGCCTCGTCGCCGGCAAGCTGGCTGGCGGCGACGCGCGCCATCTCGTAGAGCGGCGCCACCAGGCCGTAGACCATGCCGTTGACCTCGGCGCATTCGCCGAGCGCGAAGATGTCGGGGTCGTTGCTGCGCATGCCGGCATCGACGACGATGCCTCGGTTGACGGCGACGCCCGCGTCCTTGGCCAGCGCCGCGTTCGGCCGGATGCCGACCGCCATCACCACCAGGGTCGCCGGGATGATCGTGCCGTCGGCAAGCTCGACCTGCTCGACCTTGCCGCTGCCGGTGATGGCTTGCGTGTTGGCCTTGGTGATGACCTTGATGCCGCGTTCCTCCACGGCGCGCTGCAAGAGGTAGCCGGCGGCGGGATCGAGCTGGCGCTCCATCAGCGTCGGCATGACATGCAGCACGGTGACGTCCATGCCTTGCGCCTGCAGGCCGGCCGCGGCCTCCAGCCCGAGCAGGCCGCCGCCGATGACCACGGCCTTGGCCCGCGACTGGGCTGCAAGCATCATGGCGCGGACGTCGTCGAGATCGCGATAGGTCAGCACGCCCGGCAGGTTGTTGCCGGGCACCGGGATGATGAACGGCACCGAGCCGGTGGCAATCACCAGCTTGTCATAGGGTTCCGTCACGCCATGGTCAGAGGTGACGGTCTTGGCCGCGCGGTCGATGGCGACGATCTTATGGCCCTTGTAGAGGGTGATGCCGTGCTTGATGTACCAGCCGTCGCCGTGAATGATGATCTCTTCGTATGCCTTCTCGCCCGACAAAACCGGCGACAGCATGATGCGGTCGTAGTTCACGCGCGGCTCGGCATTGAAGATGGTGACCTGGTAGCGATCCGGCGCCTTATCCAGGAGATGCTCCAGCATGCGCCCGGGGGCCATGCCGTTGCCGATGATGACGAGTTTCTCGGTCATATTGCTGATCCGTTCCGGTTTCACTCGGCCGCGTAGAGCGCTGGCGTTTCGGCGGCGGCACGTTCCATGCGGCGGATGGAGAAGTGCATCCAGGCAAGGCAGCCGACGACGATGACGAAGAGCAGCATGAAGCAGCTCGACCAGACGCCGGTGAGGTCGTTGAGGGCGCCGAAGGCGATCGGCAGGACGAAACCGCCGAGCCCGCCGATCATGCCGACCACACCGCCGACGGCGCCGACGTTCTTCGGATAGTAGACGGGGATGTGTTTGTAGACGGCGGCCTTGCCGAGGCTCATGAAGAAGCCGAGCACGCAGGCGACGGCGATGAAGGCGAGCGGGCCGATCTCGAAGTGGAAGGCGATCGGCCCGCTGATGCCGCGCACGACGTAGTCTGCCGAGGGGAGAGACAGAACCAGGGTCGCGACGGCACAGACCGTGAAGGTCCAGTAGAGTACGGTGCGGGCGCCGATACGGTCGGACAGCACGCCGCCATAGGCGCGGAAGACGCTTGCCGGAATTGAATAGGCGGCGCCGATCATGCCGGCGGTGGCGATGTTGAAGCCGTAGACGCCGATCAGGTAGCGCGGCAGCCACAGCGACAGCGCCACGAACGCGCCGAAGGCGAAGAAGTAGTAGAAGGCGAAGCGCCAGACCTGCAGGTTCTTCAGCGGCGCGAATTCCTGCCAGAAGCTTCTCGGCGCTGCCGCTTTGCCGGCGCGGCGCTCGCGGATGACGGGGTCGTCGCCGGTGGTGAACCAGAAGACGACGGCCATGACGACGAGCGCCGCCGCCCAGATCTGCGCCACCGTCTGCCAGCCCCAGGCGAGCAGCACCAGCGGGGCCAGGAATTTGGTGACCGCGGCGCCGACATTGCCGACACCGAAGATGCCGAGCGCCGTGCCCTGCCTGCCGGCGGGAAAGAAGCGCGAGACGTAGGCGACGCCGACGGCGAAGGAGCCGCCGGCGAGACCGACGCCAAGGGCGGCGATCAGCATCTGCTCATAAGTATGCGCAAAAGAGAGCAGTAGGGTCGCGACCGCCGCCGAAAGCATGACGGCGGTGTAGACCAGCCGCCCGCCATAGCGATCGGTCCAGACGCCGAGCAGCATGCGCACGAGCGAACCGGTGAGGATCGGCGTGCCGATGAGCAGGCCGAACTCCGTCTCGCTCAGCCCAAGCTCCTGCTTTATGCGCACGCCGATGATGGAGAAGATCGTCCACACCGCGAAGCAGACGGTGAAGGCGATGGTGGACATCACGAGCGCCTGCCTGGGTTCCTGGCTGGGCGCGGCTGGGAGAATTGCAGTCATGTCGGCTCCGGTTTGCGGCGTGGGAGGCGCCGCTCTTGTCTGTTCGTTGGCGATTGTCAGCGACGCGCCATCGGCGTGCCGGTCGAAACCTCGCTGTGCGCGGTCACTGCCGGCCCCTTGCCGTCCGTCTTGGCGCCGACGGGAAAGAGCAGCAGTGCGGCGGTGAACAGCGCGGCGGTCAATGCGCTGCTGGCCAGGACATCGCGGCGGGTGAAGTCCTCGAGGGCCGCGCCAGTTCCGATCCGTTTCGTCATCGTCGTCTCCGGTTGGGCACCGCCTGGGATCGGCGCCGTCGATTGCGTGTTCGGTCAAAACAAAAAAGCTGCCGGCCAGGTCGCTCGCGTCCGTCCATCCGGGATCGCGTGTTGACCTGATCGGCAGCTTTGCCTGTGGCGCCCGCCATTGGACGCCGTGTCTCTTGGCCCCGAGGGACCTACATTTCTAAAAGCAGGAAGCGTGCCAGTTCGACAGCGCGCTGAATTTTCAAATAATATCAATGCGAAACCGCAGCCGCGCGACTTTTGACGAGCCCGGCGGCGGATCAAAGATTAGTCAGATCGCCTTGCACGGCAGCATAATATTTGTGCAGTGCGGCAGGTTGCCCATTGCCGATGCAGATCGACCTTTGGCGTTGAAGAGGCGTTTCTTCGGGTCATGACGCTACTCCGCGGCTTCAACGAAGCGGTGGCGTTCATAGAGGAACTTCAGCACCGCCTCGCGGCAGCGCAGGAAGGTGCGGTCCGAGGCAAGCTCGATGCGTCGGCGCGGCCGGGCCAGCGGCACCGAAAGCACCTCGCCGATGGTTGCCGCCGGGCCGTTGGTCATCATCACGATGCGGTCCGACAGAAGCACCGCCTCGTCGACATCGTGGGTAATCATGATCATGGTCGTGCCGAGCCGGGCGTGGATGTCCATCACCGCCTCCTGGAGGTGGGCGCGGGTCAGCGCGTCGAGCGCGCCGAACGGCTCGTCGAGCAGCAGGATCTTCGGCTGCATGGCGAGCGCGCGGGCAATGCCGACGCGCTGCTTCATGCCACCGGATATCTCGGCCGGGCGCTTGTCCCTGGCATGCGCCATCTGCACGAGATCGAGGTTGCGCATGATCCACTCATGCCGCTCGGCCCGGCTTTTGGTGCGGCCGAAGACCTTGGAGACGGCAAGGTTGATGTTCTCGTAGACGGTGAGCCACGGCAGCAGCGAATGGTTCTGGAACACCACGGCGCGCTCAGGTCCCGGGCTGTCGACCTCCTTGTCCTCGAGCAGCACGGCACCCGAGGAGACCCTGGTCAGCCCGGCAATGAGGTTGAGCAAGGTCGACTTGCCGCAGCCGGAATGGCCGATGATGGAGACGAACTCGCCCCTGTCGATGGTGAGCCTGATATCCTTCAGCACCTCGCTGACCTGGCCGCCGCGGGCGAAGGATTTGTCGATATGGTCGAGCTTCAGATAGGCGGTCATGGCGCCCTCCTCACTTTGCCGTTGTGCCGCGGGTGACGAAGGCGCCGACCGCCGCGACCAGCCGATCGAGGCAGAAGCCGGTGACGCCGATATAGGCCAGCGCGACGATGATGTCGGGCAGCCGCGAGGAGTTCCACGCGTCCCAGATGAAGAAGCCGATGCCGACGCCGCCGGTCAGCATCTCGGCGGCGACGATGGCAAGCCAGGAGAGCCCGATGCCGATCCTCAGGCCGGTGAAGATGTAGGGGGCGGCCGCCGGCACCATGATCTTGACGAAGAACTCGAGCTGGTTGAGCCGCAGGATGCGGGCGACGTTGCGGTAGTCCTCGGGGATGTTGCGGACGCCGACGGCTGTATTGATGATCACCGGCCAGATCGAGGTGATGAAGATCACGAACAGCGCCGACGGATTGGAATCGCGGAAGGCGGCGAGCGACAGCGGCAGCCAGGCGAGCGGCGGCACGGTCCGCAGGATCTGGAACACCGGGTCGAGGCCGCGCATCGCCCACACCGACTGGCCGACCAGCGCGCCCAGCGCCACGCCGACCACCGCAGCCATGCCGAAGCCGATGGCGACGCGCTGCAGCGAGATCAGCACTCGCCAGGCAAGGCCGATATCCTGCGGGCCGTTGTCGAAGAACGGATGCGCGATCAGGTCATAGGCCTCGTTCCACACCTGGCTCGGCGGCGGCAGGCTGGCCGTCGGCGACGAGCAGGCGACCTGCCAGACGACGAGCAGGACGAGGATGACGACGGCCGGCGGCACCAGCGCCGTCGCCAGCTTGCCGGCAATGGCGAGCGGATCGATGCGGCGCCTCGCCTTGGCGGTGAAGGCGATCACCTCGGCGGGCTTTACGGGAAACGCCTTCACCTTGGTGTCCTCGACGGTTTGGATGGACATGTGTTCGCGAAGCTCCTGGTCGTTGGGCGACAACGGCGCGAGCGCCGTTGCGCCTTGGTCGCGCTGCGACAACGGCGCCTTTGGCGCCGTTTGCGCCTAGGCTGATGCCTTGATCTTCAGGCTGTCGAGATAGGCCGACGGATTGGCCGGATCGAAGGTCTTGCCGTCGAAGAAGGTCTCGACGCCGCGCGACGACGATGCAGGGATGTCGCTTGCCGCGACGCCCAACTCCTTCGCCGCCTCGCGCCAGAGATCCTCGCGGTTGACCTGGTCGACCAGCGCCTTGATGTCGGTGGTCGGCGCGAACTTGCCCCAGCGGATGTTCTCGGCCAGGAACCAGGCATCATGGCTCTTGAAGGGATAGGAGACGCCACCCTTCCAGAACTTCATGTAGAGGTCGGTGCCCTTGGCGACGCGGTCGTTGCCATAGTTGATGTCGCCCTTGAGGCGGCCGATGATGTCGGCGCTCGGAACGTTCATCCATTGCCGCTTGCCGATGATGGAGGCCATCTCGTCCTTGTTCTCCATCGCCTCGCACCATTGCTGGGCTTCCATGACGGCCATCAGGATCGCCTTGGTGGCGTTGGGATATTTCTCGATGAAGGCGGCGCGCAGGCCGAGCGCCTTTTCCGGATGGCCCTTCCACAATTCACCCGTGGTGGCGGCGGTGAAGCCGATACCCTGGTGGACGAGTTGCTCGTTCCACGGCTCGCCGACGCAGAAGACGTCCATGTTGCCGACCTTCATGTTGGCCACCATCTGCGGCGGCGGCACGACGATGGTCGAGACGTCCTTGTCGGGGTCGATGCCGCCGGCGGCCAACCAGTAGCGTATCCACAGGTCATGCGTGCCGCCCGGGAAGGTCATGGCGGCCTTGACCTCCTTGCCGGCGGCCTTCTTGGCGGCGAAGGCCTCCTTCAGCTTGGAAGCGTCGAGGCCGACGCCGGTGGCGGCGTATTCCTGGGCGACGGAAATGCCCTGGCAGTCGTAGTTCAGCCGCGCCACGATCGCCATCGGCAGCGGCTGCTTGTTCTGCGTAACCTTGCCGGTGTGCATGAGGTAGGGCATCGGCGTCAGGATGTGGGCGCCGTCGATGCCATTGGCCTCGCTGCCCAGCACCAGATTGTCGCGCGTCGCGCCCCAGGAGGCCTGCTTCAGCACCTCGACATCGGGCATGCCATATTTGGCGAACAGTCCCTTCTCCTTGGCGATCATCAGCGGTGCCGCGTCGGTGAGCGCGATAAAGCCGAGCTTGGCGCCGGTCACTTCGGGTGCTGCGGTCGCCGCATAGGCGCCCGAAGGCAGAAGGTTGCGCGCCGCCACGAGCAGCCCCGCCGTCAGCGCGCTTCTGGCAAGGAAGTCGCGACGCGACATGCCCTTGAGGGTCGTTGCAGTTCCGATCCGTTTCGTCATCGTCATCTCCCGGTTGGACGCCGCTTGGGACCGGCGCCGTCGATTCTCGTGTTCAGTCAAAACAAAAAGCTGCCGGCCAGATCGCTCGCGTCCGTACATCCGGGATCGCGTGTCGACCTGAGCGGCAGCTTTGCCTGTGGCGCCCGCCATTGGACGCCTGTTCCGTGGCTCCGCGAGGAGCTTGGTTATTGCAATGCAGAAACCGTGCCAGTTTTGAACGAGGAGAAAAACTTCAATTAAATCAATGATCCACGCCGGCAACGCACGGGCTTGGTCACGAGGCGCGCAGGCCAAAGATTGTTCATTAGCGCAAGCGCACGCATAATTATTGTGCAATGCACAAGAGTGGCGCGAAAATAATCAGGCCCGTAAAATCAGCTCTCGAGACGGTGGTCTTGACCGGTTGGGGACCTGTTGCCGGCCAAGGTTTCAGCCTTCGTGCAGATGGATCGACAGCACGGGCGTTTGGCTGATCTCGGCGCCGCCGCCCGAGCCCCTCGCGGCTAACAAATCCGTCCGGGTCAGGCTGAGACAATCTCGAAGTGAAGAACCTCGGTGTCGCCGGGCGACGATCTCCGTCCAGGCGAGATGACGCCGGAGCCGAAGAGAAGAATATCTTCGCGGCGCACGAATACTTCATGGTCGGGCCCCATCGACACAAATGTGCCCGACGAGCTTCGCTCGATAAGGCGGGCCTTGCCATTCGAAATGGTGAAGGTGGCGTGGTGCCTTGAGACCCAGGGCCACTGGATGACGATATTGCATTCCGGAGATCGGCCGAACGTCACGAATTCGTTGTTTCGGCAGGATCGCGACTGATCTCCATAGCCGATGAGAAGATTGATCTGCGGCGGCGGGACGGAGCGCCGTTCGATAATGGTGCCCCGGCTGGCGATCTGCGGACTGAGGGTCCCATCGTCGCTCCTCAGAGTATAGACATCGAAGAGTTCCTGCTTGCCCTTGAAAGCCATTTTGTCGAGGAGCCGCAAGGCACTGCGGCTGCCCGCTGTAAGGCCTTCGAAGAAGCTCTGGCTGATCAGCACCTCGCCGGGGTTGGCCGTGCTGGACAACCTGGCGGTGACATTGACAACATCGCCGAATATCGCGCCCCGCGCGCGAATGACCGCCCCGAAATGCAATCCTATACGGGCGCTCAACGGCCCTTTAGTCAATTGGCGGCTGATTTGGCAGACGGCCCTGAGCGCCATCTCCGGGCTCTCGAACAGGCTGAGTACGTCATCGCCTTTCGAGTAAATGAAATCACCGCCGTGCTGGGCGACGATCTCGCGCATCGCGTCCAGGCAATCCGAAACCTGCTGCAGAGCGGCATCGTCGCCGATGCGCTCATAGAGGGGCGTGCTGCCCACGACATCAGCCAAAAGGACGGCGGCCAGAAGTCTTTCCTGATCCATCGATCTCGTATCCGCCCGAGAACGCAGCGTATATAACACACCAAGGCGGCCTTTGACTTATCTACTTGCGCGGTAGACGACCCGCCAACCCCGGCACCTACTACTGCGCCAGGGAATCAGCGTGTTTCTGCCCGGCGATATAGGCTTCGATCTCATCGGGATCGAAGATCTGGCCGTCGAAGAAACCGTCGGGTCCGAGCACCAGGCTTGCGCCTGCCGAACCGACAGGGGTCCCGGCCTTCAGGGCGCCTTCGACCTTGGCATTGGCGCCGGGCAGCGCCACACCGAGCGGCTTCAGCGCCGAGCGGTAGAGGTCGGGCCGGTAGCAGTTCCAGGCAATGGCGAGATTTGCCGGCGTGTGCGCCAACTGCCCCCAGCGCACCATCTGCGTGTAGAACCACAGCGCATGGCTCTTCCAGGGAAAATTCGCCGCCTTGTCGAAGGGCACGAAGAAATCCGGGATCGCCCGCTCGGCGCCGCCACCGAGCTTCAGCCGTCCGGTCAGGATCGGCATCTGCACCGCAGCCGGCAGACCGAGGAAGCCCGGCCCGGCCATCAGCGCCGCCAGTTCGGCATGGTTCGCCGGGTCCTGGCACCAGCGCGCCGAATGATGCAGCGCTCTGAGCAGCGCCGCCAGCGCCTCCGGATTCTCTTCCGCCCAGGCCTTGCGCACGCCGACCACCTTCTCCGGGCTGTTGCGCCAGAGCAGCGCCTTGACGGTGACGATATGGCCGATGCCGGCGGCAACCGCTGCACTGTTCCAGGGCTCGCCGACGCAGTAGCCATCGATGCGGCCGGCGGCCAGAGCATCGGCCATGAAGGGCGGCGGCACGATGACGATCTCGATGTCGCGCTCGGGATCGATGCCGCAAGCAGCGAGCCAGTAGCGCAGCTCGTAATTGTGCCCGGAATGCGGATGCACGACGGCGAAGCGCAGCGGCTCGCTCCCCGTGGTGGCCCGCCCGCGGATCAGCGCGCCAAGAGCGGCCCCTGCCCGCGCGGGATCGAGATCGGGTTCCGCGCCATGCGCCGCCATGCCGTCCCAGACGACATTGGAGACTGTGACGCAATTACCGCCGAGGCTGAGCGAGAACGGAACAATGGTCTCGGAGGCGATCGGCGTGAGGCCGAGGCTGCAGGCCAGCGGCATCGGCCCCAGCATGTGCGCCAGATGGAAATGGCCGATGGCGATGCGGTCGCGGATGTTGGCCCAGGAGGTCTCGCGATGCAGCGTGAGCTCGATGCCTTCGCGTGCGGCAAAGCCCAGTTCGCCGGCCGCCACCAGCACGGCGCTGTCGAACAGCGGCATGAAGCCGGCGGTGATCTGGTGCGCTGCCGTCATGCTATTCGTCCTCCAGCGGCCCGAGCAGTCCGGCGGCGGTCACCAGGCTCTGGGCGATGTCGCTGATCTTGCGGTTCTGGTTCATCGCCGTCTTGCGCAGCAGCGTGTAGGCCGCTTCCTCGCTCAAGCCGCGCGACTTCATCAAAATGCCCTTGGCGCGGTCGATGACCTTGCGGCTCTCCAGCTCGCTGCGCGCCTCCTCCAGTTCGCGCGCCATGCGCGAGAAGGCGTTGAAGCGGCTCACCGCCATGTCGAGGATCGGCTTGACCCGCTCTTGCCTCAGCCCGTCAACGACGTAGGCCGACACCCCGGCATCGACCGCCGCCTCGATCGAGGCCTGGTCGGAGCGGTCGACGAACATGGCGATCGGCCGCTTCACCGCGCGCGACAGCTGGAACATGTTTTCGAGCATGTCGCGGTTGGGGTTTTCGAGATCGATGACGATGACGTCCGGCTCGATCTCGGCAATGCGGCGCGCGATGCCGGCGACATCATGGATGACCGTCACCCGCTCATGCCCGGCCTCCCGCAATCCCGCCTCAATGATCGAGGCACGGATGCGGTTTTCGTCGATCACAAGGACGGCGAGCGAGGAACGGACCATGCGCTCCAATATGTCGAAGCGGGGGAATTGTGCAATGCGGGATGGGGGGTGCTTTGCTCGCAATGCCTTGCCCGGCCCCACGATGGCGAGCTTTGGAAGTAGATAGTTGTGATCTCAGCTTGGCTCAACTATTTCTACCTTCAAACCAAGTCTCTGAGGATGTGAAACGATGGCTGGCATGACGCCTTCCGAATTTCTCGAAGGCTTCGCCCAAGAGGACTATTGGGAATGGGAGCAGTCCAAGGGTTCATTGCGCGCTGCATTTCACGCAGCTATTTCAGCTTCGCACCTTGCGGACCACTATTACCGATTTCACGCCAGAATGAACCCGCACAAGGTTGCATCTTTTCCAACATTCAATCACTTCCTTGAGCATCTAAAAACCGCTTGCCCACCCTTCAAGGTCATTCGTGACATGGCGAATGCCTATAAGCATCTCTATACAAAGGCTTCATGCGATGTGGCCTCAGGTGGATCGGTTCATAGAGTTACGGCATCAGGTGAGATATTCGACACCGAGTGGTCCGACGAAACCGGATCCAGAATTGTGATCCGCCACCGCGACGGGCAGCTAACAGATTTCGGACCGGCAATTACCCAGGTAAATGAAATGTGGTGGCAATTGACGATGGAGGAGTAGACAAGCGCCAGTTATCAAGCAGGCCGCGCGTCGGCCACCCCGCACTTTGATCAGGGACCGACCTCCGGCAAGCCGGTCCATGCTTGGCGCTATTGCCCTACTCCGCCGCCTCGTACCCCGCGATGCCCTTGATCTCCAGAAAATCCTCCAGACCGTACTCGGCATACTCGCGGCCGTTGCCGGATTGCTTGTAGCCGCCGAAGGGCAGGCCGGCGTCCCAGGTCGGGTAGTTGATGTAGACGTTGCCGGAGCGCATCCGGGCGGCCGCCTGGCGCGCCTTCTCGATGTCCTTGGCCTGGATGTAGGAGGCAAGGCCGAAGACGGTGTCGTTGGCCTGCTCGACCGCCTGCTCGACGGTGTCGTAAGGCATGATCGCCAGCACCGGCCCGAAGATTTCTTCGCGCGCGATGCGCATGTCGTGGGTGACGTCGGCGAAGACGGTCGGGCGGACAAAGTAGCCGCGGTTGAGCTCGGCCGGGCGGCCGGGGCCGCCGGCGACCAGCGTGGCGCCTTCGTCGATGCCGCTCTGGATCAGGCTCTGGATCTTGTCGAACTGGAGCTGGCTGACCACCGGGCCGAGCTTCGAGCCCGGCGCGTCGGCCGGACCCACGGTGAATTTTTCGGCTGCAGCCTTGGCATAACCGGCCGCCTCGTCATGACGGTCGCGTGGCACGAACATCCGGGTCGGCGCGTTGCAGGACTGGCCGCTGTTGCCGAAGCAGCCGGCGACGCCCTTGGTGACAGCCCTTTCGAGGTCGACATCGGGGAACAGGATGTTGGCCGACTTGCCGCCGAGTTCCTGGTGCACGCGCTTGACCGTGTCGGCGGCGGCCTTGGCGACGAGAATGCCGGCGCGGGTCGAGCCGGTGAAGGACATCATATCGACATCGGGATGGCTGGCCAGCGCCTGGCCGACGGTCGGGCCGTCGCCGTTGACGAGGTTGAAGACGCCCTTCGGCACGCCGGCCTCGTCGATGATCTCGGCGAAGACGATGGCGTCGAGCGGCGCGATCTCCGACGGCTTCAGCACCATGGTGCAGCCGGCGGCGAGCGCCGGGCCGACCTTGCAGGTGATCTGGTTCAGCGGCCAGTTCCACGGCGTGATCAGGCCGACGACGCCGATCGGTTCCTTGACGATCAGCGACGAACCTTTGACATGGCGGAACTGAAAACTTTTCAGCACCTCGGCCATCTTCTCCAGATGCGCCTGGCCGACGCCGACCTGGCTGTCCAGCGCCATCTGGCGCGGCGCGCCCATCTCGCGCGAGACGGCCAGCGCCAGGTCCTTGCTGCGCTTCTTGTAGATTTCGACGACGCGGTTGAGGATGTCGAGGCGCTCTTCAACCGAGGTGAAGCCGAAGCTGTTGAAGGCGCGCTTGGCCGCCGCCACCGCCTTGTCGACATCGGGCTTGGTGCCGAGCGAGATCTGCGCGAAGGCGTCCTCGGTGGACGGATCGATGACGTCGAAATTGTTCGGCACGACCGGATCGACCCAGGCGCCGTCGATGTAGAACTGCAGATTATGGGACATGGGTTCCTCCTCGGTCGGCCGTGGTTCTCGATTGTGGGGCGTCGTATTCCGCCAGTGATAACGATGCAATTAGGTCAAACGCAAGACCGGGTCGTTGAGCCAGAGGTTGACCGCTTTCACCCTGAGGCATCGCGCCATACAGCCTGGCTTTCAGCGCTGGCGCTGCCCCTCATTGTCCTGCCGGCCCCCGTGAACGGGGAGAAAGTGGCTGGCCGCAGCCTCGGCGCTTTGTCCTGCAACGCTGGCGATTGGCGAAGCCGTCCGCACAGCGTCCTTCGCCCCGTTTACGGGGAGAAGTGCCCGGCAGGGCGATGAGGGGCGGCGCCGACATCGACAATGGCACTCGCCAGACGCGCTGCACCGCCATCAGTCGGGCTCGAACGCACTCGCCGCGACATAGATCGCGGCCAGCTTCTCGATACCGGCCTGGTCCTCCTTGTCGAAGCGGCCGGGCAGCGGGCTGTCGAGGTCGAGAACGCCGAAGATGCCGTCATTGTCCCTGAGCAGCACCACCAGCTCCGAACGCGAATCCGCGTCGCAAGCGATGTGGCCCTCGAACTCGTGGACGTCCTTGACCAGCATCGACATGCCCAGATCGACGGCAGTGCCGCAGACGCCCTTGCCGACGGCGATGCGCACGCAGGCCGGCTTGCCCTGGAAGGGGCCGAGCACCAGCTCTTCGTCCGATTGCAGGAAGTAAAAACCGGCCCAGTTGAGGTCGGGCACCATCTGGTAGATCAACGCCGCGGTGTTGGCGGCGTTGGCGATCGAGTCGCGCTCGCCTTCGAGCAGCGCCTTCAGCTGCGTGGCGAGTTCGCTGTAGAAGGCCGGCTTGTCCGTGCTCTCGATCGCTTTTGCCGCAAACATCGCCGTGCCTCCGTTGCCAGGACGCCGAAGCGCCCGCTCCGCTCTCTCTGCCACCAGGTGAGCGGTGAGGCTATCACGAAATCCCCCGGGATGATGACGATTGCGGCGGCGGCAGCAAAGCGTAGGTCGGCGCTGCCCCTCACCTGCCTGCCGGCATCCTCTCCCCGTATAGTGACGGGGAGAGGAAGCGCTCTCCTCGACGGTGTCGCCAATCGCGCGCCGACGTCGCGCTCATCTGCCTTCTCCCCGTTCACGGCAGGGCTATCGCATATGGGTTAGCGCCTGGATGAGATAGTCGTCGTTCCACGCGCATTTCTTGATGCGGTGGCTGATGGGGACTTTGTCGGCATCGGCTGCCTGGAGGACGTTTCTGGCGATGCG
>NZ_JARAKC010000034.1:0-33416 GCF_049887195.1 Mesorhizobium abyssinicae
TTGTTCACCCGCGTCCCAGGCCACGTCTCCACCGATAGGCGCTCCGTCACTGAGAACCGACCGAGGAAATCGGTGTCGGGTGGATTATTGCGCAGATCGCACCTTGCAAAAGGACATCAGAGCGGTGCACGAAGGCACCTTACCCGAAGTCGCCCGATGCGTGTATGGCGGTCAGCCGTTAGTTGATGCGCCGGCCGTGATCACTGCGCCAGGACGGCTGCTCCGCTATATTGGGAACGCCGTCCAGTTCGTCGGCCACTTCAAAGCCGGGAGCTACATCGGCATTTCCATGGTCACTTCGGCCCCGATGGATTTCCGACGCCGGTGTTCCCTGGAGCGATTGTCCGAAAGGATCATAGTCGTAGGCGGGTGCGGTACTGACGCTAGCAAAGGCGCGGCGAACGGAGCCGATGTTGTCCGTTCCGTAGTAATAGGGCTGCATTGGCGAAAACCGGGGACAACCTCGGTCGCGCAGGAGTTGAAGAGCAACTGCCACCAAGTTCAACCCTGCGAAACGTGCCAGGTGCGACATCTGTCGTTCGGCGCATCAGGTAAACCGATATTAGACGGATCTATGGCCTCTCGGCGATGCTCGAGCATCGTCGGTGAATCCAAAATGTCGCCAAGGTAGTCGATGTCGACCCCTGCGACGCCGCATTCTGAAAAAATGTCCTGCCATCTTCCGATCCATCCGGCCACCCGGTTCCATTCGTGCTGAGCATCCTCTTTTGACATGCCGAAGTGAGGCGCCGCCGCCATGGCGTGTGTGATACTGAAGTCGTTCAGAAACCTGGAGTTCGGAGAGATCTGGATCGCCTGTTGTCCGAGACCGTTCATTTGAGTCGGAATGTCGAAAGCCGGCGACAGCAGCCATCCGTCCTCGGTATGGAGAAAGGCGTGGTTCTTCGTGTGATCGTCAGTGTTGTCTATCATGATGTTGAACGCCATCCTGCGGAATAGTTCCCGTTGCATCGACTGGATGCAGTCGGCGACTCCATGGCGTCGGATGATCGCCGCGATGGTGGCATAGCTGTCGTCGGCCTCCGAGGCCAGCATCGTGCGTGCTGAAACAGCGTGGACGCGCAGACCTCCAACACGGTCAAAACGACGGACCATCAGAATATGATCGATACCGCCGGGGATGACCCGTGACGATGCGACGTGTAATCCAGCTCTGCGCCCCAGTTCCATGCAGGCATGCTCGACAAGGAGATGATCCACGTTGCTGCCGCGCGGAAACTTGGCGATCCACTCTTGTCCATCAGCTTCGATCAGCATCTTGGGGTGGGTGCCGCCCATGCTGCCGGCGCTGGCGATGAGCTGTCTTTCTCGTTCGCTGAGAGGTTCACGCTCGAGGACGCGTGCAATCAGCGCCTCCGCTTCCTGAAGGGAATCCACACTCATGAGTGGCAGTTCGTCGACGGGACGATATTCATCGAAGCTGGAAGACATCCCAAGCGCACCGAAACGGCGGTCGCCCGCATACCAGAGCTTGTCGAGTGGGCTCATGCGCGAGGGGCGAGAGACGACCCTGATCATACGTTCCCCCCAGCGATCCGGCATAGCGTCTTCGATTGCGCCAGGAGCCATCATGTCCTTCAAGGGAGCATGCACCCTCTTGTCATGGGTGAGATCCGGAGAGAGAGGGAATCCGGAACGCCTCCACTCGTCATTCAGCTCAAGAAGGCATCGCCGATTGCCCGCCTCGAGCTTCACCCGGCCGACGAGGCGCGGCTCGAGCGGATTCTCGAGATACCAGACCGCAAGAGAGTTTCCTCGGAAGTCGTTCACGCTATCCTCTCTTTCGGCTCGCCCGGTTCACATCGAGCATCGTGGCGTACTCGTCCTCGCCAGGCTTGAGAATCTCAGCAAGCTTTTCGGACTTCCCAAAAATCCAAAGCGCCGCGGCATAAACACCTATCGACACCTTTGCATCGCCCGCCTCCATCCTGCGCAGCGTAGGGATCGAAGTCCCCATCCTGGCGGCCATGGTCTTAAGGCTGTCTCCTCTACGCTCGCGGGCGATGCGCAGGTGAGAGCCAAGTGCTTCCAGTGCGACCACCGTTGCTTCGGTGAGGATTTCAAGCGATGCGGAACTCTTTGACATAAACGTAAGTTTTCTCATACCAGATTCTTTATGAACATATATGTTCTTTTCAAAGCCGAATTCAAGGGGCTACCTACCTCCACGAATGTGAAGAGATTCCGACGCAGCCTTACGCATTCATCAACACGGCCTGCAGGCCATGTTGATCCCGTCGTGAGCATCGCGGATGGAAGACGAAGCCAGTAATGTTGAGGTTGATAGTTGGTGGCACTTGCTACCTAATTCCGGGCAATTCACTACTTGGCTACGCAATGGGCGAACACGCTTTCCGAGAAAGAACGGGAACACCCGTCCTTCTCGGCCTTCAAAGCATGGCTCTCGGCCAACCGCTATTCAGGCTATCTCAGCTTTCGCTCCGTCATGCGCGCGGACTACGATGCGGAAATGTGCGGCATTCGGTAGCAAAAGCCACCAGACCTGATTTCCTGGCAGCGGAATGCATCAACCTCATCGCAGATCGCCATCACGTCGATCTGGATCCCGCGGCCCATGACAAGTTCACGACCCACGCGTCAGCGTCGCTGAGCAGTCTCGTGAAGCGTGGCCGTGTTCGTCACGCGGGGAAGATGGAGGGCAACAAGCGACAGCACGGCAAGATCGACCTGCGCGGCAGCCGTGATGCGCCAGCTCATGCTAGCCGATCGGTCGAACATCCACGCCGGAACCTTCCGGCAAAGCCAGCAGCCGTGCTGGAGGATTGGAGACCGGCAATGTAGCAGCGCGTTGCAATACGTGCGGATGAACTCGTCACCCTCGAGCGGTCCATCTTGGGGTGGCTACGTGCTCTTAGACCTCATTCATTCAGCTCCTGAATGGTTGGCTCCATCGCGGATTGTGCCGATGCTGTGTCGAAATTCGGCGTAACCTGCTCCTTGCCGAAGATTAACATGACCAAATGGTAGAACACGGGCACGAAAAGCAAC
Source organism: Mesorhizobium abyssinicae (assembly GCF_049887195.1). Classification (NCBI taxonomy): domain Bacteria; kingdom Pseudomonadati; phylum Pseudomonadota; class Alphaproteobacteria; order Hyphomicrobiales; family Phyllobacteriaceae; genus Mesorhizobium; species Mesorhizobium abyssinicae. The sequence continues at coordinate 3,031 of NZ_JARAKC010000034.1, forward strand.
GCAAAGACGGTCGCTGCGATGATTCCGCCGAGGACACCGGTGCCGAGCGCCTTCTGTGTTTCAGCACTCGCTCCGCGCGCATAGACAAGCGGCAGGACCCCCAGCGCGAAGGCCAGCGAGGTCATGACGATCGGCCGGATGCGCAGCCGTGCCGCCTCGACAATGGCGTCGGGCAACGCCCAGCCTTCGTGCAGTTTGGCCTTGGCGAACTCGACGATCAGGATGGCGTTCTTGGCCGAGAGGCCGATGACGGTAATCAAGCCTACCTGGAAGAAGACGTCATTAGACTGCCCGCCGAGTGACACTGCCGCTACTGAGCCAATAATGCCGAGTGGTACGATCAGCATGACCGAGATCGGCAGGGTCCAGCTTTCATATAGCGCCGCGAGCACCAGGAAGACGATCAGCGTGGAAATGGTCAGCAGCATCTGCGTCTGTGCGCCTGCCTGGCGTTGCTGCAAGGATTCGCCGGTCCATTCGACGCCGAAACCTTCCGGCAATTGCTGGACCAGCCTATCAACCTCGGCCATGGCATCGCCGTTGGTCACGCCTTTCGCACCTTGACCACCCAAGCTAACCGCGAGATAGCCGTTATAGCGCGAGATCTGGCGCGGCGAACTGTTCCATTTGGCTGTTGCCACCTCGCCTAATGCGACCATCCCGCCGTTGTCGCTACGTACGAAGAGTCTGAGCACGTCGGCCACCTGCATTCGGTGGCGCGCATCGGCTTGTATGGTCACCGGATGCAGCTTGCCTGCATCGGAGAAGTCGCCGACATAGCTTGAGCTGATGGCGGTGCTCAGTGTCTCGCTGACCGCCTGGAGCGAAACGCCAAGCGCCTGCGCCTTGTTGCGATCAAACTGGAGTTCGACATTGGGGCCGCTCGGCAGACTGTAGTTAAATAGACTGGCGAGCTTAGGGCTCTTCGCGGCTGAATTCAGAAGCTGTTTCTGCGCCGCCAGCAAGGCATCGAGGCCCTTGCCACTACGATCCTGCAGCATGAAGCTGAAGCCCCCGCCACCGCCAAGTTCTTCGACAGCGGGAGGGAGCCAGACCACAATCGAACCTTCCGGCGTATTCGCCATGGCTTTGGTCATCGCGGCGACTTCCTTGCTGGCTGGAAGATTTGCCCGTTCCTTCCAGTCCTTGAGCGTCACATAGGCCATTGCGGCATTGGAGCCCGCTCCCATGAAACTGTAGCCATTGATTAGGAGACTATCCTTTGTGGCCTCTCGCTGGGACACTATGGTGCTAAACAGGTCAGTCACCTTGGCCGTACGTTCTTGGGTGGCGTCGGCCGGCAGGGTGAACGACACGATGTAATGGCCCTGATCCTCGTTCGGCATGAAAGCCGTTGGCACCAGCGGGAACCAATAGATCAGTGCAGCCACAAGGATCACGTAGACAGCCATCACGCGGCCCCCACGCCGGAGCAGCGCCCCAACGGTCTTGCCATAGCCGTGCGTGAGCTTGTCTACAGCCTTATCGAATAGCGCGAGGGGGGGCCATTTTTTCTGACCATACTGGACAGGCTTCAGAAGGCTGGCGCACAGCGCCGGAGACAGCGTGAGGGCAAGGAGGGCCGAAAATAAGATCGAAACGGTCATGGAGAGCGTAAACTGCCGGTAGACGGCGCCAACCGACCCACTGGCGAGTCCCATAGGAATGAAGACCGCCACGAGCACCGCCGAGATGCCGATCACCGCGCCGGTGATCTCATTCATGGCCTTGCGTGTCGCCTCCTTAGGCGACAATCCTTCGGTCGCCATGATGCGCTCAACATTTTCCACCACGACAATCGCGTCGTCGACGATAATGCCAATGGCAAGTACCATGCCAAACATTGTGAGGACGTTGATCGAATAGCCGACCAAGAACATCACTGCGAAAGTTCCGAGGAGGGCGACTGGCGCTACGACAGCAGGAATGACGGTGTAGCGGATGCTCTGGAGGAATACGTACGTCACCGCGAAAACCAGTACCATGGCCTCGACGAGCGTCGCGATGACCTTGTCAATGGACACCTTGATGAAAGGCGAGGTGTCGAATGGCAGTGCGTAGGATATGCCCTCTGGCATGGACGCCTTCAGCTCTGCAAGCCGCGCCTTGATCGCTTCAGCAGTGGCCACGGCGTTCGCCCCTGGCGAAAGCAGGATCGCTGCGCCCGTCACTTGGTTGCCGTTCTGGAGCATTGAGAACGAGCTTGTCTGTGCGCCGATTTCAACCCGCGCAACATCGCTCAGCAGCACCGTGGCGCCACTGCGCTCGCCCTTGATCACCAACTTGCTGAACTGCTCAGGCGTCGAAAGGTCACTGCCCACGGAAAGTGGCACGGTCACCATCTGGCCGGGCACGGTGGGGGCTGCGCCCAGTTGGCCCGGGGCGACCTGCAGGTTTTGGGTCTGTATAGCGGCGGCCACGTCGGCAACGCTCAGATTTAGCATTTCGAGCTTGAGCGGATCGACCCAGATTCGCATTGCCTTTTCAGTGCCGAAAGACTGCAAGCGGCCCACACCTTTGATGCGCTTGAGCTCGGGCACGATGTATTTGGTGAAATAATCCTCGAGGTCGAGCGCCGAAAATCGGTTCCCCTGGGCGCTCAGCGTCACGATGGCGAGGAAGCCAGCCGACGCCGATTCGATCGACAGACCGGCTTGGCGGACGAGTGCCGGCAGGCGCGGTTCGACACCCTTCAGACGATTTTGCACGTCCACCATGGCAAGCTCCGGGTTGGTGCCGGAGGCAAAAGTTAGCGTAATGCTGGCGCCACCAGTGCTGTCGGCGGTCGAGCTGAAATAGAGAAGGTTCTTGACGCCCGTCAGCTCGCTTTCAATCGGGACGACCACCTCCTCATTAACCGTTTCGGCTGAAGCGCCGGGATAGCTGGCGAACACGCTGATGGTCGGTGGCGCAATGGTGGGAAAGCGCGCGACGGGCAGCTGCGGAATGGCGATGATGCCGAATAGCGCGATAAAGGCGGCCACGACCCACGCGAAAACGGGGCGATCTGTGAAAAACTGAGGCATTTCCGCTCAAACCGCCTAGTATCTTTGTTCCGTGGCGACGGTTTCGGCTATTCTGAATTCCACGGTGCGCACAGGGCCTGAAGCGACCAGTTTGTCCTGGCCCTCAACGACAATGCGTTCTCCGGCCTTAAGTCCCTTGCGGACGATGTAGTTGCCGCCCACTAGTTCCCCCAGCTGAATGGGTTTGGCGACAGCGTTGCCAGCACCATCAACGACATAGACGCTGGGCACGCCGAGCACGTTGCGCACCACGGTCTGTTGCGGCACGCTGACGGCATCGGGATAGGTGCCGCGTGGAACCCGGGCCCGAACAAACATGCCCGGCAATAGGCGGCGATCGGGGTTGTCGGCCACTGCTCGCAAGCGCACGTTGCCAGTGCCCTCATCGACGCTGATATCGGAAAACAGAGCCTTGGCGGCGATGACATCGTCATCGCTTTCGCCGATCAGAATTTCGATCGGGATTGACCCCGCCTGTTGCAAGCCGCCCGTGCGCACCATGGCACGTAGGTGCTCCAATCGCGAGGCGGGCTGGCGAATATCCAAATGGACCTTGCCGATTTGCTGGATGGTGGCGAGGCTCATGGAGTTGGTGGCTTCCGCGAGCGTACCCTGTTCCGCCGTGGCTGCACCGATCTGCCCGTCGATCGGTGCCTTGATGGTGGCAAGACCAAGCGACAGCCGCGCCTTTTTCAACGCCGCATCCGCCTGGACGAGGTCGGCCTCGGCCTGGGCGTGCTGGGAAACGGTCTGATCCAGTTTCTGGTCAGTGATACTCTCACTTCGCCGAAGCACTTGGGCGCGTTCCAGGTCCGCCTCGGTCTGCTGGAGGGCGGCTCGGGCCTTCTGTAGGCCGGCTTCGGCGCTTGCGACATCGGCCGCGAAGGAAGCGATGTCGATCTGGAATAGCGGTTGGCCACGGGCGACGTCGCTACCTTCCTCAAACAGGCGGGCTACGATGAGGCCATTCACCTGTGGCCGGATCTCGGCCGTGCGGAAGGCTGAGACGCGTGCCGGCAGTTCGTCCCAGACCGTCACAGTCCGCTTTTCCAGCTTCATGACCGACACCAGCGGTGCGGACGCCTCTGTCGCCGACGGTGGCTTGCGCCTATCCGAGCACCCAGGAACGACCGTAACTGCGAGGATGCCACAAAGGACGGATAGTTTGCGGAACAACATCGGCATTCCAGAACCAAGTGAAAAGGGAACCGAAGCGGCCTCCGTGGTGGGCATTAATCTGCCGCTCTGTGCAGTCAGTGTCGACACTGGCGCAAATCGGGTGCAGACGACTTTGAAACACCTGCAGCATCGACAAAATACGGCAAGTGCATGTATTGGTAGAGCGAGGTTAGACTCTGAAAGATTATGGGTCCTCAGGTAGGAGGCTCGCAACCATTCCCGCGAACCCCAGTCAAAACGCGCGATTTAGCTTTAATTTTTCTGACGTTTACTGCAGAAGACAAAGTGCAGATTGTTATCAGAAAAGCTGCAGCTGCGATCGTTCGGCTCATAAATATTTGTCCTGTCCATTATCCTGTGTGGCTGTCGAGTGTGCTTCGGAACTTAATTTACCTTTGCGAAAAGGAATGAGCCTCCGTTCCGATGAATTCGGTAAGGCTCACGCAACAGTCATGCCAGATGCAATACGAGGTCAATTGCAATCGGTTGCGGACTTTCGCCCTCTCGGCCATCGACAGCCCCCTATTCTTTGTCGGATTCCCTCCATGAATTTGGAGAGAGTCGGTCGAAAGGTGGGCGCGAAGGGATGGCCCTTCGTCCCCCTCATCATCGAAGGGACTGTACCTTCGTACAATACCCTGATGCGGTCCTCGACGCTGCGGAAGTCGACCACGTCGCCAGGCGTGGCCGTTATCAGCCCTTCGTCGGCCCACCGCACATATGGCGCCCCGGACGCCTCCTGCCCGAGATTGGGCACACGCTGGCAACCGCTTCATCGTCGAACGCCGCGTTGGTCTCCATATTTTTTTGGGGAGGAGCCGCCCCGAAAAGCGGCCTTGGATTGCTCGAAGAGCGTGCCCGGGTCGACAGGCAGCTCGGACCAGTCGAAGGCCTCGCCGCCTTCTTGCAGTGGTCGCGCTCGCGGAGATAAAGCACTGCCCAGCGCTGGCCGGTCCGCCGGTAGAAGCGCGCCAGGGCATCCAACGCGGGCTCGATTTGCCCGAAAACCTCGCGCTCGATCTTCGCCTTCGACACGTCGTCGCCTTGCGCGACTGGGACGGGCTTGCAGCCGCGCCGTAGCGGATCGCCGACCTACGCCATCTCCGGCTTTAGGGTCGCGTCGTCCGGCAGGAAGAATACGGTGGGTCGCCAGAGGGTAGGGATCGACGGGGATCCGGGCATGAGCACGACCGCCGTCGCCCTGCAAGCGTACGTGCGGCAGTATCCTGCGCGCGTCAGGCTCTGGTCATCGAGATGCCAGCCGTCGGCAGTGTTCCCGTCACGGAAGCGAAGGTCGAAGGCGCTGCGGGAAGCGTACTCGGGCAGCGGCCGCGCATGCGCGGCAATGGCCTGCTTGATACGAGCGGTGATATCCAAGATTTGGTTCCTTCTTTGCACGATAAATGATGTCGCTCACCGGATGGCGAGGGTCATATGCGTGCGAAAGAAGGGGCGCTCGTGTTGATCGCACCGCTTCGGGAAGTTAGGAAGGCCGGAAGCACTTCAGCAGGAGAATTTGTTTTGTCCGACGAGACTATCAATCTGATCGAGCTAACCGCAGATATCGTTTCCGCCTACGTCAGTAAGAACCCGGTACCCGTCGCGTCTCTGCCGGAACTGATTTCCAGCGTGAATTCGTCACTCTCGAAAATCGGCCAACCAACCGAACTCGAGAAGCCGGCCCAGGCTCCAGCGGTCAATCCGAAGAGGTCGGTGTTCCCCGACTACATTGTTTGCCTCGAGGACGGGAAAAAGTTCAAATCATTGAAGCGGCATCTTGGGGTCCATTACGGCCTCACTCCAGACGAATACCGCAAAAAGTGGGGCTTGCCGGCAGACTACCCGATGGTCGCCCCGAATTATGCCGCGACGCGCTCTGCTTTAGCCAAGACCATGGGGCTCGGTCGAAAGCGGTAGGTATTGCCCGCCAAAAGGGCGTGACGCGCCAGCCAAAGGGAATAGGCGCTACCGGTTCTGTCGAAAACGTCGGATTCGACATAACTGATTTCGAAGCTTCGGAAGCGGCGGCCGCAGGAGTATTCGATCGCGTCCTTGCGATAGCCGACGACTATAGTGACCTCTTCCACGCCGACGGCCTCAAGGTTTCGAAGCGCATTGTGGAGTATCGGAGTGCCATTGACTTCAACGAGGGGCTTTGGCCTCAAGTCAGTCAACGGTCGCAGACGCGATCCGAAGCCGGCGGCGAGGATAACGGCTTGCCTGGGAGACTTACCTGCCATTTATTGCTCCCCTCTGGGCCGCTCTGGGGGGACTCCCGGTTCCCGGGAGCCGCGGCTATCAGCACGCCTGCCGAGCCGTCCTCGGGCGATTTGAATGCCGCGCCTGGGCAGTGCAGTCGGACCGGGGTAGAGCGGCCAGACTGCTTTCCAGGACTCTCAGGTTGACGATCTCCTGGCCGAGGTCGAGGCCAGACGCGACGCGTCGCCCCGCCGCGATTCCGCAGGATTTCAAACAAATGTATGTCTTCAGTCGGCACGTGCGTCTCCCAAATCTGCGATTGCGCTTTCAAGTCGACCGATCCCGTCGGCTCGCCTGAGCGGCGCCGGTTCCGGTCTTCGGCCAAAGATAGTGCGTCTCGGCAGACGCGAGCTCGTCATAACCCATCAATGCGAAGAGCTCTTCCAGCGAAGCGACATCCCGCTCGGCGCCCGCTAGGCCTTCCTCGCGAATGATGCGATTGCAGACGTCACGCATCGCGGCGAGCGCGGCGCGCATGTTGTGGTTCGCCCAGATCACCGTCGAAATGCGTGCGGCGCGATATTCGGCGACCGGCGTGCGGTAGTATTTCGTCGGCACGATCACCACAGGAAGCCGATTGTGCCAGGATTGGGCAAACGCCAAGATTTCTGTAGGATCGGGCTTACGCGAATGGATCAGGATCGCGTCGGCACCCGCCTCGGCATAGGCATGCGCCCGCGAAAGTGCCTCGTCCTGGCCGTGACCGGCGATGAGAGCCTTTATCCGAGCCACCAGCACGAAACGGTGGTCAGGGACGCTATCTTTCACGGCCTTCAAACGGCCGCAGAACTCTTCGATTTCCGCTAGCTGGTGGCGATCACCGATGAAAGAGTTCATCTTAGGGAAGGTCTTGTCCTCGATGCATACGCCACCCGCCCCGCGTCTGTGCAGATGGGTAGCCACAAGGCGAGCGTTGTTGAAATCGCCGAAGCCGCTATCGCCGTCGACGAGAATAGGAATGTTGGCGGCACGAGACATGCGTTCCACGACGTCGGCCACTTCGCTCCAAGACGCCTCGTTCGCATCGCGGTACCCGAGGCTGGAGGAGATCGAAAGGCCGGATGCCCAGAGCGCCTTGAAACCGGCCCGTTGCGCAATCGCCGCGGAGCGCGCGTCATGGGCCTCCATGAGGAACGACGGGCTGTCACGGATGCAAATGATATCTCGAAGCGCAAGCACACCTTCGCCACCATTGCCGTTCGGATTTCGCGGGTGACGCGGTTTTTCGGGGGGTATGCGCACCCGACGTAGATCCGACATGCAGCTTTCCTCCCTTCGTTCCATCGATCGCAATATCAACCCCCGCATGAATCCGCTTGGCAGCCCAGCCATCCTTTTGGGAGGATGTATCAAGTGTCATGCCAACTCGGCTGGGATGCGTCAGAAACGTGTTCCCGCTGTTATTCAATGACTTGAATGATGGAGAGAGGTGGAGGCAACCGGACAGCACGTGTTGTTCTCTCTACAAATTGGCAGGGTAGCGTCGGTTACCCTGTCTTGCCGACGGTCGTCCTTCTCTGAATGCTCTGGCAGCTCGGATACGACATGCCGCCCTGAGAGCAACTGCCTCCGCCAGCTGCTTCTCGCCGGTTGAAAGCTGCGGTTGTTGTCGTCAGAGGTCCGCGGCTGAGATGAGCGGCCGCTTAAGGTGCTCAGGGAACAGACCCTGCGCCTCGGCAACTGGCCAGAGGCGCGTCTCCCCCTGAAGCCGCTGAAGAACTGCCGAGGCAACTGGCAAATGCCTATAAATTAACTTGTCGCCGAGCGCTCTTGACATTGTTGTCCCCGCCTGCCGTGTGATAGCGAACGGTAAAAGGGGAACGGCCCACAGCAGCTCTTCGGAGTAGATCTTTCCGAGGGGATGCCAATTGCTGCACGGCCCGCGCGAGCGAGAAGCGTCAGAGGGCGTAGAGGAGCCAGTCGTCCGCTCGATTTAATGTCCTCGGAATGCATCCGGTTGGGAGTAGCAGCCCTGCAACGCCCGTCCTGCCGACAGGAGGGGTGGCTAGGCAGCGGTCACTAGAGTTGCAGTTGAGTTGTCCCCTTCGCGCTTTAAGAAGAAGGCCAGCCATACGAGACTGAGACTCACAACGGATACCGACAGATAAACGGGATGGAATGTCCTGAAAACGGATCTTCCGAAGCCACCGAAAAATCCCCCCAGAGTCGTCGAGAGGCCGAGAAGGACATTCGCGACGCCAAAGACAGTCGTCGACGTGGCTGGATCGAACGACTTGCTGATGTAGGCAGGGAAAAGCCCATACATCGAGAAATAGGCGAGCCCATATAGGGCGGCTGCCGCCAGCAGGCTGGTCGCATTGGCGTGGAAGAACACTAGCAGCGAGGCGGCGAACATAGCGAAAAAGCAGATCGTGATCGCTGTCCGGATGCCGGCGCGGTCGGCGATGAAGCCCATTGCGAAGCCGCCCCACATCCCGACAAACCCGATTGCCGACCACATGCCACCGGCGAGGTCGACCGAGAAACCAAGCTCGTCGCGGACGAATGGCGATATGTACGTTTGGAACGGATAGGTAGCGAGTCCGCTAGCGAGCATGATTAGCCAGATCATCATGGATTGCGGGTTGCTGATGGCGCGCACGCGCTTCTTGAGGCTGGAACGGTCGGAAGCCGGAACATTGGCCCGCACCTCTACTGGCAGATTCATAAAGCCATGGCGAAACAGGTAGAGGATCGAGAACACGGTGATGGCGACCCCGAACCCCGCTGTGCAAAACCAGATGCTGCGCCATCCAATTAGGGGAAGCAGCGAGGCTACGAACAGGCCGCTCGCGAAATCAGCATAGCTCTGCCCGCTGGAAACAATTCCGAAGACCTTGGCCCGGTGCTGGAACGGTATGGATTCCGTCACTACGGCCACCATCGGGACATAGACTGCGGACGAACACACACCGAGCACAAACGCCAGGACGTATAACGTTCCGATGGAGTGAGAGACGCCCATCCCAATCTGAGCGCAGAGCGAGACGACGGCTGAGCCGACAATCGTGCGGCCATAGCCGATAGTGGGAGCAAGGAGTCCGGCAAGCAGGCTTGCCAGCAGAAATCCGAAGCGGGCAATCCCTGCCACCGCACCGGTCTCGACATAATTGAAGCCGATGCCCTTCATCATGTCCGGTATCAGGATCGAAAACAGATCCATCGAGAAGCCGTAGGTGATCCCTATGAAGCCAGCGAATATCACGGTCAGGACAATCGTCTTGAGCAGCCCGTGACGCCGTTCCCGGCTCGCCGATTCCAACATAGCTGAACCCTTTTCGATAAATGCCCTGCCCTGCTGCGCATGCATGGGGATAAACCCTGCGCCGGACCCATCAAACCCGCAAACTGGGTAGGTCGCCGAGAGAATCGCGGCAACTGATTTCTGTTGCGTGTCGATTTAGGCTAGCTAAATTGAAACTATGCCGATGCCGGTTTCCCCTCCCGCCCTGCGTGCCTTTGTTGAGGTCGGCCGAAACGGCAGTGTGAAAGACGCGGCAAAAGAGCTGGGCGTGACGCCGGGGGCGGTAAGCCAGCAGATCAAGCTGTTGGAGCTTCAGCTCGGCGTTCGCTTGTTTGACCGGAAGAACCGCGAAATAAAGCTGACACGAGAGGGGCTGCTTCTGTATGGCGATCTGGCTCCAGCCTTTCGGCAGATCGACGATGCCGTTTCGTCGTTTGCGGACAGGCGACCCGGGCCGGAAACCTTGGCCGTGACGACTACGCCGACCTTCGCCGCCTGCTGGCTCACGTCAAGGATCGGACGTTTCTCAAAACTGCATCCGACAATAGAGGTACGTATCGAGACCACCGAACGGCCGGTTGACCTTAAGGCCGACGCTCTCGACGTAGGTATTCGCTATGGAGCCGGCAAGTGGCAGGGACTGGACGCGGTACGCCTTTTCTCGCCGCGGCTCATCGTCGTCGCAAGCCCGGATCTTCTGGTAAACGGGCCTCTGACCGCGCCGGCTGATTGCCTTCACTATCCACTCCTGCACGACCGGACGCGTACAGACTGGTCAATCTGGTTCACCGCTTCAGGTATGAGACTACCCAAAGGTACCCTGAAGGGGCCAAGCTATCCGGATGACACACTGCTGATCGAGGCTGCCAGCGCGGGTCAGGGTTTGGCCGTGGTACGCAATGTCTCCGCAAGTGACGCCTTGGCGTCGGGGAAAATAGTGATCGCGATCGGCAACTCTGTGCCTACGCCAGAGGGGTATTATGCAATCGCGCCGGCCGGAAAAGCGCACATTGCGAAGGTTAAGAAATTTCGCGACTGGATTTTGAGTGAAGCCAATGAGACTGAAAAACGGTTGAGAATTTGAATAACGTCGGTCCGGCTGATGTCTTGCGCCGCCTCCCGCCCAAGGTCAGGTCCCCAACTCGAACACCTCAACGACCTTTGATCGAAACCTTTTGCTGATGAATCTGGACCGCTGATACCGCCAGTAGGGCGACAGCGCCACCCACGAGATCCCACCTATCGGGTGTATGCCCCTCGGCCAGCCACAGCCAAAGCAGCGACGCCGCGATGTAGATGCCTCCGGAGGCTGCATAGGCGCGCCCGGCGTAGTCGCTTGGAATGAGCGTCAGCAGGTATGCGAACAGTACCAGCGATGCGACCCCCGGAGCCAACCAGATGGCTGATTTCCCGAGCTTGAGCCAAGCCCAAAACGCGAAGCAGCCGGCGATCTCTGCGAACGCAGCCGCTGCGAAGGTAAGGAAAGAGCTGAAGATGATGGTCATGCGGTGCGAACTTTTCACAAGCTCGTGGTGATCGTCACCAGCGTCATGCCCATCTGGCCGATCAGCTCAACCAGTTTCTCCCTCGACGGTGGGTTCGTGAGATATTCGATAACTTAAGGTTCCTCGCCGGACTGCCTGATCATCGCCAGCGTGTTGCGCGACGTGCCGCAATCGGGATTGTGATAGATCGTAATGGTCATTCGGCGGCTTTCAATTTCGGGTTGGCCACAGAGGCGGATTTCGGTTCCGCAAGCAACCATCCGGCAAGGAGCAAGGCGACAAAGGCGCCGAGCATCTCGGCAACGATGAAGGCCGGCAGGTCAACCGGCCGGATTCCAGCAAAGGTGTCGGAAAAGGCGCGCGCAATCGCCACGGCAGGGTTGGCGAAGGACGTCGAGGCAGTGAACCAGTAGGCGGCCGTAATGTAGAGCCCGACCAGCCACGGAATGGCATCGGGGCGGAAGCGCAGCCCGGCCAGGATGGTGAAGACAAGGCCGAATGCGGCTACTGCTTCAGCGAGCCATTGACCTGACCCTGTCCGCGCGTGTGCCGAAATCTGGACGAGCGGCAGCTCGAACATCCCGTGCGCGACCAGCGTGCCAACGACCCCGCCGACAATCTGCGCCAGGATGTAGAGCACGGCAGCATTGACGGTGATTTCGCGCCGCAATCCGAAAACCAGCGTCACAGCCGGGTTGAAATGAGCGCCAGAGATTGGACCGAGGATAGTGATCAGCACCACGAGGATGGCGCCCGTCGGCAGTGTATTGCCGAGCAACGCCAGCGCAACATCATTCGTCAGCTTGGCCCCCATGATCCCCGAGCCGATCACGGTCGCGACAAGAACCGCGGTGCCCAGTGCTTCCGCAACAAGGCGGCGTGGCAAATCGACAATCATCAGCTCAACCTGCCTTGGGTAGATCGCGAGCGGGCTAAAATGGCAACGAGCACTCGTGGTGCGGACTCGCGAAAAGGATACGACATGTTAAATTTCTGTGAACCTCTTGTATGTTCCTCGTGACCTCCTGCTATGGTCGAACCATGGCTAAGCGTCCCACAATTGCTGATCTTGCCCGCGAAGCCAACGTCAGCATTGCGACGGTCGATCGGGTTTTGAACGCTCGTTGTCCGGTGAGGCAAGAGACAGCGCGGCGGGTCTGCGAGGCGGCCCGCACCATCGGCTATAACGCGGCGGGTCTGATGCACCAGCGCCCGCAGCGGAACTTGCCGGAGTACCGATTGGGCTTCATCCTCAGAAAGCCGGGCGAGCATTTCTATCAGGATTTCGCGCGCGAGATCAAAGCTGCTGTCGTCGCGGCACAGTCCTTCCGAGTAATTCCGCTCATCGAATTCGCGCCGTCGCATGCACCTGGTGATTTAGCCGCGCTGCTTGAGGACGTGGGTGCACGCTGCCACGCGATCGCGATGGTAGCACCGGATCATCCAACCATCACGGCAGCCGTCGAACAACTCAAATCGAATGGGATCCCGGTTTTTTCGTTGCTTTCCGATTTCGCTGCCGGCGTACGCGAAGGCTATCTCGGCCTCAACAACCGGAAGGTTGGACGGACGGCTGCCTGGATGTTTTCCAAGGTTGCAAAACGACCGGGTAAGGTGGCGGTCCTGGTCGTCAGCCACCGTTTCCAAGGACCCGAACTCCGAGAAATTGGCTTTCGCTCCTATTTCCGTGAGAAAGCGCCGACATTCGAGGTGCTCGATACGCGTGTGAATCTCGATACGCGGCAGATCACGTACGAGGCTACGCTCGATCTCATGCAACGCGAACCCGAACTTGTCGGCTTCTATGTCGCCGGCGCAAGCATGGAAGGCGCCATCGCTGCGCTCCGTGAGGAGGGCGAAGGTAGGGACCTCCTCACGATCGTCAACGAGATCACGCCGGAGTCACGGGCGGCGCTCGCCGACGACGTCATTGCGATGGCGGTCGCCACGCCACTGCGCCGGCTTTGTCGTGAGCTGATAACGCTAATGGCCAGGGTAATCGAGACCGGCACCTCGGTGACGCCATGGCAGACGTTTTTGCCGTTTGAGATTTATCTGCCGGAAAACATTTGAGGCGAGATTCGCTCTCGTTGAGCGGTCAACGACAGAGTATAACGACAGAATTCCACCATATCTCATCACCGGAAAACATTCATCGACTCTGCTTCCGCGTTATGCTCGTTCCGGTCTCGACGATGCCCTCTGCGAGATGAAACTGGAGAGCCGTATAACTGCGCTACCAGACCCATCACCAGGCTGATGTGAGGAGCTTGCCCACAAAGGCGCACCACGACCATATGATCGTCTTGAAATCAGAAAGACGATCCCAATCCGCGGTTCGGCGGGTGGGGGAGGTCGAATGCATGCAACAATAGACGATTGGATGTGCAACAGCCTCCGAACTGCCCTTCCAATCGCTTCTGCAATGGGTGAGAGAAAAAGTCGCCGTTCAATCGTTATGCAGTCGCCCTACGATCCATGGTGTGGATGAGTTTTATCCAAACAAATGATTTTTCGAATTTTTTGAAATGGGGCAAATCTCGATCTGACTGGTTTCAAGAACATCGAGCACACGTATGCAAATGGCGCTGGTAAGCGTGGAAGTGACATCCAGACTTGGGAACTCGGTGACGCGAGAAACTCAACCGACAAGATAATACCACGGTCGTTCGGCACTGTCGTGGCACTCTCACTTTAGTAAAATCACCTCTATATCAGGTAGTCTATGCCGCGATATTTGCGAACCGATATTCAGGCCCTGCGAGGCTTGGCCGTTCTTCTGGTTGTTGTCTATCACGCCCGTCTTGGGTTCGGCGCCGCAGGTTATCTTGGCGTTGACATTTTTTTCGTCATTTCGGGGTTCCTGATCACGGGCCTCGTCAGGACGCATGTTGAGCAATCACGGTTCAATTTTTGGGAGTTCTACTACAGACGTGCTAAACGCTTGTTGCCGGCTGCCTATGTCGTCATTGCGCTCACGACGATCGCTGCGCCTTTCTTCCTATCGGAGGTGGAGCTGAAAGGGCTCCAAAACCAGGTTCTCGGGGCCCTCACATTCACCGGCAATATCGTTCTCTGGTTTCAGTCCGACTACTTCGGTGGCGCCGCCGAAACGAAGCCCCTCCTGCATTTCTGGTCGCTCGCTATCGAGGAGCAGTTTTATTTGCTGCTTCCTGCCTTCTTGGCCTTGGCTCCGAGGAGATGGTGGCTGACGGGAGTAGGCGTGCTCCTCCTTGCCAGCTTCTCGCTATGTCTTTATTTAACCTCCCGCGATCCATCCGCCGCATTTTTTCTTTTGCCGACCCGATTTTGGGAAATGGCTCTGGGTTCATTCGGGGCCTTGCTTCCCATCAGCCCCAACGTGGCTGCCAAGCTTTCGAAGCTGCGCCTCCAGGCGCTCACATTGCTTCTCTTTATTACCGTTGTCCCCACTGGCTCCCCTCATCCGGTCGCGGAGGCGGCTGTGGTTTGTCTCGCAACGCTAGTCCTCCTGCTTGCGCCCAGTAGAGATAATGTGGCGGTTCGAGGCATGGCGAGGATAGGAGACGTCTCGTACTCGCTCTATCTGATCCATTGGCCGGTGCTCGTCTTTGTGCGGGCCGCTTGGCTTGCAGAAACACCTGCCCTTGCGATCTATGCGGCAGTTGCTTTCTCATTTGTCGCGAGCTGGGTTCTTCACCGTTTCGTGGAGGAGCCGTTCCGGCGGGGATATGCGACGTCCCGTGTACGGCTGTCTTCGGGTCTCCTTGCTGTATCGGTTCTGCTCGGCTTGTCGCCCTCGCTCGCCATTGCGACAACCCAGAGCAACATTGACTTTGCCTATATCCGACGGTTCAACGAGGGTTTGGGACCGGCGTGTGATTTCAGGCCCGGATCGCCTCCTCAGGAAATCCCTCGGAACTGCCAAACGACTGACAAGCCCGAGTTGCTGGTCTGGGGTGATTCATTTGCCATGGCGGCGGTTCCCGGCTTGGCCAAGACAATCGGAGAAACGGGACTGGCTCAGCTCACGATGAGCGCGTGCCTCCCTGCTGTCGGAATAGCTGGTTTCTCGAAGCCGCCGACAGCGTCTCCCTATTCCCGCGCCTTCGGCGAGAGCTGTATTCGCTTCAATGACAGCGTTTTGCGTATCTTGAAAGCTCGACCCGAAATAAAGACCGTTGTCATTTCAAGCCCGTTTGGCGTCGCGGCGCCGGGTGAATTCATGCTGCTTAAGAGGACCAAAGATACTTTCACCGAGGTCAATCTTTCTATTGATGAGGCCGTTGATGGCATCAAGGCTCTCGTCGAAGCCGTTCGCGCCTTGGGCAAGCGAGTGGTCGTTCTTGCTCCTCCACCAGTTGGGAACATCGACATCGGGGATTGTCTTGAGAGGAAGGCACGTGGAATTGTAATTGTCGGGCTTTACAGTGACTGTAAAATATACGTCGCACAATACCGTCGAAGTCATTCCAGCACTCTCGAGCTCTTGAATCAAGTGGCCTTGAAGGCTGGCGTAGAGGTCATTTCTTATCACGACTTTCTGTGCGACGGCACAGCATGCAAGACGGAGATCGATGGCAAATTCCTTTACCGGGACAGCGGCCACCTTTCCTATGAAGGATCAGAGATAATCGCTCGCCGGACAAGACTTGCCGAGAGGCTGATTGCGGCTGCTCGTTAGATCTGATGAGATGGTTTGAAGCAGCCAGATTGGTCCCATGCTTCGAAAGCTGGGGGGTGAAGCTTGGTTAGCTAGGCCCAACGTCGGGACCCGATCAACTCGCTGGATCGAATGCCTCTGTCCCCGCAACGGCCCCCATTTTTCAGTTGGAAGAGCATCAATTCGCGTAAGGAAGGGAAAGCAAAATGCACCGTCGCCACCTGATCAAGGGGTTCGTTGCACAGGGCGCTTGCCTCATCTGTGCCGCGGCCGCGCGTGCGGATGGGGCCCATTGGGGATACACTGGTCAGGTGGGGCCCGAGCACTGGGCCGATCTGGACAGGAAGAATTTCGTCTGTTCGGCGGGGACGCAGCAATCACCCGTTGATATTACCGACGCCGTCAAGGCCGACATGCCGCGTATCGCAATAGATTGGCACAAGGGCCGCCGCAAGATGGTGAATAACGGCCATACCATTCAAGTCAATATGCCGGAAGGCAGCACGCTGACCCGCGGGGATCGCACTTTCGAATTGATCCAATTCCATTTTCATGCGCCAAGCGAGCATCGCATAGCTGGCAAGAGTTTCCCGATGGAAGCGCATTTCGTCCACAAGGACACGACCAGCGAGAATTTAGGTGTCCTGGGCGTCTTTCTGACACCAGGGGCGACAAATGTCAGCTTTGCAGATTTGGCCGCGGTCTTCCCCCCGCAGCCAGGCGCGGAAATGGCCGTCGAGATTGATCCCAGGGGACTTCTGCCGGCCTCGCTAAGCTATTGGACCTATGAGGGATCATTGACGACGCCGCCCTGCACCGAGAACGTCGAATGGATGTTGGCAAAACAGCCCGTAGAGGTCGACGCTGCACACATTGACCGATTTGCCGCGCTCTACCCCCAGAACGCGCGGCCGATCCGTTCAGCTAATCGGCGCTTCATACTGGGCTTCGACTGAGGTCTTGAAATGCGCCAGTGAAGAAAGTTAATCTGCAGCGGAAGTGGCCGCAGAACGCCAAAGGCGACCGCCATTGTTGTCGGTCCCGATGAAGATGATACTGGCGGGATCATCACGGTCGAGACAACCGCAATATCAGGCCGGCTTCCGGCGCGTCATCGGCACCGAGCGTAGTTCGTTCGTCTTTGAAGTCTCGGACTGCAGACTTTCCGGCTTCGGGCGTGATCGCCTGAAGGCGAGGCACCGTCATGTCCGACCCCCTGCGCGACAGGAGCGTCGGCAAGCGCCAGGCAGGCATCGAACCACCGTTACGGATCTCCACCAGCCCATCGTCGAGGCGCTGGCGCTGGAAGGCAAGAAGGAGTTCGCCAAGATCGATGGTGTGCGAAGGCTCGCTCAAGGTCTCTAGAGATTATTGCGCAACGCCGGGCTTCCTATGGCCTTCGGGTCGGATTGGATCGGCGAATTGCGCACGTGTCACTGTATGGAGTTCGAGACTCTTGCGCGCGTGCTGACACCGGCCGAAATAATTAACGCACAACGATCATTGGCGCCAAGCTCTGCCGCATGGGAGGCGAGATCGGTATAATCAGGCAGGGCTCCTCTCGCCGACCTCCTCGTCGGCGACGGCAACTCGCTTGAGGACCTTTCGCTGCTTTAAGGGAACGGCGCTTGCCGGTCTGCCATCATGCGTGGCGGCACGTTCTTCAAAAACCAGCTCTAGCCTTGGCCGACGAGGCGTGGAGGCGCGGTAGCAGGCACCTTCCGCGCCCCAGTATCAGTATCCATTCCATCCCGCACCTCGCGACCAGACTAACCTGAGGCCGTCGATGAACCCTGCCTGCCTCTCAACTCCGCGCTCCATTTGGACACAGCACGATGTTCGTGGCTCACCGGCGCGGTCAGACCGGAGCAGTCTCAACAACGCCATCCGACATCTTTTGTCGGGTTTGTCGAGTTCGCGATACCGCGATTTTCAGTCGATCTTTTGCTTTGCTGCGGGCTAATCGACTGAAAAGGGACCACAAAGTTCCTTCTTCAGCTCAATCAAGCAAGCTGGCATGAATCTTGAGAGCCTTCTTCGCCGGGCGGGCAGCAGCTGCCGGCCATAACTCGTGTCACGGGTAGCCACGATGCAGGCGAAGGAACGCAATACTACAGGCTTTCGATCTAAGCCAACGTATTCCTTCGACCATCACAATGGTCGCACCAAAAACGCGAATGGTATTTCGACACACAATTCTTCGTCATAACGGCGCAGACTACAATTTCATGGCTTAACAAATGACCGCTCACAGCATCTCGATCACTAATACGCGTCTTTTGTGGTACAGGCGCATGTTCATTGCTGAACGATCTCTGATTTCCTTCGCGATGGGCATTTTTGCGCTGTTTCCAGTCTACCTGCTATCGATTGGGCGCGACGAGATCTTTTTTGGTTCGATCTCAGCAGCAGGCATGGCGGTCGCAATATTAATAGTTTTGATCAGTCCTACGCTGACACGCCAGTTTAGTGTGCGGAGGCTCGCACCCATCGGCGGGCTTCTCTATGCAGCAGCCTGCGCGACCATACTCTTGAACGAATTGTCGGGGGTGCGCGCGACATTTCCTTACTTCCTCAGCTACATGCTGCAATCAGGCGGATGGGCGCTGCACTTCACTATGGGCTCGATATGCATTTCTGCCCTCTCAAGCGATGCAGACCGGCCATCGAGCTTCATGGCCTACTCTGCCTTCTCCACCTTAGGGCTAACCTGCGGACCGCTGCTGAGCAGCCTCCTTGCCCGGTTCGCCGGCTTGGGCACGGTGGATATGTTCATTCTGGCAATGCTCGCGGCGACGGCAGCGTCAGCGTTGTCATCGTGGGCAGCGCAACGTGCGGCGAACATCCGCGAAGCCGATATTCCGGATAACGCCTCGATTGCGCGCGATTTTTTCAATCTCCTCTTCAGCAATTCTTCACTGTTTTTTGTTCTTGTTCTGTTGTCCGCAAGCATTTACACTACTTTGATAAACTTCCAAGCTATTTTTGCGAATAATTCGGGTCTTCCCTACGAGCTATTCTTTGGCTCTTGGGCCATAGGAGCAGTCGGCTCCAGATTTGCAATTGGTCCGCGCGTAACCCGCAGTGCGGCCGACCGCACCTTGCCGCTACTCCTGGGCGGGATGGTCGTTTCGCTTCTCGGCTTTCACTACTCCCCGGGCCACCCCGTCATTTACGCAATGGCATCGCTGGCGACCGGCATAACTTATGGGCTATCCTATCCCCTGATGCAGGCAGAAGCCGTCCGCGTGACTGCGCCACAGTCCCGGACTTTGGTGCAGATCATCTTCAGCCTTTCCTATTTTCTTGGCCTGTATTTCTTCCCCTTCGCCGCCGGGCTCGTCTCAGTCCAGCTGGGATACGACACGCTGACGTTGTTGATTGCCGGCTTGGCTCTACTGCAAACGGCTATCGCTCTCCTTGGCTATCGAACGATTCGGCGCAAGCCGAGCCCGACCGTAGTTGGCAGTAAAGGCTGATGCAGGGCACTATGCACGGGAGATCACACGTGGTCATCGGAGCCGGGCGGGTCGGTCGGGCAGTGGCGCTGCAACTTGCGGACCAGCCGGACTCGTTCGTTGTCGTGATTGACAAGAGCCATTCTGCGCTTGCCGTGGCGCAACGGCTTCTGGGCGATCTCGAAAACGTCCGCTTCGACGTGTCGTTGGTTCCATCCGCTCTCCCGATTCAAGCCCGATCGCTGATCATGGCTACGTCTTGGAGAGAATCCCGAGTTTTGGTCGGCAAGCTTTTGCACCAAACGCACGAGGCAGGTCTACACACCCCTATTATCTGCCTCGGCAGGCCGACCCCTGGGGATCCTGACATTCTCCGGGTACCGCCTAACGGTCCGCCCGTAGTCTTGGGAGCGGGCCTCGAACCAGGACTGGTTGAATCTTTGGTCTCGCTGGTTGCGGCCGAAATAAAGGACATAGAGAGCATAGTAACTCATTGCGGAGGCATTCCCAGAATCCCGGAACCTCCGCTGAACTATGCTCTCGCCTTTGGGCGTCGGCTGCCCATGGAGCAAAGGCTCGCTTTGGCTCGAATTGATGGGCAAGCCGTAACGCGAAATCGGTTCGAAAGCGTATCTCAGCTGTTCGTGGATGGTGTCGGCCTTCTCGAAGCGTACGATGACGCAATGGTTTCGTCGACGGCTGCTGGCGCTCATCCTAGCATTCCAACGCTTCGACAATTGACCGTGCGGTGGCCTGGCTTTGCGGATGGCGTTCGGATGTTGCATCGCCTGGGGCTGCTGTCCGACGAGGAGATCGAAATCGGGAGCGCGCGCCTGCAGGTCAAGGAGGTCACGGAGGCGCTTTTAAGTCGCCGGAGCCCAAATGACGATGGCGACCAGGTCGTCCTTGACATCGCCATTGAGGATCGCCAAGGGCGGGTTGGCCGCTGGACGTGCATCCTGCGCTCCGAGCTGCAGGAGCGAGGCATCTCAAGCATGGCTATCGCCACCGCAGTTCCGGTGGCTGCAGCCGTGGCATGCGTCACGCGTCAACAGTTACGGGGTCCCATACACCCCGGCAATTCCGCGCTCGCCGATGTCGCTGCGATGGCCCTCGAGCAACTGAGGAGAAGCCGGATCGCTGCCTTAGCCGAGCGCGCGACCGGGCTGTTGGAAACAAGCACGATTTTGGGAGCCGGTCATGCAAAGACGAAAGACACTGCTCGTGGGGAGCGGACCAGCAAACCTGGCACTGCTGACCTGCCTCAAAGAGCAGGGATCCTCAGTTCTTGATTCGCTGGAAGTCCTTGAGCGCCGCGACAGCGCAGGATGGCACCCGGGCATCGCTTTCGAAGATTCGATGCTCCAAGTGTCATTATTCAAGGATCTGGCGTTCCTGAGGAATCCGGCAAGCCCATTCACTTTTTTCTCGTTCCTGCGTCACAAGGAGCTGCTCTATCACTTCATCCATACGAACAATCTGTATCCTTCAAGGAAGCTGTTTTCCGACTATCTGGTCTGGGTAAGCCGGTTCTTTGCGAACAAGATTTCTTTCGGCAAGGAGGCGCTGGCGGTCAGGTTCCGCGAGAAGCCGCCGGGAGCCCAAACCCTTGTCGTCATGACCAGGGATGTCTCGAGCGGAGATGTCTCAGAAATCGAGGCAGACGACGTGGTCGTCAGCCTTGGGCATGAGCCATACATCCCCGAAGAACTGGCCGTCGACTCCGGCCGCGTGGTGCATTCAAACGTCTTCCTATCCCATGCGAACGAGGGAATGATCAACGCTAACGCTCGCGTTGCGGTCGTCGGGTCCGGGCAAAGCGCCGGCGAGATAGTCAGATTCCTGCTCCAACACCGGGAAGTGTCGGAAGTTATCGTCGTTGGTCGACGCCACCTCTTCGAACAGACAGATGACAACCCGTTCGTAAATGATTTCTACACTTATCCACACTCGCTGAAGTTCGCGGAGTTGCCACTCGAAGATCGCAAGAGGTTTCTTTCCGACACGAGGAACACGAACTTCTCCACCGTCACCAAGGACGTCCTCAAAAGCATCTACGATCTTCGCTTCGAGGACCAGGTGTCCGGACGCGACAGGCTCAGGCTGTTCCCGTATACTGAAATCACGGCGGCAAAGCGTCTTGAGAATGGTCTTCGTCTTGACCTTCGCGGAATCGGGGGCAAACCGGACTCGACGACGCTTGAAATTGATCTCCTGGTATGCGCGACGGGCTTTTCAAACCGTCGCCATCTATCATTCATCAAACTGCTGCGACCGCGAATGGAAGATGCCGACGTCGTTGTCGACGAGTCTTTCGAGGTGGGACTCGATCAGATGCCAGAATCGCGTCTCACCGGTCCAAGACCTCGCGTTTTCTTGGTGAACCACTCTTTTGGCCTTCGGGGCCCAACGGAGCACACACTCGGCGGTCTGGCCGAACGGGCTGCGGTGGTGGCGAAGGCGCTGCAAGACGGGCACGTGCTTCACTATCGAGATCGCCCCGGGACCTTGCCAGCGACATGGCCAACCTGAAATTCGAGAGTGGAAACGAAATGAACCCGCAAGTAATAGATCTCAAAAATGAAACACGCGTGGTCCCCATCTCGATCGAAGGGGGCATCGTCATGCATGATCCCTTCCCGGAAGGGCATGACGTTTCCATCCGACTATTGAAGCTCAGGCCCGGCGCGACCACTTGCCGCCACAACCATACGGAAGTCGAATTTTGGACGGTGATCTCTGGCGGCGTTCGAATTCATCTAGACGAAAAGACGTTCCTGCTGCTTGGCGGAGAGAGCATTAGGATGGACCCGCTGAGCAGGCACAGGATTGAGGCTTTGGACAGCGGTGCAGTCATGCAGACGGTGTGGTGGCACAGCCGCGCAGCCTTCGAAGAGGCGACTTCCACGAATGAAGCGATAGGAAAGAGCAGACCGCTGCTGCTGGTGCCCGCAATGCTTACCCCGAATGGGAACATGCATATAGGTCATGCCTCAGGACCGTTCCTCCACGCGGATGTGTTGCGCCGAATTGCCGAGACCGGCGACCGAGAGGTTTTCGTGCTGCAGGGCACGCACGGTCACCTTGAGCACATTGCAATTGCGGCCGACGCTGCTGGACTGGAATACTACCAGCTGGCCGAGAAAAACACGGCTTCTTTCCAGGAGGCTCTGCATCGGCTCAATGCGGTTTCGGATATTTTCCTTGGGACAAAGCCTGACCGCCGCGGCAAGGCGGTCGTTCTCGAGGTCTTCAAGCGACTTTGCAGCAAGGGCCTGATCGCTGAAAAGGAGCATTTGGTCCCGTACGACGTCCAAAGTGGGCGCTTCAAGGTGGACGCCTTCGTCCACGGCAAATGTCCCTATTGCGGCGGCTATTCCTCCGGTCACGAATGCGAAGATTGCGGCGCGCTGGTCCTCGATGCCGAACTCCAGGATCCGGTCGATCTCGACGGGCGCTCGCTGGAACATCGTCCCCTGAAGCGCCTTTTCCTGAACCTCGCTCCATTGCATGACGCACTCGAATCCTTCGCCTCGCGGAACTTCCTGCCCATTTACGCCAAGCTCTATGTCGAGTCCTGGCTGTCCCGGGGGCTTCCGTCAGTCTGCATCTCAAACCCAAACCGGGAGGGAATTCGGATTCCAATCCCAGGATTTGAATGCCAGCGCTTTACCATCACCATGGAACACGTGCCTCGGCACTTGCTCGCCTTAGAAACGATACGAGAAAAGAGCGGATGCCCCGCCTTCTGGTACCAAATCCCACGGGACGAGATGCCGGAGCTGGACATTCTCTTCGGGGCGGACAACGCCTTCGGACGTCTGTTGGTTATTCCCGGGGTACTTTCGGCGCTTGATCTCCATGAGATGCTCCCCCGACGGATTTTCGTCAACCAGATGCTCACGCTTGAGGGGAAAAAGTTCTCAACATCACGAAATCACGCAATCTGGGTGAACGACATCGCTGCGGAAGAAACTGCTGGACCGCTTCGCTTCTACTTGTGCCGCTGTCGTCCGGACGGTTCTGTCGAGGATTTCTCCATGGGTGCCTACGAGAGCTGGAAACGGGACTTCTGGGACGGACGGCTGTCCAGATCGGTCGCGAAGGCTAAAGAGGTCATCGGGCGGGTCGCGACAGACGAGCTCCCCAGTCCTGGCCAGTGGTCAGCCACCGACATTGCGTTCGTTGCGGACTGCAGACGCTTCAACGCGGAAGTGCGGGCGCGATTCGAAGCGGATTATCCGGACGTACGTCAGCTGACACGCGCAATCGAGGCGTTTGTCGACGCAATTGACCGCTATTCATGTTCAGTGCTGCAAGTTCCGGCTGCGCCGAAGGTGAAGGAGGCGCTTGCCCGGACTGCGGCCCGCGCGGTGAGCTTCGCGCTCGTCGGACTCTGTGTCGCGACATACCCGGTCGTACCTGATTTCGCCATCTCCATCGCAAGGAGTCTGGGGCTCGAGGTTCCCAAGCTCAGCTGGTTCGACCGCGACTGGATGGCCGAGCCAGTCCGTCTGTCTGCAAGCCATGGCGCCGGAGGCCGTTGAATAGCCGATCAAGATTTCGGGCGTTCACCGCAGCCACCTTTCGAGAATCAGCCCCGAGGACGCGGGCAAGCGAGGAAGTGTGTCCGTGGACTTCGTCTTTGATCAGCCCTATCACCGAAACAACGCCGATGTCGTCCGGCTCGGGCGAAGTCTGAAGGGTCGTCTCCTCGCGTCGCCGGTGATAGCACTCGTTGCCCTTCGGAGTGCTTAGCAGCCGACGCCTTCAGGACCATCTCAAAATTGTCCTCCGCTGGCATGGTCGGCCCGACGCGCGTCATGATGCGCCCGACCGGAAGCCCGGCTTTTGTGCAACCAAGGTCTTCGAAGCAAGGGCTCCATGAGCCTGTCGTTGAGCACACGGCGAGCGCGCCATTGCCCTTCCCTCAGCCGGCTGGAAGACGAGGCGCGGTGCCGTTTAGGTTTCGCGGCGTCTGGCTGGGGGCAGGACCGCGAACCGCAGAACATCGGCATCTCGGACCAGCTCACGGCCCCTCGGTCGTCATTACTGCATGGGATCTTCAGGCTGGGAGCAGTTCGCGCCAGCGCGTGTCGCGCGGCGACGGGCGGCGGTGCAGGCGGCGGTCGAGCAGGGCACGGGCCTTCACGGCCTCGCCGCTTCGCATGAGGGCGAGGAGGAGCATATCCTCGATTATCTCGCGCTGAGCGCCACTGCCGCCGATGCGCGCGACGTCGACCACGACCGGCTCCAGGATACGGACGCAGCCGGCATAGTCCTCTTCAGCGAAAGACAAGCCAGCGCGGCAGATCGCGGGCACGACTGTCCCTGCCGTCAGGGTTCCTGCTTTGATCAAGCCCGTCAACGCATCAACGCGCTGCTCGACCGCGGCCCTGTCGCGGACCGCTGCTGCGATAAGGGCCATGTGGACATCCGCGAAGGCGAAGCCGGCCTTCTGGAAGTATTCCCCAGAGTAAGTTGCCACGGCCTCCCACAGTCCCGCCGGTGTTGTGTGGCCGTAGTTTTGGAGCCGCCACAGGAACGAGGCGGTATCGCTGACCACGTTGACCGGAATTCCGGCCGTCGCCGACGGTTGGATACAGTCCGTGTAGATGGCAAGCGCTCGCTCAGAATCGCCGCGCTCCAGCGCGCCCAACGCCGCGTGCCAGGCAATGTGGCCGTGGAGGATGCCAGTGCGGTCGTAGCGAGGCAGCCAATCTGCGATCAGCTTCTCGGCATCCTCAGACGCGCCCCCTTCGTACATGGCGTGGGAGAGCGCGTGCACTGCGTTCGCGTTGTTTGTCCGCAGGTCGTACGCGCGCTGCGCGAGCGCTAGGCCGCGTGTCACGTTTCCGTTCTCGGCATGGGCCCAGCCCCGGTAGGTGAGGAACCACCAATCGTCGGTGTCAAAGTGCCTCGCGTGGCGCTCGCAGAGTTCCACGCGTGCCTGGTCATGATCCACCATCCCCGAAAAAGCGAAGAGCCCGAAGGCGCCGAGAGGTAGTGACAGGATCACGATGTCCCGCGGCCACGTGTCGGTATGTGCCAGTGCCCGCTCCAGCGCTTTTGTCGACTGCCCGTTGATGGCAAGCGACAGAACCTCCACATGGCTCCGCTCCCGCCCGCTTCCATGTCGCGCGACGATCTCTTCCGCCGTTGCGATCCGCGCTTTGGCTTCCGCCTGCTCGGCGCACATGGCGTGCAGGCGCGCGCGTGCGGCATGGGCCAGCGCAAAATCCGGGTCGGCTGCGATCACCTCCTCGAGGGCCTCCGCAGCACCGGGCCACGTCGAGAGGAGCAGATCAACCCCCTTCCGATAGTGTTCAGCGGCGAGGTCGGACGTCGTCGAGAGTGGCAAGCCGCGGCTGTCGAGTTGCGTCATGGCAGGCTCTTTATTCCGGAAGCGGGCACGTATCAACGTTCATGTTGCCGATTATAGGCGATTGCCAAACTGGCCGCGTATCGATGGTCTGCTAATTCATCTCAACTGACTGCCAATTTGTGAGCCCGTGAGCGGTTTCAGCCGAAGGGTGGAACTTGGAGAGCGGGTATTCACGGACCGAACGCCCTGATGTCGTCTGGCGGATCGCAGATCTCCCGTTCAGGCACCCGGCGGACTTGTCCCAGGATGACGAAACGGTCCTGGTTTCGGCGACACTTACGTTCATATCGACGCGCCTTCTGAAGGGTTCACTTTCGTCGTCTTTCGGACACCCACCTGCTCGGATCTCGTCCGAAGTTTTCATCCGACGAACCACCATGGCTCTTTACCGCAGCAGCTCGGACTGGTTTGAGACCTGCTCCTGAAGGCCGATCCCGGGGGTCCGTCCCCCTCATTTACGCAGCTTCAAGTTACGGGGTTTAGCTCATGCTGAACTTGCTTCCGTGCCTCGTCAGCACACTCTCATCGATGAACACGAGCTTCGCTGGGTCGAGATCGAGCTGGCCGTCGAACCAGTCCTGGCGCCGCCTCAGGAGGTCTGGGCGGTCCTGCTCCAGTGCATGCGCGGACTTTTTTGAATGTCCAGCCGTGGCCGCGAAGCCAGGCGCTCAAGGCGCTGCGGCTGATCCGCACCGACTGCTCGGCGCCGAGCAGCTCCACCATCTCGTTCAGCGTGATGTCTTGCGCTCCTCGATCAGCCCGATGATGAAGGCTTCATGCGCATCGAGGCTGGAGGCGCGGCGGCGGCCCTGCGGGCGTGGCGCCAGTTCGCCGATCTTCGCCCGCGCAATCCAGCGGATCGCGCTGGATATACCCACGCCGAAGCGCCGCCGCTTGCCGCGCCGACATGCCCTCGTCCGAAGCCCAAGACCCGCGACCGAAGATCCGCACTCAATGTTCTTTCCATCGTCAACCTCCATCGAGATGGCCGTTGATCAGCAGAAAACGCAGCTGTCACATCACAATCGATTCATCGATCACGGGACGTGCTCTAGATACGCCACACCTAATACGTTCTGAGAGGAAAGGAGATCAACCGAAAAAGTACAGCCTGCCTTTTTCACGTAACCTGACCGAGCACCAATATCAATTTCAACGTCTTGAAATTCAAGCATTTCATGGCGCATCGGGGAGTATGCCTTATAAACTGCCTCCTTCAAAACGAAAAGCTCCCGCCGCCGGAGCAGGCGCAAGTCGTACATGCTTTGCTCCCTGGGGGTGGCAATCAATTCAATCAAACCATCTGGAAGAGGCTCATTGGGCTCAATATCGATGCCGAGCGCCGCAATGTTATTCTTGGCCGCAACGGCGGCGGCGGCCACGGTATCGTGATGAGCCAAGGACCCAACGATGCCGTCTGGCCAGATAGGGGCACCGAGTGGCGTTTTCAAAATCGGCATCGCTGGAAAGCCTAGTTTGCTCAGGAGTGCTCGGGCGATGATTCTTGCAGAACCGCTTTGACGGCGAACTTTGGCAACAGCGCGTCCCAACACGGCAGCTTCGGAAGGAAACAAGGTATCCTCGTCGGCAGGTACTATCGTGCGAAGGCCGATGAGGATGTTGTGTTGAGCAAACGTTATGATCTTCATCTATTTGGCTCCGTGAGCTTCCCAAGCGGGATCGCAACAAAGTCAGGTTGCAGGGACAACTGCCGCCTATTCGAGCCAAGGAAGATCGAACCCCAAGGACCCAATGATCCGTATGCTTGCAGCTCGATGAGCTCGGCCCTCCAGCGCCCATAGAGAATGTTCCCCATGGCCGGTAACCGGCACGCGCTTTTCTCGCAGGCAGGCGATGCGGCGCAAACAGGTCACTACCCAGTGAATGCGTTTCTGGCGAGGAAAGATGCCTTTTCCAAAACCGTGAGGCCCCGCTCGACAAGGAGGTTGCGACCCCGATCGCCGGCATTGATGGCCTCCACGATCAGTCTTGCGCTGAGGCTGAGGCGCAAAGCACCGACCCGGGTTCCGTCCAGCTCACCGCATAGAACCGGTTGTCCTAATTCGCAACGCACCGAAGATATTCCTTTCCAGTCCCCCCCTGAGCTCATCCCCGTGACCTGGCTCTTCCTCATCTGATAATAAATTCGCCTGGCCTCTTCCGCTCCCAACGGCTTTCGTCTCCGTGCCTGATCCGTGCGAAATAGAAGGAACGGAAAGATTGTAGGAAAACAGTCCCAGGATTCATCCTTTAGCGTGAAACGACGATGCAAGCCCGGTTGCTGTAGCAGCTCGAAACGCGATGCATCGTTGAGCCAGGAGACAATCGCATCGCGAAAGGCCCGAACGAGCTCGCCGACATCCTTTTCAGGAATGGCGCGGAACGCGCGCAGTTCGGCAAGTGCAGCTTCCCAGCGCAGAAGTAGCCCAAAGTTGCTGACGTCGTAAAGCGAACGCACGCCATTGACTTGATGCTGCCACGCAGCAGTCGCACCAGGCACGTTTCGCGCCGAATTCATTGGCTGCTTCAACAACCGGCATGCCGCGACCGCAGGCAGCAGTAGCATCGCAGAAAAGGCAGGACCGCCTACAAATTTTGATCCAGTGACGATGATCAGGCAATCGGCACTGAGGTAGCTTTTCAGGGTGCTGGGGGCCAACCTGAATTGAGCTGCATCGACAAGGATCTCAACAATATCGGGCCATCGGCGCTTCAAATCGAGCACCCGACTGGGACTGGGAGCCAAAACCCCAGTTTTAGAGACATCCGTCATCACGACGAGAATACGATCGTATTGCTTTACAGCCGCCACCACCATGGCCTCAAGGTCGTCATCGACGGCGGCGATGGCTCGAAGGCTGCAATCCTGATTGCGGATCGCGATGGTGCGAACCTCGATGGATTGTGCCGAGCCTTCCCAGGCTGAATGCTGAGGCTCCATTGCTCCGGCCAGGGCATTCGCGACCCCAGATCCGGTCTCCGCCGGTTGGATCATGATTGCCAAGGTCTTTGCCTGAGCGGTTGCCGCCACCAGTTTTGCAACGAGCATGTGAGCGTCCGTTCCAGAGGGGGACGCAATGACTTGAAGCCCGGGAAGCTGTTCCAGGCCATGGAGATCGACGAATTCGCTGCATTGCCTGCCGATTTCCGACAAATAGATTTTTGCCGCATTTCCGTTACGCAAAGCCTGTGCCATCTTTCTGCGGACCCGATCTGCGGCCAAAAATCCAGCCTCAGAGATCGTGGATGCCGTCGCAGAGCCAAACGGAACCAATTCGTTGTCGGGTCTGGGTCGGCAACCGTATTTGTTGACCATTTCTGCCCGGTCGAGTTCAATGCGTACATCTCCCCCCATCGTCAGCAGTTCGTAGGTCGAGGGAAGATGAGAGCCGCGAGGGGTCGAACCTGTCATCCTCGCTTCCCCAGCGCTTTGCTTTTGCGCAGTGCTCGCTTTCGCGAACCATTCAGCGCTTTTGACAATGAAAGCGCCAGAGATTTGCGGTTTCCCGGGCTGTTCACCATGCTCACATGATCGCCCGGAACCGGCATGGCATGAATGGCCGCCGCACTCAAAACCCGGTCCCACCCCCGCAAAGGCGAAGTGGCCTTAGGATCTATCGAGTTCTTGGCTCGTTCCCCGCGTGGAAGGGTAATTTCAGTGGCATAGAACTGATGTATTCCAATCGGCAGGGGTGGAGGTTCATAGGCCTGCAGCGCCGCGTGGAACCGAGCGATTTTTTCATACATCGCCACATCGTGTCGTAGATCCCGTTTTGACGGGATCGCTCCGATCTGCTGCGCCTTTTCAAGCAGTTGGGAAATCGAGCTTTGTTCAGCGAAACGTTCAAGCTCTGCAAAGCGCTCGTCGTCCAGCGTTTCGAAGCCTTCCAGAACCACTTCGTTGACGATCTGGGTGGGTGATGCGCTCGAGAGGTTCTCAGACAGGGCGACATCGATGAACGCCATGAATGATACAGCTTCGCCTAGTCCCAACAGGTGCTGCGCAATTGCGTAAGCCAAGATTCCGCCTGATGAATATCCAGCAAGGCGATAGGGCCCAGATGGCTGGATTTCCTTGATCAGCACGATTGTTTGCGAGGCTATCTCCTCAAGAGTGGGGGGACAACGTTCGTTGAAATCCGGCCATGGCACGGCATAGACGGGACAGTCTATGTCCATTTCGCTGACCAGTTTGACGGCGTAGGAACAGTCCCCCAACCCTGTCGGAACAAAGAAGAGCGCCGGTTGCGATCCAGCCGCACGGACTGGAATCACGCCAGGTTTGCCCGGCTGTGGTTCCCAATTGAGCTTCGATGCAAGATCCTTCAGAATGGGTGCCCCAAAGAGATCGCTGGCGCTCAACTTCAGTCCAAGATTTGAAGCTCGACTGAGCAGTTGCACCGCCAAGAGCGAATGGCCGCCGAGCTCGAAGAACTGGTCGTGGCGGCCGATGCGCTCGACGCCGAGCAGCTCCGCCCAGATGCCGGCCAGCGCCGTCTCGACCTCGCCTTGCGGCGCCGCATAGGCGGCCCGCGCATAGGCATCGTCGTCGGGAACAGGAAGCCCCTGGCGGTCGAGCTTGCCGTTGGCCGTCAGCGGCAGCGCCGCAAGCCGCACGAACGCCGACGGCACCATGTAGTCGGGCAGCCGCGCGCCAAGATGCGCGCGCAAGGCGCCGGCAAGCGCGC
>NZ_JARAKC010000035.1:0-28837 GCF_049887195.1 Mesorhizobium abyssinicae
CGCTGCCCATCAGCCAAGCCTCCGATCAGGCCCGAGCCGAACTAATGGCTTCCTTCAGAAGCAGAGAGCGATCTGACGCGGGGCGTTGAGTCTCGGTGGCTGTCGTCAAGCAGATCAGCGCTAGAGGCGGGAGTGTCTGGCGCTGATCGCCGACACCTCGCTGTCGGGCCTGCGCGTCGTGCGCGAGCTCGACACCATCATCCGCTGTCTCAGCCGCCGCCGCTCCTTCATTCCGCAGGTGCTACGTCCTAAGAGCGGAAGGAAATGGAGCAGACAGTCAAAGTCTCTCTGTCCGTCAGCATGCTCTCGCTGCGTGACGCTCGTCAAGTTGCATGATCGAACCAAGCGGCTTCCACCGGCTAAGGAAAAGGTCTCGTCCATAGCAAACACAGGGTACGCTGATTGCGGCCCTTATAGTCGGGCAGGTCGCCAAGAAGATCGCGCAGCTTCAACTACTTTCGATGTCGAGGATCTCGGCCCGTCCTTTGCGCACGCCAGGCGGCTCAGCGACCTTGATCCGTCGGCCAGAAACATCGTCGAGCAATTGTCGAGCGCCGCAGTCCTGGTGGTCGGCTCGCCGACGTTCAAAGGCAGCTACACTGGACTGTTCAAGCATTTCTTCGATCTGCTGGATCCATCCTCGCTCAAAGGAAAGCCAATTATCCTTGCGGCGACTGGAGGCGGAGAACGTCATTCCCTCGTCGTGGAACATCAGCTTCGGCCGCTCTTCGGCTTCTTCGAGGCATTGACCATCCCGACAGGCATCTACGCCTCCGACCGGGACTTCGCCGACGGCGTCATCATATCCGAAGCCATCCGCAACCGCACGGAACAAGCCATAATCGAAGCGTGTCGGCTGGTCGCAGAGACGGGCAACGTCAGCCTGGCCGCCTAGGCATTGTGCGGCCGAAAAGGACGGCGCCGGCAACTTGTTAGCCACGCCGCCGAAAATCCACGCCGATCGTCCGCTCCGGCAAGGCGCCATGCTCCTCGTGAATTGTCATCGTTGCTGAAAAGGAGACTGAAGGTGAGCAAGGTTGGGAAGCTGCGGCTTGGCGCCTTTATGTATCCAGCTGGCCACCATGTGGCGGCATGGCGCCACCCGGACACCGCTGCGGATGCGACGACGAACCTCAGACAGCGCATCGCATTTGCCAAGGCGGCAGAACGCGCGAAGTTCGACCTGATCTTCCTGGCGGATGGGGTCGCGGCCCATACGGATGATCTCAAATCCCTCTCCCGGACCGACGAATGGGCCGTCGGCTTCGAGCCTCTGACGCTCCTGTCGGCGCTTGCCGTGGTAACGGAGCGCATCGGCCTGGTGGCAACAGCCTCCACCACATTCAATGAGCCGTTCAACCTGGCCCGAAAATTCGCCTCGCTCGATCAGATCAGCGCCGGCAGGGCCGGCTGGAACCTCGTGACCTCGTCCAATCCGCTCGAATTGGAGAATTTTAGCAATATCAGCCAGTTCGCGCATCAGGACCGCTACGCACGGGCGGAAGAATTCGCTGATGTCGTGCTCGGCCTATGGAACAGCTGGGAGGATGACGCCTTCCTGCGCGACAAGGATAGCGGCCTCTTCTTCGACCGGGAGAAACTGCATATCCTGGGGTACCGCGGACGGCATTTCCGGGTGCGCGGACCGCTGACGGTCTCGCGCTCGCCGCAGGGTCACCCGGTCGTCGTCCAGGCCGGCTCTTCCGAGGCGGGCAAGGAGTTGGCGGCCCGCACCGCGGAGGTTGTCTTCACCGCCCAGCGGACGCTCCCGGAGGCGCAGAGCTTCTATGCCGACCTCAAGGGACGGCTTGAGAAGTATGGCCGCCATCCCGATGATTTGAAGATTATGCCGGGCGTCTTTCCAGTGGTCGGGCGAAGCGAAGCCGAGGCCCGCGAAAAATTCGAGCAGATCCAGTCGCTGATCCATCCCGACATCGGGCTGGAGCTGCTGTCGAATCTCTCCGGTGGTGTCGATCTTTCCGCCTATCCGCTCGACGGGCCGCTGCCGGACCTGAGCGAGACCGAGCGTGGCAAGAGCCGCCAGCAATTGATCATCGATCTCGCCCGGCGAGAAAATCTCACCATCCGTCAGCTCTACGAGACCATCGCCGGGGCACGCGGCCATTGGCAGCTCGTCGGGACGGCCGAGACCATCGCGAACGAACTCGAAGAGCGCTTTAACAAGGGCGGCGCCGACGGCTTCAACATGATGCCGCCGACGGTGCCCGGTGGGCTCGACGATTTCATTGAGTTGGTCATACCGGAGCTGCGCCGCCGCGGCCTGTTCCGCACCGAATATGAGGGCCGCACCCTTCGCGAGAACCTCGGCCTGAAGCACCCCGCTCATCGGGCCCCTCACCGCGAACCCGGCAGCCAGGCGGCCGAATAATCGAAGTCCCCCATCAACCAATCCGGCAAAGGGCCGAGCCACGCCGGTGGCCTAACCAAGGAGCAGTCCCTCATGACCACATCAACCCAACCTCGCCCTACCTTATCCGCGCTTACGATCAAACCGGTCGCTGCGCGGATTGGCGCCGAGATCGCCGACATCAAGCTCTCGGGCGACCTTTCCGACGAGGCGATAGCAGCCATTAATGCTGCTGCAGCACAAGGTGATCTTCTTCCGCGACCAGGATCAGCTCACCGATACCGAGCAGGAGCGTTTTTCCAAGCGCCTCGGCAATCTTGTTCCACATCCAACCGAGCATGTACGCAATGGCACGACCTCGATCCTTGAACTTGACTCGTCGCGCGGTGGCCGCGCCGATGCCTGGCACACAGACGTTACCTTCGTCGATGCCTATCCCAAAATCTCGATCCTGCGCGGTGTGACTATTCCCGAGGTCGGCGGTGATACGGTTTGGTCCAACACAGTGGCCGCCTACGACAACCTGCCACCGGCACTCAAGGCGACCGCCGAACAGCTGTGGGCAACCCACAGCAATGCCTATGACTATGCCGCACAGCGCCCGCATGCGAGCGAGGCCGATCGCCGCCACTATGAAGAGGTCTTTGCTTCCACCGTCTACGAGACCGACCATCCCGTGGTGCGCGTCCATCCGGAAACCGGCGAGCGCTCGCTCATACTCGGCTCCTTCGTGCAGCGTTTCGTCGGCTATTCGAAGAGCGATTCCGAGCAGCTCTACGCCCTCCTCCAGTCTCATGTCCTGCGCATCGAAAACACGGTGCGCTGGCGCTGGCGAGCGAACGACGTCGCCATTTGGGACAACCGTGCCACCCAGCATTACGCCGTCAACGACTATGGCGACAGCACCCGTGTCGTGCGCCGCACCACTCTCGACGGCGACGTACCGGTGAGCGTCGACGGCCGCCACAGCGTCACCCGTAAGAAGCTAGTTCGCGACGCCGTCACCCGCGCCGCCTGACCCTCCCCTCCAGCCAGGATCCTCACTCATGAAATTCGCGCATATCGCAGCCCTGATCGGCGGCCTTCTCGCCACCGGTCCCGCGTCGGCCGAGACCCTCATCCGGATCGGTTATCCCGGAACTGGCATCGACGACCGGCCCTATGCCTATGGCGACTATGTCGCCGTGGCCAATGTGCAGAAGCTTGTCGAGGCCGAGTTCAAGGACGTGCCCGACACAAAGATCACATGGACGTTCTTCCGCGGCGCCGGCCCGGCTCTCAACGAGTCGCTGGCCGCCGGCCAACTTGATTTCGCTGCCGGCCTCGGCGATCTGCCTTCGATCGTCGGCCGCTCGCGCGGCCTTCAGACGAAATATCTGGCCTCAGCCGGGAGCCATGATGCGCTTTATCTCGCCGTACCCTCGGATTCGCAGCTCAAGACGGTGGAGGACCTGAAGGGCCATAAGGTGGCGCAGTTCCGCGGCACTAATTTGCAGATCGCCACCGACCGCGTCCTCGAAAAGCACGGCCTCGCCGAAAAAGATATCCGCTTCGTCAGTCTCGGCTCGAATTCCGCCACGGCCGCGCTCATCTCGGGCAATGTCGAGGCTTCCTTCGGCGGCTCGGAATATCTGGACCTCGCCAAACGCGGCGCGGTCAAGATCATCTACCCGTCACCGACGCAGTCTCCCGCGACCGCTCCGATCCGAATTTCATTGGCCTTCGCGACGAGGTGTTGTCCCGCCTCGGCGTGTCGCGAACCGGAAACGATGCTGCCGCCGAAGTTCGCCGCAGCGCCTGACCGCCGGCACCTCTCAAAGCGGCTCTCACCCTCGCTGAACAGGGAGAGTCGCAGTCCTGGCCAGCAACTGCCCTTGTTCGTCCCGTCCCAAGCCGGAGGCCATAAATTGCCGAGTTAGGGTGGGGCTGCCGAGAGTTCCTCGACACTCACTCACAAGCCCAAGGGAGAAAGCCGGGGCAAAGTATCCCCTTGCCTGTCGCTGTGAAGAAGTTGCAGGCAATGCTGTTTCAGGCGCATGAACTCGCCCGAGGCGATGATCTCGGTCATGCGCGGTCTCTCGAAAGGTACGGTGATTTCCTCTCGGATCCGGCCGGGCTGCGCCTGCATGACGATGATCCTGTCGGCGAGAAGCAGGGCTTCGTCGATATCATGGGTGACAAACAGAATTGTTTTGCGGAATTGCTCCCAGATATCGAGCAGCAATTCCTGCATCCGCAGCCGCGTCAGGGCATCGAGCGCCCCGAAGGGCTCGTCCATCAGCAGGAGCCGTGGCTGGTTGACGAGAACACGCGCGATCTCGACGCGTTGCTGCATGCCGCCGGACAGCTGACCCGGATAGCGCCCTGCAAAGCCGTTCAGACCGACGAGATCGAGCATTTCCTCTGCCTCGAGACGCCGCTGCCCGCGCTTGACGCCGCGCATTTTTAGGCCAAAAGCGACGTTGTCTCGCGCATTCTTCCACGGAAAAAGCGTGTGGTGCTGGAAAACGATACCGCGTTCCGGATGGGGATTTTTTACGGGCTCTCCATCGACGGAAACGATGCCGGCAGCTGGCTTGATATGTCCCGCCAAGGCCCCGAGGAGGGTTGATTTCCCGCAGCCGGATGGCCCCAGAAGACAGACGAATTCGCCGGGAGAGACTACGAAGCTTGCATCACTGACGACTTCGGACGCACAGCTGCCCTGACCGAGCCGGATCGAAACATGACTGGCCTCGATACGGCCCGTCGCCGCGCGAAAGCTGCGCTGATGGGCGGTCATCATTTGCTGTCTTTCGTGTGCCATGGGAGAAGCGCCGCCCCTGCCGCTCGCAAGAGGGCGCTGCTTCCCATTCCGAATAGCCCGATCAGGATCATGCCGACGATGATTTCAGGATAGTTTTGCAGGGTGTAGGATTCCCAAGTGTAGTAACCGATCCCGAACTGGCCGGAGATCATCTCGGCGGTGATGAGACAAAACCAGGCCGTGCCCATTCCGATGGCAAGGCCCGTGACGATGTTCGGCGCCGCGCCTGGAACAATGACTTCCAACAGCATCGCGGTCCGGGTACTCCCCAGGCTGCGCGCGGAGGCGATCAGCCTTGGATCGACACTTTCAACGCCATGGACAGTGTTGAGCAAGATGGGAAACAATGCGCCCATGAAGGTGATGAAAATCATCGAGAGTTCCGACGACGAAAACATCAGAACAGCAAGCGGAATCCAGGCGACGGCCGGGATCGGCCGTAGCAGCTCGAGCGGGGCTTGCAGGAAATCCCCGAGCCACCGTGAGCGACCGATGATGAGGCCGAGGCCGATACCGATCACAGCGGCGATGCAACAGCCCGCCAGGACCCGCTCCAGGCTGCTCGAAACATCGGCAAGGAGCTTGGGCGAGCGCAGGAAATCTAACGCCGCCGACATGACATCCACGGGCAACGGCACATTCTGGAACGTGACTATGCCGAGGTTCAGTCTGATGCTCGATGCGATCTGCCAGAGGATGAGGCAGATGGCGAGCGATCCGGCCCGGCGCGACCAACGCCCTAGATGGAAACGCGTCATGGCCAGCCTCAATTGCTGGCTATTACCGAGTCCTTGGCGGCGGCGAAATCCAGCACCTTGCCACCGTGATCCCTGGCCCATTTCTCGGCGTTTTCCTTCAGCAGGAAGGCGCTGACTTCGCCGCCATCGGCACGCACGAACCAGGCCTGATTGCCGAGCAGCTTGATGCCGCTTTCACGGTCCTGCGCATAAAACACCCTGACCGGCTTCCCCTCACCTTCGATCGCCTTAAGCGCTCTGAATGCGTTCTGAGGCGACGCATAGTGTCGGACGAGCGGCTCACCTTGGACCCAGATCTCGGCAACGCGCTTGGGTTCGCTGATCGCTTCACCGGTGGCAGCATCCTTGGCGTTCAAAGGCAACTGGGCATAGTTCTTGAGCGCGGCATCATAGTCGAGCCCAGATGCCTTGAACGCGGCTTTTATGAAGCGGTCATCGACAAAGCTGTTCACGTCGAGTGACTGGTCGGTCTTTTTCAGCAGCCTCAAGGTGTCGATCGCAGTGGCGACAGCCTGGCGGTATTCCGGCTTCCATGTGAGGTCACGGGTCTGAAGCCCGAGCGGTCCATGGAAAAGGTAGTCGACCTCGGTTTCGACACCCGTCACCTTGGCAATCAGCTCACTGTATTTCTCCGGCTCCTTTGCGATGAGCCGATCGGCCTCGATTGAGGCGCGGAGATAGGCAACAACGATCTCGGGATATTTTTCAGCATAGTTGGCATCGACCAGGGCTCCGTGGAAAGTGGGGGTCTTTGCCTGCGATCCGTCATAGATCTTGCGGGCGAAGCCGCGCCAGGGGAACAGTTCGGCAAATGGGACAAAATCTGCATGCGCCTCGATCTGTTTTGCCTGCAGGGCCGCGCCGGCAACTTCGGGCGCCTGGGTGATGATCTTCACGTCGCTTTCGGAATCCCAGCCCTGAGCCTTGACAGCCCGCAGCAGCATGCCGTGCGAGGTCGATGCGAATGGAACGGAGATCGTCTTGCCCTTGAGCTCCGAGATTGACTGGATGGGCGAAGCGGTCGGCACCACAATGCCGTTGCCGCTGCCGTTCACGCTGCCGGACAGCACTGTGATGAACAAGCTCTTTCTTCCAGCCTTGATATGGGCGAGACCGTTGAACGAGCCGGGGAAATCCGCCATCACGCCGAAATCAAGCTTTCCGGCGATCTGCTCATTGGTGATCGGCGCGCCGCTCGTGAAGTTCTTCCACTGAATGTCATAGGTGACGTCTTTATACTTGCCGTCGTGCGGCAGGTATTTGTCGAGCAGCTTCAACTCACGGATCAGCAATCCGCCGGTGGCGGTATTGATGGTGGTGTCCTGCGTACCGATGGCGACGCGGATGGTTTCGGCATCCGCGCTATGAGCGAATCCGGCCGCCATAAGCGCAACGGCAGCCAACTTTGTGCGAATGTGCATGAATCCTACCTCGTGATTTGATGTGCCGCCATTCGGTCGCTACTTGCTGACCCGCGGCGATTGCCAATCGATGTCACCCAAAGCTATGTGACGGCCGCCCGAAGGCATAAGCAATTACTTGCACGGGTTCGGCCCGGGGTTCGATCGCTGGAGCCCGGTCGGCTCCGCCGTCGAGCTAAAATTATTCTTTCTGATCAATGGCTTATGCAAGGTCGCCCTGAAGCGGAGAGGATAAGAAAATCTAAGTCAACCATGAAAGGCGCAATTATATTCCTTTTTCGTCTATAGAAATTATATACTTTCTTCGCGTGAATGAACGCCGAAGGAGCCGGATATGGGCCTCGAAATGCTTTCAACCGATTTCGAAGCTAAGCGTAGGCAGCATGAGCCGGCTCCCGAATTGCCGCAGCAGGTCGTTCTTCCCGGCGATCGGGCGCTGTTTCTCAGCGAAAGCGCGGAAGGGCTCGACGACGGCGCGCATTTTCTCGATTCCCTAACATCAGACGAGTGGGCGAAACTTAGGATGCATGGCCGACGTCACGCTTTTGCGACCGGTCAGCCGATCTTCACCCAAGGCGACAGGCACGGTGGCATTTTCATCATCGAAAGTGGCAAGGTTCACGTCTTCTACACGGCACCGTCAGGACGCCAAATCACCCTCGCCTACTGGACAGCGGGACATTTCATTGGTGGTCCCGAGATGACCGGCGGCGGGATCCATATCTGGTCCGCAGAAGCATTGAGTGATTGCCGGATGCTGTTCATCCCGGCCACTGCGTTGAAGAAGCTCGTCGTTGAGCTTCCGAATTTCGCGCTCTGCCTTCTGCAGGGGCTTGCAGCGAAGGGCAGATGCTATTCGGCGATGGCTCAAATGCTCGGCACGCGTTCGGTAATCGAACGTCTGGCGCAGTTCCTGATGAATCTCGGTAAACTGCATGGCGTGCGCGATGGGCGGGCAATCGTCATCAATGCCAAGGTGACGCACGACCAGATTGCCGCCATGGTCGGCTCGACACGCCAATGGGTGACGATGATGATGAAGCGCTTCCAAAAGGAAGGGCTGGTAACGGTGACGCCGCGCCACATCCGTATCGAACGTCCTCACGCGCTGATGGAAATGGTTTCCAAGCGCGCGGCGGGTGAGGCCGCTTTTCGACTTCCACTAACCGAGCCGCGTTAGCGCCCAGCGAACGGTCTTGCGTACGTCCGGATCGGCGTCGCCGACCTGTGCCGTGAGAGCATCCCGCGACGACGGATCGGCGATTTCACCGAGCGCTGCCGCAGCCGCCTTGCGGACCGAGGCCGTATCGCTCGTCAACAGCGCGGAAATCTGCCATACGGCTGATTGTGCCTTGAGCTTGCCGAGCGCATTCAGGCATTTTTGCCGAACCTGCCAGTATTCGTCGCGGAGGCTGGCTGTCAGTCCGTCGGCGGCTGAGGTCTGGCCGATACGGCCGAGCGATTCGGCCGCCGCGGCCCGCACCTGCCAGTTCTCATCGTCCAGGGCCACAGTCACCGCGGCCGCCGCCGCAGGCTGGTTCGTGAACGACAAGGCGTTGACTGCAACGGACCGAACGGTGGCATCGGCATCGCGCGTCGCGGCGATGAGGGACGGCAAAGTCTCTTCCAGCTTGAGATAGCCGACGACGCCGAGCGCCTGGGCGCGCACATTGGCATCTGCGTCCCGCATGGCCGCCAGAGCGGGGCCGAGTGCCCTACGCGAACGCAAGGCTTTCAGCCCGCGAAAACCCGCAGCCCGGACGAAGGCGCTTGCATGAGTAACGAGCGGCATAATCGGTTCAGCCGCCGCCGGATCCTTCAGTTCAGCTAGGCTGTCGGCTGCCGCGCAGGCCACCGCCAAATCTTGATCCGCCGCCAGTCGTGCAAGTCCCGCTGCCGCCTCAACGGCATCGAACTCAGACAGTGCGATCGCCACCTGCAAACGCACTGTCGCGTCGGGGTCGGTAACCGCGGTGAGGAGATGCGGCAGTACATCAGCGCTCGCGGTCTCCGTAAGATCGATCACCGCAAGCCGTCGCACGGCCGCGTCGGCATCGTTCAGACGCTCGGCGATTTCGTCGATATCACCAAAATCTTCGAAGGGATCGAATGCAGTCATGTCAGCGCAAAAGATAGGGGATGTTGACGGCTACAGCGCCGGTCGGGCAATCCTTCTCGCACGGCATGCAGTACCAGCACTCGTCGAATTTCATATAGGCTTTGCCAGTGAGATCGCTGATGCGCAGGACATCCAGCGGGCAGACATCGACGCAAACCGTGCAGCCCTTGTCGGCGATGCATTTTGCCTCGTCCACGACGACGGGAACGGTTGTGGGTGAAAGCGCAAGCGGCATGTTTTCCTCGTCAGGCGTGATTGGAAACGCGCAGCCGGTCATAGGCTGTCCGCTCCTCGTTCTCGATGGGAACGATGTAGGGCTGAATGGCCCGCTTCTCAGAAACCATTTGGCCGTCGGACTTGCGGACGAGTGTATGGCAGAACCAGTTGGCGTCGTCCCTCTGCGGATAGTCAATGCGGTTGTGATAGAGCCCCCAGCGGCTTTCCGTGCGGAAGAGCGAGGCATGGGCCGCCATCTCGGCGCAGTCGAGAATGGACGACGCTTCGAGCGAACGCATCAGTTCATGCGCGTCACGGGCGATAACGGCGCTTTCGAGATCATCCCTGACCTCCGCGAGCCGCGCCTGGCCGATGCGCATCCTGGCCGTCACCTTGGGCGGCTGCAGATAGTCGTTGACCAGCCGCCTGGTCTTGTATTCTAGCTGGTTGGGCGGGATGCCGTCTTCACGCCGCGTCGGTGCCAACACGCGTTTGCGCTCCGCCTTGACGAACTCGCTGTCGAAATCCGGAAGGTTGGTTTCCAGCGCGACTTCGGCAGCATGCTCGCCGGCGACGGCTCCGTTGGTGAAGGCGCCGAGCATATAGTTGTGGGGCACGCTCGCCATGTCGCCCGCAGCGTAGAGGCCCGGCACCGTGGTCCGGGCGAA
This sequence comes from Mesorhizobium abyssinicae, assembly GCF_049887195.1. NCBI lineage: Bacteria > Pseudomonadati > Pseudomonadota > Alphaproteobacteria > Hyphomicrobiales > Phyllobacteriaceae > Mesorhizobium > Mesorhizobium abyssinicae. Next base: position 10,357 of record NZ_JARAKC010000035.1, read on the forward strand.
TTCATCGACGAAAACGCCCGACGCGCTGTGACCCGAACAGAAGCCGATTTCGGAAATGTGCATTTCGATCATCTTCTCGCGGTAATCGGTGCCCCGCGCCTGATGGAACCTGCCGCGCGACGGGCGCTCGACCTTGTGCAGGATCTCTTCGATCTCGCCGACTGTGTCGGCATGAAGGTGGTTGAGCTTCAGGAACACCGGCCCCTTGCCGGATTGTAGTTCGTTGTAGAATTCCTGCATCATCTGTCCCGACCAGTAGTCGCTTTCGATGAAGCGATTACCCTCACTGTTGGCGGTATAGGCTCCGAACGGACCGGCAACGTAAGCGCAAGCCGGGCCGTTATAGTCCTTGATCAGCGGATTGATCTGATAGCATTCGAGATTCGCGAGCGCGGCGCCCGCATGATAGGCCATGGCATAACCGTCCCCGGAATTGGTCGGATTCTCATAGGTTCCGAAGAGATAGCCGGAATGCGGCAATCCGAGCCGGCCCGCCGCGCCCATGCAGAGGATCACCGTCTTGGCACGCAGCACGAGGAATTCAGCCGTGCGCGTGTTCACAGCAGTGGCGCCCGCGATCCTGCCGTCGCTGGCGATCAACAGGCGCGTTGCCATGAAGCGGTTGGAGACCAATATCCTTTCACGCTTGATCTGCCGATAGAGCGCCTTCTTGACGGTATCGCCATTCGGCATCGGCAGCACATAGGTTCCGAGATGGTGGACCTTCTTCAGGTCGAAATCGCCATTGGCGTTCTTCTGGAAACGGATGCCGAAACGGTCAAGTTCCTGGATGATGTCATAGCAGCGCGACGCATATTTGAAGACAGGCGCCTGATCGACGATGCCGTCATTGGCGATGGTGATCTCCTTGGTGTATTGCTCGGGCGTCGCATATCCCGGGACGACGGCGTTGTTCAGCCCGTCCATGCCCATGCAGATAGCTCCCGAACGCTTCACATTGGCCTTTTCGAGCAGAACGACATTCAGAGCGGGATTTTTCTGCTTCGCCTTGAGCGCCGCCATCGGTCCGGCCGTGCCGCCGCCGATCACCAGCACATCGCAGGTGACTTCCGACAACCCTTCGACAAAATTATCCATTCTCGTTCCTCACGCCGCAGAATCGGCGATTCCGTGCAAATAGCTCCAAGGATAGATGCCCCGGTCGTGACCGTCGGAGAAAACCAGGCGGACGGCATATGACCCGATCGCCTCTGCGCTCGTCACGGTGACGGTCTCAAACGAACGTTCGTTACCCTCGATATCTGCCCGCACCTGCTCTGCCGCGCGGCTGCGCGCCCTCAGCAAGGAGGCCGCGATGAGCGAAACCGAACCGTCATCCCATGTAACGGAGAGAAGGCTGCGCGCGGCAATGACCTTGAGCTCACGAGGTTTCACGGGGTTCCCTGATGGTTCGCCTCATCTTAAGCACCAGCGGAATATGAACACGCAATAAATTGCCTCCACCCAGCTGCTATTGAAACCGCGATAAGTCCTGTTTGCCGCATTGCATTTGAGGGGCTTCGGACCGACAGCCTCGGAGACCGGTGACTTCTCTGGGGTCAGGCGTGCCGATCAGGGCGAATAGCCCGAAGACGTGATCACTCGCGCCGCCTGTATCGATATGGCCTCCCGCGTCCCGCCGGCCTCGATGATCGAAGCGCGGATGCGGTTCTCGTCGATAACAAGGATGGTCAACGAACCGGCGGACATGCGCCTATTGTGCCGGCGGGCCGGAATTGTGCAATGCGGTGGTCGATCGGAGGCGAACTCGGCCCCACGTTTTCAGATCATCGAGGGTCGTCGGCCCTGGACCTCACCAAAAGCCAACAAGCGACCTTAGCATTGCTTTCGCGCCGACCGCCTCCCGGCACGACCTGCGAAACCCGGTCCGCCCCGTTGCTTCAAGCACGTCGTCATCGATGCCGCGCAGGATCGCGCGCGCGTTGCGCCACCCGATCCGGGCAAGTGCGGAAGCCAACTCCGCACGCAGCGGGTCGAACGGAGGCCGATCGATTGCCGAGCTTTCAGTCAGGTCAATGTCATTGCTGGCGTCGAGCGCATAATGCGGAAGCTCCACGGCATGACCAATGTCGAATCGCGGCGAGCGGTCCAGGAAATGAGAAAGCATGTGCAGAGACAGGGCTGGCGCCGAAACGAGGTTCTCGTAGCAGACGAAATGGACAGGAACGCCACTTCGCCCCAACGCATCCATGGCAAAGTAAAATTGGTTCCAGTAGTCGAATGGTGTCCGGAACCGGTATTCCATACTGCCAGGTCGCGTGAAATCCTGCCTGACCTCGAACGGTCCGCGGAGGAAGGAACCGAAGCTTTTCTTCGGCCTGAAAATGGTGTCGTTCCTTGCCAGCCGGTACCAGGAGAGAATTTGGCTGACCGGATCCTTGCTCATCACGACAATCGGCAGGTCGCCATACAGCAGATCGCGCCCGTTCATCAGGGCCGGGAAAATCCCGTGCTTCCAGAACCCCTGATCGAAGACGACTGGCACCTTCAGATAGCGTTCGATCAGATATTTGGCGAGATTTGTACCGGATCTCGGGGTGCCCATGACACGAACGCCGACGGTGTGTTGGCCAAAGCGCGTCGGGGAAGCGATGGACGCTGAAACATTCATGATGGTCACGGTTCCACCCGCCGAAAAGCCGGCTGCTCGGCCGCCAGTTCGCCCGCTCGCGAAACCGTCCGCGTCGCCGGGCGCTCCGGTTGACGGATCATGGGTCCTAGATCGCTAGTATCGAGCGCGGCGACATGGCCAACTATTGTCGTGAAAAAATCCCGCTCGCGGATCGGGCGATAACGCGACGCGATCATCCCACGCAATTCCGCGAGCCAGGTGGGATCAGTGCAGGCTTTGGCGACGGCGGCGCACCAGGCTTCGACATCGTGCGCGGGAAGCGTCGGCATCAGCCCCTGCGTCGCCTCGGTCAGCGACGGAGCATCGGAGATCAGAACCGGCAGGCCGAAATCGAGGCACTCAGCGGCCCCCAGGCCCCAGCCTTCCACCGCGGAAGGGTAGACGCTGAATTCGGCATCCCGGTAGAGCTCCGCCAGTTGCTGATCGCTGAGGTTGGAGCGGAACTGAACATGATCGCGAAGCTGAGGATTGGCCTCCATGAAGGCCACCAGCTCGTCATACATCCACCCCCACCGTCCGCACAGAACCAGCGTCGGCAGCCGGTCGCCCAGCAAAGGCAGAAGCCGATGCCACACCTTGAGCAGCAGGATGTGGTTCTTCCTGATCTCGATCGAACTTCCGGCCTTGGCTTTGCCTCTCGGTGCGCATCCGTCCATCTGCGACGCCTTCCTTGAGAAAGGCGCCGGGCGAAGCGACCGCCACTTCCGGTATACGAGCAGGATTGGAGGCCGTCGCATGGCATCTCACCCTGTCCGCCGTGTATTTCGACACGCAGACGAGCAGATCGGAATTTTCCAATTGCCACGCCGTGTTGCGGACGAAGCCGCGCGCGTGATGAGGCCCGACGAAGTGCGGGAAGTCGATCGGGATAAGATCGTGCATGATGGTGAAGATGCCGCAGCTGGTAGTTCCCGCGACCTTCTTGGCGGCAATCTCATGCACGCTCGCGCTCGACAGGAAGCACACGGCGTTGTCGTCCTTCAGCGGATCCTTCGTCCCGGTCTTCCTCGCGCGCAGGCATGATTTCATCGTCTTGAAGAGGCGAATGGCCGTCTTGGAGAGCTGGAACTTGATCCCGCGCCGCTTTTCCGAGCCCGAGACGAAGATCGCCGCCACGCGGTCGAACTCGCGTCCGAAATCGAAGGGCGCATCCCGCAGGATCGACAGCACCTTCCCGAGGCGGGCCAGATACGGCCTGTCCTCTCCGCCGACGGCTTGCGGCAGCTCACCCTCAACCAGCCGCTTCAGGTAACGAAGCTCCGCTTCGCCCAGCATCCGGCCCCGCCCCTGCGCGTCGACGATGAAGAAGCCGACCGGCGAGGCGCGCCATCGAAGCGCCTGGCGGACAAGTGCCGTCTCCACGCGCGGTATGCCCACGGGCGGATGAGGTCCCCATCGAAAAGGCAAGCTCGCGTCGACATACAGTTTCTTCAATGGATTACCTTCAAATCTACTTTGATTTGCCGACAAATCGGATGAAAAAAGCCAGCCGCAGCTCACCGTTGCGAACTCGGCGAGACCCGCACCTGATCTTTGGACCGGTCAGGCAATCAATTTCTGATGGCTTGAGCAAATACGTGGGAAAAATACCCACGTCAAGAGTTCGCATGAAAACGCCGGCCCGCCTCTCATCCAATGAAGCTTGACATGTGGGTAATTTTCCCACAAAATCTTATCGTTGAGTTTCAAGCCGTTTCGACCGGGCCTGCCGCGCGCAGACCCGGATTGAATTTCGGCGGATCACCTGCCCCCCGCATGATCCGCGGAAAAGCAGCCGTACCGAAAAAGCTCAGACCACCCACCCCGGTACAAGAGCCCGTGCGACTGCGCCGGCCGGTTCTGTCCCCTCGCAAAAGACAGACCGGCCGGATCCCACGCCATCCCGAGACAGCGGTGATTCCGAGAAGCCGGCGCCGCAAAACACTCAACATTGCCGCCGGGCAAGGTCCCGGCGATCCTTTGCCCCTCGGCTTATCCTGGCCCTTAAGGCGAGCCTGGACCACCTGGTCCGCCCGGTCCGCCGGGACCACCAGGCCCGCCGGGTCCGTTGGGGGCGCCGTTCGGCGGACCCGGCGGCCGACCGGGCATGCCAGGCTGGCCTGGCGAGTGCGGGCCGGGATTCGACTGACGTGAGGCCGATACGATATTGCCCGACCGGTCGAATCCGACCGCAAGGAACGCGCGCACCACTGCCGTCGATTTCGAATCGTCGCCTTCGACGGAAACGCCCAGACCCGATTCCAGCCGACGTCCCTGACGCCGCAGGAAGGTCTCGTAGAGCACGCTCGCGACATCGGCCTGCGGAACCGGTGTCTCCGCCTCGATGCGCACCACCTTATAGCCGCCGGTGACCTTGGCCAGGGTCAACTCGACGCGGCGGTTCGCAAGCTGCGATGATCGCGGCCCGATATTAAGCCGCCCCACCAGCAGTGACCCCGACTTCACGACCGCCAGGCCGCGAACCAGGTAACGTGTCTCGGATGGCCTGGCCTCTATCAGGCTTGCGACGATTCTCCCGTCCGGCCGGCGAATACCGTGGACGGCCACGATATCGCCCTTCCTGACCGGCATCGCTGCAACGCCGCCGGTATCCACGCTCTGTCCCAGAACCAGGATCGAGCCGCGACTTGTGCGCTCGACGGGTCCGACGACCTCGCTGGTGACATGGATTTGCCGCGTGACGACGCGATCCGCATCCTGTGTCACCGCCACGCGCACGACATGTCCTACCTTGAGGCTGCTCGCGGTGGCGGCGACGGCGTCAATCCAGACGGGCACATCCGGACCGTAGGCGACCCGCACATCGTTGACGAAGATGCTGCCGAAGCGCTGTATGGTTCCCACTATGCCGGTGCCGCCGATACCGTGATCGTCCCCCGTTCCGGCCGTCCAGCCGGTGCCGCCGATACCCCGGTCGCCCGACGTGTCCGTCGCCCTCGCGAAAGCACTGGACAGCGCCGCCGGAAAGGCGGCGCCGAGCGCCAGGAAATTCCGCCTCGTCAACCTCCATTCCATTAGGCGTCTCCGCCGGCAGGCTTGGAAGAGTCTTCGCCGGCGAACGATGCGCCATCGGCGGTGAGGATGTAGACGCCGCAATTCCATCGGCTAGTCCCGCCGGGATCGCTTTTCACCGCCTGATTCGCATGCTTGTTGAGGTGGAGCAGCGTCTCGACCATGACCTTGCGGCTATAGGCTTCGAGCGACCTGGCAAGGTCTTCCGAGAGACCGTCATAGTGGACGGCTCGCTCGATGAAAGGCGGTTTGTCGGCGAGTATGTTTGCGACGGCAGCGACGGCATGGTCCTGAAGATTGCGGGCAAAGTAATAGAGCCTGACCTCGCCGTCGTCGCGCGGCGCCATTGTCGATTCCATCAGGACGATGCGATCCTCTTCATCGGTCTCCACGAGCTTGCGATCGAGCCAGTCGTCGAGAACCGCCCTCGGCCGCAAATCGCGCGTCACCGACTCCACCAGGCCCGCGAACGAAGCCTCGCCGGTCTCGGCCATTCGCGGCAAGGGCAATGGCGCGCCCCTGACGTCGGTGAAAATCGGGTCAGCAAGCCAGCGCGCGACAATCGCGCTTGTCCTCGAAACGGAGTCGGGTATGATCCGGACCGGGGCGCCGGCGCCACGCAGACGGCTGACCTCCTTGCGATGGACGCCCGTCAGCAGGCTTACCCTGCTGTCCGTCTGCGGCTTATCGGGCAGCGTGAACTCGTGCTCCGCCACGTTGACGTAGAGTTGCCGCAACAGGTCGACGAAGGTGGGAAACGTCACCCCGCACTTGATCGCCAGTCGCACCAACGGGCGAAGCACCCGGTTCAACGCGCTCTGGACACCCGCGGCATCCAGATATTGTTCCGCCGATTTGCTCATCGCCGTCCTTCACCCGTCAATCGTTCACCTATGCCCCGAAATTCCTGCCGAAAATAGCCCGTGGGAAATGCTTCCACAATAGTTGGCCAGCAATGCAGCCTGTTCACCCGCTATCCCGAATTCGCAGGGAGTGCGTTCATATCCCGTTGCCGGCTCCCGGTTTCGCAGGTCGACAGCTCTCCCTCAGGTTGACACGTGTGAACTTTTCCCACAATATGTTGTGGCGAGGCAGAATCTCGCGTTGATCGCCGCCAGGGCTTGACCGGCAATAGGAGAGCGCTTTTGAAAAGGCCTTATGTGAAACCGGCCATAACCAGAGCGTTGGATGGGTTCGACCGGCCAGCGGGCAATGTTGACCGGATCGACCTCGCACATCGCAACGGGAAGAACCTTTCAGACCAAGACGGCATCGCCCCAGGCAAGGACGGCGTCGATTCAGCCGTCTCCCTGACTGCAAGCGTCGTATCCGCCTATATTGCGAACAACCCGCTGCCCGCGGCCGAACTCCCGGAATTCATAGGTAAGATATATGCCTCGATCAAACTCATCTCGATCGGATCGCTCGATGTTCAGCCCCACGAGGTCAAGAGCGTCGCCCGGGCGAAAAAATCCGTCACGCCCGAATTCATCATCTGCCTCGAGGACGGCAAGCGCTTCAAATCGCTGAAGCGGCACATCAAGGCTCAGTACGGCCTTACGCCGGATCAGTATCGAGCGAAATGGAACCTGCCGTCCAACTACCCGATGGTGGCGCCGAACTATTCGGCAACCCGCTCAAAACTGGCCAAATCCATGGGTCTCGGCCGAAAGATAAAATAGGCTCCGGAACGACCGCGACGCTACGGTCGTTGCTGGCGGGCGACGGGAACACCTATAGCTGTTCGCAAAGACATTCACACGGCAGGCGTCCCGGTGCTCTGCGCTTCATGCGAGGCCCGGCATCGCGCATGCGGCGCGCTCAACTCTGAGCAGCTTGCCGCCCTTGCCAGGTCGACGAAACGGCACAATGTAATTGAGCGATGGCCATCTCAGGGTGCGAGGCTTGGGATGGCCATTGCAAAAGAGCCACCGTTCGGGGGAACCCGGATGGCAACCCTATAAATTCAGACTTGGAAGGAATGGTTCCGTGGCCAGGACCGTTGGCTGTTCCTGACATTCGGGGTTGGACGTGCGAGCCGGAACGACTACTCTCGAAACTTCTGCTGTCGTTGCTCCCTTTCTCATATCCATGGGCATTTGGGGGAAGTCGAGAAAGCCGAAGCGGCCGCCGGAGGAAATTCGGGCGGAGGTCGCCTCTGAACGCCTCGACCTCCAGGTCAAAATCATCAGGATGATGTTGCCGGGAGCCCTCGTCGGATTGCGAGAGACTAACTTCCTCGCATCTGTCGCGATGTGCGCGATACTTAACACGACGCCGGGGAAGACCCGAATGAGAAGGAGAAAAATACCATAAAGTACATGGAGATCCTCATCCGCGCCGTCGACCACGGGATCGAGGAAGAGACGCAGGAGGCGCAGCAAGAATTCCAAAGGCTCTTCCAGGAGCGGTGGGCTGCCTATCTCCTGCCTGCCGCATACCTGCTGGGCGAACCGGACACCTACTTCGACCTTGAAAAGCCGTTGTACCAGCGCTTGGCTGACAGGATGGACTTAAACCGACGCTGGTGGAGTTGATCGAGATGGATTCCCAACTGCGGGGGATCATCAGGGACACGGCGAAGCGCGTCTGGCCACTGATGCAGGACTAAGGCCTCCATGCCGTCGGATCGATGCCCGCTGCTTGCGGTATCGTTGGCTCCCAACCTGTTGCTACCTTTCGTGAATCAAGATGATTGCGAAATTCCGGCCCAACAGCGGTGCTCCGGTTCCAATGTGGTTGATATCGGCAACCAAGCGACACTCCGCTGCTGTAGAGGCAGTCCGCTCCAATAGGATCCCACGGAATAAGCTCGCAAATGCCATTACAGATGAGAAGCCCCAGAGCCGCGCGCCTTCACATCCTTCAGATCGATGGTTTCCCGGACACCTGATCCTCTACGTCCAATGCCACTCGGGTAGGCATGGATCGTGTATCCCATCTCTCCAGCGATACGCACCAACTCCGACCGCGTTCCAATTTTCCGCGCAAGTGCAGTGTCGTGCAGCCTAAGCAAATTGAACACACTGCCGCTGGCCACGCCCTCGTAATCGGAAAGCCAGGACGGAGCACGCCGTTCCGCGACAGTCCTCTCGATAAAACCCTCGACTGCGAGCAGTTCGGCTTTTGACAGAATGCCTGAGCGGGAAGGGGCACACTTCTCGCGGGCAGTAAGTGCGCGCTCGCTCGGAACGGTTGGCCGTTGGTCAAGATGGCTGGGACTGGAGACACTCGCGGAGCTCTTTGTTCCTTTGAGTTCGATTCTGTAGGCGGTTACCGGTCGCCCATTCGATCCGGTAGCCTTCCATTTTCGAACGGCATGGCCTTTGGGTTCGACTTCCTTCAGGCAATTGAGGTACGGACCGCCGTTGATGGCCGTCACCTCGGCCGTGGTCGCTCCTTCAGGCCGCAGATATAACGCGACAGCGCGCTGCGTTTTCGTCCCGGGTGAGAACCCTAGTAGCTTGACCGCAATGCGATCATAGTCGGTCAAATCGCCTGCCTGAGATACCGCAACCTCGGTAACCGCCTTGGCCCGGCCCACCTCCTCCGCAGCAATCCCGGAATGTCGGGCAATACTCTCCAATGTCTCGGGCGGCTCCGCAGTCCCTTCGGAGAGTTGGTTGGAGAGTTCTGGGGTGATCCTCTCGTCAAAAGTATCCTTTGCCAGACACTCGTAATCCAATACCGCACTGGTGGCCATCGGCACCGCTATTGCATCCGGATTGCACAGCGATTCAACGGTTCCGAAATATGCGGAGAAGCATTGGCTGTCAGTATCAATCTGAATGGTCAGCCAGGCAGGCACGGCGCCATACTCGCGCGCAGCTTTCCGGACCTTTTCAGCGTAGATATTGTAGCCGCCGTTTAAGCTTCGGTTCCGCTGGCACTTGTTACGTGCCTTGACGGTGATGAAGTAACGTGCCGCTTGCCGTTCAGCAAGGAAATCACCGCCCGCATGATTGTGTCTGAGGTCTCGGATCGACAAGAACCCTGCCTTTCTCAGTAGTTCCTCAGTCCAGCGCTCACCCAAATCACCCAGCCTTTTTGTTCTGGTCATAGGCAAAGTCCTCCAACCCTTCACACCGGAGGCACCCCTTCATCAGCATCTCGTCCTACTAGCATAATGCCCCAAGGCACCTTGTGGGGGGTGCGGAATGCAAGACTAGCCGATCGCCGAAAGAATGCGAGACAGGGCGTTATTTGCCGCTCGCACTTCATGGGTTAACTCGCTCTCCGGTTTCGCTGAACCGGAATAAAACACAATATCCTCATAAGGACTGGAGCCGCGTGTCAGGACGCGCAGCGTGATCGACGTGATTTCCTCGGTCTGCGACTTCGACCCCGTTACCGCCCCTGCCACGGCCCCGAGAGGGCCAAGAAGAGCACCGCCAACGACAGCGCGGCCAAGCTGAGAACCGCGATTGGATTTTATCGACGTCCTGCCCTCCTTCATAACCGAAGCGGAAATGACGTCGGCCTTGGCGATGGTCCGCGATCCGTACTGGCTCGCGACAGTCACTGTTCCAGACGAAGAAACGGAAATACCTTGCGCCCCGTCACGCGAAATGAAGTTCACCCCAGACCCCAGCTTGCCCTCCGTCCTAGCCCGCGCAGCCGCTTTGTGCTGACTATCCCAAATAGCCCCAAACACCCCGAGAACCGCGACGGCGATGCATATCCAGATAAGCCAGTCCATGATTTTCCCCTCCTTTTCCCAACGACAGTCTTCACAGATCGACCACGTGGACACAAGCCGCAGCATGTCCCCTGGCGCCGGGCTCGTCACAACCGGGCGCCAAGAGAAGGAAGGCAAGGCCGTAGAGCGCAGCGTCAACGCAGCTTTCGCCCCGTGCGGTTATAGAGAGCAGACGCAATGGGCGGCTCGATTGAGCCTGAAGCGCTCATACTTGACCGCATCTTGCTGATTGGCTTCCGATACAGTACGGACTTCCAAGGGGTGTGAAATGGAAGATGATATCTCGGATCGGGCGTTCTATGACGATGGAGAGTGGGTTTCCTGGTCCGACGTGGAAGAACAGCTTCGATACCAGGAATGGCGAGCAAAGTATCCTAATGCGATAATATAAGATCTTTGATTCCGTATTTTCAGGATCTCTTGTCGCTGGCGGAAAGCTACCACGTTGAGACAGGTCGTCATCTCAATGTGTATGGAGACATTGGGGAGCTCTTCGGCGCCATCACGTACGGAATAAAGCTGAACAAGAACTATGCGCAGGGTGCTGATGGTAGGCTTGGCAACGATCATGTTGAGATCAAGACCATCACCCCGTTCAAGTCCAATGACGAGGTTGCCGTGAAGGTGTCAGGTAACTTCAGCAAGCTGCTCGTCGTGAAGATCAACGCGGATTTTGAAGTCTCATCCCGGATGGTCGATCGCTCGAAGCTTCCCAAAACGGCGAAGCCTTTCCTCAGGATAAGGTGGGAAGATCTGCACGTGGCCAAATGACGGGCTTCGTCGGCATTGCAGCCGTTCCGCGTGCCAGCCGTGGGTGACTGCTCACCACCCAAAGCCGTGATTTAGCATGGTCTAATATCTGGCGGGCTTTACTCGCTGAGGTTTGGCTACATTAATTAACTGCAGCGACCGACGAATATTCTTGAACAGAAGCAATAAGATATTGATTTGACTACCACACTGGAGTTCCCCTGCATGGCCGACGATAGCGAACCCATCACCGTCGATGAGTCTGAGGAGCCTACAACGCTGCCAACTAACGTTGGCATTAGCCTCAGCGGCCCGTTTGAGAGCGAGGACAACGCTCGCGAGTTCGCCCATCGAGTCTTAGGGTCGATGAGGGTTCTCGGCAGATCGATGGACCTCCGCGGGGTCGATGGCGTTACCATTTCCGGGGACTACCATGAAGCTTTAGCCACTCTCGATCGCGGCATTGAAGGCCTCCGACCTTTGACTGCCTCTAGCGTCGAAGACGGTGTAATCGGCGTGGCAATGGCGCCAGCGGTTCTAAGAGATGGAAAACTCAAAACCCACCTGGTCTTTCACGTCCATGCGATCCTGGGCTTGGCAGAACCTGAGTCTGAATTGTTCCCGCTGGCTGTCCACACCCTTGCGCACGAATGCGCTCATGCGATGCTGCATACAGCATTCGACAACCGATTTCCGAATGTGATTCTGCGTGAAGGCGCATCGAACAACTTCGACCGTTTCCGGCTGGAAGTCACCGATGCATGCTGGGAAGAATACGGCGCCACGCGGGCGAGCGCATGCTGGGGCACAGACCCGACGGACGGTTATATCAGCACGTTCGTCAGGGCGCTTTCGGAAACAGACCAACAAGCGAATGAATTCATTCTGTCCTATCGGACGCATGGCGACATCGACCAAATTCTTGCAGAAGTCCCGCCACTATATGGCAACCTCATCAAATGGGCGTCCTATCTGATTGGCACGATGCACGGCCTTGATAAGAAGATCGCCGATCTCCCCGAGCTGGCCGAAGCGCTCAACGATCATTGGTTCACCGAGTATTTCGAAAAGCTCGAAACCGCTTATAGGAAACTTTGGGATCGGCTCGGCGAATGGGATGAGCGGGCCGAGTTCGATCCAATCGGAGACATCGCGGTCGACGTTCTCGAAAGGGGCGGAATGAAGCTGATTAAGACCTCCCCTGACAACACCAAGATCGAGATTCCTTTTCGAGCGTGGAACACCCCTTTGGCGGCCTGCTCAATCAAATCGGGCAGCTCTAGGAGGGGTCGAATCGAAGCATGCGAAAGAGAGAACAGTGATGAGCGCGAATTGGGATCACGACGACCTTGCCAGGCTGCTGGCACTCGAACACGCGTTCTGCGCACTCGCTCTGATTTCGGCCAGCAACTTCGCATATCTCGCCGAGACTACCCCAAGCGCGGCCGTCAAGCAGTTTCGGGAAGCGATCGAAGGTTCGGTCTACGACACCGGACGGGCCTCGAAAGAAACCAAGGCCGCGATGAAACACCACCTGAAACGGATGTTCGACCACATCGCGGAAATGGCCAAGCGCGCTGATAAGGGAACGCGAACATCATAACGGGCTGGCGGGAACACATGTTCCATTGTTCGTCGGGCAGAAGGGTGACGGGATGGATAGTCGAAATCGGTCTGTGGCCAGCAGAATAGCTTGCCCTCTTCAAGCGTCGACGCGCGAGCGGCCGCACGAGACAAGATGGTCGATAACGGGAGCGATATTTGGCCTCCTGTTCGGACTGATTTTCGGCAACGTCGGACTCGCTGCTTTCGGTCACGCGATGGGGCTCCCCGGATTGACCGTCTTCCCGCTGCTGTTCGACTTTCTCGGAAACAGCTATGGGATCGGCAAGGACCAAAAGGCTTTGCGGAAGGGAGGTACGGAGTGATCTTCGGCCTCTTCAAGAAGAAACGGGTACCCCAGGCTGCAGCGCTTATCCAACTTTCGGGCGCGGATGCGGAAATGGCTAGGGTCGCAAAGGCCGCCGTCGATGCCTACGATGAATATCTTGAACGTAATCCCATAGGATTCGAAATCCGAGACGTCGCGATGCTGCCCGGTCCGAAGAATGCGTTGGTCAACGCCTTACGGATCGAATTGATGTTCGAACGGGATGACCGGGTCAGGCAGTTTCTCACCGAGATCGGGTTGAAACTAGCGCATTTTAGGGAAGGCATTGGCGAGAAGGAAATATCTCCAACTGGCCTGCCGATCGACCAGCTTAGCTCCAGTAATCTTGCTGACGATAACCTGGTGGACACGATATTGGCGGCGGAAAGCCACCCGGATCGCTCCCGTCATGCGGAACTGATGCCTGCTGTCCGTGCTGAGTGGCATGAACTGGCGGAGCTATTCGACAAGTCGATCGCCATCGCAAAAGCGATGTCGGCCTAAGCCGACATTAGTTGCCAATCCACCTCGTCCTTGAGCTTGTTGATTGATCCCCCGAGCGGTAAATTGAGGGCGATTCCTTGGCCCTGCGCCAACGAGCGAAATGGGAGAGGGCCATGTCGACTTTCGATAGCTCATCTTATATTATTCCGACATTCTCCGCAACGCGCGCCTTGCGAGCGAAGCGCTCGGATGCGCATCGACATGGCACAATCAGCTAAGCAAGTTCGACACCAGTCCCGCGCGGACGCTTTTGGACCACTGGCAGCATGACGAGGCTTTACGCAACGCGACGTTGGGGCTGGCGGAACTGCAATCCGACATTCTCCGCAACGCGCACAGTCAGCTAAGCCAGTTCAATGCCAGCCCCGCGCGGACGCTTATGGACCAGTGGCAGCACGACGAGGCGGCACGCAACGCGACGTTGGGGCTGGCGGATCTGCTCACGCGGTTTCACGCCCTCGGGGACTTAGTGCGGACGCGCGACGATCTGTTCGCGAAACAACTGATCACGCCGTCAGCATTTGCATTCGCACAAGAACAGGCCGGATTAGCTCAGACGCTCGCCTTGCCGTCGGCTTTGGAGGCTTTTCGCACCCCGTTCGACCTGCTCTCCTCGAAGCTTGTGGTGCTGGATCTCCTGGGCGTCGGGGACATGGAATCACACCTTGCTGCATTCTCGCGCGCCTCGGCGTTTTCCGACCTGATCAGCCAGAGCATGCGGGTAGATCGTGATTTCATGGCGGCGAGCAAGGCGTTCGCGCTCTCGTCGATGCCCGCCCTGGACACGCTGGCCGAGTATCGCAGGTTCCTGGATGCTGCTGGGCTCGTCCTGCCACGGTGGCCGAGGCTGCGTCTGTTGAGCAGAGCCGAAAAGCGCCGACGGTTCAGGGCGCGGCTACGGGGCAAGGCAGAGGCTCCCCACATTAAAAAAGCAAAATCGCTCGTCCATCGTTATGAATTAACCCTGCGCGAGGTCGTGGATGCGGTAATGGCCGACACCTACGGTGAGGACTGGGCCGAGGCTCGCCTTCCGCTTTGCGGCTGCAGGGACCTTCTTGGACGCTGGAAGAAGCGCGGCGGTGACGTGCTCGATCACGCCGACTATGCGCACTACGCCCGCATCATGAGCAACCCCGAGCATTTTGCAGCAGTCTTTGAGGCTGGCTTCGATGATCCGCAACCTCTTGCCGCATTGCTGGATGACGCCGGCCGCCTGCGTGCCGCATCACACCACGCACGAGAGTTCACACCCGACGATCTTCGCGATCTCCGCATCACCTGGCGCACGATTGAGACTGGTCTTCTCGCGTTCGCTTCCGACTACGAGATAGAGGCATGGGGGTAGCAAGCCGTTCCGACAGCCGACGCGAACTCTCATTCCCGCTTTTGTGCCCCTCTGGAGGTGAGAGCGTAATTAATCTTTCAGTTACGCTCTGCTCAAGCTCCGCATGCCGCGACCAGGCATCCTGAATTCCTCGGCAAGGGTAGACGGCAGACACACGTCAAGGCCAATGGCTTCCTGTGCGCGAACGCGGGCAAGGATTTCCCAGCCCTCGCGGCGCCAGTTCCGAATGGCGTGAAGGCGGTTGGGTGACTTCCTTGAAAAGTCGCTGCCAATCGTGGGGCTCGCGAGCGCGCAATTCGAAAAAGGCCTGTAGGGCCTGGTCCTCGGCAATCCTGGTGTCGAGGCCCAGCACGTCGCATCACGGCAAGCCGAGGCGACGGATTTGACGGAAGGTCTTCCCGTCGAGGCGGTCAGCGGCCTCGGTCTTCCCGCTGGCGACCCAGCAATTCAGTGCGGAAACGGCGGCATCGATCGCGAAGTACACCACCCGCTACAGCCTGCGCCTGTCGAAGGGCATAGGCGACGATTTCGAGGCGGAGGGTGGTATTCCTGAAGACGAAGCGCCCGGGAGCGACATCGAGCGGCATGCCGTCTGGGCAAAAGAGCGGGATGCGCGACTTCACAATTGGATAGGCCTGGACTCGCAGCGGTCGCCGGGGCGGATGTGGGACTGCTTCTGGAAAGCCGCCGAGCGCGGCGAGTGGCCCAACGATCGGCGCATGAACCTATCGGTCGATCAGATGATGGCCGCCCAAGGGTGGTTGCAGCGCGAGCACTCCTGGCGGATGACCGTCAGCGCGTCGAGTTCCTCCCGAAGCACCCCGACGACGGGGCGGCGAAGGAACTCCACGAATTGCGGGGTCCCTCGATGCCGAGCCGCTTCCTCGGACTGGTTGAGCCTGAAGAAAAATGGAAGGAGAGGCTGAAGTGGCTGGAGAGAGGCGCGGCAGAGGAAACCCCGGAAAGGCAGGCCGCGCGGCTTGAGGACGCGAAGGTGACGGTGGAGCGACGGGCGGAGGAGGCGGTGAAGGCATTGAACGATGTCGCCGCGACGCATGCCTACCAAGCGTGCATCGCCGTGGGCTTTTGGGCCGACCGGGACCTTCACGCCTCGGAGTGGCTATGGCTGCGCGGCGAACTTGGCATCGCGTCGGACACCCCCCTCCCGCTTCCGCCCGTCCCCGTCCGGAAGGAACGGGAAAACGCCTTCGGCGAGACGGTGAAGGAAACCGTCGGCATTGCCGCCCCGGTGGTCACGGCCTCTGGCAAGGCGAAGGAAAGGGCTACCGCCATGGAGGCGCTGGACGAAGGGGAAATAGTCATAGTGACAGACCACGAGGGCTCATGGGCCTTCGTCCGCCCCTCGGAAGACACGATGAGGCAAGTCCTGCTCAAGGTGGACGAGTGGATCATCACCGACAAAGCCACGGCTCAGGGGATGATCGACGCGAAGGAGGAAGCGAAGCTGGAGGCAGAGCGGAGAACGATGCAGCCTGCGAGGCTCGGGATCTCGAAGGACTGCCGCCCGATCCCGACGGCATAATGGAGGAAGAGGAGATAGGTGCTCACGGCACAATGTTTGGGACCGTTTCCGCTGCGCCTTCGGCTCCACTTTCACTTATCCCAACCGACCCAAGGAAACGGGGCTGCGCCCCGTTCCATGGGGATGAAGGGCCGCCGGGATGACGCAAAACGGAAAGCGGCAAAGCAGAAACGGAACGAGATTCAGGACTCCGCCAGAGAGAGCGGGGAAGGATTGCTCTGCGGCCAAGCCCTCGGACCGGACTGCGCGATGATTTCGAAGACTTCGACAACATGAGCGTCTTCAGGCTTGATGGCCTCATACCAGTCTCGCGGCTCGTGTAAGCGCGCCCTGAAGGTCAAGACATCCGGCCAGCTTTGTTGCAACGCGCCGCCCTTGCCATGTTTTAAGGCGTTCGCCAGATCGCGGACAACACCTAGCCGGGTGTCGATCGGCAAGCCCTTAGCCGTTGCGCGTTTCACAAGCTTCTCATGATCGGCGCTCCCGCCGCTGTCTGTGTATGCGCGAATTGCCCGCTCCCAATGATGATAGAGGACAAGAACGTAGGCCCTGCGCAGTGCCATCAGCGCTTCCTCAGTGGTCTCCTGCTGCATGCTGAGCACGCGTCCTTGCTCCCAAAGAATATTGCCGTCGTCGTCGCGGTCACCGATAAATTCGTCTGAGGCCTCATAGGCTGCGGCCTTGGCCTTCACGCGCTCAACATCGGAGGCTAGCGCCTTTGAGGCGGAAGCATACCCCTCCCGAAGCACGTCAAGTCCGGCTTTGAAGGCGTAGCCTCTCGTGTCAAAATTGAGTTTTGCCATTCCTTCCCCCCTCATGGGGCTCTGCCCCGCCGCGCTACGCTTGGCTCCCCGGGATATTTTTAGACCAACCGGATGTGCCTTGTTTTTTGCAGTGTTAATTTAGGACTTTCGAAAGGAAAAAGGGGAGCGGTATAGTCTCGATAATCCACGGCCGCCCATACAATGACTCCAGAAGTAAATCCCGTGATCATTGTGCCTGAGAATCCGCAAACGGACACGATCAGGGTTCCGGTGCTGAAGGTATTCGATGGCGACGGATTTCTGACTCGCGTCAAGGTTTCCGAGATCACGGGAAACCCAAGGGATCAAGCCGAGATCGAGATAACCGCGAGATTCGGATTCATCGATGCTCCGGAGATGGAGCAGCCAGGCGGCCCTCAAGCCAAGGACTTCCTCACCTCCCTGATCGGCGACAGGTGGGTTGAACTTGCGATCTTGATGAAGATGAATACCGGGCGGTCGGTAGACACATACGGCCGCGTCGTTTGCGTTCCCTACTTAACGCTGGACTACGCGGCCGGGGAGTTCAGAACACCGTCGTCATGCCCTCATGTCATAGCGACGTTTGGGGCACCCCTCCGCGTAACGCGAAACGTCGAGTTAGAAATGGTCGTCAATGGCTGGGCTTGGGTCCTGGAGCGATACGGGCCTGACCAGCGATATCTGGATGCGCTGGAGGAAGCCAGACGCGCAAAGCGCGGCATATGGGCATTCGAGGACAACGTTCATCCGTGGGAATTCAAGAAACGGAAATATCGCAACAAGGCACCAAAGTCCCGTTGCCCGACAGAAAGCTGTAGCGGTCACGTCGTTAGAAAGAGCGGCAGGTTCGGTGAATTCTTCGGCTGCTCCGAATATCCTCGGTGCAGGTATTCTTGTTCGGCGGCCAACTGACCCGTCCGCCCAACGCTATGGCCTACCTCACAACTCGCTGCTAATGAAGTATAGAGGGAAGACTCCTCTTTTGGTTCGATCGCCGAGGCTGATGCCATGAATGTTGAAGAACCGACGCTACGAGAAATCTATTCAAGCTGGGTCCGCGATACCTGGGAAGGATCGAAATCTGGTCTGTCGCGCTTCTTCAGGGGGTCGGAACAAGAGCAGTGCGAAATCGTACGCTAAGGCTGAACGGAGCAGGAACGTCAGGCGGCGGCACGAAGTAGCTTCGTCGGAGGTCTGAGCGACCGGAAGCCTTCGGGCATCTGATGCTCCGCATCCCAAGTGTAGATGCCGGTCAGATTG
>NZ_JARAKC010000036.1:0-28662 GCF_049887195.1 Mesorhizobium abyssinicae
TGACCCCATCATGCGGCGGCCTAACGTCGACCGCGAAGAGAAGCGAGTGACCCGCGGGGCGACATGGTCCGGAAAATTATCAGCAGGAGCTTGACCTCAACGACCCCAATCAGAGAAGCCTGCTAGAAGGTGCAAATGAAGTGACTGCCGCTCGACCTGTTCGTCGAGCCCACCAAGCCGGTGATGCCGGGCATTCCAGACATGAGAAAAAAGCGTGAGGGCCTGCTGTCGTGTGGGTGCGCGACGCGCTAGCTCCCAATCTTCGTGCGCACCCCGAGTGGCTGATAGCTGATAGAGCCGGAGGCGCACTCATACCAACGGTCTTGGCTGCTGACTCTTTTGTGATTTTGACCGATTTGCGCGCCGTGATTCCCTATTGCCGAAGGAGATTCGGCGATGGGATCAGCGGTGAAGTTACGGACGGACTTTTCGGCGGGGGAGCTTCGCCGTCTTGCCCGGAACTCAAAGGATGCGCGCCAGAGCAGCCGGCTGTTGTCGATCGCGGCGGTTCTGGACGGCATGAGCCGGGCCGATGCGGCCCGGATCGGCGGGATGGATCGCCAGACGCTACGCGACTGGGTGCATCGGTTCAACACGGCTGGCACCGATGGTCTTGTCGACCAATCGGCGCCGGGACCAGCGTCCCGGCTGTCGCATGAGACTTCCTGTGTCAACCTTTGGAGAGCAACGCCTTTGCTGCGGGGTGTTTGCAGGGATCGTAAGACTGCCGTCCTGCCAAGCGCGCCAGAGGATTCTGAGCCATGCTCTGGCGAGGATGCGCACGGCATGAGGGTGTCTGCATCCCCGCTTTCTGGCGTCCTGATAGACCTTTGCGGCCCAAGGGCTGGCATGCCTGGAGTTGTCGGCGAAGCAGGTGACGGCGGCGCGCAGGCGTTTGTTGCAGGCCCATCGCCAGGCGACGGCGCGGGATTTTCCGCTCTGGTAGGTGACGGGTGCGACGCCAGCCTCGGCGGCGAGGTGATCCTCGCTCTGGAAGCGGGCGCGCACGTCGCCCAGCTCGGCGGTGATTTGTGCGGCGCAGATCTTTCCGGCGCGCGGAAAAGACATGACGATCTTTCCCTCGGGCAGCTCGGCGACGGCATGGTCGATGCGGCTGGACAGCTTGGCGATCTGGGCGAGGAGGCTTTCGAGAGCAGAAGCGTGGCGCGGGCGAGTTCGCCCTTGGCATCGGCTTCGGCTTCAGCGGCGATTGTGGTGGGAGCAGCGCGCAACCGGCCGAGCACCTCGGCGACGCTACGCCGGCCGCAATACTGGTTCTGGGCGAGGAAGGCGGCCATGCGCTTTTCTCCCAGGCGTGCAACGCTTTCGGGCGTCGGGTAGCGCTGGATGAAAGCCAGCGCGATCGGGCTTGCGATGTCGGCGAACAGGTTGGCGGCGCCAGGCCAGAAGTTCTCGAGCATGGCGCGCAGCTGATTGGCGAGCACGAGCCTTGTGGCGACGAGATCATCACGACCGCGGACCAGCGCGCGCAGCGCCTTGATGGCGTCGGACTGTGGCTTGAGTGGGGTCAACCTGTGGCCGTCGGTACGCAGGATGTCGGCAAGGATGTAGGCATCACCAGGATCGCTCTTGGCGGCGCCGGCGCGGTAGCGCGGTCGGCACGCCTTGACGACGTTGGGATGGACCGGCGTGACGACGAAGCCCGCCTCGATCAGTATGTCGACGAGCAGTCCGCTGGGGCGTTCGATGGCGATCGGCGTCTCTTCGGGCCGACCATGACGACGCAGACGCGCGACGAGATTGTGTTCACTCACGACAGCGACTCGTCAAGCGCCTCTGCCGGCGTTTTCCAGCCAAGGGTTTTTCTCGGTCGGGCATTAAGGGCCGTGGCCACGGCGGCGATCTCGTCGGCGCTGTGGACGCTCAGGTCGGTGCCCTTCGGGAAGTACTGACGCAGCAGCCCATTGGTGTTCTCGTTGGTGCCGCGCTGCCAGGGGCTTTGCGGATCGCAGAATTAGACTTGGACACCCGCGTCGATCTTGAGACGATCGTGCTGAGCCATTTCGGCTCCCTGATCCCAGGTCAGCGAACGGCGCAGTTCTTCGGGCAAGGTGATGATGGTGCGCGTAATCGCGTCGCGCACGGCTTCGGCCCCGTGTCCCGCGAGAGCAGGGCCATTCTTCATGCGCGGAGCTTCGCCATGCCCCGCAAGCCGGGGAAGATGCAGCAACATCGTGAAGCGTGTCGTACGCTCAACCAGCGTGCCGATCGCCGAGCTGCCAAGACCAAGGATGAGGTCTCCTTCCCAGTGACCCGGCACCGCGAGATCGGCCGCTTCGGCGGGGCGTTGACTGATCATGATCTCCGGCAAGACAAAGCTCTTACCTCGACTGCGTACGCGGGCCCTGGGGACCCGCAGCACGCGCCCCGTTCGCAAGCAGGCCGACAGTTCGCGGCGTAGCGCTCCCCGACCCTGAACGAAGAGAGCTTGATAGATGGCTTCGTGGCTGATGCGCATCGTCTTGTCGTCCGGGAAGTCGATCGGCAAGCGTCGGGCGATCTGTTCCGGGCTCCAGGCCCTGGCCCATCGCCGATCCTTTCGCGGATCGTGCCGCCGGCCCTTCCACCGAACGGCCGGACCAGGAACGGCGGCGCCACTCGGGGTCATGACGACGCCGGCCAGTCGCTGCTCCACATAAGTGCGCAAGGTTGTGTTGAGCGCAAGCTTGGTCGATTTGGGTCGACGGGCCGATCGCTCGGCATGCCATTGGGCTGTCGATGCACGATACTCTAGGCCGCCGCTGCGCGTCGCCGCATTGCGTCGTAGCTCGCGGGAGATGGTCGAGGCGGATCGGCCGAGTCGGCGTCCGATCTCGCGTCTCGAAAAGCCCTGAACGCGAAGAAGTGCGATCTCCTCACGTTCCGCAAACGAGAGGTACCGCCCGGACGGCGGCTTGGTCGAAGATCTGAACATCGCTGGTGCCATGCCGCCCGCTTGTCGGAACAATCTGGTTCCAACAGGCTGCGACATACCAGCCGCCAGCGCAGCATCTTCGCTGGTCAGCCCCTGCGCTATCCCCAACCAGAATCGCTGGAGTTCAGATCGCCCCGCCACTGGCGGACGTCCCGGTGACGGCAACGGCGCCCGTCCAGAACGGTGTGATCGTCGCTTTCCAATGCCCATCGCAACCTCCTTCGTTCAGGTGTTGCGACGACCGCTTGAATCCGTCTTGCCAAGGTCAATTCCCAGCATCATGATCGTCATGGCTCGTCCTTCTCCGCTTTCCAAACACAGGCATCTTTAGCCGATGCCTCAAAGGAGGGCGGGCCATTCCATAAAACTGGCCACGCACGCTGAAGGCGCATCTTTGCGACCTACCGCCGCGTACGAAGGTGGAGCTTTGGTTCCAGATGCTATGAGGGCGGAGATCGTCGAGAGTGGCGGATGTCCGACCTCATGCAAAGGAAGCCATCATGTCCTCGAACACCATCGACCTAGAGAACGTCATCACTATCGCGATTGAACTCAGCCGATCAACGTGGCTCGTTGCCGCCCGCTTGCCGGGAGTTAAAAAGCCCCGCCTACACAAGATCGACGCCGGCGACACAACCGCACTTTTGGCGCATCTTTCATTGCTGCGTGCCCGCTTCGCCGGCGGTCAGGCGCAGCGCCAGCACTTTATTGCTGCTTCGAGGCGGGGCGTGACGGCTTCTGTCTCCATCGGTTCCTGACCACGCACGGCATCGCCAATCACGTGATCGAGCCGACCAGCATTCTCATCAATCGGCGTACCCGTCGGGCCAAGACCGAACGGCTCGATGCGGAAGGCATGCTGCGCGTGCTTGCCGCCTACCTTCAAGGGGACCGTCAGGCCTGCAGCATGGTGCGGGTGCCCACGCCAGATGAGGAGGACGCCAAGCGCATTCACCGTGAGCGCGAGCACCTGGTGCAGGAGAGGCTGCGCATCGAGATCGCATCCAGGCACTGCTGTTCACGCAGGGTATACACAAGAGACCTTCCCTACGCTCATGGGATCGTGATCTTGCAGCTGTCCGGACCGGTGATGGCCGTGATTTGCCGCACCATCTTCGGGCCGAGCTGGACCGTCTGCGTCCCCGGCTCGTCATGACCTTGGAGTTGATCCGGGAGGTCGAAGCTGAACGAGACGAGGCGGCCAACGCCGATCCGAAAGACCACGCCTGCGGAAAGATTGCAAGCCTGTGCCTTATCCGCGGCGTCGGCGCGAACTTCGCCGCCGTGCTCACGCGCCAAGTATTTTACCGTTCGTTCGACAACCGGCGGCAACTCGCCAGTTACGTCGGTATCGCGCCGATGCCCTCCCAAAGCGGCGGCACAGACAGGGATCGGCGGATCAGTCGGGCCGGGAACCCAGAACGACGATGATCCAGCTTGCATGGCTCTGGCTTCGCTACCAGCCCGGCAGCGATCTGGCCAAGTGGGTTTCGTGATCGCGTCGGTAAGCTGACCGGGCGTACACGGCGGATCGCGATCGTGGCGATGGCGCGAAAGTTGCTGATAGCACTCTGGCGCTACGCCGAAAACCGGGTGCTGCCGGCAGGCGCCGATATCCGTGCGAAGGCCGCAACCGCAGCATAGACAAACAGGAATTGCCGCTGACCATACTTTGGTCGGCTGCGATAGGGGGAGTGCGACCGTCTTCTTCTTTGGCAGTTCATAGCTGCCGCGTTTCAGGTGGGTCGCGTCTCGCCGGGGCTACGCCTCGTGCAAGAGGCATTCTGGTGCGCGCCATTGTTGTGGCCCGACCATCCGAAAAGCGGAGAAGCAAATGCAATAATCGCGTTGACAGTCGAACCCTCATGTAAGGATGAAGCCCGCATCGGCAAGAAGAACGGCATTGTACGGCAGTGGCCAGACGCGGCACGCGGCCGCGACAGCCGGCCGACCAGAGCTACAAGAGCGCCTACCTGTTCGGCGCCATCTGCCCAGCACGTGGTACCGGGGCGGCTCTCGCACTGCCGTTTGCCGATACCGAGGCCATGCAAATCCATATCAACGAGATCAGCCGCCATGTCGAAAAGGGCGCCCATGCCGTACTCGTCATGGATCGCGCCGGATGGCACACCACCGCAAACCTCAGCATACCGGACACTCACCCCAATCTTCCTGCCGTCGCGCGCGCCGGAACTGAACCCGGTCGAGAACGTCTGGCAGTATATGCGCCAGAACTGGCTCTCCAACCGTGTCTTCGACAGCTATGACGATATCATCGATGCGGCCTGCGACGCCTGGCAGAAACTCCTCGCAGCTTCCGAGACCATCACATCAATCGGCATGCGCCAATGGGCCCATGTCGGTCAAACCCCATGACTCTTGGTATTAGTGACGCCGGAGCACTCGTGGTGAGCGGCGCCAGCGCGGCTGCCACGTCGACTTAAGCCGTTCCAGCGCCGCCAGATTCACAGCCCGAAAGAGCTGTCTCCGAAACGAAACTGTTACGCAGTTCATGGCGCTACGCGTTGTTCAGGTGCATGCGGCTTGCCCTACGGTCAAATCATGACCTGGGTTCCGATCTCGATCACGCGGCCGGCCGTAATCCGGAAGTATCGCGTCGCGAAGGCCGCGGTGCGCGCCAGAGCGATGACCAGATGTCGAGCAGGTCCGCAGGGCTCAGGTATCTGCTGGCTCCGTCATGGCCCGACGGAATCACGCCGCCCGCCAAACCGCTACCCACTTAACCCGACACCCCGAGTCATAACCCGGCAAGACCATCCTCGTCGCACGTATCCTCGCGGAGAACGCTACGCTGGCCCCGATCCAGAGATCGTACAACCTCATCCAGCCCGTCACCAGCCACACGGGATGGGACCTTCGACGCTAGCCATGGCCGGTAAGTTCGCTACGGCGGCCATTGTCGTGGCCTTCCGCCAGAAGACGCTGCTGCCGCTGGACGACGTGCTCGGTTGCCTGAGGGATACCATCCCCAACCTCAGCCGTAGCGCATTGCACCGCTGCCTCCAGCGCCATGGCATCTCCCGGCTGCCAGTCGAGGCGGTCAAGGATCAGGCTCGTCAATGTCCCAGAAACCAGCCTGTCTCCGCATCCACTGCCTCCGCCCAAATCAACGCGCCGAGTGAATCAAAATCCGGCTCCAAAGGCGAGGTATTTCGAACTGTCCAGTTGGCATTGGCACTTGGGGTCAGCCACATGGATCTGGTTCGGCCCAACAAGTCGGATCTTACTGCCTTAAGCCTCGACTCCCGCACCCGGCAGAAGGTACCGGAGGGCTCATCGACGAAGGGTCGCCGCCTATACGGGTTGGAACATATAGATTGGCGTCCGCTAACCGGGCAAAACTTCGGCCCGCGGTGACTTCGTTGGTGTCCGCCTATGGATCCTTCCCGCGCTCCGGAACTGGGCTCTCGCCCGGCTTGGTCCCAGTGAATTTCGCTGCGTGAACGAAAACGCGTCGGCCGAAGCCGAATTTTACAAAAAATACACATCCATCATCGCGCTGGAGTGGTAAACAGCATCAAGGAAGGTGGAAGCGATTTCACCGTTGACAGAGAATGTTGGTGAGCATGGCAATTCGCTCAGGCAATGCAGCCCTCAGGTTCGTTGCGAATGCAGGCCGCCACGACACGATGAGGCTTTAGGCTGGAACCTTTAGCGATTTCCAATCTTCAGGGATTTGGCGGCGCAATCCAACGAGCCGAAATAGCAACACCGAAAGATAGGAAGTATCAGAGCATTCCCCGTCCGTACCAGCCGAGATCCATCCTCGGGTTATGAATGACGGACGCCCGCTGGTTTCATCAATGTAACTGACGCAGATCGATCTGCTAAGAGTGCAAAAACACATCAATATCGTATGCTGTCGCCCTTCGATCCGCACTGACGCCGACAGTCAGGCTACCGACGTCCAAGCACTTGGCGTGATTGAGCTTGGTGAGTGCATTCTTCCGCGCCTGTGAAGCATGACCAGCCCTATCGATGGTGAACTTGATCGCCTAATCGCCAGTTCCCGCGGATTTTTCGTCAATGTCGATTTGCATGATCCCAGGCTGCCCGATGCTATTCTTTTGCATGGGAGGTTTAATTTCGATAGCTTCACGGAGAACCTGTTTGACCTGATGGCGATAGAGCGTCCCATCAGCCTGTCGCGGGCATTGCCCATACGTCGTGCCGAGTTTCTCGCCGGTCGATCTATCGCTCGCGCCGCTTTGCATATGCTGGGTCAAGCCGCTCCCCAGATTCCGATCCGTCCAGACAGGGCCCCTCTGTGGCCTCCAAGTTCTGCGGGTTCGATATCCCATGCACGAGGGCATTGCGCGTGTTTTGCAATCGCCGACGGGACATGGCAAGTCGGCGTTGACGTGGAGGCGCTGGCCAGCGGCCATGCTCTGGTATCGCTCCTGAGCACCACCGTCAACGAGGATGAACGTGCCTTGATAGCTCGACAGTCGGCTGTTTCTTCAGACTGCCTGGTCACGCTGCTTTTTTCAGCGAAGGAAACGCTATTCAAAGCGCTCTATCCGACTGTTAGGGACTTTTTCGGATTCGACTGTGCCCAACTGCACACGGTGCCTCGCGACGGGCGTCTACGACTGCATCTGACACGAACCCTTTCTCAGGAATTGCCCAAGGGCGGACACTTCGACGTTAGCTTTGAAATCAAAGCGGGCCACGTGTTGACCTGGTTGGCGGTGCGCCGCGATGACGTGTCGAGATAGGTCCTGTCGGCTAGCGTGGTTCAATACGAAGGGACGTGCAATCTCCTACGCGCCCGAGCGAACGTCGTTCCTTAACCGTTAGCCAGCCCGGCGCGGAAGGGGCGAACTTTGAAGTGCGGTCGATGGCAATGAACGTGTGCAACTTGCCAGGTTTGCTGCGCAAAAAACCATGACTCCGACCTTTGGCGTCTTTTGGGGCGCACGTTTACCGCCAGCTCTATGCCTGATGTTGTTAGTCCATTGGCCATCTAAAAAAGGGCGACGTACTTTAAGGGGACTCATTGCCGCCCGACCGACGCATAGGTCCAGGTCTCGTACGTTGATCGGGCCGACCTGACAAAATGCCTTTTCCAGCCGCCCAATCATCGTCTGAATTCGGTCTTCGAAGACGTCAAGACGGCACATATACCCGTTCGATGGCCTTGCGACTCTCTTCCAGCGGCAGGGCGTCATACTGGCGGATCGTACGCGCTCTCACGGTGATTGCCGCGCCGCACCTAGCCGTTGACCGCAGCGATCATCAACGAGCGCCGATCTTGAACGAGATTCAAGCAGTACGTGTTCGCTTTTGCTCCGACAGCAGTGCCTCACATGCGGCTGGCAGCGCTTAAAATACTTTTAAAACAACAAAATAGCTTGAGTTCGGCGACATCAACATTTGAATGAATGCGTTAGGATTGTGCTAAAAGTTTTTCCGTCAGTGGAAACTTAGTTACGCGCAATTAACTTAAGATTTACAAACATGCCCTTCCTGAAGTCGCATCGCATTGCTATCCTTTGTGTCGAAAAGCCCGGTCTAACTTGGCGACCAAATCCGATCTCGCGGGTATAGCTTGCTTATTGGGGATCAGTTGATGCGAGACCGGCTTCGCCTAAACGAAGAATTCCTCGCCGGTCCCGTCGTACGGATCAAGTTGAGAGCTGGAATGATGTTTCTGCTGAATAACACCCAAATGAGCGATCTCCAGGTAGCTTACCGGAGCCTTTTCTGCCGCCCCCACCCACCTCAGCCGCTTATTATCGAGGAGCCCAACGAACCCGGATGCGAGTCATGGTCATCAATGGTGGCGCTAATAGCGTGGAGCCTGGGTACTTTGGTCTTTTCCGTCACGATTAACCGCATCGCGGCCAAGTACTGGTTACACTTTCAGTCGCGGACCTCGCGTGTGCCTATAAAATCCTTTTGACACCCATCTGCTACACGGAAGAAGTCTCATGAGCACCTCGGATCAAGCCGCGCTAGAGCGCATCAAAGCTTCGCATGCACTCGACGGCGCCGCCACTTGCTTGGCTTCCTTTTATCGCGGCTGGGCGAGGTCCTATGATTCGGATGTCGGCCGTGAGGAGTATCGCGCCGCCGGTCCTTGCAGAACTCGCAAGCGCCGTGCAGGCGGCGTATTTGCCCAAAGACCGTGCAGCCGCGGAAATCCTAGACGCTGGGTACGGAACCGGCCTCGTCACTGGGCAGATGAAGCGCCTCGGGCTCAGGTACCCGATGGTTTCGAGTCTCAGATAAGGTGGTCGAGAGGCTCGGCAAATTCGTGTCTACCTCCACGTCAAAGGCGATGTCGACCTCAACGGGCCGCGTTTCAATTACCCCAGTTCGAGTACGACACCACAGTCTGCTGCGGCGTTTTCACGCTCGGGTATGTCTTACCCGACGGACTGCGCGAACAGGTTCGCGTCACCATTCGAACGGCTCGGTTATCACAAGAACTCGCAGAGCTATGTGACGGAACATATATTGAGAAGAGGTGCAACAACCTCTAGAAGGTAGCATCATTGTGCGACGTGCTGTGTAACCGGTTGGAATTACATCGTGTATGGTTGGCCATTGCCGTCTCATCAATGACTAGATGGAAAGCAATGTATCGAGAGTTGATTGGAAAAAGTTCAGTAAAAACGAATGTCTATGTTTATCGAAAATGCAATGGATGTGGAGTGATATGATAGATGGAACAATCGCGCAAAGAATCTGAAGCACTGCTGAGTGTTTTGAAGAGTTCACTTGATCCGTCGTATCGGATAATTTGTTTCCCTCATGGAGGGGGGGGCGCCCATTCGTTCCGTACTTGGTCGGAATATCTCCCCGACGACGTTGATCTTATTTGCCTCGATCTTCCCGGGCGCGGCAAACGGTCAGCTGAGGCCCTCATCCGCAGCATGGACGTACTGGTATCCATGGTCACTGAGGCGCTCCGCGGGTACAGCGACCGGCCTTTTGTTTTCTTCGGTCATAGCGTAGGTGCCCTCGTGGCTTACGAGATCGCCCGCTCCCTGGAGAAGGCCAGTCGGCCATCTCCCTTCCATGTTGTCGTGTCTGCTCACCCGTCGGCGGATGTGCCGGCGGATGAGCCTCCCATGTATATATACGCGGATGACAAGTTAACCGATGTAGTCCGGAGCCTTGGTTTGGTTCCCAAGGAGGCGCTGGCAAATGAGGAACTCCTCCATAACTTCATCCTGCCTCCGATGCGGGCCGACTTTGAACTTGCGGAGACCTACGACCGGAACTTACCAACGCCTCTCGGCGCTGCAATCACCGCAATGGGGGGAGTGCAAGACGAAACGATAAATGCCAATGACCTAGACGAATGGCGTCGGCTTACGACGTCGCGCTTCGCCCGGATTATGTTTGATAGCGATCACTTTTACACCCATTCCATGACGGAGGAAGTGGTGTCTACCCTCCTGCGTGAAGTTGGGGAAGTAAAGGCACAACTCCCAGCGTCCATTCGAATTGGCGAGACCCTGCCTTATCCCGAACTACCACTGCATGAACAATTCCGTAAACAAGCGGCCCTCAATCCGGAGGCCCCTGCCGTCGTCTCCGAGATTGGGGTCTTAACCTACCGTGAGCTCGACGACCTCAGCGAGATTCTATCTAGACATCTCCTCGGACACGGTCAGAGCCGAGGTTCGCGCGTCGGTATCCTAATGGATACCTCACCTGAATACGCCGTGGCGCTGTTCGGCATTCTTAAGACAGGGGCGGCTTACGTCGTTCTTGACAAAGCTCAGCCCGTTGCAGCGCTAAATCGGATGCTTGAGAAGGCATCTGTGGAAATCGTCGTCACCAACAACCGTTTCGCAGCTAGCCTTCCGCCTGACTGGTCGGGTCTTGCGCTGTCGCTCGACGATGGTTGGGAAGCGAAACTCGGCAAGGGCAGTCCGGCCAATCCCCTAGCGGTAGATCTCGATGCGCCGGCCCAGATCGTATTTTCGTCCGGCACGACTGGCGAACCGAAAGGGATCGTCTGCTCCCACCGAAGTGCTGTATGCTCTTATCAATGGCGCTATCACGCACTGCCATACACGCCTGATGAGCGGGAAGCAGTTAATATCTTCTTGGCCTGGGAGATAATGCGGCCGATCCTCGCCGGGATGTCCGCCTACCTGATACCGGATGACGTTATCTACGATCCGCCCCAACTGGTCGAATCCCTCGAGCGGAACCGAATTTCTAGAACAGTATTAACCCCTTCGCTGCTGGATGTGCTTCTCAGCAGCGGCTTCCTCGTCCCCTCCCGGCTTCCGGATCTCCGACTGATTTACCTATCAGGCGAGGTGGTAACAGCAGCGTTGCTTGCGCGTGTGAAGGATGCTCTGCCGCATGTCAAAATTATCAATCTTTACGGCGTAGCAGAGACCTATGATGTCACGCATATTGACTTGAGCGAGATCGATCCTGCGACAATTCGGAAGGTCGTCCCGGTCGGGCCACCTCTGCACAATGTCAGTGTCTATGTCCTCGGGGAGCAGCGCGATCCCGTACCACTGGGCTTCCTCGGCGAAATCTTCGTCGGCGGCGATGGAGTGGGGCATGGATATCTCAACCGTCCGGAGATGACACGGGAAAGGTTCCTTCCCGACCCATTCCGCGCTGGTGGCACGATGTTCCGCACTGGCGATCTTGGCCGCATGCTGCCCGGTGGCCAATTGGAGATTATCGGGCGTTGCGCTTTCATGGTGAAGATCCGAGGTTACAGCGTCGTCCCCGGGTCTGTGGAAGCTGCTTTGCTTCGGTACTCTGCCGTATGCTCCGCCGCCGTTGTGCCGGAGCTTGATCCGACCACTGGCCTGCCTGATCGACTGATCGCCTATGTAGTCCTGCGGAATGGGGCCAAAGACTGGGAGGCTGCTTTGCGGGCGCATTTGAAATCTGAGGTGCCGCACTACGCGATGCCGTCCGACTTCGTCGCTGTGGCGGAATTGCCCATCGCGGCCAATGGGAAACTTGATCGGTCGCGCCTCCGCAACCTCGCTAAAGAGGCGTGCACTCCAGTGACAGGTACCGACGAGGTCGAATCGGCACTTGGCGCAGCTTGGCGCGACCTTCTCCAGACTAAAGCTGCTGATCCGGGCGACGACTTTTTCGACTGCGGCGGACACTCCCTTCTGGCTGCCCGTCTCTGCACGCAGCTTCGTCAAAGTCTGAAGGTGGATCTCCGCGTAGTGGAGGTCTTTCTCAATCCGACTTTCGAAGAACTCACGGCTCTTCTGCGCAAGCGCGGCGGCGAGCAGGGATGTCCTCAAATCCGGAAGCTCCCCAAAACACCGCCAGTCTCAGCGGGCAGGGCGCGTATTAAGGCGTTCGACGGCCAACGCGGCCCCGGGATGGACATTGCGGTGATTGGTATGACCGCGCGTTTCCCCGGCGCAGAGACCGTCGATACGCTTTGGGAAAACCTCTGCCAAGGGGTCTGCTCGATCGCCCCGCTCTCCGCGCAGGAACTCAAGGCCCGGGGCATTCCGGAGGTTGTCCTGAAGCGGTCCGATTATGTGCGCGTGGGTGCCCATCTCAACGATGTGGACCTTTTCGATCCGGATTTTTGGAACCTCTCGAGGCGTGAGGCAACGCTGATGGACCCGCAGCATCGCCTGTTCCTCGAATGCTGCTGGAAGGCGCTCGAGTCGGCCGGGTATGCGCCCACCCAGCATGAGGGTCGGACGGGGGTGTTCGCAGGTTCATCCTTCCCCCTCTATCTACTGCACCATTTGAACGGGGGCGGCCTCATCGATCCCACTAACGCTCCGCTCGCTTTGCTGACGGAGCTCGGCAACGATAAGGACTATCTTGCCTCGCGCGTGTCCTACATGCTGAACCTCAACGGCCCAAGCATGTCGGTGCAAACCTCATGCTCAACTGGGCTAGTGACGATCGCGGTCGCGGCTCAGTCGCTCGCGGCTGGCTATTGCGACATGGCGCTGGCAGGCGGGGCGAGTATCACCTTCCCTCAAGCGGGTTATCAGTTTGCTAAGAACTTCATCAATTCTTCGGACGGTGTGTGTCGAACCTTTGATGCCGATGCCAGCGGCACGGTGCTCGGAGATGGGGTAGGGGTCGTCGTATTGAAGCGCCTCGAAGATGCACTTGCGGCAAACGACCCGATCCATGCAGTGATAAAAGGATGTGCCATCAACAACGATGGCCGTGCCAAATCGTCCTTCTCGGCGCCTAGCGCGCGAGGCCAGGCCGATGTTGTGCGCCAAGCACTTGCCTCCGCGGCACTCAGCGCTGAAGACGTGGAATACATCGAAACTCATGGCACTGGCACCAAGGTCGGCGACCCGATCGAGGTCCGCGCTTTGGCAGAGGCTTTCGCGGGGCAAGAGAGGGGCAACGCCTGTGCGCTCGGTTCAATCAAACCGAACATCGGCCATGCCAACTTCGCCGCTGGGGTCGCGAGCTTTATCAAGACAGTTCTCACCCTTCAGCACGGGGTAATCCCAGCGACCATCAACATCAACCGGCTGAACGAAGATTTGGGTCTGGAAGACACGCACTTCTTCGTCAATGAGCAGCTCAGACCTTGGCCTCGTCCGCAGGGGCGCCTTCGAACTGCCGGAGTCACTGGCCTCGGTATGGGCGGGACCAACTGCCATGTCGTGCTCCAGGAATGGAACAGCGACAACGCAAGGGCATGGCCCGGATCGGTCGCGCGGGGATCTCACGCCCTTTGCCTATCTGCAAAGACCCCCTCGGCGCTAAGCCGGGCCTGCCGGAACCTAGCCAAGTTCCTCCGGCGCAAGCGCGAGATCGATCTCGGCGACGTCGCCCACACGCTACGCGTGGCGAGATGCCAATTCGATCATCGAACAGTCGTTGTAGCGCGCAACTTGGACATGGCTATCGCGAAGTTAGAAGAAGAGGGGGATCGTGCGGCTGATCGGACCCTTTCCTCGCCGTCGATTGGGTTCATGGTGCCGGGCTGCGGAGTGCAGCACACGCGAATGTTCAAGGATCTGTTCGATCACGTGCCGGATTTTCGCGATGCTTTCCTGACTTGTGCGGCCGGTAGTCGCCCGGTTCTGGATCGTGACCTGGAGACGGTCATGTTTGGGGAAGACGACGGGTACGCGACTGCTTCCGTCGAAGAAATCGATGTCATGATTTTCTCAGTGCAATACGCCATGGCGCGTTTGCTGGAACTGTGTGGAGTGCGTCCCGATTATCTGGTCGGACACAGCATGAGCGAATACGTCGTGGCCACCCTAGCGGGTATATTGAAACTTGAAGATGCTATTCGGCTGACGCTAGTTCGTAGCCGCGCGATGGCGAATGTTGGTATCAACGGTGCTATGCTTGCGGCCAGATGCGGCCCGGACGAGGCTGAGCGTATGCTTATGGAGGACGATTGGCCTGATCGATCTGAAGCTGGCGAGATCAGCGTTGGTGTCGTGAACTCAAATACCGGTGTCGTGTTCACCGGCAAGCGAGAACTTATCCAAAAGCTTCAGGAGAGGCTCGAACAAGCACGGTTTCCCAACCACGTCATTAATACAGCTGGCGTCCCCAGTCATTCTCCTTTGATGAAACCAGCGGCTGAGATCATCGATGCGCAGGTTCACATCGTGGAAAAGCGGTTGCCGGATGTGGCCATTGCTCTGAATTCAGGATCCCTGCATGGGGTGAAAGTGCCCTTACCGGAGAGCCACTGGAGCGGGCAAGCAACTGGGACTATCCGATTTGATCGCTCTATCCAGACCATGGTCGCGGCTGGTGTAACTGCACTCATTGACCTTGGCCCTTCGCGCAATCTGGCGCGTTTCGCACATGGATCGATCAACCCAGAGGATCGCCAGACCAGAATCCCATCGATTGTCCCAGCCGCGCGCGACGAGAATGATGAAGAGTCCACTGACCGGCATGTCCTTCTGGAATGCCTCGGGGCACTCTGGGCCGCGGGTGTTGCGGTGGATTGGAAGCGGGCCAGTGATCAATTGGAGCCGTTCGGTACTCGCCGGCGCCTGCCCCTTCCGACGTACTCGTTTGACGGTCACCGTTGCTGGCCGGACGATCAGCCTGCGGGCCCGAGGCTTCCGCGGCAGCCCGACGAGCGAGAACGGCACAGAGGGGAAGTGTTCATTTATGCGCAAACGTGGACAGAGAAAATGCTCTCCCGCACGGCTCCCGGTGGCGGAAGTGCAAAGGCGCTACGTTGGCTGGTGCTCGCCGATCGGCCCTTTGGTGAGGCGGAGCGCACGGGCGACGTGCTGGCAAACAGCATCATACGGCAGTTGGAGGAAGCGGGTCATGAAGTTGTCCGTGTTTGCCGACGAGCCAAACCCTCAAATTCGCCCCTGAAAATCAAAGGGTCCACAATCTTCATTGATCCCACCCGGGAAGGCCTGAAGGCGCTCTTCGATGCTGAGGTCGCTTCGGAGTGTCCCGCTGGCCGCATTGTCTGCCTCTGGCATCTGAGCGGCACAGCGGAGGCGTGCGAGGATCCGGGCACGACTCATCTTTTGCGGAGCTACGATGCCATACTCGATTTGGCGCGAGTTCTTTCCACACTGGCGCTGAAGACTCCGGTCGACCTCTGGATTGTTGGCGATCGGATCGTTCAGGTCAGTGAGGAACCTGTAGATCCCGAAAAAGCGTGCGTCTTCGGTCCTGCCATCGTGCTACCGCAGGAAAACCCTATGGTCGATTGCCGGGTTGTTGATCTGAATATCGACGACCCGAATATAGCCTATCAGCTAGGGGTTGAAATCGGGCGTGACGTGCCTAGTCCCGATGCGATCGTCGCGCTCCGCGGAAACCGCCGGTGGGTGCCGCATTTTTCCGAGGTGGCCCTCGCTTCACAGGTATCCGGTCGGGAGATCTTACGACCAAAGGGCGTCTATCTGATCACAGGAGCTGTCGGGCGGATCGGCTTATCCTTGACGGAACATCTCGTAAGCCTTGGGGCGACGGTCGTCGCGATAAGCCCACTTGCCGTACCCGACCATTTGAGTTCAGGGCGCGTGGATCTCGATGAGGATGGCTGGATACGCCGACTGGCCGCGCTTGATGGCGCAAAAGGTCGGGTGATTCTTCGTCAGGCCGACGTATCCGATTTCGACAGCCTGTCGGGCGCGCTCGACACAACGGTTCGGGAATTCGGGCGGATCGACGGGATCTTTCACGCCGCGGGACTGCCCGATGTGAAATTCCTTTCAGAGCTGAAGGACACGACATCTGCTAGTGAGTTCGCCTCCAAACTCGTGGGGACACGCAACCTTTATGGTGCAATCCAGCGGATACAGTCCACTCACGGGCAATCACCGGAGTTCGTGTTCCTTTTCTCGTCCCTTGCGTCCATGCTCGGTGGACCCGCGATGGCCGCTCACGCGGCGGCCAACAGGTTCATGGACACCTTTGCGCGCCAGGTGCAGGGCAAACTTGGTGTCCGGTGGATCAATTCCAACTGGGATGACTGGGATTGCTCCTACGATGAGCAGGTGACTGCCGCATACCGGACACGTCAGGCGAAGGATTTGGCGCTCAGTTCCGACGAGGGGATCGACGTCATCAAGCGCATACTGGCAACCGTTGACGACGGCCAGGTTATTGTAGCGACGCGACTCTTTCCTCCACGCGTGAGGCAATGGGTCGACCAGGTCCGGACAATCACGCCCGATGAGCAGCCAGACGAGGAGAAAACACCTCCGCCCGAAGAAGTCGGAACAAGCAAGGACAACATGTGCGGGCACGGCGACCCGAGGAGCCTGTTCCTTGCTGAAGTCAAGACTCTTCTCGGCGCCAAAGAAATAGGATTGGACGACAACTTCTTCGATGTTGGGGGAGACAGCCTGCTCGCCGCAGAACTTCAAGCTCATTTAATTAAAAGCGACCGCTGGAGGTCGCCGCAATTGGATGAGATAATTGAGGCGGCGACGTTCGGCGACCTGTATGAACGAATATGTAGCCGCAACAACCACTCGTCGCAATAACCACAGCTGAACAGCGGTAGCATCATACCCTCCGACGTTACCCCTCACATCCGAGTGACGATGCGGCGGCTGCTCCATTCCCAATTGGAAGATGAGAGCGTAGAGTAGACCTGTGGTGGAGGGAGCTGCAGGTTACGACGAACGGAACCTCACTGGCGAGTTTCCAGCCGTCGCAGAAAGGGTTGCCGTGATCAAATCTTCACAGGGATCATTCTGGTCTCTGAATATTAAGGATCACCTTCCGGGAGTCGTAAATACGTGTGCGGCGTCTCCGCCCCATGGATTTTCTTGTTGCAACGGTCAGGTCGAGCGCTTGCAGATGGTCTTATACTATGAGCACGTTGGGGAATCCCGGACGTGCTCATTGTGAGGCGCTGATCCGTTGCGCATAGACCCAGGGCATGAGGGCGTCGATGTCTTTGGAGAGGTGGCCATTTGCGAGGCGGAGGAAGAGATCGCAGGTAGGCGTCTGGTTCAACGCGGTTCATCTTGCATGTGCCGATCAGGCTGGCGAAACGGGCCCAATTGCGGCCGCCTTCATCATGGCCGGCAAAAAGAGCGTTGCGGCGGTTCATGGCTGGACTTCTGATCGCGTTTTCGACGAGGTTGGAGTCGATGTCGACGCGGCCGTCGTCCAGGAACAGCCGGAAGCCGGCCTGGCGTTTCGGCCATATAGGCCATGGCCTCGCCAAGGTCGGACTTGCGCGAGACGCGCGCGGCCTGAGCTGTCAGCCAGGTGAAGAACTCGTCCACCGGTGGGCGGACAGTTATGGCGGACAGCCTAGCGATGATCGGGGTCACAACCTCGGATGCTGTCCCCGATCTTGTAGAGGGCGGCGATGCGCAACAACGCCTCGTCGAGGATGGGCGAACCCAGCGGCCGCGATCATGTCAGCTCTCTGCGCCGGGACCGAGACCATTGCCGGCGGTCCGCCGCCATCTCCACCGTTCATCCGTGGTGGAAAGTTCGCCAACGCACCTGCGGAACTGCGGATCTCTTTCAGGCCCAACCGTCGGTTCAGCGCGATCAACGTCGTTAAGGTCGC
The DNA here is from genome assembly GCF_049887195.1 of Mesorhizobium abyssinicae. Taxonomy (NCBI): domain Bacteria; kingdom Pseudomonadati; phylum Pseudomonadota; class Alphaproteobacteria; order Hyphomicrobiales; family Phyllobacteriaceae; genus Mesorhizobium; species Mesorhizobium abyssinicae. Next base: position 17,940 of record NZ_JARAKC010000036.1, read on the forward strand.
CCGGCCCGTCCACGAGCGGGCGGGGCAAAAATTCAATCGCTTACCCCTGTGCGATCAGAACCGAAAGCGCGGAGCATGATGGCGACAAACATGTAGTGAATTCGACATAGTAGCAAGGCCGGTGTTTTGTCAGCGGCGTATCATGTTGTTTTAAGAGGATCTTTCGCTTGGCACGGCACATGCTCTTTTCTCTGCATCTCTGCCAAGTGCGTAGTGGTAGCGAGGTCAAGGGGAGTGAGAATGGATTTAGAGCTCGAGGGCAAGGTGGCAATGGTCGCGGCCGCTTCCAGCGGCCTAGGTTTCGCCACCGCTGAGGTGTTGGCTAAAGAGGGCTGCCGCCTGTCTATCTGTGGGCGCGATCCCGAGCGGCTCTCAGGAGCGGTGGATCGGTTGCGCAAGAGCGGCGCCGAAGTGCTCGCGCGCGCGACCGATGTGACTGACTGTGCTGATGCAGCAGCTTGGGCTGCCGAGACGGCGGAGCGGTTTCGACTTATCGACATCTTGGTGACGAACTGCGGCGGCGTTTCTGCCGGACCACCCTCGGCCATGACGCCTAAAGATTTCGAAGATGCATTCCACCGAGTGCTTTTGCCTTCGATAAACCTTGTGACGGCTACCTTGCCGCATCTGCGCCGCTCGAGCGCGGGACGAATATTGATGCTCGCTTCCGAGGCTATTGTCCGAACCCCAGTACATTTCGCGCTGTCGGGCGTCGCACGAGCGGGGCTGGTGCCTTACTGCCACACGCTCGTACAAGAATTGGCGGGAGAGGGCGTCACGGTAAACGTGCTCGCCCCTGGAGCACACAGCACTGCGATTCACGAAGCCAATCGCCGTGGTAGCCACGCCGCAGCCATTCGCGCACTCGAGCACAGGACTCCGGCTCAACGCCTTGGCGATCCATCGGAATTCGCAGCAGTTGCTGCATTCTTGGCCAGTCCTCGCGCCGCCTATATCAGCGGCCAACTGATCGTCATCGATGGCGGGCTAAGTGCAACCGTCTGAACAATTCGTCGGGCCAGGAGCCGTCGCATGAACGCAGCCAACGCAGAGAGTGCCGATATCGACCCTGGCCGTTCAATCGCACGTGAGGGTGATCTCTGAAGTTCGATCCTTTGATCATGCCGAAACAGTTGATCTTGCCGCCTGAGCTGGCGCGCATGAGCCGACGTTCCACAATGGGGACATCGCCTCAAAAAACATTGGTGGGAGTAGGTGATCGATTATGCCCGATACAACTCACAATCTCACAGAAGGATACCGAGAGCTGTTCGGAATTGACGGTAAGGTCGTCTGCATTTCAGGCTCGAGCCGCGGGCTAGGTAAGTCCCTCGCCACCTGCTTTGGACGATTGGGGGCGAAGGTGGTTCTTTCCTCGCACAACAATGATGAGCTGGCCGGAGCCGAGGCCGAACTTGCGGGCCAAGCAATCGAAGTGATGGCTATCGGAGCTGATGTGCGATCGCATGAGGATTGCAAGGCACTGATTAATGGCACGGTCGATCGTTTTGGGCGGATCGACGTGATGGTCTGCAACGCAGGCACAGACATCATCAAGTCGGCGCATTCCTATGAGGAGCCCGAATGGGACGAAATCCTCGACACCAATCTGCGTGGCTACTACTATTGCGCCAAGTTTTCCGCCCAAGCGATGCTCGATCAAGGCGGCAGCATCATTATGACGTCTTCGGTGGCCGGTTCACTCGGCATACCGGGCTTGGCTGTCTACGCTGCAAGCAAAGGAGGCGTCAATCAACTCACGCGCACCATGGCGGTAGAATGGGCCGACAAGGGCATTCGGGTAAATGCCGTCGCACCTGGGTTCATCAACAACTTCATGGATGGGGTGCATCCTAGTCTCGATACGCCTTACCAGCGCAGGGCAATGGAACTCACTCCGATGCGACGCCGAGGGAATTTGTCCGAATATTTCGGGCCTTACATCTTCCTCGCGAGCCCAGCTGCATCATTCGTCACCGGCGAGATTCTCTATGTGGATGGGGGTTACGCCGCGAGCTGATCCAAGCAGACGCCTCGACGTAGTGTGGCGAGAGGAGAAAGTGGAACAATGCTAGGCACGATACCGGATGTGTTAAATTTCCTAGACTGCACCCTGCGTGACGGTGGGTACTACACGAGTTGGGATTTTCCACCAGGACTGGTCTCGGACTATGTCGCTACCATCAACGCTCTCCCGGTACGCATGGTCGAGCTGGGGCTCGCCGGAAAGCCTGAGAGTAGCGGATATTTCGCCAGTATGACGACCTCTAAGGCCGAAGAGGTAGCTGCTGATCTCCTGGTTGAAGCATGCGTGATGATCGATGCCAAGGATGTGCTTGCGAGCGAGCTGCCTTTACCTATTGCCGTGGCGCGCCTGGCAGAGGGATTACGGCCAGGGCGGATAACGACCATAAGAGTCGCGGCGCACTACAGCAAAGTGGCGGCATGCCGGAACATTTGCGCTGAGCTGTCGCAGAGAAGCTTCCGTGTGTTTTTGAACCTGATGCAGATCGACGCAGCTGATGCTGCAGCAGTTGAGGTCTGCCTGAACGAGCTAGAGCGGATCGACAGCCTTGACGTGCTTTATATTGCGGATTCCTTTGGCTCCATGAAGCCGAGCCGTGTTCAGGAATTGATCGGCCAGTTTGCCGGTCAACTTGGGTATGACATTGGATTTCACGGCCATGACAACCGAGGATTCGCTCTGATCAATTCAGTGGCGGCCGCGATGGCTGGAGCGACCTGGATAGACTGCACCATGGGCGGCATGGGCCGTGGAGCCGGAAATACAGCTAGCGAGCAGCTCCTGCCGGTTCTCGATCACCTCGATGCATCCGTCGAGCAGGCGCTTCTGAGGCACGTCCTGCATCACTTCGATCCGCTTCGCGAACGACATGGCTGGGGGAGAAGCGCGGCATATCAGTTCGCGGGCTCAAACTTCATTCATCCTTCCTATGTTCAAAAGCTGCGCGAAGAGGGGACCGTATCTGATGCCGCGATTATCGACCTCCTGTCCAATCTCACCGCCAACGAACGCTTAAGTTTTGTCGACCGAAAAATCTCGGAGCTGAAGTGCAGAAAATCTGCCTGACCGCAGTTGTCTCCGCAGAGCATCCGTTTTCCCGATTGGAGCCAGCCATGACTCTACAAAATGCGGCTGTGAAACCATCGGTCTTGCCGTCCGATCCGCGGTTTTCATCAGGCCCTTGCCGTAAACATCCCGGTTGGAGCGTCCACTCAGCCATGCTCCGACATGTCGGACGAAGCCACCGGAGCCCCGCAGGAGCAGAAAGGCTGAAAGGGGTAATCAGGCGCATGGTGGCTCTGCTAGAGCTGCCCGATAGCTGGATTTGCGGTATCGTGCCCGGTTCGGGCACTGGGGCATGCAGCATGGCCCTACAGAACCTTCTTGGCCCGTCTCCAGTCGAGACATTCTTGTCAGATAGCTTCTCGCGGTATTGGGCAAATGAGATCGATACGTTAGCGCTAGCTTCGCAGAGGCGCCACGTTTGTGCTTTCGGGGAATTCCCGCACACCGAGGGGATCGATCCCAATCACGACATTGTCCTGGTATTAAACGGCACCAACAGCGGCGTTTGCCCACCGAATCTTGATTGGATATTTCCTGACCGGGCCGGACTTGTGATCGCAGATGCCGTCTCTGCAGCTTTTACGAGGCGTATCGCTTACGATCGAGTCGACGTTCTGTGCTGGTCTTGGCAGAAGGCGCTTGGCGGCGAAGGCGGCCATGGCATGATCGCGCTCTCGCCTCGGGCCCAGGCGCGGCTGAAGGTCGGCGAGGTTAAGCCCGTAGCCAGGCTCATGAAGCTCCACAATGCCGATGGGTCCGTGAACGAAGCATTCTTTGGCGGTCGCACTATTTCGACCCCCAGCATGTTCGCCGTCGAGGATATACATTCTGCGCTCGACTGGGCCGAAGCGTGTGGTGGGCTATCCGCGCTTCTGAACAGAGTTGCCGATAACTATGCTGTAATGGCGGATTGGGTGGACTCTACTCCTTGGATTGATTGGACTTGCCCCGATCCCGCCTCACGTTCGGCCTGTTCAATCACGCTCCGGGTTCTCAAAGAGCAACTCGCAGTCGGAGAGACGGAGGACGATGGGGAAATCGCAGGGCGGATGACTCGTCTGCTCGAGGTAGAAGGCGCGGCTTTTGACATTTGGAGCTACGGTGACGCGCCCCCGGGATTCCGGATATGGGCGGGGCCTACGGTCGAGTCCGAAGACCTTTCGATTTTATGCAAGTGGCTGGCCTGGGCTTATATTGAGGCGTCCCAAGACAATATACCACCCGAAGTGAGCCTCGAGCGTCCAGGCCGTTTTCCGTCCTCTAGTGCGAGCGCAGTTCAGCCAAGGAGGGACTCGGTCCATCGTGCACTCGCCGGTCCTCCCGAAAGCTCAACTTCCCATACGCTGGCAGATTGCTATGACGCGATACTTTTCGACGCAACGGGAGTCCTTATTAGCGGAAATGACGCCATCCAAGGCGCTGATGATATCTTAACCAGACTTGATACGTCTGGGCGTCCATACTACATAGTGACGAATGTTAGTAGTGGATCTGATGAAACCATATTGGCGCGTCTTCGCGCCGCCGGACTACCAATTCCAACAGTTGACCGTATAGTGTCGGCGGGAGGTGTTGCACGACATTTCGTACTTGAAGAGCTGGAAGCCGGTCGACTGGTTTCTTATCTAGGCAGTCCACAAGCTGCGCATGATGTTTTCGGCAAGCATCCACATCTTCGTTTCGCCGCTACGGCCGAGACATTCGACACGCTCGTGGTGCTCGATGACGAAGGTTTCGACTTCAAACGAGCTGCCGACCGCATCCTGTCAATCTTTCAACGCAGGCTGATCGAGACGGGCGAAATGCCCCGTATGATAGCGGCAAACGTGGACATCATTTATCCGAGCAAGGATGGGTCACTCTTCTTCGGACCTGGCATAATAAGGCCAATGCTCGAGGCAGGACTAGCACCGTTTGGAGCTCCTCCGATCTCAGTCAAGTTTGTGGGCAAGCCAGGAAGACCGATTTTCGACGAGTGCATCGCTCGGGCCGGTACCAACCGCCTTTTGATGGTCGGCGACCAGGTTGATACTGATATCAAGGGTGCAAAGGCTGCCGGGCTCGACGCACTTCTCATAACCAGGGGCCTCAACAACGGCGGCGAGTTGTGTCAAGACGAGGACGGAGTTCCTGACTATGTCGCAAACCACCTCGATCAAATCTTTGACGGCAGTTTGTTTCCACACGAGCTATCCGCGAAATGTTCCACCGCACCTTCAAACGGCCGTCGCGGCCCTCGGTGAGTTTGTCATCGAGGTGCTCGCCGAGCTGGGCGTTCGATATCCGCTCCCCGGCAGCGCTCTTGTTAAGATCCTCCAGATATGCGTTTGCTTAGGAAACACTTCACCCGGACCCCGTGATCACGGCCCTTCGTACAGAAGTCCTGCCGGTCCTAAATCCCCAGCGATGCTCGAACCGACGCGGCGGCTTTCCACTCGTCTGAACCGAACCGGTTGATCGGAGGGCTTGAACTCCTCCGAACGAAACGAAGAACAGACCCCTCTCTTTTGAGAGGAAGAATCGATGGCGAGAGAGTTTTCATCGCAACCTGCATTGTCTGGAACGGTGCGGGGTTGGAAAAGCGATCGGGGGAAGAAGTTCTGGACATGGTAGGCCTTCACGAACGAGGCTGGGGAGCGAAACGAATTGCGCAGGAGTTTGGATGCGCGCGCAACACGGTTCGCCGATATCTTCGTGAAGGTGGCGTTGTTGCGTATCGCCAGCCCGTGCGTCGGACAGCATTTGATGGTCTGGACGATTGGCTTAGTCGGATGCACATCCGGGCCTCGCCGAGGCAGCGCCAGACCGACTGGTTCGAAGGGATGGAAGGCGCTTACCTGCGTTCCGGGGGCGTGCCGACGGAAGTTCTGATCGCTAATGCAAAGGCGCTGGTTGAAACGCGTGAGCTTTGCATAAAGGCAATCCATCACATTGACTTCGTAACTCGAGGTGTAAAAGCCAGGATCCAACGCCTGAAGAAGAAAGGCATCAAGTTCACCGGCGGTTACGGTAAGATGACTGCCAAGGACGTCAAGTTCTCATTGGAACGGATTATCAAGTACAAGTCAGGGAGTATGGGCGAGCTGGGCTCGTTCGATCATGTCGAGATCGAGGACGATCAAACGGGCGTTGTCGTGTTCAACACGTCCTATGTGCCGGTCTGGACCCTCGTCTTCCCTTGCGCCAGCGGTCATATAGTTTCCGAGCAGGCGGCAATGAAGGCTACCAAGGACGGCCGCAATTTCGGCATGAACCCGCCGGCGTTCTCTGGGAGAGCGTGAAGACGATGTGGCGGCGGCGCAATAGGCCTTCAGCGTCTCGTTCATGAAAACGGGACCGTTGTCCGTATCCAGGCCGAGAAGCGCGAAGGGCAGTTGCTTGCGCAATTCTGTGAAGCGTTCTCCCGGGGCTTCATGGGAGAGGCGGCTTTGATGCCGCAATTGCAGGCGCTGACTGCTGGACTGCCCATGCCGGCCCCGGGCAAGCTAACATTCACCCTGGACTCAGCAGAGATGGCGGCCAAGGCCGATTTCATTCAGGAGAATGTGCCCGAGTCTCTCGAACTCAAGCTGCGGGTATTGGAGCCCATCTCCAAAGTGGCTGACCCCGACGTCGTTATATCCTCCAGCACTTCGGGATTCATGCCAAGCGAATTGCACACTGGCATATCCCATCCGGAGCGAATAATTGTCGGTCACCCATTCAATCCCGTTTACCTGTGTCCGCTGGTTGAGGTCGTTGGAAATAGTCAAACGAGTCCGGACGTGAAGGAGGCAGCCGCTGAATTCTACCGATCGATCGGAATGCATGTCCTGCCGCTAAAGCGTGAGGTCTCGGGTCACCTCTCGGATAGGCTTCAGGAGTCAATGTGGCGCGAAATTCTCCATATGGTCAACGACGATATAGCAACCACAAGTGAAATCGACGAAAGCATTGTGTACGGTCCCGGTTTGCGTTGGGCAATCATGGGTATCAGCCAACTCTACATGCTTTCGGCCGGAGAGGGTGGCGTTGAATATTTCTTCAAACAATTTGGGCCGTCGGTTGATTGGCCCTGGTCACACAACACGGCCCCTGCTGTGACGAGAGACATCATCGATCGCTTCGCAAGCGGTACAGCCGATCAGGCAGCAGGGAAGTCGGTTAGGGAACAGGAGAAGGTTCGAGACGAGTGTATGGTGGCCATCCAGAGTGTTGGCGAAGTACAACATGGGATCTGGAAAAACTCTAAATGAATTTGAAGCGAGAATGCGTGCAAAGTCCGCAGGTTAGCGGCCACTTCTCACGCGAAGTAATTGTGACTGTTGCCATTCAAGTCCACGTCGATTGCATTGTATGATGGAGTTCGGCCCGATCTGAATAGAAACTCGTGTTTAGGCAATCCGAGATAAGATGTATAGGGGCTCGATGTCGAAGATCGCGCCGTCTGTTCTTGTAGACCCCAATGGAACGTTAAATAGCGGACAATATGACCCTGACGGAGGAATCTGGCGTGGCGATCATGTGTCACTTGCGCTGGAGCGCGAGCGTGGACACGTGGCGTGCCGCGCGATGGTGACCAAAACTCGCCGCAGGAAAACTGTCGAGCCATGCACACGCTGAGAGACGGTTTTGAAAATCGTCTGGCTATGGGTTCCGTCTGAGGCTTGGTTATGATTCATGTGTGGACGGCCCCCGTTGAGCAAGAAGATTCTGACAATGGCAATACTGAAGCGGTCAGGTTCATTCCTGTGTTCGGCCTGTTTTTGTGCGGCCTCAGGCCACTGGCCATGATGGTGTCGGTGGATCGGGCCCTCATCAAGCTGCCGCGCTGCGATGCGCGTTGAATCACGCAGGTTCTCCCGATCCCCGGCTTGACCGGATCTGCATCACTGATGTCGTTCTCTCCTGCCCAAACTGGATGTCATTTCGCGGGACCGTCGTTACCCTCGAGCCATTGACGGCGTCGCGCGGTAGTTTTCCTCACGCGCCATCACCGCCCAGGCGATCCGCGCTACCTTGTTGGCGACAGCGACTGTGACCAGCCGTGCCGGCTTACGCTCGAGCAACTGGTTCGCCCAGGTGCTGACGGTCGTCGCTTTTCGCCGCGTGTAATCGGATGACCGCCGTGGCGCCGACGACGAGGAGATGCCGTAAATAGCGATCTCCCATCTTCGAGATTCCTCCCATTCTGTCTTTGCCACCGGAGGAATGTTGTTTTGGAACAAGGCCGAGCCAAGCAGCGAATTGACGACCGGAGCGGAAGACTTTTGCGTCGACGACGGTGGCGGCGAGGGGCGGTCGCCGTGTGAAGCCGATTCCGGGAATGGTTGAAAGCCGCCGGCAGACCTGGTTCGTGCGATACCACGCCAGAAGCTCGATCTCGATCTTCCGGATTTGCGCGCCAAGCCCCTCGATCGTTCGGGCGAGGAGGATAAGAACCTGTCGCGCCATCGCGGGGAGCGGCCCATCGCCCTTGTCCAGAGCTTCGATTAGACCACGGACTTGGGCCCGGCCCTTCGGTGCGACGACGCCATACTCGGCCAGATGCGCCCGCATCGCGCTGATTTGCGCTGTGCGCTGCCGAACCAAGAGGTGGCGAGCCCGATGAAGCATCAGAATGCTCTGGGCATCCGCCGATTTGACAGCCACGAACCGCATTGTCGGTCGCGTCACCGCCTCGCAGATCGCTTCCGCGTCGGCCGCATCGTTCTTGTTGCGCTTGACGTAGCCCTTTACATAAGCCGGCGGCATCAACTTGACCACATGCCCGAGTGCAATCAGCTCCCGCGCCCAATGGTGCGCCGTCGCGCAGGCTTCCATGCCGATGAGGCACGGCTGCATATCGCGAAGCAACGGGATAAGCTGATCGCGCCGAACTTTTCGACGGAGCACCGCGTTTCCAGCATTATCGACGCCGTGAACTTGAAAGACGTTCTTGGCGATATCCAATCCAATCGTGATAACTTGCATGCGGACGGTTCCTTCCCTCTGGTGGTCCTTTGACAACGCCATCTTGGCACATTGCGATGCCGCTGGGTCGGGGGCCGTCCACATGGGGTAATCGCCGGAGCGGCGGCCCTGAGAGCCAAATCATGTTCCTGAAGGGTGGCTGTTCCCCGATAAGATGAAATACGGGCTCACGACTGGACGCCGGGCCCAGCATCAACGGAGAACAGCCATGACAGAATATATCGGTCTCGACGTGTCGATGAAAGAAACGGCAGTGTCGATCCGCCGTGAAGGCGAACGGATCTGGCGCGGAAAGTGCGCCTCTGATCCCAACATCATTGCTGAGCTTGTCCGCAAGCGGGCGCCTAGCGTAAAGCGCATCGTATTCGAAACCGGCCCGCTGTCGATGTGGTTCTATCATGCGCTGCGCGCCGAGGGATTGCCAGCAGTCTGCATCGATGCGCGCCATGCCAAGGCTGCGCTTGACATGGCGGCGAACAAGACGGACGCGAACGACGCCGACGGTTTAGCGCAGCTTGCAGAGGTAGGGTTCTTTCGCGAGGTGCGCGTCAAAGGCTTCGACAGCATGTTGACCCGCACGCTCGTGGCAGCACGCACCCGGCTGGTCCGGATCACCGTCGAGCTTTCCAACCAGATCCGAGGGATCATGAAAACGTTCGGCTTGCTCGTTCCCGCAGGTAAGGGAACCACGTTCGAGAAGAACGTTCGAGGCCTTCTTGTCGATCACAAGGAACTTGCTCCTATCGTGTTACCGATGCTCCAGGCCTGGCGCGGCATTCGCATCCGCGCCGCCGAGCTCGGACGCCAACTGGTTGCGGATGCTCGTCAGAGCCAAGCGTGCCGCGCCCTCATGTCGATCCCCGGTATCGGCGTGATCACCGCGACCTCTTTCGTCACCGCCATTGAGGATCCAAACAACTTCAAGAAGTCCCGCTCTGTCGCCGCCTGGATCGGTCTGACAACGCGCCGATACCAATCGGGAGAAGTCGATTATGACGGCCATATATCCCGGCGTGGGGACCGACATCTGCGGGGACTTCTCTACGAAGCCGCGGCGGTCATCCTGACACGCTGTTCGGCCGAAAGCAGCCTACGCACATGGGGTCTCAAGCTCCGGGCTTCAAACGAGCCGCCGTGGCCGTGGCGCGCAAATTGGCGGTGATCATGCACACGATGCGCAAGACTGGCGAGCTCTTCAATCCGACTGCAGGAGCCGCAGCGTAATCCAGATAGCGTTCAGAATCTGAGCGCCTGAGGCGTCCCCGCCGGACGTGAGCCGAGCCATTCCCTTGATGGGGGTTGCACTGCTGTCTCAGCAAAGTGTGTCGTCCACATTGAAGGCTCGTCCCGCGAAGCTCCATCATGCGGCGGCGAATGTCGACCGCGAAGACAACCGTGCACCAGGCAGCGCCGTATCCGCGCGATAGATGCTTGACGCCAAGCCGCGATTAGACAACCCCATCAAGCTGTGGATGTGGACAGAGCAGAGCCGTGGGCGGATGGCCCGGATTGCCAAGAAGACCAAGCGCTACCCGTCTGATTTGGCGGACGAAGAGTGGGAGCAGTTCGCACCGCTGATGCCCAAGCCTGGGCGTCGCGGCCGTCCGCGCGAGGTTGATTTCCGGGAGGTGGTCAACGCCCTGCGCTACCTGGTCCGCTCCGGTTGCGGTTGGCGGATGC
>NZ_JARAKC010000037.1:0-27060 GCF_049887195.1 Mesorhizobium abyssinicae
CCATAGCGGCCACCCATGCCGGCGGCTTAGTCCAACACGTTTTTAGCTCACCGTCGCGATCTGCCACAGCGCGCTCTCGCCACCCGCCTTTCTGCGCGACGCCAAGCTAAAAACGCTCTGCATTATGTGGCGCGCCACATAATCGTTCACCGGCGCGATCTTCTGCTTCCGTGAAGGCGCATGACGACCAGGCGGTTTTTCCGATCGCTGTTTTGCCTGGCCAACCACCAAGAATCAGGTCGCCGGGTCGCTCATCTGTCGCGCGTCATGGAAAAATGCCCCTCGGCGCTTGCACGCGCGATCAGGACCCTGTGCGCTTGGCCAAGCGCGCCTGTGCGTTCTACGCTATGTCTCGCACGACTTCAGGTAGGTGGCGGCTTTCGAATACAAATCCTGCCAATATGGCGGGTTTCTTTCAAGCCCAGATGTCTCCAAGTGAGACCAGCATCGGTCGACCGGTATATGCCATCCCCATGAGAGACGTCACCTCGGATCGTGCTCTCCCCCGTTCCTGCATAAATGACATTCGAGTCAGAGGGGCAACTGCGAGCGCACCAACGCTAGCGTTCGTAAAGAACCCGTCAGACACGCAACACCAGTAAACGCCGCCGTCGATGGTCTTCCACACGCCACCCGCGCATGCCCCGAAATAAAAAGCCATAGGGTCGTTCGGGTCGCCGGTAACCGCCACAACGCGGCCGCCTCGGGCAGGTCCGATGCAGCGCCACCTTAAGGCTTCAAGCATGTCCGCCTCTGTTACCCGGATCTGAGTTGAGACCACAGTACCTCTCACCATTGCTGCTTTGTGCCGTTAAGCTTGCCCTCAAATCGCACGTTCAGAGCCGAGACCGTCACATCTATGAAGAATCAAGGACGCCCTCATCAAGTGACCAGCAGCAGCACAACATGGGGCATTCGCGTGGAAACTTAACGCGCAATCTTCCCGGAGCGCTAAAACATACGCGGCACAAAGAGCCCAACTTTGAAATAGCTGAGCTCGGAAACGCATTCGCAGTGCTGTCTAGCATTTCGTTCGAGTAAGGATCGTTGTGGTCCGAGCACATAGTGGGATCGATGCTGCGCGGTACGCGGGGATGCCCAAGATCGGCGACTGTGGCGAGAAGGAAGCCTTCTCCACACCTCCGCTCTCACGTCCACGACTCGGGCAGCCTTCTTTAACGCTCCACCGTTGCCAACCCACCTGAAATGCAACTGGCACGGAGGACCTACTTGCTAGTGCGTGCCGGCACGTCGCAGCACTAAGCGACGCCGGGAACGGGGACATTTGGCGCGACGACAGAATCGTCCTGACTGTGACCTAAGTGGAACGTTTGTACGATCCTTATGAATGGCACGGATAACCTGGAATGTCTCAGATCAGGGGTCAGGAACAGATGCGGAGGTAAATGGCAGCCCAGGCCATCCGCCTACGCGGAGCCGGCCCGAAGTGAGGCCGCGACGCCATTCCAAATAGGACGCGCCATTAAGCCGAAATCCGACCAGTTGTGAAATGAAGCAAACTATGAAACGCATGCGATCGGTTCGTTCGCGCGTTGCGGTTCCGTTTTCAGTCCGTTGGTGCCATAACCTCAACGGGTGCGCGATCAGATCGCGTCGACTTGGAAGGCAGACACATGGACGATCTTGATCGGAGGATCCTCTCGGCGCTCCAGAAAAACAATCGTCTTTCTTTCGCAGAGATAGCTGACTTGGTGGGCTCGTCGGCAGCCTCATGCATGCGCCGGGTCAACAGGCTTCGCGCTGAGGGCGTCATTATAGGCGACATCTCCCTTGTCGACCCCAAGGCACTCGGAAAGTCGCTCACCGTTGTGGTCACGGTGGAACTGGATCGTGAGCGCCTCGATCTAGTTGATGATTTCAAGCGGGCGATGCGCGCAGCACGGGAAGTTACCCAGTGCTATATGGTGACTGGCGATGCGGATTTCGTTCTTATCGTGGCCGTCGAGGACGTGGAAGCCTTCGACGTCTTCGTGAAGACAAAGCTCTACACCAACCAGAACGTCCGCAAATTCAAAAGTATGATCACCCTGGACCGCGTAAAGTTCGAGCCCAGAGTCCTAGTTTAGGCCAGCACACGAGTGAACCGTTTTCATCAATCTTTCTAAGTTTTTGACGCGGGCGTTGCGTTGCCATCGATAGTTTGCTCGCATCCCGCGCGTGAAAATCTGCGATCAAATCGACGAGGGTAGCGCGAGCGCTCTGCCAAGAGCGTCAGATGTTCCTTGGGGTCGCAGGTACTAAGGCGGCCGGAAGGGTCCATCAGCTGCCGGATCAACACTTGAGCTAACCTGAGAAGCGCATGGGCGCTTGCAGAAGTGGCTCCAATCCTGACCGGGTATGCGCTTGGCCTGGTCTGCTGGATGGAGGGACGAAGGAAATGACACTTGCGGCTACTGAGCCAGAAACGGAACTCCCCGCGATCGAGTTGCATCATCGGGACCGTCGGGCATACCCACAAGGGATGGCTTTCATGGACGGACAGTATCTTCCCATGTCGGAAGCCAAGGTTTCCGTTCTGGATTGGGGTTTTCTACACTCCGATGCCACCTATGACACCGTCCACGTTTGGAATGGCCGTTTCTTCAGACTTAACCTGCACTTGGATCGCTTCTTCCGAGGCATGGAACGGCTACGTATGAAGATTTCTTACAGCCGGGCGGACATCGAGGGCATTCTCGCCAACTGCGTCGCTCTATCGGGCCACAAGTCCGCTTATGTCGAGATGATCTGCACGCGAGGCGCGTCGCCGACCTTCAGTCGCGACCCGCGCGAGGCGGAAAACCGTTTCATCGCTTTCGCAGTGCCCTTTGGATCGGTGGCCAACGAGGAACAACTCGACCGCGGCCTTCACATCGCCATCAGCGACACAGTGCGTATCCCTCCCAAATCCATTGACCCTTCGATTAAGAACTATCATTGGCTCGACTTGGTGAAAGGCCTCTTCGATGCCTACGACCGCGGTGCGGAGACGGCCTTGGTTGTCGATACAAATGGTAACATCGCAGAAGGGCCAGGCTTCAATGTATTCACCGTCAAAGGCGGCCTCCTTCGCACGCCAGGCTATGGTGTGCTCCAAGGCATTACCCGCCAGACGGTGTTTGATCTGTGTGCCGAACTAGACTGGCCAGTTAAGATCGGCGACTTGCGGCCTGAAGAGCTCAAAGCCGCTGACGAGGTATTCATCACCTCCACGGCAGGCGGCATCATGCCGGTCACGAAGATCGACGACGAAGAAATCGGGAATGGCAAGATTGGCTCCGTTACGCGGCAACTGACGGATCTCTACTGGGGAAAGCACGCTGACCCCGCCTGGTCCACCCCAGTGACCTATGCCTGATCTCGATTGCGCGTTGGCAAGACCAGCTACCCGCCACGCGTCCACCGCCCCTAGAAATGCTGGATTGAGATCCAGACCATCATTTGGCGTGTTCCGGTCGGCACCTGAACGGTTAGGAGCAAGTACCGCACGCCAGTGCCGTTGATTGTATGACTCCGGCCTCGCCCCGTTTGGTGCATTGATCCTGGGATGTCGGAAGCACAAAGCACACAACGCATTGAGCTTTGGTATCATGTGCGACCTGATCTTGAACAACCACAGGGCGGGATTGCGTTAGTTCGTTCAATAACTTCCGGTAGTGTAAGGCCCTAAGGCGCAGCGCTAACTCCTTCGAGCTTGAGCGCCCAATGGTTTTCTTGGGATAGTCAGTGAGGTGTGGTGATGAATGGAAATAGCTCAGCCGTGGGCCCCTCCGGCCAAACGCGCGGCGATAGCGAAGTTGTAGCTTCTGTCGCCACGTTGGGGCCGACAGACGTCCGTGCCGCCTTCGGCAAAATCCTGGCGGCCCGGCACGATGCGTCGGTGAAAATGCTGCAAGACTGGATTGCGCTTCCAACGGTCGCTCAACAGCGCTTGAACGTACAAGAAGGAGCTGACCATATGGCAAACCTTCTTCGAGAAACGGGCTTTCAGCGCGTCAAAATAGTGCCTACCAACGGCCTACCGGGCGTCTTCGGCACCCTCGACGCCGGCGCTTTCAAATGGCTCGGTATCTACTTCATGTATGATGTCATGCCGTTCGATGGCTCTGAATGGTCTTCTCCACCTTTAGAAGGCCGCATCGTCGATAAGCCAAATGTAGGCAAGGTTCTAATAGGGCGCGGCGCACAAAACCAGAAAGGGCCGCAAGCTGCCTTCCTGGCGGCTCTACGCGCAATCCAAGCGTCAGGCCGTAAATTGCCTATTAATATCGCCCTTATTGCCGAGGGAGAGGAGGAGATCGGATCGCCTAACTTTCGCCAGGTACTCGGAGAGCCGGAGGTGCTCTCTGCGCTACAGAAATGCGTTGGAGTCGTCGTTCCCGATCTTTCTCAAACGAGCAACGGTAGTATCTCACTACTCCTCGGCGCAAAAGGCACGGTAGAATTTCAGCTCATCGCAAGCGGCGAACGTTGGGGACGGGGCCCCACCATTGACATTCACTCGATGGAGGCAGCTCGCGTGGACAATCCCGCTTGGCATTTGATCAAGGCGCTTGCGACATTGGTACAGGCAGATGGTTACACGCCGGCTATCGACGGCTGGTGCGAAAACATTAAACCGCTGACCGACCGGCAGCGCGATCTCATTGCCAAAACCGCCCGCATAACCAGCGAGAAGGACGCAATGTCCAGTCGGGGGATTAGGCGCTGGATTAATGATGACGACTATCGCGCCAGCCTCGAACGCCTCGCATCCCAGCCGACCATAAATCTTCAGGGCCTGGTCGCCGGATATACCGGACCCGGCGGCATGTCGATCCTTCCCACGCGGGCCGAAGCGAAGCTCGACCTCCGTCTGGTTCCTGACCAAACGAAAGACGAGCTATTATTAAAGCTCGACTCGCATTTACAGCGGTACGGCTTCGGTGACATCGAGGTGAGGGTTACAGGGGGCTACGATCCCACCGAAACAGATGAGGACAGTGCGATTGTGAGGGCGGAACGCGCTGTACTCACGCGCGCGCGCGTCGAGTATTCGCTAGTACCAAGAGATCCTGGCTCTTGGCCAGGGGTCTTCTTCACCGGTCAGCCGTTAAACGTGCCTGCCTGCAGTTTCGGACTGGGACGAGGCGGGAATCTTCACGCACCAGACGAGTTCATGATTATCGAAAGCGTTGACCCGAGGGTAGCGGGATACGATGAAGCCACGATTGGCTTTATTGAGTATCTGTATCAACTTGGACAGGAGTAGCTATCGTCAGTGCTAGCACGACCTCCCGCGGTTCGCTCTTAACGCTGCTCACGGGACTGAGAAGCGCTTCTTCTCTTCGGCCAGCTTGCGCGGAGACGGCGCTGGGATCACTACAACGTGCTGCAGAACGTGACGGCTGCTCTGGCTGAGGGCGCTTAAATAGTCGCCCGTGAACTATCGGCAAGGCATTGATCTGGCTCAGCCGGCATGGAACTGGTCTGCCCGAAGGACGGCCCGTTGATTGAGGAAGATCGGGAATTGGCATTGCAGGATTTGCGGTGTTTGGCCGCTGTTTTCTTGCAATTCGATTTGCCGATTCTATTGTGCGGCAATGCGTGATTATGGGATGGCCCGCCCCTCTCTGGCGCGATCGGTTAAGATCGCTCTGTTTTGGAATGAGAGAGGAACGGACCGATGTCGATTTTCGTGCTTGGAATTGATCTTGGCAAGAACGTGTGCAGCCTCGTCGGAATTTGATCCTCCGCGCTCGCCGAACCGGTGGTCACTTGCCCGGGGGAATTTGCCTCCGCACCGCACCGCTGCGCTTGGGAACGCCGCATCGTCTTGCGATCGACCCCCGTCAGCCTTTGAATCTCGCGTTGGCTGGTGTTGCGATCAAGCAGTGCTTCGCAGATGTGCCTTCAAGACGCTCAACTCCCGGCCCTCGCGGGATGAAAGGGGGCGAAAATAAACGTCCTGCCTTACCGGCTACCGCTGTTCAGCAGCGCTGCCGGTGATTCTCAGGTGGAGGAGTTTCAAGTGACCATACCCGGGGGATTTTGACCGACTCACGAGGCTCAAGAACGGCCTTGATCGCGCGTTCCTCGACGAGACGCCCGACCATCAACCCCTGCGCCACGGCAACATCCGCGGTCAGGGCTATTTCCACTGAACTATGGAGTTCTCAATGCTCACCCATCATCCCACCCATGAACGGCTGATCGCACTCGGCTTGACCGAAATGGCCAAGCCTTCGAGGAGCAGCGACGATCACCGTCATCGTGAGAGGCCATTGGCCAGGCGGCAAAGAATCATTCACGAGGACCAAAAGTGGCGCGATCATCTCAGGCTTCGTGGTAACCTGAAGTCACGTCGGCGCGGCCGCCGGCGAGAGTGGCGGGAGGAGTTGACGGGGACTTGCCATTGCAGAGCCCAGTCGATCTGTAGCGCGACGATTAGGGAGACCGGTCGGCGGCGATTACGATGGCCGGTGGGAGGGCGGCGCCGAGTGGTGTGATTTGGGTATCACCGGAGGGGGTTATCTGGCAACTGGCCAGCGACAATTATCGGAGTTGTAATTGTCGCTGGGGCATTGTGACGGGCGGGAGTCGGCCACGGATCTGCGGCGAGTAATTGTCGTCAGCGGCAATTACGATGACCGGTTGGGCGGGTCCTTTGGTTCGTCGTTGACGTTTTGCGTGCCGGAGCCGCGGGCGACGGCGGCTCGCTTACGATGGCTCTCACCGTTCATCTCGATGATAGTGGAGTGGTGCACGAGGCGGTCTATGGCCGCGACTGTCATGGCGGGACCTGGAAAAACGTCCGACCATCCGGAGAAAGGCTCGTTGGCGGTGATGGCGATGGAGTGTCGTTCGTATCGGTGAGCGATGAGCTCGAACAGGGCACTGGTCTCTACCTGGTCCTTTCGCACATAAGACAGCTCGTCGAGTACGATGAGGTCGTCCTTGTCGAGTTTGTCGAGCATCGAAGGGAGACTGAGCTCGCGGCGAGCGGCCTGAAGCTTCTGCACCATATCGGTGGTTGTGGAAAACAGGACGCGGCGACCGGCATCGATGAGGGCGTGGCCGATGGCGGAATCACGTGAGTCTTGGCGGTGCCGCTCTGACCAAAAATGAGGATGTTGCCGCCGCTTTCGATCCAGCCTTCGCCCGTAGCCAGGGAAATGCCGCCGAGCCACGCGGGCATCAGGAAAACGGCGTCATTGATAACCGGGCGGTTGCGAATGCTACAAGGTCTCGCACGGCAATATTGTCTCCACCAATTTGACCCACCATCCGATCCCGTAAAGCAAGGCTTCGTCATCAAAGTCAAAAGCCGGGTTATGGCATTCAGCAGTCGATCCATTACCAAGGTAGATGTACGCACCTGGCCGCTCCTGGAGCATATACGAGAAGTCCTCGGCACCCATTTGCACCTTGACCGCATCATCAACTGAGGCGGTGCCGACGAGATTTTGCGCAGCCGCAACAGCTAGTTTGGTCTTCTCGGGATGATTGAACGTGGCCGGGACGGATCGCATGTACTTGAATTCGACCCCCGCACGAAACCCGCGCGCGATGCCTTCGGCAACAGCTTGGATTTCTTGCTCGGCGAAGTCCTGCAGGGCGGATCCTATCGCCCTCACAGTGCCAGAGATTACAACTTCATCAGGAATGATATTGTAGGCTTGCGCGGCACTCAGTTTGGTAACCGATACGACAAGCGACTCAAGAGGATCAGTCCGGCGGGAAACCAAGCTTTGCAGACCTAAGACGATCTGTGCTGCGATTGTAACAGGATCGATTGTCCGGTGCGGCTCAGCCGCATGGCCGCCGGTGCCCTTAACGACGATATCGAAGTCGTCCTGGGAGGCCATGAGCGCACCAGGGCGGATGCCGAATTTGCCGATGTCCATGCCCGGCATAATGTGCATGCCGTACACTTGGGAGATATCGAAACGGTCCATGATGCCTGCCTGAACCATCTTCAAGGCTCCCGAAGGTAATTCTACCTCCTCGGCTGGTTGAAATATCAGTGCGACTGTACCCTTGAATTTTCTCTTAGCCGCCAAATGTTTCGCGGCGCCCAACAACATCGCCGTGTGCCCATCGTGACCGCATGCGTGCATGCAGCCGGTGATTTTTGATGACCATGGCTTCCCGGAAGCTTCAAGGATTGGAAGCGCGTCCATATCCGCCCTTAAACCAATCGTCGGCCCCTCTCCGCCCTCCCCTTGGATCAATGCAACGATGCCGGTTTCAGCAATGCCCGTTTCGATGTGATTGATGCCAAATGAGGCGAGTTTCTCAGCGACAAACGTCGCTGTGTTTTGCAACCGGTAGTCCAACTCTGGATTTTCATGCAGGTGGCGTCGCCAAGTTGTGGCTTCCGCTTGGAGGTCGCGGAAAGTTTCGATTCCTGTCATACTGTGGCCTCCTCATCACGCTATCATGATCTTTGTTTGCAGCAGCTAGTCAGTGCGCAGCTAGTCAGTGCCGAGTCCCCAGGTAGTTGGAGGATCGCCGGTCTTTGCGAATCCGACTACCTCGCCTAATCCCCTCAGATCGCCGGGGCGACAGGAGGAACTGGAACGCTCCGAACTTCACCCGTAATGGCAATGCTCGAAGGATGTCTGCTCCCGTGCGCCGTTTCTGTGAGAACTTTCACTGGATGACACATAACATCGCGAAAAAGGACAGTGAGCATCAAAAATTGCATTCACCTGAAACGCAGTTATCATAATGGGAGCCCGAGCTGAAATGATCGTGCCCACTGAGGTGGTGTAGCTGCGACATTGGTCCGTGCTCTCGGGCATGCTCCTAGCTCGTAAGGACGACCTTAAGAGCGCAGCCTCACTACCGTGCCATGCTCACGCAAGGCCGCCCTCGCCGGCGGCGTATCGCGAACCGCCCCACAATGAATGACAACATTGGCCCCCGAGCGCCTTTCGGGGTGCCAAGTCACAGAGTTATGAAACGGGATGTGAGCCAACTGTGCAACTATCATCCGCTACTGCGGCGCAGCGGCGTCTTTGGCTGATAATTTTCTCCCACGAACAACCGAATTCGGCGTCGGCAACTGCCGAGCCGGCAGCCGCCCGAAGCCCAGAAGACGACTAATTGGTTTGCAATCGAATCAAACCAACTCCATCCTCAATGACGATGCTTGTGCCGAATGGCTCTGACAGCTTTCGTACCCGCTCGAGAACCGCTCTGCCCTGAGACTCGGGTGCTAAGCGCGGCACTCCCCGATTTGCCAGCCTTTCCGATCGCCGAAGCTCGATAGGATGCAACCTCAGCTCAGCGAGCCTGTTTTTTTCGTAGCGGGCTACGCTTATAATGCTTTCATAGTAGAGTGAGGCGGAGAGGGGTACGAATCCTTCTGCCATTGGATACCCGACCGCCATCTCGTGCGCAGTTACATCCGCATCCGAATCGAGACGTGGATCTTTTCCATGCGCCTCGTACATGTCTGCACCGACGGGTGTTCTCAGGTCCTGGTTAAAGAAATTTCCCAAGCCGTAAAAAATAGGCCGACCTTTGTAGATTTCGATTCCTCGAACATGGTGCGGCCCGTGATTCAGGTAAACATCCGCTCCAGCGTCGATCGTCATTCGCGCAAATCGTTGTTCATAATCGGGCGGTTCTGGAATACATTCTTCAGGCTCGTGCCCATGATTTGTGGCGAGGCAAAAGTCCGATAGCTGTTTACCACGACGTACATTGCGGATGATTTCATCCATGTCGCGAGGATTGGGGTCGTAGCTATATCCTGCTTTTTTTCCGGACTTGAAGATAACTTCGTTAATGACGACGCGAGAGGGATCGTCAGGTGGCGGTGCGTACCAGGGGAGGATCTCACGCACCTGCCGCAGAGAGTCGAGCATCTTCGCTGGGACTACAATACTTTTGGTAAGACGAATTGCGCTGAGACCCGGTCTGCCGGGCGCCTCCCCAGCCGGGTCGCACGCACGTGCCATGGGCTCGAAAGTTGCTGCGAATGAGACCAGCGCCACGCGTCCGCGGGGAGTCTCCAAGAATCGAGCAGCGCGGGCTTGTGCAAGGTTTTCGCCCGCACCCGCATGCGCAATTCCGCTTCTGTCAAGTAGACGGGTTGTTTCGCGCATGCCTTCGACACCCCAGTCAAGGGTGTGGTTGTTCGCGCGACTAACAAGGTTAAAGCCCATTGCACGAAGATCACGTGCCAGCTCTGGAGAGCCAATCAAGTACGCGCCGCCATACTCAGCCTGAGGGCACCCATTTGACTCGAAATCCAATATGTTGGTTTCCAAGTTGCCAAACGTCACGTCAGCGCCGTTGAATATCCTGAGTACATCACGCAGGCCTGGATAATGCCCCTTTGTCACGGGCCGGGCATAGAGGAGGTCGCCGACTGCTGCCATAGTGAACCCATCGGCTACGTTGGTCGCGGTTGAGCCGACGGTGTCGAATTCATGCACCTGTTCTTCGGTTGAATAAATTGAGCTCTCAACGGGTACCATTTGCGCTCCACTTGCAAGTGATATTAGATCCAGGCGAGGCAGTCACAGCAGGGCAACACTGGTGGTATGCGGCCATGTCGGATTTCCTTGTATTGACATACTCGGTTTGGGCTCCAGCGGCGCACGCACATGGCAAGCTACAAACCGTCCGTCGGCGGTAGGTACCAAACGTGGTACCTCGATGCGGCAACGCTCCACTGCGAGGGGGCAGCGCGGATGAAATGCACATCCACTCGGCGGATTGATGGGGCTGGGCACCTCTCCCTCGACGGGAGGCTCCAACCGGACCCGCGTTGGGTCTGGTATCGGCGCCGCTGCGATCAGCGCCTCGGTATAGGGGTGGACCGGTTTGGCGAAGAGCGCATCGCACGCGGCGAGTTCCACGATACGGCCCAGATACATAACGGCGACACGGTGCCCAATATGCTGGACGACGGCAAGGTCATGCGAGATGACAATATACGCGATACCCATCTGCTGCTGGAGATCCAAAAGCAGGTTTAGGATTTGTGCCTGTACGGAGACATCCAAAGCCGATACCGCTTCGTCCGCGATGATAAGCGAGGGCCTGAGAGCTAAGGCACGCGCAATGCCGAGCCGCTGCCGCTGCCCGCCCGACAGTTCGGATGGTAGCCTGTCCATCATCTCAGGCGACATACCCACCTTTCGCAATAGGTCCGTGGCGAGCGCCTTCCGTTGCCTACGGTTGAGGCGCTCAAAATTCTCGACCGGCTCGATAATGATTCTTTCCGCGGTTAGGCGCGGGTTCAGTGATGAGTATGGGTCCTGAAACACCATTTGCATCCGCCGTCGCCAAGCGCGGAGCGAGCCCTTCTTGAGACCAGCAATATCGGTGCCATCGATGAGCACGCGTCCGCTGGTCGGTTCAGAAAGTCGCATCAGGAGACGCGCGATGGTGGACTTGCCGCAGCCGGATTCGCCAACGATACAGAGCGTTTCTCCCGCTGACACCGTGAAGGAAACATTCTCCACTGCGCGCACCAAAGGAATGTTTTTGTCCAGGATCCCCGCACTGAGCGGGAAATGCTTTGTCAGGTTCTCGACTTTCAGCAGCGGAGTGTTCATACGCCCCTGACCTCCTCAGCGCGCCAGCAAGCTGCGGCATGGCCAAGTACGACATCGCGCAATATCGGCGTCTTCTCTCGGCAAATATCTAGCGCAAACGGGCAGCGGGGAGCAAAGCTGCACCCCACGATCGGCTCACGCAAACTTGGAACGATGCCAGGTATCTCTGGAAGACGTTGCTGTCGGCCGCGGCGCCGATCGGGTACCGAGCGCATCAGACCTTGAGTGTAGGGATGCGAGGGGTGCGCGAACAGATCGATTGCGCTCGCTTGCTCCACGATGCGGCCGGCATACATGACGATCACGCGCTGGCATGTCTCTGCGACTACACCTAAGTCATGCGTGATGAACATCACCGCTGTTCCCGTCCGCTGTTTCAAATCAACGATCAGCCGCAGAATTTGCGCCTGGATCGTGACGTCGAGCGCCGTCGTCGGCTCATCCGCGATCAACAATTCCGGTGAGCATGCGAGCGCCATGGCGATCATGGCGCGCTGGCGCATACCGCCCGACATTTCGTGGGGATAGTTGTTGACCCGACGCTCGGGGTCCGCGATGCGCACGAGACGGAGCAACTCTTGTGCTTTTGCCATCGCTTCAGCTCGCGAAGCCTTGGTGTGGATCTGCACCGCTTCAGCGATCTGGTGACCGACCGTGTAAACCGGATTTAGGCTTGTCATCGGTTCCTGGAATATCATAGCGATCCGATTACCGCGGATTCCTCGCATTTCGCGTTCGGAGAGTTTTAAGAGGTCGCGTCCGCGGAAGCGCACCTCACCGCCGACAGTCTTGGCACTGAACTTCGGTAGCAAGCGAAGGATCGAAAGTGCGGTCACGCTTTTGCCGCATCCGGACTCACCGACAATCCCGAGCGTCTCACCCCTCTTGACCTGGAAACTGATGCCACCTAGCGCGCGGGTGACACTTTCATCGCCGAGGAAGTGTGTCTCGAGTCCTTGCACATCGAGAAGCACATCATTTGGCATAGTGTGGTGCATTTGCATCTCAACGCCTCCGCTTAGCGCGCGGATCGAACAGGTCGCGAAGGCCGTCTCCGAGCAGGTTGACGGAGAGGACTGTGGCAGCAAGGCCGATCCCCGGGGCGAAGATCGTCAATGGGGCGATGGCGAGATACAGGCGCGAGCTGGCGATCATATTGCCCCAGCTGGGGATCTCCGGCGGCACACCCACACCCAAAAAGCTCAGAGCCGCCTCGGTCAGGATCGCGCTGGCACACACATTGGCGCCTTGGACCATGAGCGCCGGGATGGTGCTCGGCAGTATGTGTCGCCACAGCACCTTCGGTAGCCGGGCGCCCCCGCAAATCGCAGCCTCGACATAAGGGCGTTCGCGCACGCTTAAAACTACTGAGCGGACCAGCCTGGCTACCCCTGGGAGTTCAGGGATTGCGATTGCGAGGATGAGGATGCCGATACCGGGACCGGTCAACGAAATCAAAGCGATTGCCAGCAAGATCGTTGGGATTGACATCAAGCCATCCATCACCCGCATGATGACGCTGTCGAAGCCCCGGATGTAGCCGGCGACGATGCCAATGAAGAGCCCGGCTACAGCCGCGCACGCCGCCGAAATCAATCCGACCATGAGGGAGATCCGGGCGCCGAAAATCGTTCGCGCAAACACGTCGCGGCCCAAATTGTCGCTCCCGAACCACATTTCGGCGGAAGGCGGCTGAAGGCGTTTGAAAGGGTCCATGTTCAATGGATCACCGGCATAAAATGGCGCAGCAAAAGCAAGGACGATCAACAGCGCCAGAAGACCGCCGCCAATCATGACCAGCGGATGCCGCTTTGCCACACGGGGAAGGTCCGACAGCTGCAAGCGGCCGAGCGGCACAGTTTCAGTTGCTGGAGAGACGAGCGTCATATCAATACCGGATGCGAGGGTCGATCAGGGTATAAGCAAGATCGACAGCTAGATTGATAAGGACATACATACCCGAAGCAAGGATGAGTACGCCCTGGATTATGGGGTAATCGCGGTTGTTGATCGCATCAACCGTCAGGCGACCGATACCGGGGACGTTGAATACAGTTTCCGTGATGACGACGCCGGAGATTAGATAGGCGAAACATAAGCCTACGACGGTCAGGATCGGGACGCCAGCATTCTTCAAGGCATGGTGGAAAAGCATGGCATATGATGAGGCGCCTTTGGCGGCAGCCGTCCGCATGTAATCTTCCGACAGGACTTCGAGAATGCTTGCGCGCGTGATCCGAGCGATGAAAGCGATATAACCAAGGCTCAAAGCCAGCGTCGGCAAGATCAGGTGATCAAACCACGGTCCGATGCCTTGGCTAATTGGCCGATACCCTTGTACCGGGACCCAATGGAGGCTAATCGCGAACCAATATATGAAGAAAAAACCGATGACGAATACCGGGACCGAAAAGCCGAGTGCCGCGAAGGCTGAAAGCATGCGGTCGACGATGCCGCCGGCTCGCCATGCGGCAACGATTCCGAAAGCAAGGCCGACTGTCACGGAAAGGACCATCGTCAGCATCGAAAGAGAAAGAGTTGGTTCTAATCGCTGACCGATGAGTTCAAGAACCGGTCGGCCGGCAAAAATGGAGGTTCCGAAATCGCCGGCGAGCATGTCTCCCACCCACCGGATGAATTGCACAGGCATCGGATCGTTGAGCCCAAGCTTCTCGCGTATGCCGGCAATCATTTCCGCGGTAGCCGACTTTCCGGCGATAATCGCTGCCGGATCGCCCGGCGCCAGCCTGAGAAGCAGGAACACAAAGGCGCCGACCATCGCCATGACGGCGACGGCCGAAACCATTCTGCGAAGGACATAAACCGCCATCAGGCAGGAGCTTTCTGCATATTCCACATCGGCACGATCGCAGGTACGCCGATGATGCCCGTGAGGCTCTTGCGGCGCGCGATCGGGGAAATGTATTTTCCCAACCTCACATCGCCCACGAAGTCCCACCAGAGTGCTTGCATTTTTCGGGCAAGCGCCTTGCGCTCTTCGAGGGTTTCGACGTCGGCCCATTTATGCCTAAGCGCTTCATAATCGTCGTTGTTAGGCCACCCATACCAGGCCTTATCGCCATTGGCAGTCAGGAGCGGGTCCGTCAGCGGATTGCCGAGGGAGAAATCCATTTCAGAGGTGATGAACATGCTCCAGCCGCCGTTCTCAACTGGCCCTTTGTTCGCGCGGCGCGTCGTGACGCCGCCCCAGTCCATGGGTGCCAACTCAGCGTTTACCCCAATTTTCTGCAGCGCCGCCGCCAGAAGCTGAGACGCATTGTCTGCCTCATGCCAGTCCGTCGGATCGAGAATGACGACCTTCTGGCCGGCATATCCAGCTTGCTTAAAAAGCTCTTTCGCCTTTTCTGGGTCGCCACCCTTCTTATACCATCCGGTGTTCTCGCCGTTTGACACTAATGTATTTTTGCCGAATATCGAAGTGACGACATCGACGTACTTTGGATCAGGGTACATAGCGCGCATGAACGCCTCCTGATCGATCAGATGAAGCACCGCTTGGCGCGCTTTTACATTGTCAAATGGCGGCTGCAGCAAATTGATGCGCACGAGCGCGTCCCAACCCGCCTGATCTAAGACTTGGAGAGCAAGATTGGGATCGCTCTCGATCAACGAGTAGAGATCGGCCGGGGGCGACTCGAAATAGTCAATTTCACCGGCTTGCAAGGCGGCCATAGCCGTCTGCTGGTCGGCAATCACATCCCAGACCACGCGGTCCACCTTGACGATTTTCCCGCCGGCCAATCCGTCCGACGGCTCTCTACGCGGCACGTATCTTTCGTTGCGATCGTATGTGATACTCGCGCCGGGCTTTGCGAGGGCTTCATTGAATTTGAAGGGCCCCGATCCGATCTTGGTCGTCACTTGCTCACTAGCGGGATGGCTGGCATCCTTCTCGCGCATGATAAATAGGCATGGCGGAGTGAGGTCTGCCAAGAGATCGATTAGAATTCCAAGCGGATCCTTGAGCGAAATTGTGAAAGTCTTTTCGTCCTTTTTCGAGATGTCGCTGGCCCGCTCCATGAGGAGCTGCCCGCCGGGAGCTACTTGGCCCCAGCGGCGGATTGAAGCGACGCAATCCGAGGCGGTGACGGGGGTGCCGTCATGCCAACCCAAGCCGTCCCGCAGCTTGAAAGTGTAGGTCTTCTTGTCGTCGGAGAGTTCCCACCTCGACACCATTTGCGGTTGAGGCATGAACTTCGCGTCGACTGAAAACAGGGTGTCGTAAATCGCCGCGCCGTGGTCGGCAGTGATGTTTGTCGCCGTCCAGATCGGATCAAACACCCGCAAGTCGCTAGACTTCACCATGCGAACCGTGCGGTCGAGGCCCGGCTGCGTTTGCGCTCGGAGAATGGATGGGACGGATAAAGCCGCTCCCGCAGCGATACCCGTCTTGAAGAGAGTGCGGCGAGAAAGAGCCATGTCAATTCCCTTTGGAGTCTATCGCGCTGTTGGTTCGCGCCTTTTTTGGTTTGTCACGCCACCACAAACGTCTTCCTCACGAGCTGTCGGTGGGGCATCTAGATCACTACTACCATCGTGAGGCAGAGTCCGCGCCAAAAGGCGTCGATCTCTGAAATGGGTGCCCCATATCACCGCGCAATTTGAAATGTCCTTTGATGGGCCGCGCCGCCAGGTGACCGGCTCTGGAGCTGACGTGCGATATTCGCATTCTGCTCGGCCTGGCGCGTTGCTTGCTCCCTCGTCACAGGACATCCGCTTCTGGCGACACCCATCGCAGATCGGTCCATGCATCATGCAAACCGCACGCCCGCTCGAGGCAGGCCTCCGAACATCATGGATGACACGGCCGGGTCAATAACCAGCCGCCATGCCATCCTTTCGAGGGTCAGAGGCTCCGGTCAGCGTGTCTCGTTCGTGGTCTATCCAGATGGCCTGCGCGCCGCCCAGCGGTTTGTCTGCAATTACCACGGCGTGCCCTTTATCTCGCAGTTGATGAATTGCATCCAAGCTCACGCCGTGCTCAACCACTACGCATCCGTCTCTGTGGAACACGCGCGCATCGTCAATTGCTTCCTGCAGATCCATGCCATAGGCAATCACGTTGCTCAGAAAGTGGGCATGCCCAAACGGCTGGTAGTCCCCGCCCATCACACCATAGGGCATCACCGCGCGTCCGGCCCGCGTAATCATGCCCGGCATAAGGGTGTGGAGCGGGCGCTTGCGGGGCGCGAGGGCGTTAGGGTGCGAAGAATCCAGCCGGAAGCTAGCGGCGCGGTTGTGAAGAACGACGCCGGTCTCCAAACAGGAGATGCCGCTGCCGAAAAGACCGGAAAGCGAATTGATCAAACTAATTGCATTGCGGTCCTTGTCGACCACCGCAATGCAAACTGTGTCGCTCGTTGCGAGTTCTGGATCGGGCAGATTGGTCATGGCACGACCGATGTTTATTCCCTCACGCAAGCAATTAGCGTGCTGAGAAGACAGCATCCTAGTTGAGCCTTCCCAACTGCTCTCGGCATCCCCCAATCGAAAGTCACGGTCTCGAAAGGCGAGACGGCCGGCCTCAATCTCCAAATGGAGCCTGTCTGCTCCGTGCGGCTCGAGATGGTAAGACAGTAACCTGAAAGAATATTGAGCATGAGGAGCGCTGTCAGACCCTGATTGTTCGGCGGCACCTGATGAACACGGAAGCCACGGTAGTCTGCCGAGATGGGTGTGACGTAGTCACCCGCTGCCGCGGAGAAATCTTCTAACGTGTGCAGCCCACCGAGCTCCTTCAGGCGGTGCACTATGGCTTCGGCGACCGAGCCGACATAGAAGCCGTCGCGCCCCTCGCTCGCTATCTTCTGCAATGTGCGGGCCAAGGCAGGCTGGCGGTGCGTATCGCCGGCCAGCGGAGCCTGGCCGCCAGGTAAGAAGATTTCTGCCGAATGTGGGTCGGCCGCCAGAAGGCTAACCGAGGCTGCCCAATCGAAGGATATCCGGTCATGCACCACATACCCCTTCTCGGCATAATAAATGGCGGGAGCAAGCACCTCCGCCAATCCGAGCTTTCCGTAATCTTGTTGCAGGCGGCACCAAGCATCGATCGCGCCCGGCACTGTTACGGAATGAGGTCCGTAGATGGGCATGGCCGCCATGCCTCTGTCGCGATACCAGTCAATCGTCGCTTTAGCGGGCGAACGACCAGACCCATTCAGTGCGATGGGCACGTCCGTCCCCGCGGGGCAGTAAAGGACGAAGCAGTCGCCGCCAATTCCCGTCGATTGGGGCTCAACCACCGTTTGAACAGCGGAGGCACAGATCGCCGCGTCCACCGCGTTACCGCCAGCCCGAAGAATGTCTATAGCGGCAAGCGTAGACAGAGGATGTGATGTGGCGGCCATCCCTTGCGTGGAACGCGCCGCGGATCGCCCGGGACCCTGGAAATTACGCATATATCTCCTCGTGGCGTGGCGAATGTTGCTTTGTACCGTCTGTGATCTCGGCCAAATGCCTGTCGCCAGCGGTCATTCTAGGGAACATCTGAGCGCTCTGGGCACGGCAGGTAAGAACCGCGCCTGCCACCTGCCCAGGCGCGAAACGTAGCAAAACAAAGCGGAACCAGGTTCGCCAACACTTATTCTGACCATCGATTTGATGGCGCCGGCCACGTCAATCCCGCTAATTGAGTCCGCCGGCTCACTGGCGGCAACATAGCAGTGGAGGCGAGAGAGAAACAAATCTCGACCATTGCCATAACGGCGATGGTCGAGACTACTGCTTGCACCATGTGACGCGCTTCAGGCCTTCTGCATGTTCCACATCGGAACAAAATTCGGCATTCCTATCAGCCCGGTAAGCTCCTTACGGCGAGCGATTGGTGTCGTATAGACACCCAAGAAAACCCCGCCCACAAAGTCCCAATATAGTTGTTGCATCTTTCGAGCCATGGCCCTCCGCTCCTCGAGCGATTCAACATCCACCCATTTAGCCCGGAGCGCCTCATATTCATCATTCTTCGGCCAGCCGAACCAAGCCTTTTCCCCGTTCGCCGTAAACATCGGTGACTCGTTTGGATTGCGGTGACCAGCGTCGCTGTCGCTGGTGATGAAGATACTCCAGCCTCCTTCCTCAACGGGACCCCTGTTCTCCCGGCGCGCAACGACCCCGCCCCAGTCACTTGGCGCGAGTTCGGCATTGACCCCAATCTTGCGGAGCTCGGCCGCCAAAAGTTGCGAGGCATTGTCTCCCTCGCGCCAGTCCGTCGGGTCGAGAATGATGACTTTCTCGCCGGCGTAGCCCGCCTCCTTAAAGAGCTGCTTCGCCTTTTCTGGGTCCCCGCCTTTCTTATACCATTGCGTATTTGCATCGTTGGCGTAAAGCGTTGCATTTCCAAATATAGACGTGATGCTAGCAACGTATTTTGGATTGCCGAACGAGGCGCGCATGAACGCCTCCTGGTCTATGAGGTGAAGCAGAGCTTGACGCGCCTTTACGTTGTCGAATGGCTTCTGCAGACAATTCATGCGCAGCCACATGTCCCAGCCTCCCTTGTCAAGGACCTGGAGCACAAGATTAGGATCGCTCTCGATTACCGGAATAATATCAATGGGCGGCGAGTCTAAGTAATCGATCTCGCCTTGCTGAAGTTCTGCCACAGCAGTTTGTTGATCGGCGATATTGTTCCAAATAACACGATCAACGTTTACAATCTTACCGCCAGCAAACCCATCTGGTGGCTCCTTGCGCGGCACGTATTTATCATTGCGATCCCAAGCGAAGCTCGCACCAGGCTTGGCAAGATCCTGATTGAATTTGAACGGACCCGAACCAATATTCGCGGTCACCTGCTCAGTTGAAGGACGATTTGCGTCCTTCTCGCGCATAATCGCCAGGAAATAATTGGATGATGCTAAGGTGTCGATGAGGGCCCCCATCGGCTCACTCAGCGCGATGGTAAATGTCCTCTCGTCTCTTTTGGAGATATCCTTGGCTCGTGCCATGATTATTTTACCACCCTCATCCACCGACGCCCAGCGCCGTATGGAGGCCACGCAATCCGCCGCGGTCACGGGGGTGCCGTCGTGAAAGCCGAGACCGTCCCTTAACTCGAACGTGTAGGTCTTTTTATCGTCGGATACGCCCCATTTGCTGATCATTTGGGGCTTCGGCATAAGTTTAGAGTCGGCAGCGAAAAGCGTGTCGTAGACGGCCATAGCGTGATCAGTAGTTGAATTGGACGTCGTAACGATTGGGTCGAAAATGTTGATAAATCCGGATTTCACCATGCGGACCGTCCGTGCGTTGGCGGGCTCAGTGTCAGCCCGAACCACGGAGGGTAGCGACAAACGCGGTTCCGGCTGCCAGGCCCGCTTTAATCAGGTCACGTCGAGAGATTGCCATAAGTTATCCTCCCTTTGCCACGCCTTGATGGGGCAGCTCATATTGAGACGGCACACACCACCGAGCCGGCCTCCAAAAGATAGCGCCTGCCAAGAACGGTTTGCGCTAAAAATCCGTCAACTCTTGAAACATCCCAATCAACTGTTAGAGGGATTTGCAATGTTTGTGGGGGTTTGACAGATCCGTGGGACAAGTGCGGCGGAAAGAAGACCTTCTAGGCCGGCTCGCCGCTTCAACGGTTAGGTCCCGATAGATTCACACAGTGGCCTCAACCAAGCAACCCAGCGAAAGCCAAGGGCTGATCGTGCTGGACGCGAACTGGGATCGTCGTGACCCTGCAGTACGCCAGCAAGCCAGAAACGTCCGGTTCACACATTTGGCAGACAAAATCGGCTCGAGCGCCTCATGCGGACCGCTAACCGCGCAATGTTCGCGCCAGGGCCAGTATCTGCGGCCCGGTTATGGGCTCGTTAGCCGAGCTCTTTCCGATTGGATGTGACGCAAAACGCGCGACCACCATCTCTGCTTTGGGCGCAATGTTCAGTCGCTGTCCCTTCAGTCCTCGAGCTTCGAAACAGTCCACTTCGTTGTGCGTCAGCCACCATTGACTGCGGTACGAAAACTCACGCGGTTGGCTCACGTCGGACCTCGCATCGCCGCCGCTTCGTATGTCGTGTATGGCCGTTGCTGGGATCCCTTGCTTTCCATCCCATTCGCCTCTCGTCTCATCAGTTCGCCAAAACGCGCAAGGTCACGCAACGTGCACGACAGCCCGGCACCAGAGACAGTCATTCCGGCAGGTAGCCATTCTCTTCGCAGCCAATCGGCCCCCAAATGCGTTCCTCGAGCAGTTACGCGAAGGATCGACCTGTGACACGTGCCATTACCCAGGACATCACTTCGGTATCTACGATCTTGTAGGCGAACGCTTCGCCGTGTTCGGCCACCTTGGTCAAAGTGCGCAAGTACTCGGTGAACGTCCGTGGCCCTTTCATATCTTTGGTTCGCAGGCGCCACCCGCAAGCCCGGGAAAATTGCCAAATGCCCGAGTATGGATCGTCGTAATCGACAGTGAAGGACACGCCAGTGCGCATATCCATGACTTGGCGAAAAGTCGCGTCCTCAAACGCGGTTCCGCGAAGCTCAGATAGATAATACCCAACTGTTTTTTTGTCGTCGAGCACACCCTCCTGAACGAGAGCAGCCACAAGCGTTCCCGCATATGACTTGGTGACCGAGTGGCATGCAGCATCCATGTGGCATGCCGCTCAAGGCGCCAAAGTAGCGTTCATACACTATCCGGCCCCGGTGCATGACGATGATCCCGTCCGTGTAAGTCTCATAGAGCGCTCGTCGAATCGACGCTCTCGTCCGTCCAGGTCGATGAACTCGAGAGAGTCGATTTCCGGTGCTTGGTCTTCGCTTTGGAAATGTGACACTCCTCCACGGCCTCGCCATACGTTCACCGTGGGCAGCAGTTCTCGCATGTGAGAGAGGGACCATCTGAGCTGCGGAAACTCCAGAAAATTGTCGCTCTCAAACGTAACGCGCTTCTCAACCGGCGGCGGCGATCCACACATCCAGCCCTGTTCTGAAGGGTCGGATACCCAGCCATCCAAATAGCGGCGTCCTTTGAATTCGCGCGTGTGGGCACACTGTGTGTTGAGGGGCGATGATGGATCAGACATGTCGATATCTCTCATACTACCTTCTGAAGGTCCTCCTCCGGCGACCGGGTCACCCCTGCTTTCAGGTATTGGAGCGTGCGAGCCGGGCCGACCAAGTTTGCCGCCATGGGACCGCCGCGATCGACGGAGCGGTTCAGGCCACTATACCAACTGTTCCGAATTGTAGGCAGATTGTTGCTCTCCGATGAATCACCCTCGGCTAGCAACCCCGCAGCTCCCGCAAAGCTTAAGGCCAGAATATGAATCCAGCACGGTTTGAGCTATCTTGTTCCTGCGCGGTTTGCTCCCTGCACGTCGTCCATTGGCCAAATGGGACGACGGACACGGCGATAAACTAGCTTAGACGTCGCCGATGCCCCCAACATTCCACCCCCGTCCACCATAAGCACCTCGCGAGCAATTGGCTCGAATGCCGCCCGGAAATGATGAGAGGACTTCAAGGCGATGGTCGCGCAGTGAAGTGGGTCAATGCCGAGAGAGGTGAGTTGCGCGAGGTCGGCACCTTGGCCATTGCGCGAGATGACAACAATTTCGATGCCGCCCCACGGAGCATCAGGCTGGGCCCAAAGCTGTTCCATATCCCACCGCCGAGAAATGAAGGCCCATAACACCGAAAATGACCATCAGTTATTGAGACTATCTGCCCTTCCACCTCAAGAGGTCCGCCTCCCGCTCCCGGGTCGTGCTTGCCACCCAGCACGATACGTCCCGTGTTTCCGACTCCAATCGCAATTCCGGCCTGGACGGCCGCTGGATCAAAGATTGCATGGAAGGCCGCATTCTGGAGGTCAGCCGCGATCATGGCACGCAGCAGTTCCGTGCCGTCACCATATGCCCCGCCGCCCGGATTGTCGCTGTTGTCGGCCAGCACAAGAGGCTTTTCGGCATGCAGCTCTCCGGCTTTAGCGTACTCCGCCGCTTCAACGGCGTTGGCTGCCGCCCAAGGGGCGGAGAGAAACTCACGCGTTTCCCACGCGTAATCCATGAAGTCCTCGGCGATACGCTGCGCTGCCGCGGTGTCGCCATCTGCAGTCACGGTCACGCTCGGCCCAACATCATAAATGTCGCTAAGTTCAAATCCGGCGCAGACGCTAACCACGAGTGCCTTTCCAGAGGCCTCTAGCTCATTCCCCCGGTTGATCAGCTCGCACATGGGGCCCACTTCCGCCCGCCATCGAGACCAAGCAACATTGGCCGCTTAGCAATGACCGTTCGGGGATTTATCTCCCCACGAAGGGCACGGTCGAGCAGCTCGGCCCCCTGCCACGCACGCTCGTAATAGTCTATATGGGGATATGTGCGCACGGCGATCAGCGCCGACGCATTTGTAGCCATCTTTTCAGTAACGTTAGCGTGCAAGTCAAGCGTGGCGATGATCGGAACGCCAGGTCCAAGTACGGCTCGCAAGCGAGCGAGGATTTCCCCTTCCGGGTCTTCGTAGCCCTCCGCGACCATTGCGCCATGCAATTCGAACAGCGCCCCATGGCAACCCTTGGCTCCTGCGAGGAACCAATCAGCTATTTGCTCAAAAGTCTCCTTTGTGAGGGGGCCTCCAGGATTCGCACGGGCGATGAGTGGATGAGACAGCGCCCAGCCGAATTTTTCCGCCGCCTCGAACATCGCGCCCACCGTAGTGCGCGTGCCGCGTAGCGCTGGTGGGATCTCATCACCCCACAGCAATCCCGAGGCCCGGAAATGTTCGAGTGTGGTCGGGATCTTATTGAAGCTGTTTGTCTCCTGACTGATATGGCCGGTGAGGATGCGGTGGCTCATAAACCCTCTTCTGAAAATTGCGCGGGAGCCGCAGGTTTGGAGATAGTCATTGGTAGCGTGATAGAGCGGACGGTTCGAGGCAATCTGCCTTTGTTGCTGCAATGTAGACAACAATGCCTGGCGGGGTTTGAAATGAAAACTCCATGCTAGGAGCCTGTCCAGTTAGTCTTGGCGTCGGGCTGTTTCATGAACGATAAGCGGCTTAGGCGGCGTTGGCGTGCTTTGTGAGGTTGTGGGCGGTGCAGATTATCGCCCATTCGGCGTTCACCTTCTCGATGCCCCGCAACAAGAACTGCCTGAACCCCTTGCTTGCTTATCTGTCCTAACACTGGCTCGACGATTTGCTTTCTGAGCCTGTACTTGCTTCGCCATCCCGCCCGCTTGAGCTTGTCCCGCATGGCCTGGGTGAGCGGTTCCTTGATCTTTCGTTTGCCTTCGGCGGGGTGTTTGGCTCGTCCGGTTGCGATGTAAGCGCTGATCTCGCGATCGGCCAAGGCCTGCAGGTTCGGCTCGCTCAGATAGCCGCTATCGGCCGATGCTTCCTTCGGCTTGGCGCCGAGATTGGCCTCAATGCCGTCGATCAGGCCGACCAGTTGGCCGTGGTCGCTCATGCTGGTGGTGAGCCAGTGCGCGACGATGACCTGGGCCTTGGCGTCGACAGCGGCTTGCGCGTTGTAGCCCTGGATATAACCGTCCTTGGTCAGAAGAATGCGGCTGTCCGCATCGGTAAAGTTGCGTTGTGCTTTGGCGTCGGGCGCGGAGGGCGGCGCTGGTGTCTTGCCGTTCTTCTTGCGACCTTCGGCGATGCGCGTTTCCTCGGCCTCGGCTCGGCGCTGCTCCTCCACCGCGGCGGCGGCTTTCGCTTCTGCCTCCAACTCGGCCTTGGCCGCGCGGATCTTGGCAAGCCGCCTCTCCTTGTCGGCCACCCAATCGGGCATCTCATCGCCGCGCTTCGCTGCCGTGCAGCTTGTCCTCCTCCACATCGGCGGCCTCGGCGGCGGCCAGCCAGCGGTCGACTTCGCCCGTGAGCTCCGCTTCCCGCTTCTTCATGCGCTCATAGCTCATCGCTTTGTGTTTCGACGCGTTCGCCTTGATCTTGGTGCCATCGAGCGCGACGTGCCCGAGCTTCACCAAACCTGCTTTCTCAGCGAGCTTCAACACCTGCACGAACAGCGAGGCCAGCGCCGGCAAGTGCCGCTTGCGGAATTCCGAGATCGTGCGGAAGTCCGGCGGGTCGCCCGCCACGATCATCATGAAATCCGCACGCTCCAAGGCCGCCTTGGCGATCCGGCGCGAAGAGTAGAGGCCGCTCGCGTAGCCATGCAAAAGCAGCGCCGTCATCATGCGCGGATCGAACGGCGGCTGACCAAGCACGCTCGTGTAACTGACGCTCATCGCGGATAGATCAAGCTCCTCCCTCCCCAGCGACACGATCAGCCGAGAGAGGTGGTTCTTGGGCACGTAATCCTGCACGCTCGGCGGCAGAAGCTGTGCCTCATCGATCTTCCAGGGGCGAAATTCCTTGCTCATAAGAGGATCATGGCTTGCGAGACGTCGATGCGCTGCTCGTAGTCGCGTACGAGGCGGCGCCATCTTGTCATCCAGCCGAAGGTCCGCTCGACGACCCAGCGGCGGGGCAGGATCTGGAAGCCCTTCTGGTCGTCGGATCGACGGATGATCTCGACCACGAAGTCGAGATAGGCGGCTTTGTCCATGAGCTTCAGCCTGTCATAGGCGCCGTCGGCAAACAGATGCTTGACCCAGGGCCAACGCTTGCGGATGCCGTCCAGGATCGCCTGAGCGCCGGCACTGTCGGAGATATCTGCGGTGGTGAGGTTGACCATCAACAGCCGCCCATCCGTATCGACGGCAATGTGTCGCTTGCGGCCGACAATCTTCTTGCCGGCGTCGTAACCCCTTGTTTCAGCTTGCGGAGCCTTGACCGACTGGCTTCTCTATTCGGCGGTTTGAAGTCAAGCGCCTCCTTCTCTTTTCGCTTTGCCGGCATTAGACGTCTTTCGCGGGGCCTTGCTTCTCTCCGGGATCGGCGCTCTGGCCCTGCCCTCTATGGGGATTCAGAAGAATGGGTGGAACAATCTGTCGAGCGCCTTGATTGCCCGATGATGGGCAATCAAGCCAAGCCAGTCGACGAACTCACCTCATCCTCGTCCCGCGAAGGACAGCTTTTCCACCGGTGGGTGGAACTAGTGTCGTCCCCGTCTATCGCACGGCTGTCCGGGGAAAGTCATGCATAGGAGAAGCTCATCTGGTTTGGGGAGGATCTGAGCTTGCGTTGACTTGGGTTGACGGGGGGCGGTTTGTCGATGGCGGCGATGTTTCGTCGCTCGAAGAGGCATCGGGCGACCAGATCGGTAAACCTGAGGATAGGCATGGCGATACGGCAGGCCCGGGCGGCGATGCGCAGCAGCGCATAGGCGATCATCGCGGCGAAGAGCTGCAGGCGGATGGCGTTGTCATTGGTGCCGAGGAACTTGCGGATCTTGAGGTGCTGCTTGATCCAGCGGAACAAGAGCTCGATCTGTCATCGGCCCTTGTAGAGGTTGGCGATCTCGACGGCGGGGCGCTGGAGATCGTTGGTCACAAGCGTGATGGTGTCGCCGTTCTGGCGCTGCACGGTGAGCCGTCGCAATGGGATGGGCAGCTTGCGGTGGCTCTTGCTGGCAAGGCTCACCTCGACGTCTTCGAGAACGGTGAAGCCGTCACCCTGCGCGCCCTTGATAGGGCGGCTGCCGAGCACCTTGAGCCCCATGTTGGATTTGGGGCGGGTGATGAAGAAGGCTTGGGCTGCGGCGATCGCCGTCCACCAGCCGTAATGGCAATAGCCCTTGTCGAACACATAGGTGGCGCCGGTCTCAAGGGTGATCGTGCGGCCGATCTCGGCGTCGTTGACATTGGCGTCGGTGATGTCGAGGACGCGCGGGCAGTCGCTGTCTGGATCGTAGACGACATGCAGCTTCATGCCGCGGATGCGGCCGTTCGACTTGGCCCAGCCGCAGGCCTTGCCGAGCGGAATGGGCGTGGAATCGATCAGCCGCAGCATGGCCGCGCCTTCGCGGCGCGTGTGGCGGTCGAGCTGGCTGGCGATGAGGTCGAAGGTCTCGGCGAACACGCCGACGGGGCGGCGCCGGTTGGCATCCGACAAGGTCGAGCGGCGCAGCCGGTCGCTGCCCAGATGGTAGTGATGCTGGCAGTTGGCGTTCCAGCCCACTTCAAGGCCGCGTAGGCTGTCAGCGCCGCTCAACTGCGCGTAGATCAGCACCATGAGATGGTCCCAACTGCGGAACGACTTGTCGTAGGCGTCCCCATCATGGCTATCCACAATCGTCTGGAAGCGGCGCCGATTGAGCGGTTCAACCAGCTTGCCAAGAATGCTAGGCGTAAAGCGCATGCCCCGTCCCTTTCTGAGTCTCGACAACCAGAAGGTAGACGGAAAAACCCTGTCTTACGGGGCATGCGCATGCGGCATTTCGATTCACCCCTATCTTTCCCCGGACAGCCCTGCGTCTATCGGGGGCGATGTTTATCAATTGTTCAGCCGACCGGCATGATTTCCGTCCTGGTCCAGCGGAACTGTGTGCCGTCGCTCCAGATGCGATGCATGATCACCGCCAGCCGGCGGGCGAGCGCAACGATGGCTTTCTGCTGGCCGCGCC
>NZ_JARAKC010000038.1:0-24347 GCF_049887195.1 Mesorhizobium abyssinicae
ATGGACCAGCCCGTCCCGGGCTGTCTCGGCAACCCTGAAGCCTTCCGGCGGACGCTTGCCTATCATCGCCGCATCAACAACCGATGGAGACAGCAATGCGCAAACCACGTGACTTCGACGCCGAACTGAAGGCATTGGAAGACAAAGCCAAGGAACTGAAAAACCGAAAGGTCCAGCAGCTTGGCGAACTGGTCATCGCCACCGGCGCCGATCAACTCAGCACCGACGAACTGGCCGGCGCGCTGGTCGCAATCGCCGAGATGAAGGACGCCGCAAAGCGTGAGGCATGGGCCAAGCGTGGGGTGGCGTTTTTCGACAGCGGATCGCGGCGAACTCATCCAACGTCTAAGCGCAACCTGCGCAGAGCTCCAGCGCAACCGGGCGGCCCACAAGCGTCGGCAAGCGGCGATGGCTCGCAATGACATGCGCACCTGGCAGGTCGAGCGCCGCAAGCGGACCAGGTACCTGATCGAACTCGGAGGTCTCGTCCTCAAGGCAGGCGTCGTCGAACTTACCAATGACGATCGCGCCATCATTTATGGGGCGATGCTCTGGATCGCCGCGAAGCTGCAGAGCGACGAAAGCGACCATGCGCGCGAGCTATGGGCCACGAAAGGTAGGCAGGCGTTCGATGCGGAAAGGCGTGAAGAGAAGAATAATCAGTAGCTTTGGCTGATCGATCCGGGCGGCGCGAAGCCTCAACAGCGGAGCCCCGCCCACGCTGCAACAGAACTGCTTGGGCTGTGGTCTAAGGGGTCAGATGTGCTCGTCGGAGCCGAAAGCGGACGACATTCTTCGGTCAGCATTTCTGAAGCACTCGTTCCGCTCACGCCCTCCAAGGTCGCCTTGACGATCTACAAGCAACTTAGACTTGAAGCGGACACTTGGCTGACGCTGCTCCAATGATAGCGGCGGGCGATTATCACTCAGTAGGAACACTCTATCAAGCCATACGCATCAGCGCTTGTTGGCTGTTCCTTCTGTGAGTTGACGGGATCGCGTGAATGCGAAGTTAGCGACGGCGGTATCCTGAATCCCCGTGCCGGTGAGATCCGCGATCGTAATCTGGTCGGCACCTGTCCGCCCCGATACCTCACCGGCAATAATCTGTCCGAGTTCGGCGAAAGGTTCATTTTCCTCAACAAAACCCGCCTTGATCGCGTGGTGCAATTCGCCGAGACGCCTCGTTTGTGCCAGACTGTCGGCCACATAGATGTCGGCGTCGGCGATCACCTGAGGCTCGATCTCATTTTTATGTTCAGCGTCCGAGCCCATTGCTGTGATGTGCTGACCAGGTTCAAGCCATCGCGATGAAAAAATAGGGCTATCAGCTGGCGTCGTCGTGACAATGACATCTGCGCCTGCGACAGCTTGCTCCTGGGTCGGGCAGGCGACCACTGGGATCTCCAACTCATCTGAGAGTTCGCGCGCTGCGAGGCGAGCCTTGGCTTCCTCACGCGCCCATATACGCGCCGAACGAATTGGGCGCACCAACATGAGAGCACGCAACTGAAGACGTGCCTGCTGACCCGCGCCGAAAATGGCCACGCTCGAAGCATCTTTGCGGGCGAGGTACTTGGCGGCGACCGCGCCGGCTGCGGCCGTGCGCAAATCCGTCAGGTAACCGTTATCCAGCAGCAGTGCCTGTACTATACCCGTCGTGCTGGACAACAAGACCATCAAGCCATTGGTGCTCGCCAAGCCAATCTCAGGATTGCCGAAAAAGCCGGGGCTGATTTTGATGGCGAAACCGTCCAGTCCTGGAATGTAGGCGGTCTTGACGTCCACTTCTCCGCGATGTTCGGAAATGTCGAGCCGCAGGATCGGCGGCATGACAACCTTGCCTGTAGCCAAGGTACGAAATGCCTCCTCCACGCAGCGGACGATGTCGAGGTCCAATCTCACCAGGCCCCTTAGCTGATGCTCGGTCAAGATTTGCGGTTTTGCGGTATTCATTCGTGACCCGTTTCGTCTGTGATGAGGCGGCGATGCAGTTGCATATCGATGTTGCGGCCCGATAGAACGGTTACAGTGGTCCCTCGTCTGTCAACCTTGTTTGCAATTAGCGCTGCGATCCCCACGGCCCCCGCTCCCTCGACAATCTCGCGTTCATGCAGGTAGGCATGTTGGACACCGGCTGCGATCTCGGCCTCGCTCAAAAGGATGACGTCGTCCAGAAGGTCTCTGCACATGGCAAACGTCAGCTGGTTGTTGAGACCAATGCCGCCGCCCAAAGAATCCGCGAGACTGTCGAATTCCTCCACTTGAATCGGGTGACCGGCATCCAAACTGGCTTTCATCGCGGCGCCTCGCGCCATCGTAATTCCAATCACGTGCGTTTTAGGCAACTTGGATTTGATCGCGCGTGCAACACCCGAGGCTAGGCCACCGCCAGAAAGCTGAATCAGTACGGTCGCGCAATCCGGGAGTGCTTCAACGATTTCCAGCCCCAATGTCCCTTGGCCGGCAATGACCGCTGGATGATCGAACGGCGGAATCGGATACAAACCCTGGCTCGCGACCAACCGCTCGACCTCATCCTGCGCGTCATCCTGTGAGCGTCCTACAATGTGGATATCGGCCCCAAGGCGGCGAATTTCCGCAATCTTGTTGTCCGGCACCAAGCTCGACATACATATGGTTGCCTTCACGCCACACGCTTTCGCTGCGAACGACAACGCCCTTCCGTGATTGCCTGTAGAAGCGGCAACGACGCCTCGCGCGCGTTCGGCGCAGGTCAACTGATGAAGCGCGTTAAACGCGCCTCGCAACTTGAAGCTCCCCGTGGTCTGATGATGTTCGAGCTTGAGGTGAACGGGCACACCACAGAGTTCCGATAGCGAGCGCGATGGAACGAGCGGGGTCGCAAGAATGTTGCCGCGAATCCGATCGCGAGCCCTTTCGATGTCTTGTAAATCAATCAATCTGCACCCCGCAGCTAACTCCCGTGCGATTTTATCCGAAGCAGACACTCGCCCATAGCCGAGGTCTGCCTCGAACACCCCTTGCCTTGACCTTCCTACCAGGTGACCGCGATATATTTGGTCTCACAGAACTCAAGTATCCCGTGGTGGGCGCCCTCGCGGCCGAGTCCGCTCTGCTTCGTTCCACCGAAAGGTGCTGCGGGGTCAGACACGATACCGCGATTGAGCCCGACCATGCCGCTGTCCATTTGCTCCGAGACGCGCATGCCGCGCGCCAGATCTCGGGTGTAGACATACGATATGAGTCCATATTCCGTGGCATTGGCCAGGTCGATAACTTCATCCTCGCTATCGAAAATAGTGAGTGCGGCGATCGGGCCGAAAATCTCCTCGGCCGAAATCCGTGAGGTCGGAGTGACGCCGGACAACACGGTTGGAGCGAAGAAGTTTCCTTTACCGTCGAGCGGTTCGCCCCCGACAAGCACCTTCGCGCCTCTCGCGGTTGCGTCAGTTACCAAACCTGCGAGCCGCTCGACCGCCTTCCGGTTGATCAACGGACCGCATTGCGATCCGGGATCATACCCGGCTCCGACCGTCAGCGACCTCATCCGCTCGACAAGCCGGACGGAAAATGCTTCGGCGATCCCGGACTGGACGTAGAAGCGGTTCGCTGCCGTACAGGCTTCCCCGCCGTTGCGCATTTTCGCCACCATTGCGCCCTCGATCGCCGCATCCAGGTCGGCATCGTCGAACACGATGAAGGGTGCATTTCCGCCGAGTTCCATAGAGCATGACACAACGGTTGCAGCTGCTTCGCGCAGGAGTGTTTTGCCGACCTCGGTGGAACCGGTGAAGGAGAGCTTACGCACGCGGGGATCGTTCAGCATGGCACGGACTACTTGCCCGGACTGGGACGTGGTGACCACGTTGACCACGCCGTCAGGCACTCCAGCCTGCTTGTAAAGGTCAGCCAATACGAGCGCGGTCAGCGGCGTCTCCGTGGCCGGCTTCAAGACGCATGTGCAGCCCGCCGCCAGCGCCGGTCCGATCTTGCGAGTGGCCATCGCAGCCGGAAAATTCCAGGGAGTGACGAGAACAGCAACTCCGATTGGCTGGTGTTGAACGATGATCTTGTTTGCGCCAGCCGGCGCCGTCGATATCTCGCCATTGAGACGAACTGCCTCTTCGGCAAACCAGCGAAAGAACTCCGCAGCGTAGGCCACCTCTCCCAGCGCATCGTTCAAGGTCTTGCCGTTTTCCAGACTGATCAGTTTGGCCAACATTTCCTTGTTTTCGATCATGAGCTCGAAGCAACGCCGCAGGATCTCTGAACGCTTGCGCGGAGCTGTGGCCGCCCAGCTCTTCGCGGCTCTGTGGGCACTCGCAATAGCCTCCATGGCGTCGTCGACGGTCGCATCCGCAACGGACACGATCACGTTTCCGTTCGATGGATCAATGACGTCTATGCTCTTCCCGTCAGAACCGGCTCTCCATTGACCGTCGATGAAAAGACCGGTGGGCAGTGAGGAGACACTTAGAGGCGTAGAAAGGTTTACAACAACGTTCATGGTCTTCAGCCTTTTCTCTTTGATCGGAAGAAAGGATCTGGCAGTTCCGCAAGATACACTTGTCATCCCGTTGGATTAGCGCCGATGGCTTTGCAAATCCGAACGTCCGGCCGGTGCTTCGCGAACACCCGCGGACACGGCACCCCGCGTCGTGTCACACAGGAAACAGCCATGCCATATCGCCTCACGCTTTCTTGCGGCGGCGCAGCGTCTTCCGGTCATTGTGCTCATACATCCAGTAGACGAGTGGAATGAACCATGGACGGCCGCGAAAGAACGGCACGGCCTTTGGAGCCTGATCGAAATCGAAGGCCGAACGCGGCTGCTCGGTGTCTTCAAGGATCTTGAGTGCTGCCTTCTTACCGAGCCACCGCGCCCACACGATTCCGGAACCGCAATAGCCAGTCGCGTAGATAGCGTTGCCGCGGGAAAATATGCGCGGGATCATGTCCCGGTGCATGGCGACATTCCCGAACCAGCTGTGCGTGATGCCCACATTCTTCAGTTCTGGAAAAAGTCTGGCGAGTTCCGTCCGCAGATTGAGGGTCGGCGTGGCCGGATCGCCCGCAGTTGTGCCGTCGCGCCCGCCAAACAATATACGCGACCCGTCGGGCACCGGGCGGTAGTAGTAGCTCAACTTGCGCATGTCGCCATACATCATGCCCGCGGGCATCAACCGATCCATTACCTCTTTGTCTAGCGGTTCGGTGGCAATGA
Source organism: Mesorhizobium abyssinicae (assembly GCF_049887195.1). Lineage (NCBI taxonomy): Bacteria > Pseudomonadati > Pseudomonadota > Alphaproteobacteria > Hyphomicrobiales > Phyllobacteriaceae > Mesorhizobium > Mesorhizobium abyssinicae. The sequence continues at coordinate 5,210 of NZ_JARAKC010000038.1, forward strand.
TTCGGCTGCGAACCGGCACCAAACGACGGCGTAGCCATGGATCGAACCCATCGGTGTATCCGTCCGTGCATACAAGGAGTTTCTTCGCCAGCACATCGCCGCGCTGGGTGGTGATCCGCACGCCTGCCCTATCACTTGCCCATTCCAGGACGGCGGTATTCTCATGAAGAATGGCATCGGTCTCGCGCGCGACTCGGATCATGCCGGCGAGCAACTTCGCAGGCTGAAGGCCGCCAATGTCCATGCGAACCATGCCACCAACATAGAGGTCGGTTCCGATATAGTTCCTCACGTCCGATCCCTGGACGGCGAACGTTTCGATGCCAAGGCTGTCGTGAAGAAAGCCCGCATGGCGCCGGAGCTCCTCTGTTTCTTCGGCGTTCATCGCACCTTCGAACAAGCCGGACAGCGTGAAGTCAGCCTTAATGCTCTCCGCCTTGAGAAACCGCCAAAGGTCCTGCCGCGCGGTCTGGCCTTCCAAGAGGATGCCGTTCGCTCTATCCAAACCGAAGCGACGGATCAGTTCCTTGCGGCTAGGCCTGATGCTGCCGCTTGCCATGCCACCGTTGCGGCTGGAAGCCGCTTGGCCGAGCGCCTGACGATCAAAAAGCTGGACATGCTTGCCGGCACGCGCCAATTCGATCGCAGCCGACAGACCCGTGTAACCGCCGCCGACGATAGCCACGTCGCAACTCTTATCCAACTTGCGGACCGGTAAAGGCGAAAAGGCGCAGTCCTCCCACCAATAAGGCGTCGATTTGATCGATGTGGAAAGCGTCTGTGTCATGAGCCGGTACTACTGTTGCGTTGCGAGGGAAAGCTGGACCGCCGACTAGTCGCGACTAACCCAGAGCTTGCGCGTGGTCTCGATGACCCTCCAGACACCAGTGAATCCGGGATGCATAACAAAGGCATCGCCGGCGGTAATGCGACGCGGCTCTTTGCCGTCCTCGGTCAGCTCTGAAACCCCCGACAGGATAACGCAGACCTCGAAAGTGTTGCCTTTGATGGAGCGATAGGTTCCCGGCGTAGCCTCCCAAACGCCGGACTGGACCACTCCGTCTGCCGTCTGTGCGATATCCCAACTAAGGAAGCGCGGATCGCCTTCGATCAGCCTGTCTGGAGCAGGCCTGCCTTCGCGGGGTTTGGGGAGATTATTCTGGTCGATGAAAGTGAGGTTGGACATGGTCTTTTCCTTTCAGGAGTCGTTCAAGTCGGGATGGACAAACGGCGTTCGAGAAGTTTCATCGCCGTCAGCGCAACCACGCTGATTACGAGGTAGAAGGCGGCGGACATGACAAAGATATCCATCACTGCGAACGTCTCGCTCATCAGGCGCTTGGCATAACCCGTGATTTCCAGGACCGTGATCGTAGAAGCCAGGCTCGATTCTTTGACAATGATGGCCACCTCGCTGCTGTAGGCCGGAAGTGCCTGTCGCAGCGCGAGCGGGAATTTTATGCGAAGGAAGATGTGCCATGATTTCATGCCGCAAGCTTCGGCGGCTTCGATCAGGCCCTTGGGAAGCGACTTGAAGGCCGTGCGAAATGTCTCTGCGGTGTAAGCGCCGGAGTTCAACACAACGGCGAGGATGGCTGCATGAAGCCCATCGCCGATCATCCACCACAGTACCGTGTTGTTGCGTATGAAACTTATCTGGGCCAAGCCGTAGTAGATCACGAAGATCTGCACCAGCATTGGCGTGCCACGAAATATCGCGCAATAGGCGTCGCAAAAACCGCGAAGTACCCGGTTTTTCGTTCCGCGCGCAAGGCCGACCAGGACTCCCAGCGGCAGACCTAGAACAATGCCGAAGACTGCGATGAGAAGCGTGATCTTGACGCCCTCGAGCAGAAAGGGAAACGCATACGCCATGATGCCCAAGTCCATGTCACATCCCTCCGAAGCCGCGATTGAGGACCCGTTCGATCCTCGAGAATGCGGTTTGGCTGGCGAGCGTCATGGCGAAGAACAAGGCCGCAGCGATGCAATAGAAAAACAGCGGCGATCGGGTGATCCCGGCGGCGATTGCAGCGGTCCGCATCAGCTCCTGCAGGCCAACGACCGAGATCAACGACGTATCCTTGATCGTCATCTGCCACACATTGTTTATGCCGCCCAGTGCAAGCCTCAGGGCGAGCGGAAAGGTGATGCGAAAGAACGTCACCATTCGCGGAAGCGCCAAGGACCGAGCGGCCTCCAGCATCCCGGCGGGCACGGCTTGGAGTGCGCCGCGGATGACCTCAATGGAGTAGGCACAGGATATCGCGGCAATCGCTATCACGCCGACGATCATCGGATAGGCATTCTCGGCAGCCTGCTCATAGCCGAACGTCCCGGCGACGGTTCTTACCCAGTCCAAGGAGCCGTAGAACAGCAGGTAGATCACCAACAGCCCAGGAATACCGCGGATCAAGATGCTGTAAGCATCCACCAACTGTGAGACGAGCACCACCTTCTGCCAGCGCAGGATGGCCAGTGGAGTCGCCACCACGAAACCGAGAAGCATGCCGAGCAGCCCGATCGCTATTGTCACTGCACTGCCGCGCAGGAGAGCCAGCGCCCAGCCATGCGCGACCATCAGAACCCAGAAATCCTCCATAGACTCCTCCCGTCCGCCTGCCTTGGTGTTGCCCAAGGCAGGCCCCTCCTATCGAAGATCACTTCTTGCAGGGGATGGTGTAATCGTCCTGGAACCACTGCATGGAAGCTTTCTTGACCGTGCCGTCGTTGATCATTTTGCAGAGAGCCACGTCGACCTTTGCCTTGAGATCGGTGTTGCCTTTGCGCATCCCAACACCCATGCCTCGGCCGAGGACTTCCGGATCGTCCGTGGAAATTACCTTGACGTCGATTTTCGCGAAGTTCGCGCCGTCCGGCGTTGCGAGGAAGTCGACCCAGGTTGGTGAATCGCCGAAAGCTACGTCGATGCGACCGCTGGCGAGGTCGGCCGTCAACTGGGTAACGGCGTCGTAAGTTTTCAGGTCGGCGCCCGTCATCCGCTTCTCTATGAACCTGGCGTAAGTAGTGCCTGTGGGGACACCGACACTCTTGTCGACGATCGCCTTCTTGATTTCATCAAGACTTTTCAGGGCGGCCAGCGGCGAGTCCTTCGCAACGACGAAGTAGAGAGGTGTCGTCGCATAAGGGATCGAATAGTCAATTTTCTTTTCTCGCTCAGCCGTAATGCCAAGACCTGAGATGATAACGTCAAATCGATCGCTGTCCATTGAAGGAACAAGCGAGCTGAATGTCTGGACGACGAACTTACATTGGACCTTCAGTTCGGCGCAGATCCCTTTGGCGATATCAGCGTCGAAGCCGGTGACGTTGCCATTCGGGTCGGCCATGCTGAACTTCGGCGCATCGCCTTCGGTGCCGATTCGCAGGACACCTTCCTCGGCGGAGGCCATGCTCGCCACCCCGACGACGAGCACGCCGGATGCGAATGCGGACCTAATAAGCTTGCTGATGTTCATTCTCAGTTCCCCTTGTTTGGTTCTTGATCTTCCCAGTGCCTGCCTTCAGGCATTGGCCGGCATCACGCTCGAAAGAAACCGCTTCACCGCTTCGCTCGCGGGGTTTCGAAACAGTTCTTCCGGCGTGTCATCCTGCTCGAGGCGGCCCTTTTGCAGGAATAACATTCGGTTCGACAGCTCCCTTGCGAACCGCATTTCGTGCGTCACAAGGAGGATTGTCGCACCTTCCTCTGCGAGTTTTCGTATGATCTTCAAGACCTCTCCGACCAGTTCCGGATCGAGTGCGGAGGTCGGTTCATCGCACAGCATCAGTTTCGGGCGCATCGCCAGGACGCGGGCGAAGGCGACGCGTTGCTGCTGGCCACCCGAAAGCTGCTGCGGGTAGCGGTCGCGGAAGGTTTCCATGCCGACCTTCGACAACGCCCACAGCGCGATTTCTTCTGCCTCCTTCCGCGACAACTTGAGGACGTAAACGAGCGCTTCGGTCACGTTGCCGAGAACGGTTCGATGCGGCCAAAGATTGAAATTTTGAAACACCATTCCGATGTGACGTCGAACGGTTCTGACTGCGGCCGCGTTGACAATTTTTGGCTTTCCCTGGGCGTCGGAGGTGACAGAGATGGCCTCTCCATTGAACTCGATCTGCCCGGAAGTCGGCGTCTCCAAGAAATTGGTGCAGCGAAGCGCGGTGCTTTTCCCGCAACCCGACGACCCGATGAGCGAGACGACCTCGCCCTGCCTTACGGTAAAGCTAACTCCGTCCAACACCTTTGTGGAGCCAAAGACCTTCACGAGATCTTTGACCTTCAGAACTTCGGTGGCGCGTGAGATCTTGCGATGCAGCATGCTAACCGGCCACCGCGCCTTGCTGATCCATGTTTACGAGCACGCTGTCCACAGCCGCCTTGGCAATACCGACCATCTCATCGATCTCCGCCTCCGTCATGACCAGCGGCGGCGCAAAGCCCAGGATGTCTCCATGCGGCATGGCGCGAGCAATGAGGCCTCGATCGCGGGCTGCCTGCGAAATGCGTGCACCGACCTTCAGGCCCGGATCGAAACTGGCCTTTGTTCCGCGGTCGGCGACGAACTCCAAGGCTGCCAGCATGCCAATGCCGCGAACCTCGCCGACGATAGGATTCTGTGCGAATTCCGCCTTCAACCGGGCAAGAAGATAATCGCCTTTCCGAGCCGACTGACCGGCAAGATCTTCACGTTCGACGATGTCGAGGACAGCGTTCGCCGCAGCAGCGCTGATGGGATGTCCGGAATAGGTATAGCCATGCGAGAAGGCGCCAACGCGAGCTGTCGCTTCCTCCATCACCTCGAAGACTTTCTGTGACACGATCGACGCCGAAAGCGGCGCATAGCCCGATGTCAGGCCCTTGGCGATGGTTACCAGGTCGGGCTCGATGCCATAGAGGTCCGATCCGAACATGGCGCCGGTGCGCCCAAAGCCGCAGATCACCTCGTCGGCGATCAACAGGACATCGTATTTGCGAAGCACAGCCTGAATCTTGGACCAGTAGCCGGACGGCGGCGGCGTGATGCCGCCGGTGCCCAGAACGGGTTCCGCGATGAAAGCGCCCACGGTGTCTGGGCCCTCGGCCAGGATCAGCGCCTCAAGTTCATCGGCGCGCCGCGCCGAAAAATCCTCTTCCGTTTCCCCGGGATGCGCACCGCGATAGAAGTGCGGGACGCCGGTGCGAAGAATGCCGGAAAATGGCAGGTCCATGTGGTCATGATAAAAGCCAAGTCCCGTCATCGACCCTGAGACGACAGAACAGCCGTGATAACCTCGTTCGCGGGCAATGATCTTCTTTTTCTGTGGCTTGCCACGCAAGTTGTTGTAGTACCATACGATCTTCGCCTGGGTCTCATTCGCGTCCGAGCCGGACAACCCGTAGAAGACTTTGGACATATTGCCCGGCGCCATCCTGACCAGCCGGTCCGAAAGCCGCGCCAGCGCTTCCGTCGTGTGCGCCGCATAGGAATGATAGTAGGCGAGCTTATAGGCTTGGCGCGCGATTGCCTCGGCCACTTCGGTGCGGCCATAGCCGATGTTGACGCAATAGAGGCCGGCAAAGCCGTCGATATATTCCCGGCCGCTAGCGTCTTGAATCCTGACGCCCCTGCCAGTCTCGACGATCGTCGGATGGATTCCCCCGGATGCATAGTCCTTGAGATAGGTGAAGGGATGGAGCACCGTCTTGCGGTCCATCTCCGCGATTTCAGCAACATTTGCCATTCGCCATTGTCCCTACGCAGCCAAGCCGCGTCTGCCGTGCCGCATGTCTTCCGACATATCGGCGCCGACTGTGTCGATGAGTGAAGGCTAATGGAACGAGCGCGCTGATTTTGCGATGAAACTGAAGGAATGATGCAGGATTCCTGCTTTGTTTTGGCAGGATGCAGAAATCACGCAGAAGGACGGTCACCCGGATTGGTCGCCTGAAGGGCGCCCGCAGACGCGCAACCATCACATAGCCCAAACCCTCGGCGAGATGATGGGCCTTCCGGCACTGCGTGCGAAGGCGCCACTCGTTGGACTAGGGGCGAGCGCGCCGAAATCGCCCCGGCAAAGCCGGAGACCATCTCCGGTCCGACCGCTATCGAGGTTGCGGGTCTCTGGAACGGAAGCGACTCCATGAACCGCTGACTTCGGACAGGCTCGGTTTGGTCAACCACGAGCGACATGCTCGTGGCTTGGGATTTTACCCGAACGTGAAAGAGCCATTCGAGCTGGCAGCGTCCACGGGCCCGTTGTGTAACTCGATCGACAGAGGGCGAGTGACCTTCGGTCGGTTTGCTCAAGAGGCGAACGAGACCGCAGTTCGTGCTGGTTTTGCGACCGGCAGATAGACCTCCTGCGCAATGAGCACGCATTGCGGCACATTCTGCCAGGCTGTTGGACTTATGCTTGATCAACAAGGCAGTTTGATGGGACCAGGCATGGATCGCTTAGGCCGAAGGCGCCGACTTCGAGTGCTAGGGCGCGCTTGTCGATTTCCAAATGGCGGTACTGCGAAGGATCTATTCGAAAACGTTTGCGACCCCGTAGCTCTCGGCCTTCCGGCTCCACCAGGTCATGCAGGATTTGGAGCCCGCTAGGGATATCGTTCTTCCCGCGCTGAGACTGGCGTCGGCAATTGGGTGTTGCCTCCAAGCGTTCAGGGCAACGCGATTCGCATCCTGAGGACGACCAATGTGCAGCTTTCTCGGGGTAACGTAATCGCGATCAACAATTCAAATGTGCGGGGATGCTTATGCGGCTTGATCAACTTGACGCGCGCCTGCTGAGAATGGTGCAGACATACAATCGCCACACGAGCGAGGAACTCGGCGATATGGTGGGCCTTTCCGCAACCGCGGTGCAAAGGCGTGTCAAGCGCTTGCGGGATGAGGGAGTGATCGAGGCCGACATCTCCGTCGTAAAGCCCAAAGCCGTCGGCCGTCCGATCGCAATGCTGGTATTGGTGTCTCTCGAACGTGAGCGGGTGGATATAGTCGACCGTTTTAAGCAGTCCATTCGACACACGCCGGAGGTCATGAATGGCTATTATATAACCGGCGATGCGGATTTCGTGCTGATCGTCACGGCGAAGAGCATGGAAGATTATGAGAGTTTCACCCGTAAGTTTTTTTATGAGAACCCTGATATCAAGGGGTTCAAGACGATGGTGATTATGGACCGGGTCAAGGTCGGCTTCTCTGTGCCGATCGACGCAGCCGATTTCTCATGACGCTGACGAAATGGGTTCAATTGCCTGAGGCGATTGGCCTGATGAGGACAAGCGGCGAGGTGGCCTCTGGCTATGGAAGCGTTCATCCTCTGTGGGAATGGCGTGCGTTAAGCAACGGGCTGCTGCTCCCATGGGAGATTGGTGATGCAATTTGCGTTGAATAGTGAGCAGGCCATTGGCTATAGAAGCAGAAGTGCCTCTGAAGCAGCCCAGTGCTACAAAAGTTGGCACGCCTCTGACCTTGGCGAAGATGAGGACTAGAAATAGCCGAGGATGGATTTCACCTCGAGGTACTCCAGCATGCCCTCGACGCCGTACTCGCGCCCGTTTCCGGACTGCTTGAAGCCGCCAAACGGTGCGTGGGGATCCCAGGCCGGGTAGTTGAGATGCACCTGACCGGCGCGGATCCGCGACGCGACGTCCTTGGCGCGGTTTATATCTCTGCCCTGTATATGCGCCCCGAGGCCATAGACGGTGTCGTTGGCGATGGTGACGGCCTCCTCCACCGTCTCGTATGGAATGATGCACAGGACTGGACCGAAGATTTCCTCCTGGGCAATACGCATGCCCGTGCGCACCTCGGAAAAAATCGTCGGCTTGACGTAGAGCCCGGCATTCAGGCCTTCTGGACGACCTTGTCCACCAGTGACGAGCTTCGCGCCTTCGGAAATGCCGACGCCGATCATGGTCTGGATTCTGTCGAACTGGGCTCGGTTGGCGATCGCACCATGGGTGGTGGTCTCCGCCAGAGGATCGCCAACGACGATCTCTTCCGCGGCGCGCTCGGCGATTGACTCAATGTCGGTCAACTGCGCGCGCGGCACTATCATGCGCGTTGGCGCACTGCACGACTGACCGAGATTGCGGAAGGCAGCGGCTATGCCGAGAGGGATGGCGCGATCGAGATCAGCATCCGGCAGGATCACGTTGGGCGACTTTCCGCCGAGCTCCTGCGCGACGCGCTTCACCGTTGGTGCTGCCGCCTGTGCCACCGCAATTCCTGCACGTGTAGAGCCGGTAATCGAGATCATGTCGACATTGGCATGTGACGCAAGAGCAGCCCCGACGCAAAGGCCGTCCCCATTGACGAGATTGAAGACACCAGCCGGGAAGCCGGCTTCCTCGATTGCCTCCGCGAACAGAAGGGCGCTCAATGGAGAGAGTTCGCTTGGCTTCAGCACGAGTGTGCAGCCCGCGGCGAGTGCCGGCGCGACCTTGGCGGTGATCTGGTAGAGCGGCCAATTCCAGGGCGTAATCAGCCCGCAGACACCGACCGGTTCGTGGGTGACGGCCGTGTGGCGGCGCTGCTCGACGAAGGTGAATGATGTCAGGACATCGCGGGCGGTCTTCACATGGGCAATGGCCAGCGGTACCTGCGCTGTGCGCGCATACCCGACCGAGGCCCCCATTTCCAGGGTGAGGCATTGTGCAAGCAGTTCGCTGCGCGTTTCGAGCAGCGCATGCAGGCGATCGAGCAAGCCCGCCCGGTACTCCGGCTTTGTTCGGCTCCAGGTAGCAAATGCCAATCGGGCGGCGGAAACGGCCGCTTCCACGTCCTTTCCGTTTCCGAGTGGAAACCTGGTGATGACCTTTTCCGTGGCCGGATTGATAATGTCGCTCGTAGCGGTACCACTCGGCTCGCGCCATTGGCCGCCAATGAAAAACCTATCGATGTGGCCGTTGCGGGACAGATGCTCGAGGGGTGCGGTCATGTCACTAGGTCTCTCATCCCGTATTAACACTGAGGGTCGGCTGGAACCGGAATAGCGGTCTTCAAGGAGTTGGGACGAGCCTTGATCGACCGGCTCAGGATCCAGCCCGCAGGAGCTGAGTTTCGTTTGCATCACAAGGCGTCAGTTCCATGGGTGCCATGCAAAGCGCGGAGATCGGAACTCCTACCAGCCGCGGATCCGCTCCCAGCGCGCATCAATCTTGCGACTCTCTCCATTAACGACGCTGTAGAAGTCATGCTGAGCGGCCATAGCGCATGCATGGTTGGGCAGGATGCGGATCCGACTCCCGATGGGGAGCTCGGGCATAGTCTTGCCCGACCCGCTGCGGATAGCGAGGATGCCGTGCTCCTGGCTCGCCTGACACACGATCAAGTCCTCGAAAACCCGCCCCGTCTCGTCGCAGACCACACCATAACCCTGGTCGAGCTGCTGGTTTGCCGTTCCCCGGTCGCGCGAAAGCGCCATCCACCCGGCATCGACCAGCACCCAGCCTTTCTCAGGTTTGGCGCCGATTACGGTGGCCAACACCGAGATCGCGATATCGTCGATGGCACAGACCCCGACCCCGTGCTGGACGAGGTCGAAAAACATGTAGACCCCGGCGCGCACCTCGGTAACGCCTTCCAGATTTTCCGCGAAGTGCGCTGTTGGCGTCGAGCCGAGGCTGACGATGGGGCAAGCATGACCGTGGGCACGCAGGACTTCGGCGGCGCGCACGGTGGCAAAACGTTCGTTCTGGGCTGCCCTCACCAGTGAATCGGGGGTGCTCAAACCGTATGACTCGCCCGCATGGGCCAAGACGCCGGCGACCTTGCCGCCCGCCCCGACGACCCTGTCGGCAACTTCGACCAGCTTTGGATCGTCCGGCTTCAATCCACCGCGATGGTCGTCGCAGTCCAGCTCGAGGAAGACGGACGGTGTCACGCCGGTGAGCGCGCGCACGTCTGCCAAGGCATCGGCCTGTTCCACGGTATCGAGGAGCAGCTTCAAATCGACGCCCGTGCGGCGACAAAGCTCCATAGCGCGGGTCGCCGAAGCCGGAGACAGGCCGACCGCATAGGTCATGTCGCGAAAGCCGTGGCCAGCAAAATATTCGGCCTCGGCGATGGTCGAGACCGTGATCGGGCCGGGTTCGCCGGGGAATATCTGTCGGGCGACATCGATGCTCTTGGCCGTCTTCATATGAGGGCGCAGTACCACGCCGAGGTTTCTAGAGTGCTCGGCGAGACGCAAAATGTTGCGCTCCAGCCGTGCTCGATCCAGAAGCAACGATGGGGTAGCGAGGGCATGAATTGTTTTGCTTTCTTCACGCATACTTAGAGTTGGCTGCATCGCTCCGAGTCCTCATTTAGGTTAACCGAACGACTGGTTCGCCAGGGCGAACATACGGGCCGGGCCTGCCGAGACGGGTCGCTGCCCCTTGACCATGGCGGTCGCTTGACCGACTTGCTCGAGCCCCAAGCTTCCCAGCCAATCCCCCCAGCCGTGTTCGGCATGGATGTCGATGCGCACGAACTGCCCTTTGAGCCCCGAAAGCTGGGCCAGGATCAGGCGCTGCGCGTCGTGGACGCTTTCGGCTGCAACAGGGCCGATGACGTAGCCGCGCCCGAATCGCCTGGCAATGGCGTAGCCTGCAATCCGCCCTCCGTGGTCGATCACCGCCACGTCGCCGACATCGGCAAGAGCAGCCACCATCGCCCGACGGGGCATGCCAAACGCCCGCTCGTCGAAAGCTTGGATCGCCACGAGGTCGGAAAGAGCCGCCGGGCGAATGTCGCCGCGATCACCCGGAACCACCGCGACGTCCAATGGGCCTTGGTGCTGGAACACGGTGCCCCAGGCGGCAAAGCCGCGCCGCTTATAGAGCGTGAGCCCCTCGTCCGTCGAATTGAGCAACAGGTTCCGTCCGCCCGTCGCTGCAAGCAGGCCATCAAAGAGCTGCGAGCCGAAGCCGCCGCCTTGCGCGGATGCAGTGACGATGATCATGCCGGCACTGGCGTAGGCTTCTCCGTAGTTCCACCACATGGCCGTACCGATCACGGCGCTGTTATGCATCAGGACTAGCCCTTGGCCGACAGCAGCGGCAAACTCCCAATCCTCGGAGCGATAGGGCCAGCCCATCTCCTGCGACAGCTTCAGCGCGCCCGGCACATGCCGGACTTCGAATTTCGTCAGATCGAAAGGCCCGCTAGGGGTTTTTCTTGCGTATTCGAGGGTCATAGCGAACTGCGGTCTTTTCGTCCTGGGTCGATTGAAACTGAACCTAGAGTCGCCTCGGACGGGCGGACTTCCCTGCTGTTTTGCCCTTTCAATTCGGCGGAAACATTTGTTCCAAGCCGCCCTTCGGCATGTCGGATCGCGCATGTCGAGCGAGAAATTGTCCGCCGCCTTGCGCCTCCGGCATGGCTGGAGCGACAAACCTCACGAGGCATTTGGATGATCTATATTAGCGAAGAGGAGTCGGCCGCCCTTGTTACGCACGACCTTGCTTTCGAGGCTGCACAGGCCGCCCTTGTGGCGGCAACATCGCCGCAAGGGAGGGTCTTTCCCGCTATTCTCGGACGAGCGCGGGAGGTGTCAAATACTTTCTCGATCAAGGCCGGCTCGTCAGATGACCTGACTGGAGTAAAGATCGGCTCCTTTTGGTCGGGCAACCCGGCAAGAGGCCTTCCCCGCCACAACTCCACCATCGTGCTGCTCGATCAGCAGACAGGCCGGCTCGGCGCCGTGATCGAGGCGGGAAAGGTCAACGCCTACAGGACGGCGGCTGCCGACGCAGTTGCGGCCGACCTTCTCGCGAGGAGAAATGCCAAGGTTCTAACGATATTCGGCGCCGGCAATCAGGCAAGCTTCGAAGTGACGGCCTTGGCGCGCATCCGTCCAATCGAAACTGTGCTGGTCGTGGCCAGGCCTTCGCCGCGACGCGATGCCTTTGTCAACCGTATCGGCGAACTGGGCCTGGCGGCGCACGCCGTATCGGTCGAGGAGGCGGTGCGCGCGGCCGACATCGTGGTGACGGCGACTCCCTCACGCGAACCGCTGTTCGATGCCGCCTGGGTGAAGCCCGGAACCCATGTTGTTAGCATGGGCTCGGACGCAGCGGGCAAGCATGAATTGCCGAGCGACCTGTTGTCGAAGGCAAGCCTGTTCTGCGACTTGCTTTCGCAGTCCGTCCAGATCGGCGAGTTCCAACACCTCCGCGACGCGATCGACGCCGGCCTGCTTGCCGTAACACCAATCGGCGACGTCATTGAAAAGCGAGCGCCCGGACGTCGCTTCGAAGACGAAATCACGGTCTTCGACAGTTCCGGTATCTCCCTGCAGGATCTCTACATGGCCGGCGCGCTGATCCGCGCAAAGCTCCGCCGATGATCTAGACTGGAGCTTTGACGAAATCTACTTCATACGTGCTCAGCCAAACGAAATCTTGCATTGTGCTTTCAGCCATCGAGCAAGATCGTGAACTTTCCCAGACAGTTCGGTTTCTCCCATCCATATGAGCCCATAGTGGCTTCCGTCGGGATCGAAACCGGCCGGTGCGATGAGCCGCTCTCTATCTATGTCGTCGGTTGCAAGGACCATGGGACTGAGCGCAACGCCCAACCCCGCCGCTGCGGCTTCAACGATCAGGAAGTGATGGTCGTAAAAGCGGATTTCCGTGGGGCGCGGCACCGAGGAGTGGATAGATAACCAATGCGACCAGGCGTCCGGCCGGGTCTTGGAACCCAAGGCGACATATTCCCCCGATGCAAACGCCGGCGCGAGCTGAGGGCCCATGACTGGCCCCACCTTCTCAGGAAAGAGGCGCTGGACATGCCAGGCGTCGGGCAGCCCGAAGTCGAGCCGGCGGATGGCTAGATCTATCCGGTCGCGACGAAACTCGACAGGACCGCCACCCACTGACAGGTGTAAGGCGATCTCGGGATGCGCACTGTGGAAGTTTGGCAGTCGCGGAATGAGCCAACGCATCGCGACCGAGGGTTCGCATGAGAGAACCAGGGCGTTTTGCTCAACGTTGGCAGCCCGCAAGCCTTCGACCGTTGTCGCCAATTCCGTGAAGAAGCGGCCAAGGGTAAGATTGAGCGTCTCCCCGGCCGCCGTGAGGCGCAAACCCCGGCCACTTTTCTCAAAGAGTTTGAATCCAAGGTCTTCGGACAGCTTGGTAATCCGACGGCTGACGGCGCCATGGGTCAAGGCGAGACTGTCTGCGGCCAGCCGGACGGAGCCGAGACGAGCCGTCGTCTCGAACGCTCGCAGATCATCCAGTGAGGGTATTTCGGACCGCTTCATCGGTGAGTTTCTATCACCGATTCGACATAGAAACTATCGCTTTTCAAGAGGCGTAGGATCGGCATGATTGATCCATGCGAACCAATAGCCAATATACGATCGGTATCCTCGCCGACGACCTGACCAGCGCCGCGGATGGCGCCGGACCGTTCGTCGAGCGAGGTTTGCAAGCTGTAGTCGGCCGAGCCTGCCTGCCGGCGGAGGAGGCAACGATCCTCGCCGTCGACAGCGGATCGCGATCTGCTACCGCCTCGCAGGCTGCGGTACTCGCGGCGGAGCTTGCCGTGCAGCTCGCTTCGCGCGATGTCCTCTACAAGACCGTGGACTCCACTCTGCGGGGCCATGTGGCGGCTGAACTGGAGGCCGCTTTCAAGGCAAGCGGTCGCAAGATGCTTGTCTTTGCTCCGGCGTTCCCCGCGGCAGGTCGCACGACCGTGGGCGGCGTTCAGCTCGTTGATGGCGTTCCGGTAGCGGAGACCGCCTATGGTCGCGACCCCGTTCATCCGGCGCGGCAGTCACGGCTGGTCGACTTTGTTCCGGCCTCCGTCAGCAACGCCGTCATTCTCGATGCCACGACGCAGGATGATCTCGACGCACAGATTGCCGCCCTGCCGGATCCGGAAGCTATCCTTTGGGTGGGTTCCCCGGGCATGGCGTCGGCCCTGGCGAAGCGCCTTGCGCCGGTTGCGGCTGCATCGAATGCGACCGTGGCGGCCTGTGGCGACATTCTCGTCGCGATCGGCAGCGCCAACCCCCTCAGCCATCGTCAGGCCGATCAGATCGCGGCGGACGCTCGGGTTACCTTGCTTCGGGCTCCGGCCCAGCGCGCAGATGATCCCATGTCCGTCTTGCACGACATCGCTCGGGAAGCGACTAGACGACTGCTCGACAAGCGCTTCGATGTCGTGATCGCCACCGGCGGGGATACCATGGAAGCGATACTCGACCTCCTGGAGATCCGGGGCTTCGAGGTCCTGCGGGAGCTCGAGCCAGGCCTTCCGCTGGGCCGCGCCTTCCTCAGGGATGGGCGCGAGTTTCTTATCGGCATGAAGGCAGGCGGCTTCGGTGACGACGACACGCTGCGCCGCGCAATCGCCCAACTCCGCCAGAATGCGTTAGAACCAGAACAGGCATTGTCATGACGCAAGCCGCTCCCCTTGCCATCACGATGGGCGACGCCTCCGGCATCGGCCCGGAGATCGTGTCGAAGACATTGGCCAACGGCAGTGAGCGCGCGGTCGTTTTCGGCAGCTACCTCGTGATGGAGGAAGTCGTCCATCGCCTGGGTCTCAACCTAGCGGTCAAGCGCATCGCGGGAGCTGAAGAGGCGCGCTTCGCGCCGCGGTCCATCGAGATCGTCGAAGCGACCGAAATCTTGGCGCTCCCTCCGCTTGGGATCGTCAACGCTACTTCCGGCCAAGCTTCCTTCGACGCAATCACATCCGCCATAACGGCCGCCAAGGCCGGCAGCGTGAGCGGTATCGTTACCGCCCCTATCAACAAGGAAGCGATGGGATGCGCGGGCATTCGCTATCCAGGACACACCGAGATTCTGGCGGAGTATGGCGGCGCAAAGCGAGTCGCCATGATGCTGGCCAATGACGATATCCGCACGGTTCTGGTCACCATCCACACATCGCTTCGCAAGGCCATCGACCAGGCCGATTTCGACGCACAGATGTCGGCGATCCGGTTGGCGCATGACGGCGGCAAGGCCCTCGGGATCGCGGCACCGCGAGTTGCAGTCGCAGGGCTCAATCCACACGCCGGTGAAGGTGGTCTCTTCGGTGACGAAGAAATCCGGATCATACGGCCTGCGATTGAGGCGGCGCGCGCCGAGGGCATTGATGCCAGCGGACCCTGGCCTGGCGACACGGTATACATGCAGGCCCGCAAGGGTCGCTTCGATGTGGTCGTAGCCCAATATCACGACCAGGGGCTGATCCCGGTGAAATATCTTGGCCTCGAAAAGGGCGTCAACATCACGCTGGGACTGCCGTTCGTCCGCACTAGCCCCGACCACGGAACGGCGTTCGATATCGCAGGTCAAGGCATAGCCGATCCCACGAGTCTGAAAACTGCGATCGCTTATGCACGGCGGCTCGTGGCTGCGCAAACCGAGACCAAAGAACATGAAAGGCTAATCTGATGGGCCTCCGCTTCATCTTCATGCTCACGCGCAACGACCGCACCGTCGAGGACGCGTCGAAACAACTTCAGACCGCTTTGAGGCTCGGCGTACGCCATATCGGCTTCAAAGATATCGGCCTGCCGACCGACCAGCTGATGGCCCTCAACGTCGCCATCAAGGCGGGCGGCGCGACCTCCTATCTCGAGGTTGTGTCGCTCGACCGGGACAGTGAGATCGTTTCGGCACGCGCCGCGACTGAGATTGGCGTGGATGTGTTGCTGGGCGGTACACGCGTCGATGACGTCCTGCCGGTGATCGCCGGCACAGACATCCAGTATTGCCCCTTCCCGGGCCGTATCATGGGCCATCCCAGCGTTCTGGAGGGGAGCATCGAGGAGATCGTCGAAAGTGCCAAGGCGCTTGCGGGGCGGGAGGGCGTGCATGGCCTTGACCTGCTGGCTTACCGGTCCAAGGAAGACGTTCCAACTCTTATGAGGGCGGTCTGCGCCGCCGTGTCCAAGCCCGTCTATATCGCCGGCTCCATCGACACGCCCGAGCAGATCGCCGTGGTGAAGGCGGTTGGCGCTGCCGGCTTCACGATCGGCACCGCCGCGCTCGATGGCAAATATCCAGCGCAGGAGGACGGCGTGCCGGGTCAGCTCGCCGCGATCATTCGCGACGTCGCCGCGCTCAACAATCATATTTCACCATTCCACAAGAGAAACCTGACGAACGCGTTCCAGCGCTTCTCCGACACCCGGACGCCGAAGATCGCGGGCCAGGTCAACGGTATGCAGATCAAGCTCGCCAAATTCGAGGGCGAACTTTCCTGGCGTTTCCACAAGACGGAGGACGAGCTCTTATTCGTGCACAAGGGGCGTCTTCTCATGAAGTTTCGTGACCGCGACGAGATTGTCGAGGCGGGCGAATTCATCATCGTGCCGCATGGCGTCGAGCATTGCCCAGTCGCACTGGACGACACCTGCGATGTGATGCTGCTCGAGCCGGGCACCACGCCGAACACCGGCACGGCAGCCGATGCGCGAAGGATTGCTGAACGCGGCCAGGTTTGAGGAGCGTGCGCGAACTAGTAAACTGGCACCGAAATTCGGTGGCACAGTAATTCACTCCGACAGGTTCTCAATTCATGCAATCCAATGCTATCCGCCTCGATTTCCGCTCTGATACGGTCACCCGCCCCACCGCGCAAATGCGTGCGGCGATAGCGGCCGCCGACGTGGGCGACGATGTCTTGGGCGATGATTTCACAGTCCAGGCGCTCGAGGCGCGCGTTGCCGCGATATTCGGCAAAGATGCGGGACTGCTGCTGCCGACCGGCACCATGGCCAATCTCGCTGCGATCATGAGTCATTGCCAGCGCGGCGAGGAGTATCTATGCGCGAGCGGAGCGCATACCTATCTGTGGGAAGCCGGGGGCGCTGCCGTGCTGGGCTCGGTCCAGCCGCAGCCTTTGCCGGTCCGGGCCGACGGCACGATCCCCATCGAGGATCTACACGCCGCGGTTAAGGACGACGATCCGCATTTTGCAGTCACGCGTCTGGTCACCATAGAGAACACGTTCGCCGGGCGGGTTTTGCCGCGAGAACATCTGGCCGAGGTCGTCGAATTTGCGCGGGAGCGGAAGCTCGCGACCCATCTTGACGGTGCGCGGCTGTTCAACGCGGCTGCGGCGCTCGGCGTTGATGTCGGGTACCTGGCAGAGGGCTTCGATAGCGTGTCGCTGTGCCTTTCAAAAGGGCTCGGGGCGCCGCTCGGATCAGTGCTGGTCGGCGATGCCCCATTGATCGCCCGTGCGCGCCGGTGGCGCAAGATGCTCGGCGGCGGCATGCGACAGGCCGGAATAATAGCAGCGGCGGGGCTGTACGCGCTCGACCATCACGTCGACCGTCTGATCGAGGACCACGCCAACGCCCGGGCGCTCGCGGACGGCTTCATGGGAATTGAAGAACTGACGGTGACACCGCCGCAGTCCAACGTGGTGTTTGTAGATCTCGCGCCCGAGTTGGCGACCCGGCTATCACAGGCGCTACGTGAACTTGGCATCGCGGCGAGTTTCTGGCCGGGTGGACGAATGCGCTGGGTCACCCATCTCGACGTCGATCGTGTCGCCGTTGCCGAGGCAATCGCAGCGGTGCGCAAGGTCGCTGAGAGTCGGAGATGAAAAGGGCCCCAAAGTCGCACGATGGCGCCAAGCCACGCGGGCGTGAAGTCGAATCCTTGCGGCGAGTTGTGCTCCGAGCCTCTGCACGAGCTCAAGACTTCAAGCCCACAACGACGACTATTTAAGGTTTCATTTCCTGCGTGCCCTGTCCGCGCCGGAGTCCCTCACGAGGCTACCCGGCTGTCAGCGCGGGCTGGATCAAGTTTTTGGCTTCGACAACCTGAGCAGCGTCATCTTCGCCCCCAGCAGGGGTAAATCGCTCTGCTCTTCAGGACACTCAGCCCACCGATAGCGAGCCCTTGCCTCTTGATATCAAGCGCTGCCCTCACCAATCCATCACCACCTTACCCGAATTGCCGCTCCGCATCGCATCGAACCCGACCTGAAAATCGTCGATCCCAATGCGATGCGTGATCAGCCCCGAGACATCCAGCGGCCCCTGCACCAGGGCGATCATCTTGTACCAGGTCTCGAACATCTCGCGGCCGTAGATGCCTTTGAGGTGCAGCATCTTGAAGATGACCTTGTTCCAGTCGATCTCGAAGCCGGTCGGCGCGATGCCCAAAATGGCGATCTTGCCGCCATTGTTCATGGTATCGATCATGTCGCGGAAGGCGGGGGCCGCGCCCGACATCTCCAGGCCGACGTCAAAGCCCTCGGTCATGCCGAGCTTCGGCATGACGTCGCGCAGCTTTTCCTTCGAGGCATCGACGACGTGCTGGACGCCGAGCTTGCGTGCCAGGTCCAGCCGGACCGGATTGATGTCGGTGATGACGACCTTTCGCGCGCCGACGCATTGCGCCACCAGCGCGCCCATGATGCCGATCGGCCCGGCGCCGGTGACCAGCACGTCCTCGCCGACCAGATCGAAGGACAATGCGGTGTGAACCGCATTGCCCAGCGGATCGAAGATCGCCGCGATCTCGTCCGGCACGTCGTCGGGGATCGGCACGACATTGTGCTGCGGGATCGCCACGTACTCGCCGAAGGCGCCGGGGCGATTGACGCCGACGCCGAGCGTGTTGCGGCAGAGATGCCCCCTGCCCGCGCGGCAGTTGCGGCAATGGCCGCAGACGATGTGGCCCTCGCCGGACACGCGCTGGCCGAGCTTGTATTCGGTGACCGCGGCGCCGAAGTCGGCGACGGTGCCGACGAATTCATGGCCGGTCACCATCGGCACCGGTACGGTCTTTTGTGCCCACTGGTCCCAATTGTAGATGTGAACGTCGGTGCCGCAGATCGCGCTTTTCCTGACCTTGATCAGCACGTCGTTGGGGCCAATCTCCGGCACCGGCACCTCTTCCATCCAGATGCCGGGCTCGGCCTTGGCCTTCACCAGCGCCTTCATCATGTTGGACATTCTTTTGTTCCTTGATTTCTTTGATCCGGAATCGTTTTCGGCGCTCAGGAAATCACGCCGAGCTCGCGTCC
The DNA here is from genome assembly GCF_049887195.1 of Mesorhizobium abyssinicae. NCBI lineage: Bacteria > Pseudomonadati > Pseudomonadota > Alphaproteobacteria > Hyphomicrobiales > Phyllobacteriaceae > Mesorhizobium > Mesorhizobium abyssinicae. The sequence continues at coordinate 24,199 of NZ_JARAKC010000038.1, forward strand.
CACGGCGCCAAATGCCTCAACTGCCCTGTCGATATCGGCGCTGGAATGCGCCGCCGACATCTGGGTGCGGATACGGGCTTGGCCCTTCGGCACCACCGGGAAGGAAAAGCCGATGACATAGATGCCGCGCTTCAGCATGCGTGCCGCCA
>NZ_JARAKC010000039.1:0-24296 GCF_049887195.1 Mesorhizobium abyssinicae
TCTTAAAGGGATCCATGCTATCTCCTTTGCCTGTTCCGAGCAGCTCATGACGGCCTGGCGGCTGGAAACGTTAAGTTCGCGCATAGGGCCGCGGATAGGCCGCGAGATGATCTGTGAAACGATTGCGCGACCTGTGCTCGCGGGTCACGACGCCGTCCTGATGCCCGAATCCACCATGCATCCTGCATCAAGGTGAACAACACGCATTAGGTGAATTTCAGGCAATGGCGCAAAGCGTCGCTAGTGGATTGATCGAAACAAAGGAGTCCGATTTGAGATTCCTTTTCGGCATGCGGTGTGCGACGATATCGCATGCGCACAGGTATCACATTTGAGGTTTCGGCGGCCGATCGGCATCGGCTCGCGGCCATTATTTCCGCAGGAAGCTCGCCGCAGAAGCACGTGTGGCGGGCAAAGATCATTTTGATGAGCGGCGATGGCCTTGGGACCGTTGCGATCATGGCGGCGACTGGCAAATCCAAGACCTGCGTCTGGCGCTGGCAGGAGCGCTTCATGGCCGAAGGTGTGGATGGTCTTTTGCGCGACAAGAGCCGACCGCCCGGCATTGCGCCACTCGATACTGAACTGGTCGATCGGGTGGTCGCACTGACGCTGGAAACGCCGAAGCAGGAAGCCACGCACTGGACCGTTCGTGCGATGGCAAAGGCGGTTGGGATCGCGGCGTCTTCGGTCGTCAAAATCTGGCACGAACATGGTCTTGCGCCGCACCGCTGGCGCAACTTCAAACTATCGAATGACAAGGCTTTTGCCGAGAAACTGCACGACGTCGTCGGTCTCTATGTCTCGCCGCCAGCCCATGCCATCGTGCTGTCTGTCGACGAGAAGAGCCAGATCCAGGCCCTTGATCGGACGCAGCCGGGACTGCCCATCAAGAAAGGGCGCGGCGGCACGATGACCCATGACTATAAGCGCCACGGCACCACCACCCTGTTTGCCGCTCTCAACATCCTCGAGGACTCGGTGATCGGTCGCAACATGCAGCGTCATCGCCATCAGGAGTTCATCCGCTTTCTCAACGCCATCGAGGCGGAACTGCCCAGGGATAAGGCCGTCCACGTCATTCTCGACAACTATGCCACCCATAAGCAGCCAACGGTCCGCGCTTGGCTGGCAAGGCACCCACGGTGGACCTTCCACTTCGTCCCGACTCCTGCTCATGGCTCAACGCCGTCGAGGGCTTCTTCGCAAAACGCACACGACGACGTTTGAAGCACGGCGTCTTTCATTCCGTCGTCGACCTTCAAGCCGCCATCAATCGCTTCATCAAAGAGCACAATCAAGAGCCGCGGCCATTCGTGTGGAAAGCTGACCCACACGACATCATTGCCGCAGTGAAGCGTGGGCACCAAACGTTGGAATCAATCCACTAGCACAAGCCGACATCGAGAGCGTGATGCCCGCAGTCCCGCGCGCACGACTGAGCGGCGAAGGGTTTATAAGCATCCGCTTAAATGGTATCTTCGGCGGTCTTCTTTGAGAGAGGACACCCGGTAAAAGGGTGACTTTGGCCCGGCGGCTACGGCTTCCGGGCCCTTTTCTATTGTGCAGAAGTCATGGCGATGACCTTGGGGCCTCGACACGCTTCAAGCAACGAACGGGGATATCCGGCCATACAGCTTTGGAGCACTCGGCCGGTTCGACCGCGATGGGCCCTGCGACCTGAACGTCTGCTGCCTGCGTGGCGCCAGAAGAGAAAAGCAGTGTTTGAGTTATCAGCGCCGAGAAGCCGGCAACCTGGAGAAGCAGAGCAGCGAACGCGATCTTTCCGAGCATGACCCGACAAGGCGGATGCCCGTCGCTCGTTCCGGACTTACGCGGCTTCGGGCTTGCGACCTATTCCTCGCTGGTCACCATCAGTATGCACATGGGGATCACCTCGTGCGTCGTCGTGGTGTCGGAGACACAGGGCGGGGCATACGTCGCGGCCACGCAGGCCTGGATGTCAACGCGACGAGATAGGTAATCTTCGCCCGTGGAGGTGCTTGTGCCGACAAGCACGTCGTGTACAAAACCCGCTCGGTCCGTCACTGAGGACGCGTCATAGTCCTCACACGTCGACGACAACATTACGCCGCCGAAATCGCCAGCCAATGATGGCTGCGTCATAAGCTCCAAGAGGCACAACGCAACTGCTGCTTGAACATTGGCGTTCCCCTGTCCCCGTCGATGATCGCAGGAAAGAGTTGGCACCGCAATTGGCACCGGAAGGGCAGGGAAGGGCGGTCGCAAGGCGGCGCGCGCCTCGGCAGGGTATCAAAGGCCGGTAATTGAAGCACGCAAGGGCAAGGCATCTTTCAGGGCTACGCTGCTGATTATTAATCTATATCGAATTCGGCACATTGATCATTATTATATATCATATATTGATAGGGAGAGGAGACATGCGTGGGTAGATATAGGATCCTGATCGTCCTCCCCTTTTTGATTATGGATTTCATATCGTGAGCTACCAAAGCGAGAGTCTGATTCGCCAAACACGGGAGGTCCGCGAAGCCTCTGGGGTCAGTCAGCGCGCGCTCAGCGAGCGAGCCGGGCTGACGCAGAGCCATATCTCGCAAATCGAGAGCGGCAAGATGGAGCCGGGACTGTCGAGCTTCATAGACCTGACACGGGCGCTCGACCTCGAGGTCATGCTCGTACCGAAGAAGCTCGTGTCGGCGGTGCTCGGCCTGGTCAAGGCCCAAGCGACGCCGGACATGCATATCCATGCCGGTCAGCCAAACGACAAGCGTTTTGCCCGTGCCGAGCGCCTGGTCAAGAAAATGAAGCGCCTTTACGGCAGCTCAGCCGACCTCGATCGCATCGCAGATACGCTGCGCTTTCTGCGCCGGGTGAACCTCGGCGATCAGGAGATGCAGCAGGTGCGCGAGCTGATCGCCCGCCTCGAGCGCTATCAGGCAAGCGCCCAAGTGGCACCCATCTTGCACGACATCGCGCAGAACCTGCAGCGACTTCGCAACTCGCTCGCCCACCCTGCCCTCGGAGCCGCGGCCCGCCTATTCGCTGGACGGTGGAGATGCCGATGCCTGACGTCTCGGTTCTTGACGTGCGGCTCTACGACGAGGCTGTAGGCACGCTTACCCATTTGCAGGCGATCGGACCATCTTTGCGTTCAACGAAGACTATGTCGAGAACCCGGATCGCCCGACCCTCAGCCTGTCGTTCAAGGACGACCTGGCGGCCTCATCACCAGGATCCGCCCGACACAGAGGGTCGTGCCGCCATTCTTCTCGAACCTGTTGCCGGAGGGCGGCTTGCGTCGCTATCTCGCCGAGCGGGCCGGGGTCAATCAGCAGCGCGAATTCTTCCTGCTGTGTGCTGGGGCTCGACCTGCCCGGAGCGCTCTCGATCCATCCGGCGGCCGGTGACGGCCTTCCTCCTGGTGATGACGAGGATCTTCCGAAGAACGCCAAACCCAATGCGCTGCGCTTCTCGCTCGCCGGTGTGCAGCTCAAGTTCTCCGCGTTTCAGAACGCAGGGAAGGGCGGCGGCCTGGCCATTCCCGCCGAGGGCGCCGGCGGATCGTGGATCGTGAAGCTGCCGTTCCAGCAGTTCACCGGCGTTCCGGAAAACGAGTTTTCGATGATGATGATCGCCGGGATGATCGGCATGGAGGTGCCCATCATCAACCTGGTCGATCTCGATGCAATCGCCGGTATTCCCGAAGGAGTGGGTGAATTAAAAGGGCAGGCGCTTGCTGTCCGCCGCTTCGACCGAAGCGGTGACGGTCCTGTCCACACCGAAGATTTCGCGCAGGTGTTCGGGGTCTTCCCGGATGACAAGTACAAGCGTGCAAGTTACGCCAACATCGCGCGCGTGGTCGGCACCGAGGCGGGCGATGTTGGCGCGGCCGAGTTCATTCGCCGCCTCGTGTTCAGCGCGCTGATCGGCAATGGCGACATGCACCTCAAAAACTGGTCGCTGATTTATCCGGACCGGCGCTCGGCCGCGCTCTCGCCGGCCTACGACCTGGTTTCGACCATTCCCTATATGAAGGGCGAGGACACGGCTGCGCTTAATTCCTCTCGGACGAAGAAGATGGCCAAGCTCGATACCGATGAGCTTCGGCATCTGGCGGCCAAGGCACTTCTGCCGGAAAAGCTTGTCGTCGACACCGCCGCGGAAACCGTCCAACGATTTCGGCAAGTCTGGGAGGCTGAGAAAACGCACCTTCCTCTCGCTGCTACCGTCGTGAAGGCAATCGACGCGCACGCTCCGACCGTGCCACTATTTAGCGAACTCGCATGATCAAGACACGCCTCAGCCCGCCGTCGCCCTGAGAGCATTCGATCTGGCGCATCTGATAGGGTGTCGGCGGTCTTTGGTATAGACTCTGCTATTGTGCGTCTGAATGTAAAATGTGCCGCGGCTTTCAGTCTCGACGATGCTCATCGTGGAGAATGCGCACCGTCAAATAAAACGCCGCAGGGCAGCACGGTCTCCAAGGCCGAAAGGTGGCGCTCGAATTATTTGGCATCATCCGCCGTTTCTTCGAGGACATCGATTTGTCCCTTCCCGCCTTGCCGAGGATCATGGGCCATCATATCTGGATCGCCTCCGCTGCCCAACGCGGTTGGGATTTGCTACCGAGGCTTTGACCTGGTCGCTGGTTTGGGCGAACTGGACTTCGACAGAATTGGCCTGAGCTTCGGTTCCAGCCGGGAGAGCGCCTGCAATGGCATTTCGATTTGTTCATACGGCCGACATCCATCTCGATTCCCCTTTGCGCTCACTTGCGCTGCGCAATCCCGAGCTTGCCGAGCTCGTCGGGGATGCCAGCCGCCAGGCATTTGCCGCGATCGTGGATCTGTGCCTGGAGGAGCGTGTCGACGCTCTCGTTGTTGCCGGCGATCTTTACGATGGCGACCAGACTTCGATGAAGACGGCTCGCTTTCTCGCTTCCCAGATGACGCGTCTCCATCAAGCCGGTGTCAGGGTCTACATGATCCGCGGCAACCACGACGCCATGTCGCGGATTACGAAGCAGCTCGTGTTGCCGGACACGGTGACCACTTTTGGCGGCCGCTGCCAATCCGTGATCCAGCCCGGCGCCGGGGTGGACGTCGCCTTCCATGGGCTGAGCTTCGCCAGCTCGAAGGCGCCCGAAAGCCTGCTGCCGAAATATGCCGGCCCGCAGGAGGGAGCTGCGAACATAGGCATCATGCACACGAGCCTGGCCGGTTCCCCAGGCCATGACGTTTATGCTCCCTGCAGCGTTGCCGACCTGCACGGCCACGGCTTTGACTATTGGGCGCTCGGCCACATCCACGTTCGTCAAGTGTATTCCAGCGCGAGCACGCTCGTGATGGCAGGGATCCCTCAGGGGAGGGACATCAACGAGGCGGGCGAGAAGTCGGTCACGCTGGTCACCATTCGCGACGATCGCTCCGTCGAGATCGCGGAGCGGCTCACCAGCGTGGCGCAGTTCGAACGGGTGAGCATCGATCTGACCGGGGCGACGGAATGGAGCGAGGCGATCGTCCGTATCCGAGCAGGGCTGGAGCAGTCCCGGGAGGCTGCCAGATCGCGCTACCTTGTTGCCCGCCTTGGCCTGACCGGCACTTCGGCACTGTCCTGGTCGCTGATCCGCGACCGGGATTTGCTGATCGCAGAAGCCGAACAGGCTGCCGAGCAGGTGGGCAATAGCTGGGTGGAGAAGGTGGAGCTCGCCCTTTCGACTACCGTGATCGGAGATTTGGAAGGCGGTGCCGATCCTACACTGGAGCTTGCGCAGTCCATGCGCGACAACGCGGGGTCAGAAGCCTTTCGGTCCGACGCGCGAGATCTCATATTGAAGACGATCGGGGATCTGCCGCCAGATGCCCGCGGTTTCGCGGGAAAAGATGAATCAGGGCTCGAAGAGTTTCTTGACGATGTGCTCGAACGCGGGGTCGACCTGGTCACGGCAAGGCTCAAGGCAGGTGCGGCTCGATGAGATTGCGGCGCCTTGATCTCACCCGCTACGGCAAGTTTACTGATAAGGCGATCGACTTCGGCGAGAAGCCGGCTTCAGGCCCAGATCTTCACATCGTCTTCGGGCTGAACGAGGCTGGCAAGTCGACCGCGCTTTCCGCCTACCTTGATCTGCTCTTCGGCATCGAAGAGCGCAGCCGCTACAATTTCCTGCACGAGTACAGCTCGATGCGCATCGGCGGACTGCTCGAATTCGAGGGGCAGGCGCTTGCCGTCTCCCGCACCAAAAGCCGTAGCAACTCACTGCACGACGCCGAAGGCAGGCCGCTGAGCGAAATAGCCATTTCGGCGCACCTCGCGGGCTTGTCCCGCGATGCCTACAGCAGCATGTTCTCGCTCGATGACGAGACGCTGGAAGCAGGGGGCAAGGCGATCCTCGAATCGCGTGGCGATCTCGGCAAGCTCCTTTTTACCGCCAGTGCTGGGCTTGGCCATGCCAGCGATGTCCTGGCCGCACTGGAGACGGAGGCCGACAGTCTTCATCGAAAACAGGCCCAGAGCACCGAAATCGCGTTGCTGAAGAAGCGGTTCGCGGAGCTCAAGTCACGCAAGGAGGCGGTCGACACGTTGGCCTCGACATTCGAGGCGCTTGAGGCGGAACGGGTGGAAACCCAGGATAAATATGATCGCAGTCTGACTGAACGCTCGGCGTTGTCGGCGCGGCTCGCCACGATCGACCGATATATGCGCGCTGCGCCCCTGCTGGCCGAAATAAAACGCAAGGCAACCAGGCTGGCTGAGCTGCCTGACATACCGTCTCCTTCCCGGACCTGGAGTGGCAGCGTCGCGGAATTGATCGATCAGGATGCCCGGTTGAGAACCCGCCTCCAGGCCAATGCCGATGAGATCGATCGGGCGAAGGCAAAGATCGCAGCAATCGCTGTCGATGAGGCTGTGCTGGCGATCTCGGAGCAGGTGCGTGGACTTGCCGATCGCAAGGCGCGCTATTTGTCCGCGGGGATGGATCTGCCGACCCGCAAGATGGAAGTCCAGATGCTTGACCAGGTGGTGGCGAACTGTCTCGCCGCGCTCGGAAGGTCGGCCGAACAAGATCCGTCCCGGCTCATTCTGCCGGCGTTTGTGGTCGGCTCGCTTCGCACCATGGTCGAGCAACGCTCCGGCATCACGACTAGCCTGCGGATGGCCCGCGATGAAGCCGCTGCCGCGCTCGACAGCCTCAACGCTGCACGAGGTCGGGTTGGCGAGGAGAGGGCGGTGCCCGAGCCCGCAAGAGCCAGGCTGATGGCAGCCGTGTCCGAGGCGAAGGCCAGTAGTCACGCAAGCGAGATAAGAGAGGCTCGCGTATGGGAGGACGAGCGGCAAACAAGGCTGGCCGGCGCGATGCGGCGCCTTCGGCCTTGGTCGGGAGATGCGGACGCACTTTCGAAGATGCCGATCCCACCACCCATGCAGATGGCTGGGTGGAAGACACTGGCTGCGGACCTTCAAAGGGAGAAGGCGGTTTTCTCGGAGCGCCTGGCTGAGCATGAACAAAGTCGGGTCGCGACGTTGTCACGTCTAGCTGCTGCTCGCGCCTCGGCCGACATCGCCGACGATGACACAGCCGAAGCCAGTCGCCGAGAGAGGGACGAGGCCTGGCGAAATCACCGGGCGGACCTCAAGACCGAAACCGCAGACGTGTTTGCCGCAGCATTGGCCAAGGACGATCATGTCGGCGCGGCTCGATTGGGCCATGCAGGCGAGCTGGCGGATCTGCGGGCGACCAAGCAGAAGGTGGCCGAGACCGAAGCCGCCATGGAGCGCGTCAGCGGTCAACTCGCCGAGGTGGAAAAGCGCACAGAAATGGCGTCCGCTGAAATCAAGCGAATGGCCATCGCCTTGCTTGAGGATTGCCAGGCGCAGTCACTCGACCTGCTGATCGGACTTCTCGAAGAGCGTATTTCCGCGCGCGCTGATGCGCTTGCCGCCTGGGACGAAATCCTGCTCGCACGCGCAAGGATTGAACGCGCAACGGCCGAGGGAGAGCGGATCCATCTCGGATTGGCCTCGGCTCTTCAAAGCGTTGGAATAGCCTCGGAAGCCGGTGAGGCCTTGGGGGCAATGGTAGTCGCCGCCGACCGCTTCCTCGGCAGGCAGGCGAAGGTCGACGCGGAACGAGCGGAGGCGCTGAGGAGCGTCGCCGCGAAGGAAGAGGAACTGGCAGCCAGGCGGCTCGCTGTTGAAATTTCCGAGCGGCGAGAAAGTGCATGGCAGGCCGAGGTCAGGGAAACTCTGAAGGGCACGTGGCTGGAAGAAGGCATCGCCGGGACCGGCCTTGGCAGTGTGCTCGATCTGTTGTCGGAGCTGTCAAAGACCCTGCAGGATCGTGAGTCCATGCGCATCCGAATCCGCAAGATGGAGGCGGATAGGACTGCATTTGCCGAAGAAGTGGCACGCCTTATCGAGCACGCCAGCGAGCGTGCGAGCGACGAGGCGCCAGAACAGGTGAGCATCAGGCTGACCGAGCGCCTCGAGCAAGCCGAGCGGGCCCGTGAGGCTAGGGCAAATCTCCTCCTTGACGTTCAGAAGTTGCAGGACGTTCGAGAGGCACTGAACGCTGATGTCGCGGCACACGAGACCACAAAGCAGGAAGTGCTCGATGCCTTTGGGGTGAAAACTCTGCCGGAGGTCGTCGAGCGCGATGAACAGCTTCGCGAGCGATACGGCCTGCATAGTGCCGTGGCCGAGCTTGAAGAACGACTCACGAGCGAGCTCGCTCTCGACGATCTCATCCAAGCGCAGTCGTTGCTGGAAGGCCTCGATCTCGATGGGCTCGCAATTGAAAAGGCCGAAGTCGAGCGGCGTCTCGCCGACCTGGATGACTCACTGCAACAGCAGCTCGTCCGACGCACCCGGGCGACCGACAAGCTCGATGCGATCGGCGGCGATAGCACAGTTGCGAGGATCGATGCCGATCGTCGCACGGTCCTTCTGGAAATCGAGGAGAAGGCCGTCCGCTATATCGAATTGAAACTTGGGGTGATGTCGGCGGCGAGCGCGCTCCGGGTGTATCGCGAACGTCACCGCTCCGGAATGATGAGCGAGGCGTCAGACGCCTTCGCTCTGATAACGCACGGCCAATACACAGGCTTGACGACCCAGCCGGTAAAGGGCGGCGACGCCCTCATCGCGACACAGCGGGATGGCCAATCGAAGGTCGCAGACGCTTTGTCGAAAGGCGCGCGATTCCAACTCTACCTGGCTCTGCGCCTCGCCGGATATTACGAGTTTGCCAAGCTCAGGCCCTCTGTTCCCTTCATCGCCGATGACATCATGGAAACCTTCGATCATCTCCGGTCGGAGGAAGTTTTCCGATTGTTCGGCGAAATGGCCGGTGTGGGCCAGGTCATCTACCTCACTCATCATCAGCACTTGTGCGACATCGCCAAGGCGGTCATTCCCGACGTGATGATCCACGAGCTCGGGTAATTTACACGGCACTGCCCGAAAACGGTCAATTCTCCGAAGTCTCGGCGGCTAGCGCCCCTAGCAAGCGTATTCGCCGGGATAAAGCCGTCATCCAGTGGGTCGCGATGGCAATTTCGTCAGGACAGGATTGTTGATTGGCATTGGACCGTGCCACGAACCGTCATCCGCCCAGCAAGCGAAATGCGAAGGAGTACGGCTATTTGCGCGGTCGCCAATGTATGGTCTACGCGGTTGCAGCAGGACGTGTCCGGCAAGCTGATGATTTTTCAATCGCCGCGGCTGAAGCGGGATTGTTCGAGGCAACTGACCATGCCAGTCGTCATTCGGTGTAGAAATGCCGCAGGTCACCCGCTATGCGGATGGCCTGCATGCGCACGCACTGGCAATTGCGTTGCCGCTTCTTCTAAGTCCGCGACCAAGCTCTTGACGGCGGAGTCTTTGTCACCCTCCCGGACTGCATCAATTACCTCAGCGTGGTCCCGATGCCCTGAGCAAGATATTGGTGTCGTCTTTAGCAGGCTGAGCAGCGGACCGTAGCGCATCCACAAAAGTTCAATGAGGTTTACGAGCTCCGGGTTGCCGCAACGCTCGTAAAGGGCAAAATGGAATCGGTGATTGAGCTGAAGATCGGTCCGTGTCACCTGAGCGCCGCGCCCTTCCGACGTTGCCATGCCACAGATAGCGCCTCACGCTTTCGAGCACCGCGACGGCCGCAGGCACCGCGGCGTTGAGCGGTGGTGGCAGGCCACGGGCCATCTGTTGGAGCACCGTGACGCGCATGGTGACGTGGAAATAGTCGAGAACGTGCTCCGCATTGGGACGCATGTAATATTGGAGATCGCGCAGGCAGGCGCCATCCGACATGAAGGTCACCTCCTGGTTCATCGTAATGCCCTGATCGATGAGAAGCGCGTGAAGGCGGCGCTTCGGTTTTTCGTCATGCCCCGCTACAAAGCCAAATCGCCGCACCGGCCCTTCTTCGGGCACGGACTTGCCGACGATCACCTCGAAATTCGTCGGCCGGTCGGTCCAACTGCGCACATAGCCGCCGTCGATGCCGATCGTAACTGGCGGTCCGGGAATCCGCATCTTGTTCCATTCGGCCTGGCATCCACTCGCGAACATGGCTTGCTCGGGGCCGAGCTCGGCTTCGAGGCGCTCGGCGAGGCGCATCGCGTCGTTCCTGATCGTCGACGCGTTCACGGTCCCATCGATCGGCAATACGTCCGCCAGCAAAGCGGCAGTTACACCGTAGGCCGCAAGTGACGCCCAACGCGCCTCGAGCGGGTAACGCGTTCGGGCAACGCTGGCAGAACAGGCGCGACAAAGCCGGGCATCGCTTGGCATCGGCAGCGTCGATATCGGGGACTTGGCAGAGCGAGCTTGCCGAAGCACGTGCGCACGGTGATTGTCCGGTTATCCTTCAGCCAGCGGGGTCTGCAGCAGTCTGGGCAAGGCCGCTGGTACCGGGAATGATCCATCACCTGAGCACCGGTGATCGCGGTCTGGAGCGCAGCAAGAGCCTTCTTCGCTTCTTCCAGCGTCAGACCGAGTTCATCGATCGACAGCGCACCGTCTGTTCGGTCGAAGCTGATAATCTCTTGCGTTTCGTCTGCTGCGTCGCCGCCGTCGATCATGAGTTGAATGGCAAACCGCATCCGCATCCCTCCTTATCTGCAGGAGAGGGAAGCACGTCGACCTGTTGCGGTCAGCCCCTGGTGAGCTCCGAAAATTCGAGTTTCAAGCTGCATTCACCTCGCGCCGGCTGAAGCGCTCGGGTTCGAAGTTGCGCGGCGGATCATCGCCATCGGTATCTCCTTCATCCCCATGAAGCAGCCGATCGATGTCGCCGAAGCGGATCCGATTGACGAGCGCCATATAACCTGGTGGACCAATATCCTCAGGCGGACCGGCACGCGCGCCGGCGATGCAGACCGGGTAGACCTTGCCGCCCTCTCGCTCGAGCTTGGCCTCAACTCGGATCTCGTGTTCCCCCAGATCGCCGAAATCGTACTCCTAGCGGATCCTCTGGCACACGCGCAGTTGGAGATCGGCGAGCGTCACCTCGCGGCCAGCCGCGTCGCGGTGGCGGTCGCCAGTCCAAGTCGTACCCAGTGCCGGCCGTGCAGCTTGAAGCATGGAGATGATAGTCCTCCCAGCGGTATGCGATCTGATTGTTCGGTGCAGCGCGTAGAGCGTCATTTCTTCCGGAACGAGCAGCCGGCTGCCATAACATCGGCGAGATTTGTCGAAAGCTCACTTTGAGTTGGTACACTTCGGAATTTGCAACGTCCGACATGGCGGTCAGGCTAACTCAGAGCCGACGTCCCCCAACTTTTTCATGCTCCCAACCCGGCTACAGCCGGATGGCCTGTGGTGGCGATCTCCGCTTCTCCGGTGGGTTCTCCGGTATCAAGATCTGTCGCAGCCCAGGACTAGCCATTTGAGCTTGTTTCCGGAGCATCCGGCGGGTCCAGAAGGGTGGTGGTGCAGCATTGCACGAATGCGTCGATCGCCGCGATCCGCGGCCCGGAGCGATTCCACAGAACCCCTGACTGGCGGGCCTGCACGTCGGGCAACGCAATCTTCCGGAGGTGCAGACCCTCCGGCCATGGCGGCGCCCAGTCCGGCACGATCGACAGCCCAAGCCCGCGTTCGACCAGCGTGACGATGGCATCGAGCGCGTCAAGCTCAAGCCATTCCCTGACCTTCAATCTGTGTTGGCGCAGGTAGCGGTCAATCAGTTGCCCTCCCCACTGGTTCCGGTCATAGCGGATGAAAGGAAGGCGCTCCAATGCCTCGTGTGGATCGTAGAGCTCCACAGCAGCCGGCGCGATCAGCACCAGTGGCTCATGCCGCAACGTGTGCCATGCGATGGATTTAGGCATCGCGAAATGGGGTCGCACCAGCACTGCGGCGTCAAGTTCGCCGGCCAGGAGGCTGTGATAGAGATCCACCGATGCGCCCGGTCGAATGAAGGCCTCGACATGGGGGAAGCGTGTGCTGAGCCTGGCGAGAATATTGGGCATGAGGCCGGTCAGGGCAGTCGCGGTCGCACCGAGGCTTAGCTGCCCGGCCGGCAGGTCATCGGCGGCGGCTGCCCTGAGGTCGCGCATAGCCGCAAACAGCCTTTCCGTTTGCCCGAGCACGGCCAGCCCCGAAGCGGTTGGGCGCATGGTGCGGCCAACCCGGCTTACGAGGGAATGTCCGAGTTCGTTCTCCAGCGCGCGCAGGCGCTGCGCAACGGCCGCCGGGGTCAGGTTCAGGCGGCGCGCGGCTTCAGCTACTGACCCATGGGTGGCAACACTGACGAAGCTCTCCAGAAAACGAATGTCCATACCCAACAAAATCTATCTTTTGAAAATACTGCAACCAATATTTTTTTATTACCAGATTCAATCTACGAGACTGAAGCGCAACCGCCCGTTGGGGAACAAGGGGCGCCCGGGCGCTTTGATCGAGCGTCGGAATGTTCCTGAAACCGCGCACGCCCCGCATCCCGATGCGCCACGGCTTGCCGCCATGGCCACATCCCGCCATTGAAAGTAGATTGATGATGTCCATTCACGAGAAATTCAGCAAGCTGGCGACAGATAACGCACCGGGGCAGGAAGTGCGGCGACGGTCGGAAGACCTCGCGCTTTTGTTTCGCGGCGAACCCCTGGAGGGGATACCGGTGGACTTCTCCCATGGGGACGTCGACGCCTTCCTGCCGACACCGGGCTCTTTCGAGACCTTCGAGGCTGGCGTCGTAGCCGGAGGCAGGCATGCCTACACCGAGTACCGGGGCGATATCGGCATCCGTCAGGTCGTAGCCAAGAGGCTGGCGCGGTTTACCGGGGCGTCGGTCGACGCGGCAGAAGGAATGATCATTACCCCCGGAACGCAGGGCGCGTTGTTCCTTGCTGTCGCGTGTACCGTATCGCGGGGCGAAAAGGTCGCGATCATGCAGCCCGACTACTTTGCCAACCGTAAGCTGGTGGAATTTTTCGAGGGACAGATCATCCCGGTACACCTTGACTATGCGAACGGGGACGAGCGCGCCGGTATCGATCTCGACCAGCTTGAAGCAGCGTTTGTCGCCGGGGCGAAGGTCTTCCTGTTCTCCAACCCGAACAATCCGGCTGGCGTAATCTATTCGCCCCAGGAGATCGGGGCAATCGCCGCACTAGTGGATCATCACGGCGCGATCGTCATCGCCGATCAGCTCTATTCACGGCTTCTGTATTCCGGAAATACCTACACGCACCTCAGGGCCGCGGCCATCAACCCCGAAAACGTCGTCACGATCATGGGGCCATCGAAGACCGAGTCACTCAGCGGCTACAGGCTCGGAGTGGCGTTCGGCTCTAAAGAAGTCGTGGGCAGGATGGAGAAACTCCAGGCTATCGTCTCGCTGCGCGCCGCCGGCTACAACCAAGCCGTCCTGCGTGGCTGGTTCGCCGAGCCGGATGGCTGGATGGATCAACGCATCGTTTTGCATCAGGCGATCCGGGACGATCTTCTGACGGTCTTGCGTAGCGCCGACGGCCTTTCGGCGCGCACCCCGCAGGGGGGCAGCTATCTGTTTCCGAGCTTTCCCGATCTCGTTGTTTCGCCACAGGACTTCGTGCGCATTCTGAGGGCACAGGCCGGCGTAACGGTCACGCCCGGAACCGAATTCAGCCCGTATTGCGCCAACAGCCTGCGTCTGAATTTTTCACAGGACCATGAGGCCGCCGTGCAGGCGATGCGGCGTCTGGTTACGCTCGTCGAACGGTACCGCAAATGAGCACGGCAGGCGCGGCGAAACCTGTCCCGCAGGGGAATTACGTCGCAGCGCGGCGCTGCGGCAGCCTCGTCTTCACCGCCGGCATGACGCCGCGGCGAAACGGCATTCTGACGATGGTTGGACCCATCCAGCCGGGCACGCCGCCGGAGGCTTATCGCGACCCGGTGGTGCTGGCGTGCGCCAACGCATTGGCAGCGGCGCGAAGTGTTCTTGCCGACAGCGAGAGTATAGCGGCAATCATCACCCTCACGGTCTATACTGCGGCGCAACCGGGCTTTAGCGCTCATAGCGCCATTGCGGATTTCGCCTCCCGGTTTCTTCAGGATGAACTGGGACAGGCTGGTATCGGGGCGCGTACGGCCGTCGGCGTGGCGACCCTGCCCGGAAATGCACCCGTAGAGATCCAGTTGGTCGCGGTGGTCGCCTGAGCAGGCCTTTCACCGACTTCCAGCCCTTTCGTCACATGATTTTTCCCTCTCTTCCTTGACTGACAGGGATGCTTTAGAACGGAAGAGAGACCGCGAGTATGCCTGCTGCGGGGTTGCTGAATCCGCAGGCGGGGCAGCCTTGAGGGGCACGATGGATTGGCGCAACTGCGCCCCGGAGCGTTGCCAAACGGGATTTGGTGCTTAGCCTATGATGCCTCCCCTGAACTCGCTTCGAGCCTTTGACGCCGCCGCCAAGTACGAGAGCATCTCGCGCGCAGCCGAAGAACTGTCGGTGACCCATACGGCGGTGAGCCGGCAGGTGCGCAATCTGGAGGAATGGTTCGGAACGGAGCTTTTCCACCGCGAGGGACGCGGCATCCGCCTGACCCATACGGGACAATTGCTCCGGGAGCGTACGCGCAGGGTTTTCAACGAACTGAGCGAGGTCGGCCGCAGCTTCCGGCAGCGCGAGCGCGCCGGAACCATCATCATCAGCAGCCTGCCGTCCATCGCCACGCACTGGATCGCGCCGAACATAGGAATATTCACCGACCTTCACCCGACCATCCAGGTCCAGATCCAGTACTCGAAACTGGAGGATCAGTTCGCCTATGGCAATTTCGATGTCCTGATTTCCGATCACCGTCAGGAAGCAAAAGGCGTGGTCTCAGAGCCGCTGTTTTCCCGGCGTTGCCAGCCGGTCTGTTCCAGGGAGTACCTGAGCGCGAACCCGCATCTGTCCGCTCCCGAAGCCCTGCTGACTGCCAAGCTGTTGCATGACGAGCATAAGGAAGGCTGGCGGGAATGGTTTCGCAAGAACGGTCATATCGTACACGGCGACATCCCCGGCAACATCTTTCAGGACTTCAGCCTTCTCTATGCGGCGGTCGCGTCCGGGCAGGGCGTGGCGCTTTGCCCGGTCGAGGCGTTCAGGTCGCAGCTGGAAATCGGACAGCTGGTATCGCTTTCCGGGATCGAAGTGCATCAGGACAAATACTACAGTCTGGTCCGCTCGGAAAACCCACGCCTGATCGTGAAGCAGTTCGCCGACTGGTTTCTGGCTCGGTGCCGTGGCACGACCTGAATCCCGAACTCATTCCCTTGGCAAATCGTTTTTCCAGGACCGAGGGAGTCGCAAGTTCAAGTGCGCCGCTTGTGGTGCGCAGTTCTCCGTCACGTTCGCTCTATCTTCGCTTCGCGCAAGCTGACGTTTGTCGATCTGCTCGCCGCGATCTGCCTGCTCGTCAACGGCGCCAAGGGCATGTCGGCTGTCCAGTTCTCTCGCGATCTGGACGTTCAATACAAGACTGCCTTCGTGCTGGCTCACAAGCTGCGCGAAGCCCTTACGGCTGAAACCAAGAACGAAACCCTTGAAGGCGAAGTGGAGATCGACGGCGCTTACTTTGGTGGCGTGGTGCGCCCTGAGAACCGCGTGGAAGACCGTAAGGACCGTCGCGTGAAGGCTAACCAGTCAGACCGGCGCCGCGTTGTGATCGCCCTGCGCGAGCGCTGGCCGCACCCTCACTTTTCGTTCGCAACCGCGAAGCCGAAGGCGTCGAAATCGCCCGCGCTCGTATGCTGGCCGGTTCCAAGCTGTTCGCGGACGAGGCCACCCATTGGGATGTGCTGAAGGCTGATTACGCTTCGACCCGCATCAACCAACGGCCACGACAAGCATACCAATATGGTGGAGAGCTATTTCAGCCGCCTGCGCCGCGTGGTCGCCGGCCAGCACCACCACGTGTCGCACAAGTACCTTTACCAGTACGCCAATCATGCCGCTTGGCTTGAAGATCACCGTCGCCGGTCAAGCGGCGGCAATGCCAATGCCCTGCTTGGTGGCGCGCTCGCTCATTCAGTTAGTCGCGTATGGGCGGGGTATTGGCAACGCGCTTCCTAACTGTCATGAAGTGTCACCATTAGAAAGACAAGAAATGCCGCGCCCTTATACTCTCTACATGGATGAATCGGGCAAGCGCCACCCAGACAAGAAAGCCGATGCATCCCGCGAGGGACGCGATTGGTTTGGCTTTGGCGGTTATCTGGTCCGAGGCGAAGATAATGACGCCGTTAGGGACCTTGTGGGGGAATTTTCCGCGCGGTGGAACCTTCGGCAGCCGCTTCACATCACGGATATGCTGTCCGAATCGAAGGGGTTTGCATGGCTTGGCCGGGCAGATCAGGCGACTCGGGAGGAGTTCTGGAACGGTTGGCGTCACGTCTTATGCAGCGCCCCGGTGATAGGCCTAGGGTGTGTCATCGACCGACCCGGCTATGTCGCGCGGGGCTACCTAGAGAAGCACAAGGACAAGTGGCTTCTATGCCGAAGCGCCTTTGACATAACCGTGGAACGCGCCGCGAAAATCGCCCGACTGGAGGATAGGAAGCTCCATGTCGTCTTTGAGCAAGACGCCGCAGTTAACGAGATTGTCACCGGGTATTTTCAAAATCTGAAGGAAAATGGCTTAGGCTTCGACGGCAAAAACAGCCAGAAATACAAGCCTTTAACTCAGGCGGAATTTGCCGAGACATTAGGACGAATCCAGCATAAGCCAAAGTCGCACACGATGCTCCAAGTCGCCGATAGCTTCGTCTATGCTATGTCGCGGCACGGGTACGATAAGAAATTTTGGATCCATCGGAGCTTGCGAGACAGGAAGCGCCTTGCCGACTTCGCACTTGACGCTGAGCATCTGCCGCATTTGGGCATCAAATACTACTGCTTCGACTAGATACGAAAAAACCGGGTTTTACCCCGGTTTTTCGCGGCCCCCGTACGGTGAGCCTGAAAGGCCTTGCAGCCTCAAGGAGGCAAAATAGGCATCGGATTCTTGCTGTCAAGTTAATTCCTTAGTTAAGTTCTGCTGCCTTCGTGTCCTTTATGCCATTTTCTCGCGCCATTGACGCTCTCCGCCGCCAGCCCTTTGCCGTCTTGATATTGTTCATGAGCGGCTTCACAAGCGCGGAATTCCATCCCTTCGCTTGCACGATTCGCGTTGCCGTCTCCTGGTTTGACGTGCTGCCTTCCGCCTCATGCTCCAGGATGAGCCGGTAAAGCTCGCCCTTGCGGAATCGGCTTGGAGTGCTCCGTAGCGACACGATCTGCGCAGGATCGCCCTTGTAGCCAAGGATGAGCAGCACGGCGTCTATGTGCTGTAGCTGGTGAGCCAGGTCTGCACCCTTGAACCGGATCGCGCCCGATATCTCGGATCGCTTGGCGACAATCGCGTTGATCGCGTGTTCGTATCAGGGTGGAGCGGACGCTAGGGGCAACTCTTGGCATCCCCGGATTTTATGGGAACATGCGAGCCGTTCGTGATGGATATGTAGTCTGGCCGCGGCGCCTCGCGCAGCAGTGCCTCCATATCAATCGAATATAAATCGCGGTATGTGTTCAAGAAAGTCACATGCCGGCCCAGAGAGGGTTCAAGCCGCCGTTTCTTAACCCCAACACATAGGAGGATGCTTGCTTGAATGTTTTTTGCACAAAACTTGATTGAAAAACTCGATTGTGGCGGCAGATCCCGGCGCTCTAAGTTTTTCCAACCGGCACGATGCTAATATTTTTCAGATATTATTAATCTACGAAACAGGAGAAAATCGTGATCATCCGTACCCTGGAAGATGTTGAAAAGACGGAATTTTTTGTAAATTTTGGAAATGGTACCAGTCATCGCCTACTGACGGCGAAAGACAACATGGGGTATACGGTATGCTATACTGTAATGGAGCCGGGCAAGGAATCGCATCAGGAGTATCGAAACCATCTTGAGGCCTGTTTCTGTGTTTCAGGCACTGGTGAAATCGAGGACGCCGACGGTAATATCCACAAGATTACGCCCGGCATGATTTATGCGCTCGACAAGCATGACCGCCACTATCTGCGCAGCGACAAGGATGAGCCGCTTGTACTTATCAGCGTTTTCAACCCCGCCCTGACCGGCATTGAAGTTCACAAGTTCACGAACGAAGGGGCGTCCTCGTATTAAGACGAAGAGGCCATTTCTGCGTGGTGGAGAACATGACGGTTCGAGCACTTGACCCAGCGGCCGTGGCGGGCATGGCCACCATAGCCCGAATGGCGGCGGCCGAGGGAGAGTTGAACGACTTCATCCCCGCCCTCGCATCCGTGCCGCGTGACAAGTTTGGACTGGTGCTGTCGGACATGTCGGGCGAGCTTGTCTCGCTTGGCGCGTGCCAGGAAACGTTCTCCATCCAAAGCATCAGCAAGCTGCTCGTCCTGATTGCGTTGGTGCGAGACTCCGGCGATGAACTCTGGCTCCGCATCGGCGCGCGGGGGAGCACCGCTGAGCGTTTCGACAGCATCGCCATGCTGGAATTCAATCGGGGAATTCCAACGAACCCGTTCCTCAACGCGGGAGCGCTGGTCATGACCGACATGTTGCTGGAAAGGACCGATGCACCACAAGCCGCCATCGAGGAACTGCTGTTCGCTCTGACAGGAGACCCGGCCATGTCTGTCAATCAGGACGTGGCGGCTTCAGAGATACAAACGGCCGACCGCAACCGTGCCCTTGGCTACTATCTACGCTCATGGGGAAATCTGAAACAGGATGTCGGACGAGTCGTCGAACTCTATTGCCGGCTATGCGCGACCGAGCTTTCGTGCCTGCAACTTGCCCGGATCGGTGCGAACCTCGCTATACCCGGCAAGCTCCCCTGGCTTTCCGGCTCTGACCACGAAAGGCTCCTGTCGGTGCTTCGCGACTGCGGCCTCTATGGCGACAGCTTCGATGTCGGTGTCCGGTTCGGACTACCGGCGAAAAGCGGGTCTGGCGGCGGTATTCTCGCCATTGTTGCCGGCCGGTACGGACTAGGAGTGTGGTCACCGCCTCTTGCAGCCGGAGGAAATTCCGCAGGGGGGATGAGTATCCTGCGTCAGCTCGGGCGCGCACTTGACGGCGCGAGCGTGCTGCTGCCGCATCCTGACAATCTCTTCCGCAGAGAACAGGTGTGACATGGTGCCAGATACTGAAAGTCGATGCAGGCGTGACGCAGGCGGGTCCGATGCGGGTCATTGGCTTGCTGGCTCCCGATTCCGATCCGATCATCGAGCGCGATATCTGGAACTATGCCTGCCGGTTTGATTTCGACGTTGTCACGACCCGCATTCCGCTACCCCAGCCCTATACGACCGAGAGCGGGCACCCGCCTCCCACGAGCCGTACCGCACCGTGTGAATGATGAACTGGTAAGGGTGTATGCTTTCCCATCCCATCGCGACCTGAAGGACGCCATGAAACTCGCGTATCGTCATCGTCGAGGGAACTTGAACCTACGCCGCACCATCGGGCTCACGTCGTGCAATCAGATGCGAGATTGCGGATGGAAATCTCATCCTCCATCACTGCCCGGGATTTAGCGAAAAGGGTGGAGTGCACCCCCAGACTGAGACAGGGAAAATCGCGGACACCGTCCCGTGTTCAGCTATGCCGCCATTTCCATCCGTCGTCTACCTGAATGCAACTGTTCGTATTCCTCCGGCGTGAGATAATCGAGCCCCGAATGCAGGCCGCCGCGTGTTGTAAACGGTCTCAATGAAAGCGCCGATGCGCCTGCGGCTTCATCAGCGTCCTTATAGACGAGACCTTGCACCTCTTCCTGCTTCAGGGTTTTCATGAAGGTCTCCGCCTTTGTCCCCAAAGGGCAAACCCGTCACGAGCGACAACCATCGCCGAACGCTGATCGGTGAAGTCGATCCATTTCCGCACGGCGGCCAACAGAGAGACGCCGTAGCGATTGGTGACATGATTCAGAAGCGACCGGGTGATTTCCCTGCCGCTCACTTGCTGGTGGTAATCGTCGATCGGCATCAGCAGAAACGACGCAAGGTATCTGCGTCTCCTCGCGCTCTCTGTCTGACTCCTTCCATTTGTTGCTCTGTAAAGGCGAGCATTCGAAGTCCAGGCCTGTCGGGCTCGATGCATTCGCGTAGTCGGCCGCAGTCAATGGCCGACTATGCATGACGTAGTGCCCGAACTCGTGCGCCAGCGTGAAGCGTTCCCGGCCTGGGTATCGCGTCGTCGTACTGAAGAGGATTCGCCACGACGGCCTTTTCCGGTTGGCACGCAGCATGCCCTCACCCTCGCCATCCACGTGCCCGAGGATCAGGCTGGCCATCAGCTTCGTCACTGATCGGCGCGTCGTGCCGGCAGCGCCTGCCATTGCGGCGTCTGCACCCTGTTGGCGTCGTTCGGCTTCGAGAACAGATCGAACTGGTATGTCGTGGGCTGGCGCGGCATGGACATCTCCCGATTTGCGTGAGAGCCCAATGCTGCGCCCATCTCCGGCGATTGCGATGGGGCGCCCGTGTCAAGGAGCAGCTCCGCCAGGGTGCCCAGCGCGGCAAGGTCGACGTGCGGAGCAGTCGTGATGCGCCAACTTTCCGATCGATCACTTCGTGAATATGGACTTGGCGACCCGCCCAAGGATGCCATGGAGAGAGAAGCTCGCGCTCCGGACCGGTCCCGTGGGTGTTACGTCGTGGCCTATGCCGAGGTCATCACCGCAACCGGCTCCGACGCTGTGCTAATCGAAGGCTCCGCGTCTTCGCCGGTTGCTCACCTCGCGCCCCACGGCGTAACAGAAACGGTCGAGGCTTAATCGCCGCTGGATGAATGTTCAGTGCAGGTCAGTTGGCACAAGCGTTGCAGAGCTATTTGCAAGAACATTTCGCCTAATGGGTGGGACCGCATGAATTGCTGCAACAAGCTGCCTGACATCGGCCGCCGTCAATTTCTAAGGGGAGGAACGTATGCCGATGCAGGAATGGCCATAGCTGTCGCGCTGCCTGCAGACTCAGACAAGGTCTCCACTGGGGCTGACACTCATCGAATACCCGTCGAATAGGCTGAAGCCGAACGAACCTTCGACGTCAGTTACGAGACGGTGCGGGCGGACCGCGACATTGTCGGATTCTCGACCACGTGCCCGCACAAGGGCTTCCCATGGAACTACAACGCCGATGAACACTCCTCTAGTTATCCCGGCCACTACTCACATTTGAGAAAGTAGCAGATCTGGGACCAGTCGACGGCCAATATTCCTCATACGAGCTGCGCATCGACGCCAAGGGCGAAATCTACGCCGAGGGAGTCGGCGAGCTTCTTTACGGCCGCCTGAGCAACGTACTTTAAGCGAGGATTGGGATCATGGCTTATAGACATATCGACCGCCTGCCGTATCTTTAATCGGGGAATTCCTGCGTGAAATATCTGTTCGTGGGTGCCACAGTGGTTTTGGCGTTACCGCCTCCGGTCGCGCGGGCCCGGGATATCGAGGGAGGCAAGGCGGTCTTCAAAAAGTGCGCGGCCTGTCACAACGCTGATACCGAAGTGAACAAAGTGGGGCCATCCTTGAAAGGTGTCGTGGGCCGGACAGCGGAGACCCTCCTTGGCTATTCTTATTCGAAAGCCGTGAAGGATGTTGGCGCTGAGGGCCTCGCATGGGATGAGCCGAACCTGATGGAATATCTGGCAAATCCCAAAGAGAAAGTGCCGGCGAGCAAAATGGGGTTCCCTGGCCTCGAATCCCGAGGACGTCAAAAACGTCATCGCCTATCTCAAGAGTATGTCAGGTTAGAAACCTTTGGCCGTTGCGCTTCGAGAACATCGCAAAGGAGGAAGCGATCGTGTTTCACGCTATGAAACCTGTTTTGAAAGCCGACTGTTCTGCCGGGCAGAGTGGCGAAGCTATCCCGTTCGGGACGGCGGTAGCCAAAGCCATCGCGCTCGCCAAACCTGTTCGACATAGGGAAACGGTCTCGCTCGTCGGTGCATTGGGGAGGGTTTGCGCGGCCGATATATGCTCACCTATTTCGCTGCCTCCGTTCGATAATTCGGCCATGGACGGATTTGCCGTTCGAACGGCAGATTTCGATGGGGAAGGGCCTTGGACTTTTCGTGTCGCTGAACGGGTGATCGCCGGCGATGTACGCGTTCTTGAGAACCTCAACCCCCGAACCGCACTCAGGATATTCACGGGAGCACCCGTTCCGTGGACCTTCGACGCCGTGGTTATGCAAGAGCGCTGCGACCAAATTGGCGACACCGTCACGATTTACGAGCGGCCCCATCGTGGCCATCACATCCGTTTTGCTGGCGAGGACGTCAGCGCGGACGCCGAACTGATAAGGCGGGGCAAGGGCCTATCCGACAGGGATCTAACCTTGTTGGCAGCGGTGGGGATCGGCGACGTCCATGTGCTTCGAAAAGTCCGGATAGGACTGCTCTCGACCGGAACCGAATTGAAAGAACCGGGTGAACCCCTTGAGCACGGTCAGATTTACAATTCCAATCAGATCATGATGAGCTCGTTGCTGGCGGGTTGCCCTTGGGCGGAAATCGTCGATTTCGGCACGGTCCCTGACAGCCTGGGGCTCCTCAAAGACGTTGTCGCTCGCGCCGTCACGTCCTGTGATGCCCTCGTTACCAGAGGCGGGGTCTCGGCAGGCGAGGAAGACCATACAGTGGTGGCTGTTCAGGCTCATGGAGCCGCCCTTGACGTCCTCAACGTCGCGATGCGGCCGGGCAAGCCGCTGAAGGTCGGAAGGATCAGAAGAACACTCTTTGCAGGGTTGCCGGGCAATCCCAACGCGGCGCTCATAGCGTTCCGTCAGATTGTCCTGCCTGCCTTGCGAAGGCTGGCAGGCCTCGCGGAGACCCAGCCGCAATGGTTCTCGGCGGTGGCTGGCTTCAGCTGCAAAAAGCGGCAAGGCCGAACCGAGTTTGTACCCGTGCGCATATCCGGCCGCACCGAAAGGGGCGAACCTGTGCTGGAGATGCTTGAACGTGGAACCGCGGCCAATTTGATGGCCGTTGCGTTGGCCGACGGCATCGCACTCTTGCCGCCTGAGGCCGCCGAAATCAAAAACAGCATGCCGCTACACTACGAACCCTTTGGGACCTAGCATTTGGTGAGTCTGCCTGGAAAGTCAGCCTGCCCGCCGCTTCGATAACGCTCGAACCAATTCGCATGCGCCGGCTGTCACCATAATCGGGCGGCACATAGTCGGGTTCGTCAATCACGACATCCGGCGAAGGTGTAACCCTAGCTGTTCTCTCCGGCGGAGAGGCTGTTCCGCTTGCGATCTCCGACGCCGAACTTGCCGGTTCTTCCCCCTTGGTCGCCATGATTTAGCCCGTCTTGCTCGCGATGCCCATGCCTCTATCAAAAGTAGTTGGTCACCATAGGCCAAGCAATATTCTATCCAAACCAAAGCGGCTTGTTCACTCCGAAGCTTCATACGAAGATGATCTCACAGTCATTTTTCGCGATACGAGAGTGACGCTATCGCCGGCAGCGGCTTTCGGTACTGCGCCTCCCAAGAGCGTCTTCCCGAATCTTCCCGATCGGCGAACACCAGCAAGGAAATGCATCAGATGCCGCATGGTTTTCGGCGTATACGGTAGGTCAAGATTCCCGCAGACGCAGACTTTTGCAACTGCCGGGAAACGAGCGTGGGACGCCGCGCGGTTAGAACGCACTGCTCCGGCATAGTCTGCCCGGTTATCCGCACGATTGTCCCTAAGCGCCGAGCGGATTTGCGGCCAGGGGAAGTCCGGGCACTCCTCGCACCCTCGTCTTCGCGCAACACCGCATGCTTAACAGAAACGATAGCGCGCGCTCTCACAATTGATGGCCTGGCGACGCCG
>NZ_JARAKC010000040.1:0-21446 GCF_049887195.1 Mesorhizobium abyssinicae
GTCAGTTCTTTCCGTGTCGCCATGCTCAGCCGTCCCATAGTTGCCCCTGCTCATACCCCTCGGTAGGGAGCAACTTATGTGAGGCAACGGCTGAAAATTCGGGAACATTTTCGACGAGGCAATGCGGGGAGCATTCCACGGCGAGGCAATACGCTCTCTCACGTTGATCGCCGCGCCGCACCTTTCGAGGCAGGCCGTGGTGTTCTGACCTCACTTAGAGAATCACTGGTGGTGGATCGTTGCTGTTTCCTAGTGTCCGATCGGTTTCGCGTCCTTTCCGACAACACACTCAAACGCTGCCCTGCGCCGGGCTATGGCAAGGAAGAAGCACCGCGCACGGCTTTCGAGCAACGGCATCAACTCTGTTAAATGAATGCGGAAAATGGCATTCGGACGCCATAGCGCGCGGCCACATTGCGAATCACGTCCGTCGTGCTTATGCCCGGGAGGAGCGCGTCAGGATGATGCAATGGTGGGACCTTTGCCTTCGATTTGCTTTGCCCGCTTTGCGGATCCTCTTCACATTGGCCGCCGCAAGATCTTCCTGTCCAAGAGCGATAAAATCGCAATCCTCCTCGATCGCGAGGTGCCAGTAATCGTTGATGAAGAGCTGACAGCCGTGACGTTCGCGTCGGCTTCGAGGTATGGACTCCTGGCTTGCGGAGGTTTCGTCCCGGTCTTGATGAGAAGTTGCACCAGCTCATGCCGATGACTGGAGAGGAGGGGACGGCCATGGCGCGCGGCTCCAGCAGACAGGCGCCATAGGCCTCGCATGCTACAAGCATGGGATCAGCCTCCCGTCATAGGTGAGAGAATGCGATCGCCTTCAGTCAGCTGGCAACGGTCATTTAAAACTCAAATTCTATTCCTCGCGGAACGCGCGACTGATCTGGTCGGCGAGCGGTTTTACAAGATAAGAAAGTACCGTGCGCTCTCCGGTCTGGATCATTGCTTCGGCCGGCATGCCGGCCACGAGAGTCAAGTCCTTTAGCTTCGTCAGTTCCGCATGCGGGACCGAAAGGCGTACCAGGTAATAGGAAACGCCTGTCTTTTCGTCGGTTGCCAAATCGGCGGCGATTAGGCTCACATATCCGGTCAATACCGGCGTGGTCCGCAGGTTGAAGGCGGACATCCGCAGCATAGCCTTGTGACCCAGCTGGATCTGGTCGATGTCCTTCGGTTGAATTCGCACTTCCAGCGCGAGCTCGTCGCCTTCGGGCACAATTAGCATGATTGGATCTGCTGGTGTGACCACGCCGCCTACTGTATGAACTGCAAGTTGATGAACGATGCCTGACTGTGGCGCGACAATATCGCTTCGTCTGAGCTCGTCCTCGGCTGCTGCCTTGCGCTCAAGGTTTTCGGCTACTTGCGCTTGAACCTCCGCTAGCTCCCGGCCGGCTTCCGACTTGAGATCATGCTCGATTTGCGCGATCTGTAGGCGCGTTTCGGCTATCTGGCCTGTCGTTCTTGCCTGAGACGCGATCTTCTCACTGCGCTCGCCGCCAAACATGGCAAGCTGTGTCTTCAGGCTGTTCAAGCGTTGGTCCGACACGATACGTTGTTCCCGCAGTCCACTCAAAGCAGCGATTTCCTTTCCCAGAATGTCGATGCTTTCGTCATAAGCAATTTCTTGTGCCTTTAGTCCTTCGACCTCATGCTCATATTGAGCAATGCGCTCCGCCAGTTGAGCTTTGTTCCCTTCACGGGAATGTCTGCGGGACTCGAACAACCGTTTCTCGCTGTGCATTGCCAATGCCACCTCCGCAACGCCCCTGCGGGCCAGCAGCCCCTCTGGGAAGACAATCTCCGTCAGATCATCGCGCTCAGCTTCGAGTCGGGCTAGCCGGGCCGCCAGCTCATCAAGACGCTTGGTGACAATGGCGAGATTGGCGCGTGTGTGAGTGGGGTTTAGTTGAACGAGAACTTCTCCCGCATTTACCTTGTCGCCCTCTTGCACGAAGATTTTTTCCACGACCCCTCCTGTCGGGTGCTGCACCTTCTTCACATAGGAATTGGCGACAAAATTGCCGGACGCGACAACCGCACCAGACAAATGTGTGACGGCCGCCCAGGTTCCGGCCCCTCCGACTAGACCCGCGCTCGCCAGAACGCCTGCCAACAGGTGGTGCCGAATGGACCGGGAAACCTTATCGGTTACATCGATGCCGGACATCGGGCCCTCCCTCGCGGCGCACCTAAACGCTTCGCTCTGTCCCGCGT
This sequence comes from Mesorhizobium abyssinicae, assembly GCF_049887195.1. NCBI lineage: Bacteria > Pseudomonadati > Pseudomonadota > Alphaproteobacteria > Hyphomicrobiales > Phyllobacteriaceae > Mesorhizobium > Mesorhizobium abyssinicae. The sequence continues at coordinate 2,224 of NZ_JARAKC010000040.1, forward strand.
AAATCCATGCAGGCTGCTTGGCATGAGTATTGCGGACCCGGCAAAGGCCACATTTCCGAAAGCCGTCGCAGGTTATATAGTTGTCCTAGCATGGTGTCGTCGTCGGCCGCTTCAACACCGCGGCAAGCACTTGGTCGCGTGGACCGAAGGCTCTCTGTTTGCCCCCTTCCATCATTAAAACGTGATCCACGGCTCCAATGGCGCTCCGTCGATGGGCGACGACTACGACAATCCCTCTACGTTGGCGCACGCCGGCGATCGCCTTTACGACGGCGGCTTCGCCTTCGGCATCAAGATTTGCGTTGGGTTCATCAAGGACAACAAGGAAAGGATCGCGGTACAGAGCGCGGGCAAGCCCGATGCGTTGACGTTGCCCAGCGGAAAGTGATGCGCCGGCCACACCGATCATCGTTTCATAACCCTGTTCCAATCCCAGGATCAACTCATGGCTGCCCGCAGCCTTTGCGGCTGCTATCACTGCGACGGGGTCGGGATCATCCTCAAAACGAGCGATGTTTTCAGCAACGGTTCCGTCGAACAGTTCGACTCCTTGTGGGAGGTAGCCGACATGATGGCCCAAGTCGTCCCGGTTCCATTGATCGTAGCTTGCGCCGTCGATGCGAACCTTTCCGGCAGCGGCATTCCATGCGCCGACAATGACGCGCGAGAGTGTCGACTTGCCCGAACCGGATGGACCAATTATTCCGAGTGCGCTTCCCGCCTGAAGTGTAAATTCGACGCCGGTCACGCTGGGCTTCATTTTACCTGGCGCGACGATTGTCACACTTTCAAGGCGCAACTCGCGTTCGGGTGCGGGTAGCGGCAGTACAGGAGCGGGTTGCGGATTCTTCTTCAGAAGGTCCCTCAGCCGCGCCCAACTCTGAAGCGCCATCAGGAATGATTTCCAGCTTGAGATTGCCAGATCAACCGGCGCGAGCGCGCGTCCGACCATGATCGAACTTGCGATCATAACCCCAGCCTTAGCTTCCTGCATGATAACAAGGTATGCGCCGACAGCAAGAATGGCTGATTGCAGCATCACCCGCAGTGACTTCGAAACGCCGCCTAGCCCACTGGCCACGTCACCGGCTTTCCGGTTAGCAGCTAGGTACCCATCGTTAGCCTTGCGCCATCGGATAGCGATCGGTTTTCCCAAACCGAGAGCTTGTACAGCCTCGGCATTGCGGCGCGCTGCTTCCAGCAGAGCGTTGCGAACCATATTGTGGCCCATGGCATCGCGGATCGGCCGATGCGACATGATGTGGGTAAGAAGCGTCAGAGAAATGAGCAGGACTGCCCCGACAAGCGCGGTCATGCCGAGCCAGAAATGGAACAAAAAACAAATGGCAAAATACAGTGGCATCCATGGCAAATCCAAGAACGCCATGGGACCATTTCCAGCGAGGAACCCGCGAACGCTGTCGAGATCACGAAGCGGCTGCAATCCGTCGCCCGGCATGGGCGTCAAAAGCGGAAGGCGAACGATGGCATCGTGAACGCGTCCGGAAAACTGGCCATCGAAATGCTCGCCGATCCGCAGCAACACGCGAGCACGCAAGATGTCGAGCAGCGCTTGGAACGCATAAAGCCACACAGCGACCACGGCGAGACCAATCAGGGTCGGGACGCTGCCGCTCGTTAGAACGCGGTCGTAGACCTGTAGCATGAACAACGGTGAGGTCAGCGCAAGCATATTGACCACGCCGCTCACAAAGAAAATTCCACAAATCGTAGGGACCGAAACGAAAGGCCTCAAAGAGAATTGCCTCTTTTTCGAAAAGGCCTGCGCCGATAAGCACAAGGACGTGGCAACCCAGCATAGGTCAAGCAAGGCAGCGGCACAGAGGGCGCCGCTCGTGGTCAGCCATCAACCTCATCGACGACCCCGCCAATTTGTAGGAGATGGCGCCGTTGCTGCCGTACGGAGTGTCGACCGCCCTTGCCGCTCGATTATCATTAAAGCGTGAGAATGGTCGAATTCTAAGGGGTGGAAATCGCTGTAGAGTATTCTCTTCGCTGAAGACGTTGTCATTGCCCAGGCCGCCGAAGGCTCGGTCGTTGCCCTCTCTATCCTAGATGAAGTCGTTGCCGCCACCGCCGTCGAGCCAACCATTGCCGGTGAGATCATTGTAAGATCGTCGCCGCCACCGCCCGTGGCGTTGTTGTCGCTCGGACCACCCTGATGAGCATGCCGATACTCCTTGTGCTGACGCTATCAGCCTTAGATGGGCTACCGAGCCATCGCAAGTTGATTGTTTTTATGGCAATCATCCACAACATGGATGTCAGAGCCCCGCTCGACGCCTACCATGGTTTGCTCTTCGATCCCCGAGCAGGGACCATCCAGCCCTTGGCGTATTGCCCGGCGGCCGAGGCGAGGGGGGCCAGCGTGCATGCCCGCGCCCGTCACCTCCATCGACTGAAGGGCAAACAGCTGGATCGTCGAGGCCAACGGCCGCACGTTGGCGGCGAGACGTTGCCTCGCGCGACAAACGCATACCAGACGGGCATTGAGGCCCCGTTCGCCGCGAAACACTCCGGTTAGTTGTTGCCAGTTCCCGACGCTTCCCATGCCGAAGGCAGCACGCCACAAAATCTTGCCTCGCGGGGAGGGCTGTTGGGATACGGCATTGATCATGTCCTCTTCCGTATCGACAAGGCCGGAAGGTTGATTCTTGGCGGCATTGGCAACACGGAGGGACCGGGCGGGGCAATCCATCGGTCATGGCCACGCGCAGGCTTCGCGTGCAATTCCCCTCCGTAGCAGACCTGAGGTTCGATTTTAAACGGCGCGGCAGGAACCGAGGACCATAGCCGAAAATCGTCGCCTTCGGGCCTGATGCCTACGCCTGCTTCGGTTATTCAGGACGCAGCGTCGGCCCGAGGACCGTCTTCGGAATGCAGGCAGTGATCGCGCTTCTCGAGGGAAATCCCGACGCCCAATGCGGCCCATCGAGCGCCATTTGGGACCGTTTCAGCGCGGCCAAGGCGATCTACTATGAATTTAGGGCGACGGTGAATCATATCGTTTGACAAGAGCTTGCCACCCTGATGCTCGAGAGAACGGGGCGGCCGCGCCGATATTCAGGCGTACCGAAGCGGTCCGGATACCCAAGCCACGGAGCGTCGTACGCCAGTTCGATCGCACGCGTACGGCCCGTGCGGATCGTTTCCGACGCCAAGATGAAACCTTCTGGTCAGGAGCCCGTGTTCGTGCGTACGCAATGACACAGGGCTGCGCAGCAGCGGGATTACAATGAGGTGCACCGTCGCCTGCGAAGCAACTGTGCTTACCGTTTAGCGCGATTGCGCAGGTGTCCAGCATGATAGCACCTTGCCGGGCGCAACGTGAGTGGCATGGCGGCATCGTTCAGGCTCTGAAACTCGGAGCCGTTGTGGGGTCTGCGCTGTTCATCAGATGGCGGCGCATGTAGGCTTGGGGACTGCTACCCATCTCGCCGCGGAATGCATAGACGAAGGCGGATGCCGAACCGTAACCGAGTTCCATGGCGACCTGTGTTACGCCCAGACCACCGCCTAGAAACTCTATTGAACGGAAGATCCTAAGGCGTCGTCGCCATGAGCGTAAGCTCATGCCCAACTCAGTGTTGAAGCGGCGTGCCAATGTGCGAGGGGATATGTTCAGCGCCAGCCCCCATTGTTGCGGGCTTCGGTTGTCCGTGGGGTCCATATAGAGTGCCTCGCACAGCGCCGTCAGCTGCGCATTTCGTGGCCATGGCAAAGCCGACGGCAGCAGCTGGACCCGCACAAGCTGATCAAGGATGAGGGCGGTTACGCGGCCCGAGTAGTCATCCCCTTCCGGCTTGCCCTCGAGTTCCGTGGCTTCGACAATCAGGGCCCGCAGCAAAGGTGACATCATGAAGATAGTCGGCACTTTCGGGAGGTTTGCGCCAGCTTCATCGGCAATCCAGAGGCTTCGAAACACGGCGCCGAGAAGCGACCCGACCCGATGCTCGACGCCGGTTGGCAACCACACCGCCTGATCCGGTGTGATCACAAAGGATTCCGCTTCCGTATAGACAGTCAACACTCCAGAGATCGCATAGACCAACTGGTGCCAGGCGTGTGAGTGGTCTGGAAAGTAGTGACGCGCAGGAATGGTTTGCGCCCGCACCGTAATCGGCTGGGGAGGACGAAGCCCGGGTGGTGCTGTGATCGCATGCCAAGTCATCCCCATTCTCCATTTTGGCAGTTGATCTACATCATTTGTCCTTTCATTGAAATACAGCCACATGAAAAAGCGCTAAGAGGCCGTCAAATCAAGTGTCACACATTCGAATGGTCGTCCGAGGTAGCGACGCATATCGGCGAATTCGCGCAGCCTCGGCCGCAGTTCAACGCCGGCGGTCGGCAGGATCGACCGCACTGTCCCCGGCTTGGCGGTATGGCGGCTGTCTGTTCTGGCAGTCGTATCTTCTAATAAAGCACCCGATAGATGGTTCGGCGGCGCAAATCCAGACTGCGGATAACAAGATATGCGGTTCAAGGGCCTTGATCTAAATCTCCTGGTCGCGCTCGACGCCCTATTAGCCGAGCGTGGCCTCACCGCCGCAGCACGCAGCGTCAAGCTCAGTCAGCCAGCTATGAGCGCGGCCCTCGCCCGGCTGCGCGACTATTTCCAGGATGAGCTGTTTACCATGGCTGGCCGCGAATTTATCCCTACGCCGCGTGCGGAAGGCCTCGCGCCCGCGATACGCGAGGCTCTGCTGCACATTCAACACTCCATAATTTCCTGGCAGCCGTTTGACCCAGCCCAATCAGATCGCCGCTTCAAGATCATCCTTTCCGATTACGTCACGCTCGTCTTTTTTGAAAGGGTCATAGAGCGTGTGGTCCGAGAAGCTCCTGCCGTCAGCTTCGAATTTCGGCCTCCCGCCGACGACAGCGAGGACCTTCTGCGCTGCGGCGAGGTCGATCTTGTAATTCTCCCGGAAATGTTCACATCGAATGCCCATCCTCGAGCAAGATTGTTCGAGGACGTACACGCGTGTGTGGGCTGTCGCTCGAACAAACAGCTGTCAGAGCCACTCACCTTCGACAGATACATGTCGATGGGCCACGTTGTGGTCAAGTTCGGGAACACCCAGAGGCCGGGCATTGAGGAATGGTATTTGCGCGAGCACGGTCACAAGAGACGTATCGACCTTGTCGTACAAGGCTTCAGCATGATCCCGCACATGGTGTTGGACACCCAGCGCATAGCAACCATGCCCTTAAGGCTGGCGCGGCATTTCGCGAAATCAATACCCCTCCAAATCGTCGAGCTTCCGCTACGACTACTCCTTCCTTTCACCGAGGCCGTTCAATGGCCTGCCCTTCACAATAGTGATCCGGCAAGCCTCTGGATGCGCGAAATGGTATTTGAGGAGGCGTCCCGGATGGCCTCGCCGCTTGCAACGGCCGAGCCGCTCTTCGACCGGACCAGCACGAACATAGTCCGCCCCACTTCCAATCGGCGAATTTCATCAGGGCCAGAACTGTAGAACGGGCGGCATGGCACCTTGCCGGCGAAGCGTGTCAATGCTGCTTGTAGGCTTGTCCGTTGGCTGCCGCCTCGAGCATGAAGATACATCTAGTCTAGGTCACCCCGCAAAAGCTCAAACGCTGCGGCGAGTTCGCGGGCCGTCGGCTCTCTTGCGGCGCTGATATACAAAATAGCGATCGTTATTCGCATCGGTTCACCCGCTTCCGCCCCGTCGGGTGCCCATCTTTGCCTGACACGACGGCATCACCCAAGCAGGCGACATGACTGCCCGTGAGGCTCTGTACGAGATCGCGGCCGTGGCCTCGACGGGTGCTTGGCAGCGTTGCGAGTAGGCGCTGATCTTTCGCACGGCAAAGGCCGAGATTCCAGGCAGGCTCCGTGCGCACCGACAAGCGAAAGGCGAACGGGCGCGGCCTGCTGCGCTGCACACAACCTTATCCCGCTCGCCCCGAGCTGCACGAAAAGGCTATCGATCATGCAACGCGATACCCCAGCTATCCAGACGGGCTCCGACGTGCACCTGAACGGCCCGTGCGCTTAAGCGGAGTAGTCATGCGGGATGCCTCCTCGAACATTATCGTCCGCAACCAAATGCTTGCCGGATCACTATTGTGAAGGGCGGGCCATTGGACTGCCTCGGTGAACCTGGAGATGGGCAGCGAAAGGTCGAAAATCCGCAGGGGTATTGTTTTGGCGAAATAGTCAACCAGCCGCAACGGCATCAATGCTATTCGATCGGTGCCGGATAGCATTTGCGGGATCATGTTGAAGGCCTGCACGACGACCTCGACGCGTCTCTTGAGACCTTGCTCGCCCAAAAACCATTCATCGATGGTGGGGACCTGCGTAAGTCCAAACCTAACCGCAACGTGACCCATCTCCATATATCTCTCGAATGTAAGCTGCCGGGATAGCTCTTTATTCTTGCGACAACCAACGCACACCAGTTGCTCGTCGAATAGTGCGGCTTTCGGATGCGCACTCGACATGAATACTTCCGGGATAATTAGAAAGTCGATGTCACCGCGCCGAAGAAGCTCAGGGGCATTGTCCGCAAGGGCGAGCAGTTCGAAGCTGACGGCGGGAGCTTCACGTGCGACGCGCTCCACGATCTTTTGAAAAAATATTAGTGTCATGAAATCGGAAAGAACGATCCTGAAACGGCGATCCGCTTGAGCGGGGTTGAACTCGTCCCAATGAATAATGGAGAGCTGGACCTGCAGGAGAACCTCGCGGACTGGGACCGTAAGCCCTTCCGCGCGAGGTGTCAGGACAAGTTCGCGGCCCCTCATTATAAATAGGTCATCACCGAAATAGGCGCGTAACCGAGCGATGGCTGCGCTCATGGCCGGCTGACTGAGATTGATGCTGCGTGCCGCCGCTGTGAGGTTCCGTGCTGTCAGCAGAGCATTGAGTGCGACGAGGAGATTCAGATCGAGGCCTTTGAAACGCATGTGCCCATTATATCCAAAGAATGAATGCATGTCATCCAAACAATCGATTTTACCAATCGCTCCAAATGCTACATTTGAAACGAACGGCGGGCCAAGGAAGGGCGGCAAGTTTTGAGAAAGTTCATCAGCGCTGGAGCCCCGTGTTACACGGGTTCTGCCGGCCCAATCTCTAGCATCCCGATCACTGACGACAGAGTCTGACGTGCACCAACCACGTGGCTTCGACCGCGTGATGCGTGCGTACGGAAACACCAGAAAGGAGGTCTTTGCATGCGCTCTCGGGTGCGGTGGAAGCTGTGCTGGGAAAACGAGTTGCAGCTGTCTGACCATATCGAACTCACTGAGTTCTTTCAAAGGACTTACGGACCGACTGGAACCTTTAATGCCAAGCCATTCGAAGGCAGTCGAAGTTGGGCCGGAGCTAGACCTGAGCTCCGTGCGATCGCCTATGACTCGAATGGTGTTGCGGCACATATAGGCTTGCTGCGCCGCTTCATCAAAGTCGATGCAACCGATCTGCTGGTGGCTGAACTCGGATTGTACGGGATACGTCCAGATCTTGAGGGGCTCGGAATCAGTCATTCATTCCGCGTCGTGCTTCCAGTGCTGCAGGAACTCAGCGTTCCATTTGGCTTCGGCACGGTTCGGCCAGCGTTGCACAAACACATCGCAAGATTCGGGCGACACGGTCATGCGATCGTTAAGTCGGGCATTCGCGTGCGCTCCACCCTTCCAATCGCACTTCTCGACAAGCCGCCCACGCGCATGGAGGACCCACTTGTCGTCGTCTTGCCAGTTGGACGCCCAATCTCCGATTGGCCCGCCGGCACCATGATTGATCGGAACGGACCAGAGCTTTGAACCACCTCGACTGCTTATCCGAAGTGCACAGCGAGTGCGCCGACGGTGCGGGCCAACCCAGCGTTTATTTGACGTTTGACGACGGCCCTCATCCGTTTTGGACACGGGAGGTGCTTGATGTGCTGGCGGAACACCGCGTGCCGGCGACTTTCTTCGTCATTGGCGCCTATGCGGCAGACCAGCCGGAACTAATCCAACGAATGATCACGGAAGGGCATGGGGTCGCTAACCATACGATGACTCATCCTGATCTGTCCAAATGTGAACCCGGCGAAGTGCAACGTGAGATCCTTGAAGCGAACAGAGCCATCAAAGTGGCTTGTCCTCAGGCCTCGGTGCGATACATGCGCGCTCCCTACGGTATCTGGACCGAGGAAGTGATCGCTTCCTCGGCGAGCGCAGGGTTGGCGGCCGTCCACTGGTCGGTAGACCCGCGAGACTGGTCTCGTCCCGGCGTCGATGCGATCGTCGATGCGGTGCTGGCCTCCGTGCGGCCTGGCGCAATCGTGCTCTTGCACGACGGACGCCCTCCCGGCGAGATGAACCCGGACAGTGACGCCAGCTTGCGCAGCCAAACTATCATGGCGCTGTCCCGCCTAATTCCAGCATTGCGCGACCGCGGATTGGCAATGCGCTCGCTTCCCCAACAGCACTGAACAAATCAAAGATCTCATGGACCTTCTTGACGCAACCAGCACTGTCGCCATCTCGTGTTATGCGCTGCTCTCGGCCGCCTATAAGAGCATGCAGGCCGCTTATGCCTGGCCGGCAAGCGTTTCATCGGTATCGGACGACCTAGTCAGCTTCGACCTTTGGCCGAGCGTGGATGTCATCGTTCCCTGCTACAACGAGGACCCGCGTACACTCTTCGCGTGCCTCACTTCGATTGCAAACCAGGAATACGCCGGAAGACTGCGGGTCTATGTGGTTGATGACGGTTCTGGAAATCGGGACGCGGTGATGCCTGTACACCAGAGCTTCGCGCGCGACCCAAAGTTCAACTTCATTCTGCTCCCCAAAAATGCCGGAAAGCGCAAGGCGCAGATCGCCGCGATACGCCGCTCATCAGGAGATTTGGTGCTCAATGTCGACTCGGACACGATGCTGGCGTCCGATGTCGTCACAAAGCTTGCGCTGAAGATGCGAGATCCAGCGGTCGGCGCGGCCATGGGCCAATTAACAGCCAGCAACCGGAGCGACACCTGGCTGACCCGGTTGATCGACATGGAATACTGGCTGGCCTGCAACGAGGAGCGCGCGGCGCAGGCTCGCTTCGGCGCTGTAATGTGCTGCTGCGGCCCGTGTGCCATATACCGTCGGTCCGCACTCCTTTTGCTGCTGGATCAATATGAGACGCAAACATTTCGGGGCAAGCCAAGCGACTTCGGCGAGGATCGCCATCTTACGATACTCATGCTGAAAGCTGGCCTTCGAACCGAATACGTCCCCGACGCCATCGCGGCAACAGTCGTTCCGGACAGCCTGGGGTCGTATCTACGCCAACAACTGCGATGGGCACGCAGCACTTTCCGGGATACCTGGCTTGCACTGAATCTTCTGCCGGGCCTCGACCGCTTTCTAACATTGGACGTGGTTGGACAGAATATCGGGCCGCTACTTCTCGCCATCTCAGTACTAACAGGCCTCGCGCAGTTCGCATTAGTGGGAACGGTACCATGGTGGACAGTTCTTATGGTCGTATCCATGACCGTCGTTCGCTGCAGCATGGTGGCGCTTCGTGCTCGACAACTTCGATTTCTAGGCTTTGCTCTTCAAACACTCATCAACATCTTTCTCTTACTTCCCCTGAAAGCCTATGCGCTGTGTACGTTGAGCAATAGCGATTGGCTGTCGCGCAGCTTCGCCGCCGCCGTGCCAGATAAGGATGGAAAACAGACCCCCGTCCAAAACCCGACCACTGGACCAAGCGCTGCAAAATTGTCGGGAGACGCAGCGCAGCATCGTTTGCGCCATCTTGCACCGGATTGCTCGGCGTTGGTGCTTCCGACGGGTGATAGTTGCGTTATCGAGGAAGACGAATTGTGAAGCACGACGATAATCATCGATTGTTGGATCGGGAACTGGCCGCAGACGATCCGTGGTTGCTCGACGCCAATCCGTTCGAGCGGGAGCGTCACACCCAAATGCTTCGGCTGTCGCTTTCCCACGGTTCCATCACAAATGCGCTCGAAGTTGGGTGTGCGGCAGGCGCATTCACGGAAAGACTAGCGCCCCATTGCCAACGGCTAACAGTGATCGATGTCGTGCCGCGCGCGATTGCTCGAACGCGCCACCGGATGAAGGAGCCACCACACATCACGTGGGTAGTCGCTGATGTTCAAAAGTTCACGGCTGATGAACCGTTCGATCTGATCGTCGTGTCGGAGGTTCTCTACTACCTCAACAGCATAGCCGATATGCGCGCTGCCATCCGCAACCTTGCGCGCATGCTTGCGCCAGGGGGACACCTGGTATTCGGATCGGCACGTGATGCGACTTGCCTGCGCTGGGGCCACGCCGCTGGTGCCGAGACTGTCATGGCGATGCTGAACGAGACGTTGATCGCGGTCGATCATCTGCAGTGCCATGGTGAGACCCCTAACCAAGACTGCTTGCTCGCCCGTTTTCGGAGTCCGGTTCGGCCTCCAGATGAATCGAATTGCCTGCGTTAGACAAGGAGGCATTATGCGCATTTGTGGTATCAAGCTGACGCATGACGGGGCAGTCGCCCTTGTCGAGGACGGACGGCTCGTCTTTTGCATTGAACAGGAGAAGCGGGACAACAACCGACGATATCAGGCCATCGACAATCTGGACGCAGTTGTCGCCGCTTTGGCGCAGCACGGTCTGGATGCGCTGGACGTTGATCAGTTCGTCATCGACGGCTGGGACGGGGATGTTGAGTCGCAGTTCCAGGTCTTTAGCGGAGCGGCTCCGATCACTCTCAAAGGGGCCCCTTACGTCGAACGCCATGCCGAGGGCCTCTTCACTTCGCACAACGGCTCCGGCCTAATGATCGATGGCCAGCTTTTCTCTTATAGAAGCTACCCGCATGTTACCGGCCATGTGACCTCTGCATACTGCACCAGCCCTTTCGCCAAAACCGGACAACCTGCGTTCTGCTTGGTCTGGGACGGCTGCATCTTTCCACGCCTCTATTATGTGGAGCGCCGCGGAGCCCGGTTCCTGGAATGCCTGTTCCCAGTGATTGGTCATGTTTACGCTGCTGCGGGCCATCATTTCGGGCCCTATAAGCGGGCGGGTCGCGGCGACTGGGACCTAGGTGTTGCCGGCAAGCTGATGGCTTACATCGCGCTCGGATCGGTCGATGAAGACATCGTGGCGGTGTTTCAGGAACTTTACAAGGAGCGCTTTGCGGGCGACACAGAGCTTGCCAGGCGTTACCGCGCGGATATCAACAGCGCGGAGCCCTTGCTTGCGGCCGTGCATGACTTCTTCGAAGCCAGTGCGCTACGATTGAGGGATCAGGCACCCGAAGATGTGCTTGCATCCTTTCACCTTTTTCTCGAGCGTCTCCTTGTCAGCGAAATGGCGATCGCTGTGCAGCGCCACGGGCATTTTTCGGGGCCGCGGAATCTGTGCATCGTCGGCGGCTGCGGTCTCAACATCAAATGGAACAGTGCGTTACGTGAGACAGGCCTCTTCGACGATGTCTGGGTGCCCCCGTTTCCGAATGACAGCGGCTCCGCAATCGGTGCGGCTTGCAGCGCAATGGTTGCGCAAGATGGCTTCCTCCCTCTGGAATGGTCGGTCTACAGCGGCCCGGCCCTGCCAGGTTGCCAACCACCTTCCGGATGGGACTCTGCACCGTGCAGTATGAGAGAACTCGCTTCCATCCTCGCCAGCAACAAGCCCGTTATTTTCATTAGCGGACGTGCCGAGCTTGGGCCACGGGCACTGGGTGGCAGAAGCATTCTCGCGGCCGCGACTTCGCCAGAAATGAAGGATTATCTCAACGACGTCAAACTTCGCGAACACTTCCGCCCAGTGGCGCCGATCTGCCTTGAAGACCGTGCGCCGGAAATATTCAGCCCTGGAACGCCGGATCCTTATATGTTGTTCGATCACCAGACGCGGGCGGAATGGCGGGACAAAGTCCCCGCGGTTGTGCATCTCGACGGTTCAGCGCGATTGCAGACGATTTCCAGAACCTCTCAGCACAAGGTCGCCCAGCTACTCGTCGAATATGAAATGCTCACCGGCATTCCGCTGCTTTGCAATACGAGTGCCAACCACCATGGGCGTGGATTCTTCCCGGATGTTGCATCAGCCTGCCACTGGGGACGTATTGAACACATATGGTCCGACGGCGTGCTGTTGACCAAAACTCCCGCAACTGAACTATCGCCGGTCGACGGCGTCCTTACGCTGAGTTGAGTGCGCGTTCATGGTAGCAATTGACTTTGCCGACGTAACGAAATCATACGGCAACAGGATCGTTGTCGACGGGATGTCGTTCACCGTTGCGCCCGGAGAGTGCTTGGGCCTGCTGGGACCGAACGGTGCGGGCAAAAGCACCATTGCGCGCCTGCTCCTCGGCATGGCAACGCCTGATGCAGGTAAGATTACGGTGTTCGGCGTGCCGGTGCCGGCACGCGCCCGTTTGGCACGTGGACGCATCGGCGTGGTCTCGCAGTTCGACAACCTTGATCATAGGTTCACGGTACGTGAGAACCTGCTGGTGTTCGGGCGATATTTCAGCATGAGCACGCGCGAGGTTGAAGCGGTCATCCCGTCGCTGCTGGAGTTCGCCCGCCTCGAGAACAAGGCGGACGCGCGCGTGGGCGAACTGTCCGGCGGCATGAAGCGGCGCCTGACGCTGGCCCGTGCGCTGATCAACGACCCGCAGCTGCTGGTCATGGACGAGCCGACCACTGGCCTCGATCCACAGGCGCGCCACCTGATCTGGGAACGCCTGCGTTCGCTGTTGGCGCGCGGCAAAACGATACTTTTAACCACTCACTTCATGGAAGAGGCCGAGCGGTTATGCGACCGCCTGTGTATACTCGAGCAAGGGCGCAAGATCGCCGAAGGGCGGCCACACGCGTTGATCGATGAGCAGATCGGCTGCCAGGTGGTCGAGGTCTATGGCGGCAATTCGCATGAGTTGCGAGCGCTGATCAAGCCCTACGCGCAGCGCATCGAGGTGAGCGGCGAAACCCTCTTTTGCTATGCGGCCGATCCCGAGCATGTTCTCGTGCAGCTGCGTGGGGTTGCTGGTCTGCGCCTTTTGCAACGCCCCCCGAACCTCGAGGATGTTTTCTTGCGACTGACCGGGCGCGAGATGAGGGACTGAACAATGAACGAAGGTTATGTGGCGGCCATGCCCGCCAACGCATGGAATTGGGTCGCAGTTTGGCGGCGCAACTATTTGGCTTGGAAGAAAATTGCGCTTGCGGCGGTCCTCGGGAACCTTGCCGAGCCGATGATCTCGTTGTTCGCTCTCGGCTTTGGTCTCGGAATAATGATAGGTCGCGTTGAAGGCACTTCGTACGTGGCTTTTCTGGCGGCTGGGATGGCCGCAGTAAGCGCGATGACCTCGGCGACCTACGAAACGATTTACTCGACTTTCTCTCGCATGGGAGGAGAGCGCACCTGGGAAGCGATGCTGTGCACTCAACTCACGCTTGGCGATATCGTAGTCGGTGAATTGGCATGGGCCGCGACCAAGTCCCTTCTGGCCGGTACGGCAATTACGCTGGTCGCTGCCGCGCTCGGCTATGCAGCTTGGCCTTCAATTCTCTACTCGCTGCCAATCATCGCCCTTACTGGCCTCGCCTTCGCAAGTCTAGCAATGGTCGTCACCGCGCTTGCGCCCAATTATGACTGTCTCGTGTTTTACCAAACGCTTGTTCTCACGCCTATGTTGTTCCTGTCCGGCGCCGTCTTTCCGGTCGGCCAAATGCCAGGCTTTCTTCAACAGGTAGCATCCTTCTTGCCTCTGGCTCACTCGGTCGACCTGATCCGTCCAATCATGCTTGGCCACCCAGCCGAAAGCGTCGGCCTGCATGTTGCGACACTTTGCGTATACGCGGTTCTGCCGTTCTTTTTATCGGCGGCGCTGTTTCGTCGGCGCCTGATGCGCTGACGCCGCCAGATACACTCCGAGAAGGAGGTGCACCATGCAGTATCGTGAACTAGGCGGCGACGGCCTGAAGATGAGTGCGCTCGGCTTAAGCACGCTGAGTTGGGGAGAGCAGAACACGGGAGCCGAGGCGCACGCCCAAATGGACGCAGCCTTAGATGCCGGCATAAATTTGGTCGACACAGCCGAGATGTACCCTGTGCCATCCCGTGCAGAGACACATGGGTTTTCAGAGCGCTATATCGGCAGTTGGTTGCGCAGCACCCGCGGCAGACAAGACGTTGTGTTTGCCACCAAGGTTGTCAGCCCTGCGCGACGAGGCAAGGCAAATTTGCGCTACATGCGCGACGGTCGCGTCAGCTTTACACGCGCGATTCTGTTCGAAGGTGTGGACTCTAGCCTACAAAGGCTTCAGACGGACTATGCTGACTTATTGCGACGGCACCACTGGCCTGATCGCAGCACCACCGTTCTCCAGTCAATCTTCGGGAACATGGCATCGATCCGGTGCACGGCGCGCTGTCACTCGTCACCAACCGACCGTTCGTTGCGAGCACGCTCGCAGGCGCACCTTCCGTGCCGCGGCTGAAGCACAGCATCGCCAGTATGGAGTCAGCCTGGCACGCGAGGTGCTGGACGGCATTCAGTCTATCGATCAGCGCTGGAGGATCACCGGGCCAAAATCTTGGGTATCGGTCTTTCGGCCAAGATTACCTCGCGGTCCCACGGGGCCGTACTTTAATGCCGCCGCAAAACTGCAACCCGGCTTGAGGCCCGGCAATTATTAGGGTCTGCGCACGCCGAACGGTTTTGTGCCATGAACGCCAATCCTGCCGCCTCTAAACATCCTCATTTGGAGAAGATGACAGTCAGGATTCTCGTCCTAAGCGACACGCGAAACTGCCGCGACTAAGTTAGTTGGGAACAAATGCAATGACTGATAGCCACATGCCGCCACCTACGCCGTTTGTGATCCTGGCAATGCCAAGGACTGGCACACACTACCTGGAAGAATTGCTGAACGAGCATCCGAATGTGTCGAGCAACGGTGAGCTGCTCAATCCGTACGACACGAATTGGCCTGATGAGAGTCGTCTGCTTCGCAGCGATCGAGAGCTGCTCGGGCTTGCCTACTTGCGCCATCCGTCGCGGACCGACAAGAAGGTGACGCACGTCGGCTGCAAGATCAATGAACCTCAGTTTCATGATCGTCCGGGCTTTTTTGCCGAGCTGACCCGTTGGCCAGGCCTCAAAGTCATCCTCCTGGTTCGTGAAAATACCTTGGAATCGCTACGGTCGCTGGTACAGGCGAGGCAAACGCGCCAATGGTTGAAGTTCAGTTCGGACAATGACGCTCCGCCGCCGCAAGTTAGACTGTCAATCGCCGACTGCGAGGCGTACTTCAAGACTGCCGACGATTTCCATGCTCAGGTTGCCCACTCCTTCACAAAAAACAACATGCTCGAGATCGAGTACGGGAGCCTTCTGCGCGAACCTGCTACATGTTTGGCAGCGATCTGGGATTTCCTGGGCGTTCCAGCGCTTCGACTTTCTGGTACGGCCGTCCTTCAGCGCCAGGAAACGCGACCGCTAGAGCAAACGATCGAGAATTTTCAGGAGTTGCGCCGCCACTTCGCGCACGGACCTTACACGAGATTCTTTGAGGTCGGCGAGGGAGAAAGGGCAGTGGGCAATCAGCTGGCAACCGAGGTTATCGAAAACGACTAGGCTTCGTGGACAAAGGTTGACGTGGGACTCGCGGATTGATTCAAGGCTTCTTTTTGGAGGAAGCCTTGGGCGAACGCATTGGTCTGATGGACGAGGAATGGACGCTGATTGGGCCACTGTTGCCGCCTGAGTGCGGGCGCGGGTGCGAGGTCGCGTCTTGTCGCGCAACAGTCCTTCGAAACCTTGCGCGGCGAAGCGCTCCTGCCAGCGCCAAACGCAGGTCTTGGACTTGCCGGTATGCCGCATGATTTCGACAGTGCCGACGCCGTCGGCGCTAGCAGGATGATCTCGGCCCGCCAGACGTGATTCTGCGGCGCATTGCGATCCCTGATCAGTGCAGCCAGGCGCTGGGGATCGATCGAAGAAACGGTGAGCGAGATTCCTGTGCGCATCCGGCAGACTTGCACACGCGCCGCCAAAGCGGAATTCCGAACCGGAATCTTCTGTTAGGTGGAAACCCCTAGATCACCGTCAACATTAACGTGCGCTGAGCCCTGACAGTGACGCTGTCACCGAGAGGTCTCAGCGCCCTACGTTTGGGCAATGGTGAAGGAGCCGTCCCACTGAAAGCTGCGGTGCTCGGACAACACATCGTGCAAGCGGCCTCAAACCTGTCTGTGAGTGCTCGCGCGAACGCATCCAGAAATCGGATTGCGCCGTCAGGATAAGGAAAGGTTGGGCCCGTATTGTCACTGACAATCGATGTTGCGGCCTAAGCTTGGCAGGAGCGATCGAGCCATTGCCGCGGTGGGCTTTCGACATTGCCGGCATCCCCGGGGATGCTGGTGAGAAAATCTGCTGAAAGCACGAGCCTCTCTGGAGACATGCCATGAACATCCATCGTTTCTCGCGCGAGGTTAAGTCACGGCTTTTTTGCTATCGGCTCAGGAGAATGGATGAACAAAGATCTCAAGCACGAAGCTCGTTTGACAGAGCATCGGGATACAATCGACAATATAGATGCCGCTATCATCCACATGCTTGCCGAGCGATTTCGCTGCACGGACGAGGTCGGGTTCCTCAAAGCCCAATCTGGATATCCGCCCCAAGACCGCGCCCGCGAGGCCGCGCAGGTCGAGCGCTTGCGCGGTCTCGCTCTGAGGGCGGGGCTCGACCCAGACTTGGCCGAAGCATATCTCAGGTTTGTCGTTGCCCACTCAGTCAATCGAAATGAAGCGATAGCAAATTTGGTCAACCGCTCGTGGTGAAGCGGTGAAGTGTTGAACCGGCCGGTTTGATGCTTGTTGCATGAAAGCGGCGCCTAGGAGACGGCATCACCGCCGGCCTCCCCCAAGCATCTATGACATTGAAGTTTAGGCGCCATCACATTGTCCTAAACGGGATAATCCATTGGCACGTTACGCGCAGCGCATCGTGCATGGGCTCAGGAGAGATAGATGATCACGCGGAGCGCGCTCATAGATGCTCCAGGTGCTTGATCTCACAAGGGGTCAGCAATTCGAACCAGCTCGACAGAATCGGAATCGCATATGGCGCTGAGCTTGAGGCGCGAATTTCACCCATCCTGCGACGCCAATTGCATGATGACGAAGTATGACGCATAAGCCCGCTTCGAAGCGCGCACGCGCTTGCGCATCAAGCGATCGGGCTGGCCAACGCAATAGAGCACGATCAGTCCCGTCCAGCATTTTTGTCGGAAAGGGTACACTCGCGATCAGCTGCGCGCAGCTGGCCTTGGAGGCGGGCCACGACATTCGCGCGGTGCTGTGTGGCGACGCGATATTCGCCAACTGGGCGGCTCGCGCCAACATCCCATGCATGGCAAGCGTTGAAGAGCTATCGAGCTTCCTGAAGACCGAGCCGGCGGAATGGCTTTTTTCCGTTGTCAATCCGTTCATCTTGCCGGCCGATGTGCTTGGACAGGTCAGTCGAGGTGCTTTCAACTACCACGACGGCCCTTTGCCGCGATATGCCGGAACTCACGCGACGTCTTGGGCGCTGTTGGCGCAAGAGACCGAGCATGCCATCACGTGGCATCGTATCGATGACGGGGTGGATACGGGCGACGTGGCGGTTCAGCGCCAAGTGCTGGTGACGCCCGCCGACACGGCACTGAGCCTTAACCTGAAATGTTACGAAGCCGCTGTCGAGGGCTTCCGCGAGCTTTTGGCTGGCGTGGCGAGGGGCAAGCTCAGTACTCGTCGCCAAGCACTGGAAGACAGAAGCTACTTTGCCAGACGTCGGCGCCCAGATGCGGCAGGTATTTTGCGTTGGGATCGATCCGCGCAAGATTTGTCGGCGGTGGCCCGGGCCTTGGATTTTGGGCCGTATCACCCCAATCCATTGTGTTTGTGCAAGGCCCTTGTAGGCGAAGAGGTTGTCGCCGTCAGGCGCTTGGAAGTGCTGTCTCGCCGCTCGGGCTTTGCGGCAGGTCACCTGCTTGAAATCCATCCGAGCCATTGGCGTGTGGCGACGGCTACGCAGGATGTCGACGTCTGGTTTGGCAGCTTGGACGGTCAGGCCCTGGGGGCGCAAGCACTCGCCAGCCGCAACGACCTGGCTGAAGGCGGTGCCCTTGCGGTCTTGAGCGACGATCAGGTGCGGCGCCTAACCGCCATCCATGAGGAGATAGCGCCTTCAGAGGATTTTTGGCGGCAGCGGCTTGAGCAGTTTAAAATGGTGGAGCCTCCTTTCGTGGCCTCCGCCGCAGCCGAAGCGCCGGCGCACCGATGGCAGTCGAGTTCATGGCTGAATTCAGCGGCGTTGGCCGAGCTGTCCGCCAATGATCGGGTGGAATACTTGATAACGGCTTGGCTGATCTATCTGGCCCGCATCACAGGCCAGGCGGAGCTTCAGCTGGGATGGACGCCGGCCCCGAAAGCATCCCGAGGCGGCGTGCAATTAGTGGAGGCCGTTATCGCTTCTGCCGTGCCGATGGAAGCCACCATCGACCTTGCCAACGGCTTCCAAGAAATCCACAAAGCGGTGGCGGCCGAATGTGCTCAACTGAGGCAGCGCGACAGCTTTGCGCGCGATCTTATCGGGCGCTGCCCGTCATTAAGACAGATAGAGGCGCTACGATCGCAGCGGCCCTGGCCGGTAGGTGTGGCAATTGCGGCAGAAAGCAATTCTGGTCGCTCAGGCTCGAATTCGCCAGGTGAGTTGCTGACATTAGAGGTGTGCGCTGTGGATGGGCGCTTTCGGTGGCACTTTGATGCCAGTCGATTGGCGCCGGACCAGGTCGAGCGCATGACGCAGCATTTGCAAGCTTTGTTGTGCGGTGTGCTGGCCGATGCCGGGCAGCCGGTCGGCCGCATCGAGCTTTTGTCGGCCGCCGAGCGCGGCTATCTGCTGGAGGAGCTGAACCGGACGGAAGTGGACTATCCTTCGCAGCTGTGCATCCACGAGCTGTTCGAGGCGCGGGTGCGTGAGGCGCCCGACAGGGTGGCTGTGGTGCACGAGGCCGAGGAACTGAGCTATGGCGAGCTCAACGCGCGCGCCAACCGCCTGGCGCATCATCTGGTCGGCCTTGGCGTGAAGCCGGACCAGCCGGTGGCGATCTGCCTGGAGCGCAGCCCGATGATGGTGGTCGGGGTCCTGGCGATCC
>NZ_JARAKC010000041.1:0-20248 GCF_049887195.1 Mesorhizobium abyssinicae
GCGAAGGAGGCCGGGCGCTGCGAAACCCCGGCCATCTCCGCGCCCGGCCTCCTTCGCCCCAAGCCGGGAGCAAAATGGATGAGGCAACGCTTGAATCTCGGGGAGCATCGTTACGTGAGGCAATACGGCCTCTCTCCCGGTTTGTCGCGCTACACTACCACAAGATCGGCCACGAGACGCAGGCGATCGAAGCTCTGTTCGTCGACCTGTTCCTGGAGCCCACGACACGTCGCCGGGGGTCGATCTCGACGCCACCGATGACCCGCTGCACGGTCACCCGGAAGGCCGGTTCTTCCACGGCTACTGCAACTGCTACTGCTACCTGCCGCTCTACATCTTCTGCGGCCGGCACCTGCTGGCGGCAAAGCTCAGGCGTTCCAACATCGACGCCAGCAAGGGAGCGGTCGAGGAGGTCGAGCGGATCGTGCGGCAGATCCGCAGGAAGTGGCGCAGAGTGCGCATTGTCCTGCGCGCCGATTCCGGCTTTGCCCGGCAAGAGCTGATGGCCTGGTGCGAGGCCAACGGCGTCGACTATATCTTTGGCCTTGCCCGCAACCCGCAACGAGCAGCTGGAGAAGAAGATCGCTCCAGCCTTGCAGGAAGCTCGCCTGGCATCCAGGAAAAGCGACCAGGCCGCGCGCGTGTTCAGCTGGTCACGCCGACGGCGGATCGTCGCCAAGGCCGAGTGGACGACGCAGGGCGCCAATCCGCGCTTCGTCGTGACCTCGCTCAAGCCAAAGCGAGGGCGGCACGGGGGCTTTACGAGGATCTCTACTGTGCCCGCGGCGACATGGAGAACCGTCAAGGAGTGCCAGTTCGACCTCTACGCCGACGCACCAGCGCTCACAGCATGCGCGCCAATTTGCCGCGGCTCTGGTTCGCCTCGTTTGCCTACGTCCTGATCTGCGCCTTGCGCCGCCTTGGCCTCGCCCACACCAGGCTCGCCAACGCCGCCTGCGGCACGATCAGGCTGAAGCTGCTGAAGATCGGTGCGCAGGTCCGTGTCTCGGTGCGTCGGATCAAGGTCGCAAGGCTTCAGCCTGTCCATACGCGGACGAATTTGCCCTAGCTCACGCTCGAATATGCGCCGCGGCCCGCTGACGCCGCCGGACCTGAACCTTCCCGCAAACAACAGAGGAAAATTGCAGAGCCCAGCACCGCCGCTCTCCGCGGCGCTGGCTGCGCTCGTCCTCAAAACGGGATGAGCAGCACCGACCCGCGCCAGTCAAGATGGGTCTCGAGCCTCGGCGCGGTGAGGAAGAGGGCTAGAGAGGAGTAGCCAGATCCAAAACGCAGCCAACAGCACAGCGGCACTCTCTGGCTTGACTGGCGTTTGGACGTCGGCAGGTATCAACAACGATTGGAGACACGGGGCCGTTACCCTGTATGCAAGAAAGCGGGGTCCTTTGGCCCCGCCCCCTCACCGAGACAATGGAACCGGACCTTCTACTTTGCCGCTGCCTTGGCTTCTGCAATCCAGGTGTCCCATTGCGCTTTGTGCTTCATCTTCCAATCCTCGGCGTGTTTTTGAACATCGGCTCGCGTGCTCTGCCCATCGTGCACGAGCTGGTTCTCAGCGTTAATGTCTTCTACCGAAACGTTCAGCAACTCGAACCACTTTCGTGCGGCCGGATTCTTGTCCAGAAACGGCGTATTGGCAATCACATGCTGCGTAATTACCGGGAAACCGGTATTGCCTATCCCAGCTGCCTCGGTGACCGCGCCAGCCTGTTCTTCGGGAAGAGCGGTGGATGTGACAGTCAGCCATTGGACCTCGTGTCCTGGTCTCAATATTCCGCTTAGCCACATCGGGGTCCACGTATAATAGAGGGTCGGCTTTCCGGCCTTGATGCGTTCGATCGCATCAGCGATGATGGTTTCGTAGCTGCCCTGGAGCTGGGTCACGGTTTCCCGGAGCCCATAAGCGTCGAGGTGGTGATCGATGATCCTCTCGCAACCCCAGCCTGGATCGCATCCATATAGATCAGCTTTTCCGTCGCCATCGACGTCAAACAGTTTGGCGAGAGCAGGATCTTTGAGCTGGTTGATAGTTTTTATTTTATAGGCATCCGCAGTTTTCTTCTCGATGAGATAACCTTGGACGGAGCCATCGACCAAGGTTCCGACGGGCTGAAGCTTCGCCTTGCCGCCTGCTTTCTCATAGAATGCTTTGTGTAGCGGATCCGCGTAACCCGAGTAGATTGTCGCATCGCCGTTGGCGACCGCTAGGAATGCGGCCTGCAATTGCATAGACACAGGCTCCTTGACGTCGTAGCCAAGTTCTTGGAGACCCATACTCACGAGTTCCTCTTGAAACCATTCGACAGTATAATTTTGGTCCGAGGGCTGGACCGTGATTCCCTTGCCAGGCAGTTCATCTGCAATGGCAGTGCCGAGGGTAAGACCCGCTGCCGCGATCAGCGTCGGAACGATTATTGATTTATACCTCATGGTAATTCCCCTTTTGGTTGTGGTAATCATTCAGTCAGCGAGTCGGATGGCTTGGTTTTCGGGCGCCTCCGGCTGTTCGTGCTCGAAGGGCTGTTGCATGACCGCTCTCAGCCAGTGTTCGTAAGCTCAGGGGTTTCCGCTCTACGGTTCGGCGGGTCAGGAACGCTCGTCAGCATCGACGTAACGTCTTTCGATGCATCGACCACATCGTTGGCCGATATCGTCTGGTGCGACTCGATGATCCGTTTGCCCACCATGTAGGCCCGCGGATCATTTATGGCATCCACCGCAACTAGCCGATTGCCCCGAAAATACCAGATCGACCTCGAACTGTTGTTGTTCCTACGTTCGACGACCCGATCATGTCCGGTATTCAAGCCCGCGATCTGCAATTTGACGTCATACTGATCGGACCAGAACCAGGGCTTGGCATCATATGCCTTGGAGCCCCCGACGATGTTTTCTGCCACCACCTCCGAATGCTCGATCGCATGCCCCACGCTTTCAAGTCGAACGCGGCCCCCCTCCCAAGGGAAGGATACGCATTCGCCAGCAGCCCAGATACTTGGATCGGAAGTTCGGCCCTGAGCGTCGGTCCAGATTCCATTCTCGACCGCGAGGCCCGCTTGCTCCGCAAGCCGCGTCCTGGGCACGACGCCGACACCTACGATAACGAAATCAACCGTCAGGCTGGTGCCATTTGACAAGAGTGCGGCAGCGACCCGGTTCTCGCCAACAAGACGATCGACCCCGACGCCCTCTAGGATCGAGACGCCGTTTGCGGAATGCAGGTCGCGAAAGAAGTTGGAGGTCTCCACAGCGGCGACCCGCTGCAGTATTCGAGGCGTCGCCTCAACCAATGTGACCTCGAGCCCGAGCTTTGCACCAACCGCGGCGGCCTCGAGGCCGATATATCCGCCACCAATAATGAGCAATCTCCGACCTGGGCGGAAGTCGGCCATAAGCCCGTCGACATCTGCAAGCGTCCGGATCGTATGCACCCCGCCCAATGTCCCGCCCATCTCCTGCGGCAATTGCCTTGCATTTGAACCGGTCGCGACTACAAGGTGGTCAAAGGGTACAATGTCTCCACCTGCAGTTACCGTGCACGATGCCCGATCGATGGCGGTGACACGTCGATCGAGTGCGAGGGTAATCTCGTGCTCTTTCCAGAAGGACGGCGCACGAAGAAAAAGCCTCTCAAGGCTGAGTTCGCCGAGCAGATATCCTTTAGACAAGGGAGGACGTTGATACGGCGCCAGTGGTTCTTCGCCGATCAGCGTTATCGGAGCTGAGTAGCCTAGCATGCGCGCCTTGGCTGCTAGCGATGCTCCCGCTTGGCCGGCGCCGATCACCACAATTCCAGACATTGCGCTTCCTTTGGCCGACAGATCGCCTTGGGCCGATCGCTCCAAACAAATGCCGAGATGCAAAGCGTCAAGCTTGCCGTTCGGGTAGACGCAGAACTAGCCCGTCGAGGGTTTCGTTGACCCTGATCTGGCAGGTCAGCCGCGATCGAGCGGGATCTGTCTGGTAGGCAAAATCGAGCATATCCTGCTCCATTGGTTGCTTGGCAGGGAGTTTTGCGATCCAACTTTGTTCGACGAGCGCATGGCAGGTCGCGCAAGAGCACGCACCACCACAATCCGCTTCGATCCCCGGGATGCCGTGATCACGAGCACCTTCCATGACCGTTGTCCCATGGGGGACGTCGACGTCGTGCACGCGCCCGTTATGTTCAATGTACGTAACCTTGACCATTGCTCTTCCTTTAATCGTCTGCGATGGTGCGCCGATCAGGCGCAGAGTCGTGTCTGCTGGAGTTCGAGCAAGCCGGGGCGAGCCCTAAACGTAGCGATTCACTTCTTCTTCCGCATTTCTTTCATGCGAGCGCGCGTCCGCGCGGTTGCTTCTTCCGAACCGTCGTGGAGAGTGCCGAACCACCTGTCACAAGGCACTTCCGGTTCGCCGTAGTTACATTCGAAGTAGCGGTGATGTAGTTGATGAAAGAAGTCGCCAACCTTCAAGCCGGCATTACTATTTTCTCCCAGCGCAAGGGACTCGTATCCAGCATGCGAGCTGACGGCCAGGAGCACCTTCGACTGAAGATGATAGATAAAGTGGAGCGGATGCGAAGCGATCACAAAATGGATCAAAACGGAACTGAGATACATGATGTGCTCAATTGGATGCATTGACATCCCTGACCAAGGACCGACATTCACGTTACGATGATGAAGTGAATGTGCCAAGTTATATAATGGCCCCCAATGCAATGCGCGATGAATCCAGTAGAAGTTGATGACACCGTAGAAAGGCAATAGAAGAAACCACAAAATAAACCCGAGCCTGTTGCTTTCAAACGACAGCATCGGCATATATCCGTTGGCAAAAGCCCAGAGTCCGATCACCTCGTAAGCAGTCCAGACAGTGACCCCGCTCGCTATAGACCAGAACACGTTGTCGGCAAACTGATTGCCGAACGTGAACAGTGCATTCTTTTTATGAAAAGGCCGGGCGTCATAGCGGAAGCGGTTGCCTTGCATCTTGAAAGTATACAGATAGAGATGCATCCCCCCTGCCAAGATGGTCAGGATCAGCAAATTACGCAGATAGAGCGTGGCGATCCAGTCGAACTTGAATTCGCGTGCCACTTGCAATGACGGCGAGAGATAGAACCACGTAAGAACCGACACCCCAATCACGATCCAACGGTCCGAAATCGGCTTCCAAGAATTCCACAGCAGCTTGACCCCTTCGAGTGGTCCACGCTTGAAGTCGAACACCGAGTGATCTTGTAGCGGGAGTTCGGGATGGTAGTTCCAAGTCGACCTTGTCGCAGGTGTCCCTGGGCGTTGTGTGACATCGTCGGTCATCTCGTTATCCTCTGGCGACGCTCAAGCAATCTGTCCTGCCAAACCGGGTTCGAAATGCCTCAAGGTGTTCCGGCTTCATCGAGATCGAGACCCGCTCATAAGGGAAAGTTCCGGCACGCA
This sequence comes from Mesorhizobium abyssinicae, assembly GCF_049887195.1. Classification (NCBI taxonomy): domain Bacteria; kingdom Pseudomonadati; phylum Pseudomonadota; class Alphaproteobacteria; order Hyphomicrobiales; family Phyllobacteriaceae; genus Mesorhizobium; species Mesorhizobium abyssinicae. The sequence continues at coordinate 5,448 of NZ_JARAKC010000041.1, forward strand.
CGTCGGATTGAAATGCGCTTAGAGCATCTATGCGTTCGCGCTCGATCTGCTCTTGCAACCGTCGCACGTTCCCGTACGCGAATGCGTGACGCGGTGGATTCTCGGTTTCCCCGCAGATGTCCTCGGAGAACAGAAAGGTGACGTCTCCTCCCGATCCCGACCCGATGGAAAAAGTGACCAGGGTGGTTTGCTTGTTGATTTCCTCCAGCACCTGCTGAGGAACGAGTTCCACCTCGACTGCAAACGCGCCGGCCCGTTCCATGGCGCGAAAGCTCTCGACCACCTTCAGAGCCTCGTCGGCGGTGGTACCATAGGCCCGAAGCCCGCCGATCCAGGTGCTGTAGGGCGGTACAAGCCCGACGTGCCCCATGACAGGAAAGTCGAGGTCCGCGAGCATCTTGATCGTGTCCAGGCTTCGGGTGGTGTAGAGCGCATCTGCCCCCTCGCCCATTGCCCGCATCGCGCCTTCCAGCACGTCCTTTTCGGTCGGGTGATCAACCAACATCAACGCAGCGGTCAGGAAAGTGTTTGGGGCGGCGGCACGGACCTCTTTCAGCATCTGGGACCGGGTGACGATCGTGTCAATTCCGGCGGCGGCGGCTCGCGCGGCCTGTTCGCCATTCATCGCTGTAACTTCCGTCAGTTGCAGCTTGCCCTTGTTGGCGCGCAAGTCTGCGACCGTCCAGTTTCGTTGGGCGGGACGATGGCCGAATGTAAAGATGTTGCGCATTTTTGTGCTTTCGTGAGCGGCCGTACTAGAATTCATTCTCTGATGTCGGTGCGATAAAGGATGTTACCAGGACGCGGCGGGATCAAATGAAATCTAAGATGCTGCTGCATTCCCTGCGCGAATGCAAAACACTGAGAGGCCTTCCCATAGGCTTGGAACATTCAGGGTTTCAAACGTGTCTAGGAAAGCGCATAATCCTATTGGTGATTTTGGCATTCCCAAAGCCATCGCAAGCGAAGGGTCAGTCCCGTGGACAAAACTGACCGGTCGAGCCAGCCGGCCATCGTCCATGCGGCTTCCGCCGCTAGTGCAATGTGAGAGTTTTCCGTTCAGTTAGATGGTGCGTCGGACCACCGGGAATTGCATGCGAAAGAAGTCGCTTCACCGAAACATCCAACGGCTCTTGCCGGCCTTTGAAGCAGCTGCACGGCAGGGAAGCTTCACCCTTGGGGGAGAAGAGATTGGCCTGTCACAAAGCTCGGTCAGCAAACAGATCATCGAGCTTGAGAGCCGACTTGGCCAACCACTCTTCGTTCGTTCGCACAAGAAGATTGCCTTGACCTCGGCGGGTCAACGGCTTCTGAAGGCCTACTCGTTTGCAACATCTCAGATTGTCGACGCTCTTGAAGATTTGATCCAGGAGCGCTCGAAAGGGCAAATCGTCTTGTCGACATCAACCGCAAACGGAGCATTCATGCTGCTTCCTCGCCTTGCGGAAGTTCGAGAATGCTTTCCCGGGCGAGAGATTTTTCTAGTGACTTGGGACCCACAGGGCATCGAGCCCACGGGGCAGGTTGATCTCGCCTTAATCTTCGGCGAGCCTGACCTTCCCGGTTTCGAAACCCGACCGCTCTTTTCTGATCTGCTCACTCCTGTCTGCTCGCCAGAGCTTTTAGATAGGAATGGACCGTTGCGGGAACTATCTGACCTGCAGAATTGCGAACTGTTGTATATGCAGGCGCAGCATCCATCTTGGGTAGGCTGGCGGCATTGGCTGAGGGAATTCTCGATGGAGTTGCCGCGGAACCATCAGCCGATGGGCTTCAACAATTACTACAACACGATACAAGCCTGTCTAGCAGGTCAGGGTGTGGCTTTGGGCTGGCTTCGCCAGCTTGGCAATTTGCTGGAATCGGGACGCCTGGTGGCGCCTTTGCCGCAGTCCCTACAGACCAAGGAACAATATCAATTGGCTTGGCCTGCAGATCGAGCTCCTGAATTTCCGATCGAGCCGTTTGAAGAATGGCTGACCCGGAGGTACGGCGGCCCTACTGTCGGTTTTTCTTCAGGCACACAGCAGTTGGCAACGACGCCTTGAGCGCCACCCGCGCCCAATCTACCGTCTGGCATGACTGTCGCGCGCGGCTTTGCAAGGTCATCCGTCCTTGGCAGCCGACTAGCCGAGGCCAGGTCCGACCCAGGACGGGACCATCGAGCGACACTTCTGCGGCGAGATGCCATTGCAGATCTTGAAGCACTTTGCGAAGTGGGATGGGGAAATAAAGCCACAGGCGATCGCGACGTCGATGATGGGCAGGCGCGTGCCCTCGATCAGCCGTTTGGCGTGGTCCAGACGAATTCTTAGGTACTGACGCACCGGCGGCATCCCGACTTGGGTGGAAAACAACCGTTCCAGCTGGCGCCGCGACACCCCAGCCCGTCGCGCGACTTCGGCCATGGCGACCGGGTTCTCGATGTTTTCCTCCATGATCCTCATTGCCATCAGCAGCTTTTCACTGACCCCTGCAAAGGCAATACCCGAAGGCCCGGTCTGTCGGTTTGATCCGGATCGTTGGCCTTCGACGACGGCATGTCGACAAACCTCCTGCGCGATAAACGCGCCGGAATGGTTGGCAATGAGATCGACCGCTAAATCAAAGGCTGCCAGTTCGCCGGCGCAGGTCGAGAACTGGCCATCTCTGACAAACAGAGTGTCCCGGATCCGCGGCTGGGCAAACACCTCCGAGAAAGCAGCGAGCCGGGACCAATGGATCGTGCAGCGCGTACCTGTCAGAAGCCCGGTCTGGGCGAGCAGCCACGTCGCTGTCCCGACGGCCGCCACCGGGACCCCGTGACGCGCGGTCGCGCGCAAGAAGCTGTTCAGCTGTGGCGTGAACTGATGCTCTACCAGTTCACCGGCAACGATTGCCAGGTGATCCGGTTTGCAATTTTGCGAACGGAGCTGTTGTTCCTCAATCGTCGTATCGACGGCTATCGAAATACCGTTGGCGCCCCGAACGGCTCCCGCGTCCAGCCCTGCGATCCGCCAGCGGAAGAGCTCCATTCTCGACACCGTGTTGGCAATTCGGAACGGCTCGAGGAAAGCATGCAGCGCGAGGTGCGAAAACCCTGGCAGGACTAGGATCAGCAGTTCCATTCGGCCGCCCTCGGCCGGATCGTCAAGCGTTACCGGTGACCTGAGGGTACTGATGTTGGCAGGAGCATTCATCGGATTTCGTCCACACGATAGTCGGATCTGGTTCCGTCTCTAGCCCGCCGCGTGCCGGCCGGGGATCTGGGCCAACAACAGGTCGCATTTCAGGGGCCGAGCTAGCGCCCTCACCGCTTCGCTCATCGCCGCTGCCGCAGCGGCGGCCGCGCTAGAGCACGGCATCGCCGATTTCGGATTCCCTGCGCTTGATGAAGTCCAGAAGCGCCTCATCGACGGCTTCGTCAATGGGCGGCGCCTCGTATTCCTTCAGCGCCCGCACGGCTGCCTCCAATCCCCTTGTGTTGGCATCCTTGGAGCCATTGAAGGACCACTGCTCGAAGCTGTCGTGATTCATCAATTCGGGGACGAAAAAGGCGTTCTCGAAATTCTTCAGCGTATGCTCGGTCCCCAGATAGTGAGAACCTGGCTCGCTCTGCCTTATCGCATCCATCGCCTCGTCGATCTCGCGCGCGACTATGCCCTGGCCCAGCTTGTAGAACATGACCATCTGTTCGGCGTCGAGCATGAACTTGCTGTAGCTCTGGGTCAAAGCCGCCTCGAGATAACCTGTCGTCGAAAGCACGAAATTTGCTCCGGCAATCAGCGCGCCATACATATTTCGCGCCGCCTCATAGCCCGCCTGGGCATCGACGAGCTTCGAGCTCGTGTTGCTGCCGCTGCAGCGCCAGGGCAGCTTGTAGTGCCTGGCAAGTTGTCCGACCAGAAGGTTCATGTGGCAGATCTCGGGCGTTCCGGCCATCGGGGCTCCGCTCTTCATGGAGACCGTCGCCAGCCACTGGCCATAGATGCAGGGAGCGCCCGGCCGCACTAGTTGAGCAAAGGCGATGCCGGCAAGCGCCTCGGCGTTGAGCTGCGCAACCGCCGCCACAGTGCTCGCCGCGGTGCTGGCGCCGCCGAGGACGAACGGAGCGAAGATCATAGCCTGGTTGTTGGAGGAATAGACCTTGACCGCATCGAGCATCGTTGCATCCCAGACCAGCGGGGAATTGCAATTAGCAAGCGAGATGATGACCGTGTTCTCCTGCACGAATTCGTCGCCGAAGACGATCTTGGCCATGGTGACCGTGTCCTCTGCCCTCTCGCGCGAGGTCACCGCACCCATGAACGGCTTATCGGAATAGCGTATCAGGCTGTAGTTCATGTGCAGGTGCCGCTTGGGGACCGCGATGTCCATCGGCTCGCAAAGCACGCCGCCTGTCATATGAATTGCGGGCGCCTGGTAAGCCAGCTTAGCGAAATTCACGAAATCCGCGATCGTCGAGTTCCGCCTCTTGCCCTCGAGATCCAGTACATTTGGCGAACCGTAAGCCGGGACAAAGATGCTCCTTCTACCGCCGAGGCTGATCGTCCTGGCCGGGTTCCTGGCAACGACGGTGAGGGCCTCGGGAGCTTTGGCGACCAACTCAAGTAGCTGGTTCCTGTCGATCCTGACGCGCTGGCCAACGACGTCTGCGCCGGCGGCGCGCCAAAGTTCGACCGCCTCGTCATCGCGGAATTCGATACCAATTTCTTCCAGTATTTGCATGGAGATATTATGAACCCGAAGCAAATCCTCCTGGCTCAGCAAATCCATGTAAGGTAACCCGCGCTCAAGCGGTGGCAAGAAAGTAACCGTTCTGTCAGAACGCAATTTTTGCCGAGCGCCTCGGCCTCCTGATCTCGCGGACATTTTTGTGATCCCTGATTTGAGAAGGCAATATATGACTCCGCCATGACGCTAACCACCAATAAAAAATAATGTAACTTATGAACTGAAGTTATGAGCGTGTGTCTGACCAGCATTAACCACCTGCGGTTGACGCACGAAACCACCATCCGGGAAGCGGAGCCGCCGCCCAATCGCCGACCTCTCAGTGAGCGTCGGCTGGCGCCGACGTCTCGCGTGGAATTTTGGAGTCGCAGCGGCCCGACCCCGAGGCGCGCGGACCGGCTAGTAGACGGCCTTGGCTCCAGCGACCTCCAATGTGGTTCCGGCAGTGAAGCGCGCGGCATCCGAACTCAGGAAGTAGACCGCATCGGCGATGTTTTCAGGTTCGCCAAGCCGGCCGAGAGGATTCGACTTGCTGAGTTCGGCCACCGCCGTGACGGGATCGAACCCTCGATGGACAAAGCCCGAGCGAAGCATTGGCGTATCGATCTCGCCGGGACAAACGGCATTGACCCTGATGCCGTCGGCGGCGTGGTCTCGCCCAAGGCATTTTGAAAAGGTTGCCGCGGCAGCCTTGCTCGCGCAGTAAGCCGCGTGACTTGGCCCGGGATAGACGCCCCAGGTCGAGGAGATGTTGACGATCGAACCGCCACCATTTTCCTTCATGAAGCGTATTGCCCGCCGGCAGGTGTAAAAGATGGCCCTCAGATTGATGTCGAAGGTTCGCTCCCAATCCTCATCGCTCGTTTCCAGGATCGTCCCGCGCGTAATAATGCCGGCATTGTTGACGAGGGCATCGAGGCGGCCCGTCAGGTGGATCGCGGTGTCGATCAGATCCTCGCAATAGGCCTTGCTTCGGAGGTCCCCGGGGTCTCGCCAGCGCATTTTCCGCCGTCTGATTCAATGCGGCGATCGTGTCCTGCAAGATTTGCGCATTGGCGTCGCCGGCGACGACGAAGTATCCGTTGGCGACGAACTTCGCGCAGATCGCCTGGCCCATCTCGCCGGCAGCTCCGGTGACGATCGCGGTCTTGCGGTCAGTCTTCATGATCTTTCAACCAGCGGATCGAGAGCAGTATGGGCCGCAAAAGCGCACAGCCAGCGATTTGATCATGTCTGCCTAAAGGCGCTCATGCACGCCTCGCAGAATCGACGATGCGGTGATCACACCGATATCGACCCCGCTTTCGTCGACCACGACCATCGGCGTGTTGCCGTGTCGATTGGACAGGCCAAGCAGTTCCTCGATTGGAGTATCGAGCCTCAGCCGCGGAGCCTCGGAGAGGGGCTGGCCCTGTCCGACACTTTTAAACTCCCCAAGGGGCAACATCACCGTTTCGGCCTTCAGAAGCTTCAGCCGGCTGCTACCCTGGACGAATTTTTCGACATAGGGGTCATTTGGACTGCCGAGGATCTCGTCGGCCGAACCGATCTGAAGCATTCTTCCGTCCTTCATCACACCGATATGGTGTCCAAGTCGGACGGCTTCGTCCAAATCATGGGTGATGAAAAGCGTGGTCTTTCCCAACTTCGTCGAAAGCGCCTTGAACTGATCCTGCAATTCCCGCCGAATGAGCGGGTCAAGGGCTGAGAAGGGTTCGTCCATCAACAGAATGGCGGGGTCGGCAGCCAGCGCTCGAGCAAGACCAACCCTCTGCTTCATTCCGCCCGAAAGCTGATCGGGGTAACGGTCGCCCCAGCCGGCAAGCTGGACGAGCTCGAGCTTTTCCTCCGCGATCTCACGGCGCTGTCGCGCGCTCGCCTTTCGCAGTTCCAGGCTCAAGGCCACGTTGTCGCGAACCGTCCGATGGGGAAGAAGCGCTACGTTTTGGAAGACCATCCCCATCGTGCGAGCGCGGAGCTCACGCATCTCGTTCTCAGATTTCAGATTGATATCTTCGCCGCCGACTATGATCTGGCCGGCGCTGGGCTTGATCAGACGGTTTACATGCCGGACCAGCGTCGACTTGCCACTCCCGGAAAGACCCATGACACAGAAGATCTCGCCTGCTTCGACCTTGAAGGAGACGCCGGCGACGGCTGCAACGCAGCCATATTTTTCGAGGAGCGTGGCCTTGGAAAGATCGCTGCGCTGGACGCTTGCGAGGTCGAGCTTCGAGCCTGTCCCAAACACCTTCCAGACGTCCTTGAATTCAATGGAATGCGCTTTCAAAGGTAAGCTCCACGATTGAGAAATTACACCTTGCGGATCAAAGGATGCGGGGCGAGCCTGCTGTCACAAGGCAGCGTTCTGCTTCGCTGCCTGTTCGGTCCGCTATCCAGTTGTTCCATTGATCGAGGTGGCCATTCCGAGCTTCGGCGCAGACCATGGTGGCCAGAACCGTCACCGCGACAGCAAAGTGCCGGTCCTGCCTGTCCATGCTAAGCGGGCCGCTCATAGTCGCTCCCCTTGTCTTGAGCCAGGAGTTCAGTGCCCGCCACTTTCCAGTCGTCGGCCCCGGTGGAGGAGCTGGAGGGTCTGAGCATCATTGTAAACACGGATGCTGGCCCCCGCCTGTACCAGGCGACGTGGCCGAACTGTCTGCGTCGCGACATTGCGGCTTGGGTCAGGCGATCAAGAATAATGGCCAGAATGACGATGCCGATACCGCCGGTCGCGGCGAGGCCGACATCCAGGCGACCAATGCCGCGCAAGACCATCTGGCCAAGCCCGCCGACGGCAATCATGGAGGCAACAACCACCATTGAAAGCGACATCATCAACGTCTGGTTGACACCGGCGAGTATGCTGGGGAGCGCCAGCGGCAACTGAGCCTTGAACAGAAGTTGATTGTTGGTGGCTCCGAAGGCGCGCATGGCCTCGACGACTTCTTCGGGGACCTGCTGTATGCCCAATGCGGTCAGCCTGATAACGGGCGGCAGCGCAAAGATGATCGTCACGATCACGCCCGGCACATTACCAATCCCGAACAGCATGACGACAGGCACGAGATAGACGAATGATGGGATCGTCTGCATCGTGTCGAGAATCGGGCGGCAGATCGCTGCGGCCCGCTCGCTTCGACCTGCAATGACACCCAGCGGGATGCCGACGATCATGCAGAAGACCACTGCGGTGAAGACGAGAGACAGCGTTGTCATCGTTTCACCCCAGATGCCGAGGAGGCCGACAACCACCAACAGGCCCGCGACCTGGAGCGCCAAGCGCCACCCGGCGATCTGCCAGGCAATTAGACCGACACAGAATATGGTGACGAGCGGCGGTATGCCGATGAGGGCGAGATCAAAAGCCGTGAGCAGCTTGTCGAAAGGCCATTTCAAGGTCTGGAACAGTGGGCGGTAATTCGTGACCACCCAGCTCAACACGTCCTGAACCCATTGACTGAAGGGCAGGTGCCAGCTTTTGAACGGATCTAAGATATCAGCTAGACTCACAAAAGCTCCTTTCGACCAGAAAACTGACTATCGAGTGCTTTCTGGACTTCGCCCATGCGATGAGCGCCAGCGCCGCCCGGTTTCTCCAAAAGGCGGAAGGATTCGCTGCAGCCAGCACCACAGTTGCCCGAAAAGCTAGAACCCTCGCTGCGTGCGTCGCATTAATCCACTCACCCCCGCTTGGGATATCACCACATCGTGAGTTGTGGCCCTGTCACTCCACGGAACGCTAGCTACGCGGGAGCGACAAAACAACCGAACAAATAGTTATACGCGGCCGACTAAATGTTATCGGGCGAGTGCGGCTCCGCAGCGAACGTCGGCGCCGCGCCAACGAACTCGGCAGCCGCCTCTGGCGCGACTGGCTTCAGGTCCTTGACTTCGGCGATCAGCCAGTCGCGAAAGATCTGGACGTCTTCGCGCCCGATCGCCGTGTCCGGGATCACCAGATGGTGCTTTCGGCCGGTGAGATAGCTTTCCCCGAGAGGCCTGATCAACGTGCCTTCATTGACATAGTCATTGACCAGGTGTCGCCAGCCCAGGCCAATGCCGTAGCCTCTGATCACCGACTGCATCATGGTTGGATAATTGTTGAAGGTGATGGTCCGCTTGAAGGAGGGCGAGATTCCGAATTGCTCCAGCCAGTGCACCCAGTCGAAGGGCGACCACGGATAGGCGGACCAATGCTGGTCGTCCATGACCAAAAGGACCTCGTTCACCAGATCCGCCGGCGTCAGGATTTGCGGTGAGTGCGTCTGGTAGGCCTTGCTGCAAACCGGGAAGACCTCCTCGCTGAAGAGTTCAGTAGCTGTGAAGCCGGGGCGCGGCAGATACCCCATGACCACGGAGACGTCGAAACCGTCTGTTGCCGGCGCGGGGCTGCGCTCGAGCGAGACCAAATGGAGATCGACCTTCGGATTGGCGGCGACGAAATCGCCGATCCGGCGGCTCATGAACAGCGTCGCGAACGACATCGGCATGCCGACGGTCAGGGGCTGGGCCCTCTGCCGCCTGCGCACGCTGTCAAAGGCTGCCGCCATGTGCCCGAGGCTGAGCGTCACAGCCTCGAACAACTCCTCGCCGGGGGCCGACAGCGAGACCTTCTGGTTGCCACGGTTGAACAGCTGGACCTGGAGGTGGTCCTCCAGCGTCAGGATGTGGCGGCTGACTGCCGCCTGGGTAACCGAGAGCTCGTTGGCAGCCTTGGTAAAGCTCAGATGCCGTGCCGCCGCCTCAAATGCCCGAAGGGCGCTCAACGGAAGCCTGCGATAGTCCTTCGACATGAGAAATTGTTATACCGGTCCCGACAAAAAGTAAATTGCGTCTTGTCCCGTTCTCTATAAGCATGGACGCGATCGATATCAAGAATCTCAATGCGCAGGATCGACATCAATCCAGTCGAGTGGTGGCTTGAGCATGGCGGAGCGCATCCTGGTCAAACAAATAAAAGTCATTGCCTGACCAGGGATTGCCGTGACGGAGGCAGCAATTTGTCACGTCGGCTGGTGAGATCAGCGCTCTCTTAAGCAAGGCGGGAGACGCCGCCCGGCAATAGACTCCCAAGGCTTCACCGGAAGCCGGGTCGGTACCCCATCGAGCATGGGGTACCGACCTTTTTCGACAGAGAATGAGGCAGGACCGACATGGCTGACGACGAGATCATCCTTTCTGAACTTTCCGACGAGGAACTTGTGCAGCAGATGCACGACGACCTCTATGACGGGCTGAAGGAAGAAATCGAGCAAGGCACCCATATTCTCCTCGATCGCGGCTGGGTGCCTTATACGGTGCTGACTGAGGCGCTGGTCGAAGGCATGCGCATCGTCGGCGAGGATTTTCGAGATGGCATCCTGTTCGTGCCGGAAGTTCTGCTTTCGGCCAACGCCATGAAGGCCGGCATGCACATCCTGCGGCCGCTGCTTGCCGCCACCGGCGCGCCCAAGCAGGGCAAAATGGTAATCGGCACCGTCAAGGGCGACATCCACGACATTGGCAAGAACCTCGTCGGCATGATGATGGAAGGCGCCGGCTTCGACGTCATCGACCTCGGCATCAACAACGCGGTCGAGAAATACATGGCTGCGCTCGAACAGCATCAGCCTGACATCATCGGCATGTCGGCGCTGCTCACCACCACCATGCCTTACATGAAGGTCGTCATCGACACGATGAAGGAAAAGGGCATCCGCGACGACTATGTCGTACTGGTCGGCGGCGCGCCGCTCAACGAGGAATTTGGTAAAGCCGTCGGCGCCGACGCCTATTGCCGCGACGCGGCTGTGGCCGTCGAGACGGCCAAGGACTTCATGAAGCGCCGGCACAACGCACGGGGTTGAAGCCCATAAGTAGATGCGCCGGCGTTAGGCGCCGGTGAACTTTAATGACCACCGAAAGGGACCTGTGATCAGATGAATGCGCCCTTTTCAGCGGGAGACCATGCGCGCATCGTGGGATGGAGCCCTGGCCGGCTGCAGATCGACAGTCGCGGTCAAACATTCCGCCTAACCATCCTTGCGCTTCCCGGGTTCTCCCAGCTCAGCCTGTCGTCTTTCGTGGATCCGCTTCGCCTTGCTAACTCGGTCACCGGCAGGAGGTTTTTCGAATGGACGCTGGTCAGTCCAGACGGACAGCCAGTGGAATGCGCCAGCGGCTTCAGCCTCGCAGTCGCCGGCGACTTTGCAGGGATCGCGGAGAGTATCCAGGCCTGCAAGGGACCGAGCATGGTTGTGGTCTGCGCCGGCGAGCGGGTCGAAGATCAGGCGTCGACTTCGCTGGGCAGGATCCTTCGCCTTAGCAAGAGATTTGGCACACCGCTCGCAGCACTCGGCACCGCGACATGGCTGCTGGCCGAAAGTGGGGTGCTCGAAGACAGAGCCTGCACGATCCATTGGGACAAGCGGGCTGCCCTTGGCGAGACGTTTGCGCGCCTTCTGGTGACTGACCGGCTGTTTGTGAGAGATTCGCAATTCGCCACTTGCGCAGGCGAGTTTGCCTCCTTCGATCTTGTCATGGACATGATCAGCGACCATCTCGGCAAGGACACCGCGCTGGCTGTCTGCAGACATACCACGGCCGGTCACTGGCGCTCGGCGTGTGACAGGCAATGGACGATCACCGGCAGTGAAATGGTGACCTCGAAGGCGCTGGCGGAGATCATCCGGATCATGGAGGAACATGTCGAGGACCCGCTGCCCCTTCGCGACATTGCCAAATGCGTCGGCCGCTCCAGACGTCAGATCGAGCGGCTGTTCGAGCGATCCGTTTCATCGTCTCCGATGCGCTACTACATGACCTTGAGGCTTTCCCGCGCCAAGCGTCTGGTCCAGCAGACCGACATGCCGATCGTGGAGATCGCGATCGCCTGTGGCTTCGAGTCGGCATCGCATTTTTCGAAATGCTTTCGACAGGTGTACGGCTGCAATCCCAAGGCCTGCCGAGGCTGATACCGGTTGAGGATCGGACATGCTTTGGAACTTGCCGAGTTGACCGGTATGAACAGGAGCGCCTGGCGACCTTGGGAGCTAGCTTCCCCACTCCGAATCCATGTCAGCACGCAACACCGCTCTGCTCGTGAAGACCACACTTGCGTATCCAGCCTGCGGCTGGTCGTCGCGAGACAACCCCGCAGATCCTGCCTTAGCATCAGGGGCATCGAGCAGGTAAGCAGGCCAAATTCAGGAGCTATTCCGAATGCCACAGGCTTTATTTACGCCAGCCACAGCAAATGTGAGGCAAGAGATCCGCGCGTCGGTGAGATCCCTTCTTATGTGCGCTGCTCTTTTGCTTCTCCTGCTCAAATTCAAATTCGGCATTATTATGTAGAAAGTTTTCGCAGGTCACTGCGATAACTTCAGGATCGGGCAATCCAAGCTTTCTGAACAGAGAAACAGCGCGTTGCTGCACGGCGCAGCGTGCCACCGATCCGTGAAAGCGCAGCTTCAATCACTTGCTCTATTAGCCGTTGGGAAGGATTGAAGGCTGCGGCGGCAGAATGGGCAACATAACAAACGTGTCTCCGCGAATCTCGCGTACGTTAGTTTCGCTAGACTTGAGCAAGTCGTCGCCGTTTAGAATGATTTGGCCGCCTGTGATCGTCAAGGCCATAAGCCATCGCTGCAAGGCCTATTGTCGATTTGCCTGCCCCCGACTCTCCTATCAATCCAAGAACTTGACCCCTCTTTAAGCTCACCGACACGTCATCCACGAGAACGACAGTGCCACCTGGTTGGTCTCTGCGCTCTGCTTCGATGCGCAAGTTTCGGATAGTAAGGAGACTATCCAGTTCGTCAATGTCACCTTCGGGTGGGCGCGATGTCAGGTTCTTAGGACGAATTTCGAGTATCTGTGCTGTTGATCGATTGCTCAACGGTAACTCTTCACCCTATCACCTAAACCAGCGCATTAATCCTACTGCTTGCCTCCTACTCCCAAGAGGAAAAAAGTCACCTGACAGGTCATTTTTTTGCATTGTAGCACGTCGGCGCTTGTTTGCCCCCAGACACCCGAGAGGTTGCGCCGGACGCCGCTCAAGGTGAATGGCTCTTTTGAGACGACCTGAGCATCCATACGCAATAGTTTTGGCTCAAGCGAAAAGCCATTGTGTCCGCTCCGGCGGGTATGCAGGCGCTTGCCCTCATTTACCGCGCGAATGTCCCAAGGCTACTTATTCCTTTTAGTTATGCTTCGCATGAATTTTAGCCCTGTCGCGTTGGTCATCGCTGGTCGATGATTGATTCGAACAGTTCTCGGTCGCGAGTTTCGCGCTGCCGAAAATCTACAAGGTGAACTATGTCAGCAGATCAGCAGAAGTAAAGCTTGCCGATGACCACGACGAGGTCGGGGATCAGATAGGCCAGATACTTTGGCCGCCCGCTTCTACATCGATCCAAAAATTATTAGGCATGAGCTGTCGGATCTTTTGTATAACTCTTGGCCGTTTGTTTGCCAGGAGAGTCAAGTGCCCGATTTGGGCGACTTTTCGCTTTTACTTTGAACGGTCTCGAATTGTTCATAGTGCGCACTCCGGACGGTTTGAAAGGGTATCATAATGTCTGTCCGCATCGCGGCCACCGACTTGTGGAGGGTCGAGGCAACAAATCCCAATTGACTTGCCCGTATCATGCATGGACCTTCGCGCTTGATGGGAAGCTGAGAGTCCTCTCTGATTGGGGTCGTCGTGGTCAAGATGCTCCTGCACCTTTTTCTGGACCGTTCCGTGGGTCACTCGCTTCTCTTCGCGGTCAGCGCTTGGGCCGCCGCATGATGGGGTCAGGAGAGCGAGGCGTCTCAATCTGTTTCACGACCTTGCCGCGCTTGGGCCGGCAGGTTCGGGACTCTCAACGAGATCGCCTCGCCCATCGTCCCCAGGGAACGAGCCGGGCATCGCCCTTTCGGGCGAAGGCTTTATTCGTGTTGCTTGCTCCTCGATCTGTCTCAGTTCAAGCGGCCAGGTGAACAGGCTCCTTTCCAAAGCGGAACTCGGTCGCGTCGGCCCACATGCGATGCAGAATGACGGCCAGTTTGCGGGCGACCGCGACCCGGGCTCGTGCCATGCCGCGCCGCCTGGCGATGTTCATGCCCCATGCTCTGAGGCTCGACCACTTCTTCGATCGCACCAGCAGTGTGTGGGCCGCCTCAATAAAGCGCGGTGCGTGCAAGTTCGTCGCCGCATCGGCTGACCTTTCCCTGGATGTCGGTTTCGCCGGACTGGTAGCGTGCCGGCGTCAGTCCCAGATGCGCTCCCACCGCCTGCGACGAGCCGAACCGCTCAGGCCGGTCGATCGTGGCGCGGAAGGCGAGCGCGGTTATCGGCCCGACGCCCGGCGCGCTCTTCAGCCGCCGGCAGACTTCTTCATTGCGGACGATGTCGAGAACCTGCTTCGTCAGGCGGGCGAACTCTCTCAACATGACGCCGAGGATTGCAAGCAGCGGCTCGACCATCGCAGCGAACGCCACAGCCGGCATTGCCGGCTCTTGACATGCACCTGCCGATACCAGCCAGTGCGCATGATCTGCGCCAGTGCGCGGGCGTCATTGCGATCGGTCTTGTTGGGCATCGTTCATCGCCGCGTTGGCAGCCCGCGTCTCGATGCAGGTCGCCGGCAAGCCTTCGGCGTGCAGTCCATCGTGAAGCCAGGCCGTCAGCGAGCACGCTTCCAGGCCGATCCGCTCAAGCGGCAAGCCGGTCCCCTTCAGCGCGTCACACAATGCCGGTGGATCGCTCAACGCTCTCGCCTCCTTCACGATCCGGCCAGTCTCGTCGACAATGCAAATAGAGGTCTCTTCCAAAGACAGGTCCAGTCCGGCAGAGTACTTCATGGCTGCTCCTTCCAAATGTTTGTGGCGACTCACATCGACCACGTTTTCACATTCGAGACCCCAATCACCCCATCTGTTTTGAAAATCACGGATGTGCGTTTCGGCGAAGCAGATGCCGCCCATTGCGACAAGGATCATGGCTTGCGAGACGTCGATGCGCTGCTCGTAGTCGCGTACGAGGCGGCGCCATCTTGTCATCCAGCCGAAGGTCCGCTCGACGACCCAGCGGCGGGGCAGGATCTGGAAGCCCTTCTGGT
>NZ_JARAKC010000042.1:0-14357 GCF_049887195.1 Mesorhizobium abyssinicae
CGCGTCTCAATGCAAACCACTGGCAAGCCGGCTTTGGCAAGCCCCTCGAACAGCCATTGCGACAAAGGTCCGGCTTCAAGCCCGACCCGCTGCAACCGCCAGGCGGGATCCTTGAGCACCCGCGCAATATCCTCAGGATGGGTCGGCACCTTCACCTCGCGGCACGCCGTGCCCGTTTCGTCGACGATGCAAATTGCGGTCTCTTTCACCGAGAGTAGAGTAGGCGGTAAGCGCCGCGCCGCCTTTCAGCGGCCGGTTTCTCACCGCCTCTCGCCGAACCGGGCATGCGCCTTTCGTTACGCACCCAGCTCTCCAGAAGACATGGCAAAGTCAGGCGTATCCATCCATGCGAGACGGAAGCGGCAAACGGGGGTCCAGGCGAGCATATGCTGCTCGACCATTCCCTCGCGCCAAAGCCGTCTCGTTGGCCGTCGACCACCGGGCTGGCATGAGGCCCAGATGTCACGCGACCGCGCTTTGGGGCGTTTCTTCCGCAGCCACCGCGCTATCCTCATGCCGATGTACCAGTCGAGACTGGTGAACATCCGACCGGCATAAGCGCAGTGGCGGTAGTAATTCGCCCATCCACGAAGGATGGGATTAAGCTCCTGAAGCTTGGAGGCCAGACTGCACGGGGTGGAACTCGTTCCCGTACGTGAGGCGCAGCCCAAGGTGAAGAAGCTCCTTTCCACGGATCACTTCTCGGTCGACGGGACGCTGATCGCGGCCTGGGCGTCGATGAAGAGCCTCAAGCCGAAGGACGGTTCGGGTGAAGAGCCGGGGAATGACTGAGGCGAGCCGCCGGCTCAGGGCGGTGGGCGTAACACGGAGGCGGACTTCCACGGCCAGAAACGGTCGAACGAGACGCATGCTTCGACCACCGACCCCGATGCCAGGCTCTACCGCAAGGGGCGGGGCAAGGAGGCCAAGCTCTGCTTCATGGGGCACGGGCTGATGGAGAACCGCCATGGCCTGCTGGTCGATGCCTGTCTGACGCTGGCCGATGGGCATGCCGAGCGAGTGGCCGCACTGCATATGATCGAACCCTGCGCCGACCGGCCGCTGGCGATCACGCCGACAAGGCCTATGACGCGGAGGACTTCATCAACCAGTTGCGCTCAATGAAGGTGACGCCGCACGTGGCGCAGAACATGAACGGCCGCCGTTCCGCGATCGATCGCCGCATAACCCGGCACGGCGGCTATGCTGTCAGCCAGCGCATCCGCAAGCGCATCGAGGAGGCGTTCGGCTGGATCAAGACCGTCGCCGGGCAGGAGAAGACCAAGTTGCGCGGACGCGACCGCGTCGGGTGGGCCTTCATCTTCGCGGCTGCCGCCTACAATCTGGTGGGGCTACCGAAGCTCCTGGTGGTGCCGACATGACCGCGCCCGTGGGCTGCCAACTGATCGGCCGCTGGCGGATCATCGAAGCCGATCTGTGGGATCGCGGCTACCTGAACCTCAGCGGCCCCGCCATGATCACCATCGGCGGCGACAACAACGGCGAGATCGCCTTTGGCGCCCTGCATGCCGGCCTCGATCTCAGCTACAGCCCCTCAATAGTTCACTTCACATGGGGCGGATGTGACGAGATGGACGAAGTCACAGGCGATGGCCATGCCGAACTGCTTGACGACGGCTCGATCGAGATCACATTCGCCTACCACAACGGTGACGAAGCCATCCTCAAGGCAATACGGCACACTTCTTCAACAGCCTGATAGGGATTTCGGAATCCGGCTTCGCACGCTATCGGCGCCCGCCACGGTTGTTGGATGGCGTCACCGCTCGAGTATTGCGATCGCTTTTCGGCTCGCGTGCTTTGCGGAAATAAACTGTCGTCACAGTGGAGGGCAGACGAGGCGTCCGGCCCTCCACTTGTTGCATTACTTCGCGGCTTTCGCGTCGGCAATCCACTTGTCCCACTCAGTCTTGTGGACGGCTATCCAGTCCGTAGCATGCTTCGCAATCTGGTCAGGATTTTTTTCACCATCATAAATCAATTTGTTTTCGGCGCTGACGTCCTTAACGGGGATAGTGACCCCCTCCAGAAATTTCTTCGCCGAAGGGTTGGCTTTGAGCCACGTGGTGTTCGCAATGACTTTGGTATCGTTGACCGGGAACCCGAGATTGCCCAGGCCTTCGATTTCTGTGCTACCAGTCTGGCCGTCGGGAAGCGACGTCGACTTGACATTCAACCATGTTACATCCTTTCCAGGGACTAGCACGCCGGGGATCCAGCCAGGCTCCCAAGTGTAATACAGCGTGGGCTTGCCTTCTTTGATACGTTCAATGGCTTCCGCCATAATTGCGAAATAGCCGCCTTGCTTGTGCTCGACGGTGTCGCGTAATCCATACGCGTCGAGATGATGCTCAATCATACGTTCGCAACCCCAACCCGGGTCACAGCCGAAAAGATCGGCTTTGCCATTCCCATCAATATCGAAAAGTTTGGCCTTCTCTGGATCCTTTAGATCCTCGAGGTATTTGATCCCGGTCGCATCCGCTGTCTTCTTATCGATTAGATAGCCTTGTATGTCACCGTGCACCAGTGTCCCAACTGTCATAAGCTTCTCGTCGCCGCCTGCTCCCTCCCAAAAAGCCTTGTGCATCGGCCACCAGTGCGCCGGATAAAACTGCAGGTCTCCAGACGCAACGGCGGTGTGTGCAAGCGGAACTTGAACTTGCTCCGGCTGCTCCTCGACATCGTACCCCAGTTCTCGCAGACCATCTCTCACGACATAACCTTGAAACAGTTCTTCGTTAACGCCACCGAGCCAGCCATACTTCAGCTGTTCGGCGCCAGCCGACAGCGTTCCGCTCGCCACCATCGCGAGCGTTGCAACAGCAATCTTGAGTATCATCCTTGTTCTCCCTCGACCTTCGGGCACCATGCTCGGGTCTCATCAGCTTTGTTTTTCCTCCGACTGGGATGGTCTCCGCCGGAATATTGGCCTTTGTCCCAGCCAATGGTTGCCCTCGCCGATCGCGAGCCTAGGGGACAGATTGCACTTGAAGTGCTGGCGTTCATGCTCACCGATTAGGCATGCGAGCGCAAATCAGTTTTTGTGCACGGCGCTATAACGAAAGGTCATGCTGGTAAACGGCAGGGCCTGACCTGGTCCGCGCCGGTCGCTCGACGCTGAGACCAACCGTAGCGTTGGCAGCGGAATTCCCAAGGTAGCTCGCTCCCCTTGCCCTAACCTGCTATCGAAAGAGGTGTCTGCTTTGCCGGCCCTCGCCGCGGCAGCGGACTTCGAGGTTGCCGGTCGAAGTTCGCTGCTCCCGTCAACAAGTATGCGTCGGCAAAGCGGAAACCGCGCGCATTTTAGGGGTCCGCCACGCACAGGCTTCGGCGACGACCTTCCCCTCGGGCGTCGACCTCTCCAACGCGACGTCCCGCCAAATCGCGCCTCCCAGCCGACTGGCACCGCTTGGGCAAACTCTCATGCCAGCGCCGTGGCTCCATACAAGAAGTCTATGACTCCCAGTTATCTCGACCCCCACTAATACTCATTTGAAGTAGGGGCACCTGCTGCCTATAGCATAGCCCGACGTTGCGCTGGTTCGAGCAGTCTTTGCCCCTCGCGTCGGCACAAGCAGAACTGCCGAAGAGGCGTAAGCCTGCATCCGATGGCCCGGTGCGGCGGCTATGAGAATGGGCCTGCGGGACGACCGACTCGAATTGAACTGCCCTCTCGGTCTGCTGAAACGATGTGGCTCGACCGGCATCGAGAGGTTCGCCGATAAATCTTGTCACTGTCACGGTGACACCAGAGGAGAATGGGAATGCACGGTACAGTCGATTACAAGACGCAGGCGCAATCCATCCGGTTGCCCACCAGCATGATCGTCAACGGAAACCTGGTCGCGGCCTTGTCGGGCAAGACATACCCCACCATCAATCCGGCGACTAGCAAGGTCTTGACCGACCTCCCGGCAGGTTCAGCGGCTGACGTTGACAGGGCGGTCGCCGCCGCACGGGAAGCGTTTGAAGATGGGCGCTGGTCGAAGCTGACTCCGGTCAACCGCAAGCTGGTCCTTCTGAGGCTGGCTTCCGTCATCGAGGAAAACGCACTCGAGCTGGCGCTTATGGAGAGCATCGACAGCGGCAAGACCATTACGGACTGCATCAACATCGACGTCCCGGAGGCGGTTAATAGTCTCAGGTGGCATGCCGAAGCCATCAACAAGATCTACGACCAGGTCTCGCCGGCGAACGATTCTTCTCTCGGCCTCATAGTGCGCGAGCCGATCGGCGTCGTAGGCATCGTTCTTCCGTGGAACTTCCCGCTTCTCATGCTCGCCTGGAAGATCGGCCCTGCGCTTGCCGCGGGCTGCACTGTCGTGGTTAAGCCAGCGGAAGAGACATCGCTCACGACATTGCGGGTGGCTGAGCTTGCGCTCGAGGCCGGAATCCCGGCCGGCGTCTTCAACGTTGTGACCGGCGATGGTCCGGACGTCGGAGAACCGATCGGCCGTCATGGGGATATCGACGCAGTTTCCTTCACCGGCTCGACCGAGACCGGCCGGCGCTTCCTCAAATACTCCTCGGAGAGCAATCTCAAGGAAGTGGTCCTCGAGATGGGCGGCAAGAATCCATGCATCGTCATGGACGACGTTCGCAACCTCGATGCCGTGGCCTCTCACATCTGCAACGGCGCGTTCTGGAACGTTGGCCAGAACTGCTCGGCCATCTCGCGCTTATTCGTTCATAGAGCCGTGAAGGACCGGCTCCTCGAAAAGCTGGCGGAAGTCGCAAAGACCTGGACCGTGGGCGACCCCCTCGCCCCTGAGACCCGCATCGGCCCGCTTGTTTCGACCATTCATTTTGAGAAAGTCAGCGGCTATCTGGAAAATGATGGCAAGGTCGTCGTTGGCGGAAAGGTCGTTGGCGGGACGACGATCGAACCGACGATCATCGAATTTTCCCAGCATGAAGGTAAGCACATTCGCGAAGAGATCTTCGGGCCAATCCTCTCGGTCATCCCGGTCGACTCGCTTGCAGAAGCGGTCTCGCTGGCAAATCAGACTGAATATGGCCTGGCCGCCTCGGTTTTCGCCGGCGACGGCACGAGGGCGCTTCGAGCCGCGCGCGCGATCAGGGCCGGCACAGTCACAGTCAACTGCTACGGAGAGGGAGACGCCGCCACTCCCTTCGGCGGCTATAAGCAATCGGGCTTTGGTGGCCGCGACAAGTCCGTCCACGCGCACGATCAGTATTGTCAGACTAAGACCCTTTGGGTCGATCTAAGCAACTCCGAAGAAGGGATTTGATATGTCGACGTTTGCCTTTTCTGGTCTCAACCTGGCGATCACGACCCCATTCAACGCGAGCGGACAAGTCGATTTCGGTCGTTTCGATGACCTTATCGAGCGCTATCTGGCCGCAGGCGTCGATGGTTTCGTGTTCAGCTCCGGCACGGGCATGCATGTCTATCTGACGCCTGAGGAATCGAGATCTGTCATCGAGCGCGGCGCACGCGTGGTGGCCGGACGAGCCAAAGTGATCGCCCAGACTTCCGCACTGCTCACGGCAGATGTCGTGGCAAGGACGCAGTTCGCCAAGGATGCCGGCGCCGATGGCGTGATGGTGCTGCCGCCCTTCTTCGAAGGCCCGTCGGACGACGAGAGCATCTTCAACTTCTATGCCGAGGTGGCCAAGGTCGGGCTGGCGATCATCGGTTATAACGTGCCTCAAGCCGTGGGCGTCCGAATTACCCCTGGCTTGCTCCGCAAGCTTTGCGATCTGCCCGAGTTCCGCGCCGTGAAAGACAGCAGTGGCGATCTGATCTCCCAGGTCCGACTGATCGGCACCGGCCTCGGTGTCATTAACGGAGCCGATCCACTGGTCCCGTTCTCGCTGTTTGCCGGTTGCTCCGGATTGATTTGGGGCGGCGCTAACATTGCGCCCAGGACCTGCGTTGCGATCACCAAGGCTGCTCGGGAAAAAAGATGGGATGACGTCCAATCGATCTGGCGCCAGCTCGAGCCACTCATGTCCCTGCTTTGGGAAGGCGATTACGTCCAACATGTGTATGCGGCGGCGGAGAGCACCGGCTATGGCTGCGGAGCGGCGCGAAAGCCGTTCGGTTCGTTGTCTTCGGATCGGATCGCGGCGCTCCGGCAGGCTCTGGGCGGCCTGGCTGAGCAAGAAGCCTTGTGACGATGGGCAAGACTTTTCGTGCCCGCCGTCTGCCGGCGCATGGCGTGGAACCGGGCTGGACGGCACTGCTTCCTGCCAGAACGCCGACGCCGGAACTCGATCGCGCCATCACGGCCGATGTGGTCGTGATCGGCGCCGGCTTCGCCGGATTGGCCGCGGCAACAAGGCTGACTGAGCTCGATCCGAGCCTTTCGGTGGCGGTCATCGATGCCGATGTCGTCGGGAATGGTGCCAGCGGTCGCAACTCCGGTTTTCTCATCGACCTGCCGCACGACATCTCGTCGGGCAATTTCGGGGTGGACACCGCCACCAAGAGTCGCAACGAGATCACGGTGGCGCGGAGCGCCATCCAGCTCTATGCGCGTCTTGCAAACACCAATGGCTGGGACAAGGACGTCTTCGATCCCAGCGGCAAATACAGCGTGGCCATGACCGATGCCGGCAAGGAGCATCTGACGACATATTCGTCCAAGCTGAAGGCGTTGGGCGAAGCTCATAAACTGCTTGACGCGGCCGAGACAGCCGACGTTACGGGCACGCGTTCCTTCAAGGCAGGCCTCTTCACTCCAGGGGCCGCCATGATCCAGCCGGTTGCGCTGGTGCGGGGCATCGCGCACTTCTTTCAAGGATCATCCGTCACGTTGTTCGAACGGACGCCCGCGCTATCCATCGAAACCTCCTCCAGCGGATGCAAGGTGACGACGCCCAAGGGCGAAATCAGAGCCGACAAGGTGATCCTGGCGACGAACGGCCATGCTGAAAGCTTTGGCTTTGGAAGCGGCGAGCTCCTCCATGTCTTCACTTACGCATCGTTGACGGAGCCGTTTGCCCCCTCGCTCCTTGGCGGGCTGAGGAAATGGGGAGCAACGCCGGCCGCGCCGATGGGCACGACCGTGAGACGGATCAACGGGGCTGAAGGAGACAGGATTCTCATTCGGTCGCGCTACAGCTACATTCCCAGCATCGAAGTTGGCGCGGGCTCGATGAAAGGCGCGAGCAAGCTTCATGATCGCAAATTCGCCGACCGCTTTCCTGAACATCGTCACCTGAAATTCCAGTTCCGCTGGGCGGGCGCCATGGCCCTCACCTGGAACACCGTGCCGCTGTTCGGCGAGCTGGAGGATCGTATTTTCTCCGCCTGCGCCTGCAACGGCATAGGAGGGACAAAAGCCACGGCCGCGGGCATCGCAACTGCAGAGCTCGTCGTCGGTCACCGGTCCGCGCTCGGCGACATATTCCGGGCATTCGACAAGCCGCAGAAACTGCCGCCAAGGCCGCTCGTCGAAGTCGGCGCCCGCTTCAACCTTGCAATGCGGGAGTGGCGGGCCGGGCGCGAATAGCGGCGGGAGCCGCATGCTGGCTCCAATCCGCCCTGACTCTTGCCACCGCATAGATCTCGAATGCGATCCGGCGCTCGGTGTATGGTCACTTCCCTTTCATGGCACGTCGAGAGACGCTTCGATGTCAAGGGCGAGTCATTTCGGCCGTCCCTCCTCCGGATCGGACGCGTTAGGCCGGCTGGCCGAGGGCTGGGTACCGGATGAAGTGACGTCGAGCGCATCCGCTACGGCATCCTTCTTGGCGTAGGGAAGGAGCGTCATGACGAGAATGAAGGCTGAAAGCGCCAGGATCAGCACGTTAGTGATGATGAGGGACCATTCGTTCTTGAGAATCCCGAAGGCGAGCCACAAAGCAAATCCGACAACGTTGATGGCGTACATCGGTGCCGATATGCTGCCGGTGTCCCGCGTCTTGATGATCTTCCAGGCTTGCGGCGTATAAGACGCCACGGAGCATAGCGCCGCAAGGTAACCGATAACCGAATCCCAATTCATGATTGGCTTGCAGATGGAGACATCTTGCCCTTTCGCGTGTCTACCAGGCGAAGCGGGGCGACAGGCTGGTAGCCGCGGACCTGCCGCGCGCGAGACTGCGCCCTATCGATATCGCCACGCCACCGGCGGGGTGTCACGGCATGACGCGCGCTCAGCGGCGCCAGGTCGATAGTTAAGCAAACCGCGACGGCCGAAGGAGGCGTTCCTTGGAACGATTGCGGCGCGGTGGTGCTTCACATCCTCGACCAGAGCTTGCCGCCGGTCGCCCAGTTGCTCGGCTCATATTCATCGAAAACAACGTGGATCTGTTCTGGTCTCAGGTTCATCTTGTCGCAGAACAGCTTCGTGATTTCAGCGGCCAGATTCTCCTTCTTGTCGTCATCCGCCTTGAAGGTCTCGATGTGAATAACGGGCATGTCATACTCCTTGGTGGTTATGCCGGTTGGATCGTCAATGCCGGCCCGGCCGGCCGCGCTCAAACTCCGCGATGGGTGCGCCGAACATGGCCTCATCAACTTCCAGCCCAAGGCCAGGGCCTGTCGGAAGCTGAACGTGGCCGTCCGCAGGCTCGTCCTCCGGGAGCTATGTTCCTAGTCCAGGAGGCGCTCGTCAAAGGGATAATTCGACATCAGTTCGTAGCCGTCGGCGGTGACGAGCAGTTGCTCCTCGAGCTTCACACCGTCCCGCTCGCCGACCGCCCCGATATAGCTTTCAACGCAGATCACCATCCCGGCCTCGAGCGTGGCGTCATAGGCGACCGGACCACGAAACGAAGGCTTGACCTGCGGATACTCGTCGCACATTCCCACACCGTGTATCAGGCAGCTGTAGGCCTGAGCACGAAATTCCTCCGGCACAGGCCAGGCGGATTCCTGCAGGGCCCGCATGCTGAGGCCGGGGCGTATGAGCTTTATGTTGGTCTGCAACTCGTCATAGGCATAACGATAGAGCTCGCGCTGCCGGGGCGTCGGGCGGCCCTTGCCGTAGTAGAAGGTCCGCGAGACGTCGCAGAAATATCCGAACGGGCCCACCATGTCGGTGTCAAATCCAATCAGGTCGCCCGGCTCGATGACGCGCTGAGTTGCCTCCTGAAGCCAGGGGTTGATCCGCGGCCCGGAGGCCAGCATGCGCCCTTCATGCCAGCCTCCGTGATTGGCGAGATTGGTGTAGTTGAGAATGCCCCATAGCTGGGCTTCGGTGACGCCCGGCGCCATGGCCTCCTGCATGCGAGCGATACCGTGCTCGGCGACGGCGCATGCCCATCGCATGCAGGCCATTTCGTCTTCCGACTTGATGACACGGGCGCCTTCCACGATGTCGACGGCGTCGATGACCTCCAATCCGCGCTGCAGAAGGGCCTGTGTCAGGCTCGGGTTAACGTACTCCACCGCGACCTTGCGGTTGGTCGTCCCGATCTCGCTCAGGAAGCCGACAATGTCATCGGCAAGGAGCCTCGCGCCCTCCGCCAATTCGTTGCCGCCCTCGAAAAAAGACATCGGCCTGCCCGTCCTCGACCGGTCGGCCGATGACCGGTGGCCGACCGTGCCCTGGTGTAGGGTGATCGGCCCGTCGAGCGGCAGGAAGAGGTAGGTGACGGGAATATGGGACTGGAACAGCGGATAGGAATTATAGTCCACGGCATAGCGGATGGTGATGGGGCTGACCAGGACGCACATGGCGACGTCGGCCTGGCGCATCGCCGCTCTCAGCCGTCCCTTGCGATAGTGATCAAGCCGTTTGAAGTCTATGTCCGGCATGGGTCTAAACTGGCGCAGGTCACTCCAGTTATCATTGAGTACAAGGCTATCGGGAGTTGGCGATATGAGTCTGTCTTCGCACATTCGACTTTGCTCCCCTGGCTGCAGTATTCGTATCCCGTCCTCCGCGACAGGAAACGACGTGGACGGACCATCGTCCGGAAACCGATCTATAGGGAGCGCGCGGTCGCGCATCAAATGAGTATTAGTGCTGGCCGTATAATTCAAAGTCATGGTGGCTGGGCCAGGCACGCGAGGATATCCGCACGATTTGTTGCTCTTGGACGACCCTCGGAGATGAAACAAGTCGCGTCCGCAGAACGAGTGAGCGGCAATGCGGACCGCTTCGGAGCACGACGATAACTTCAGCTTGTCTGCCGCATGATTTTTTGGTCGCTTGCGAAACGGAAGGTACAAGCGCTATGCGGATTCAACGGAAATCGGGCCGGCGAAACATCGGCCTGCCCATCACCTGACAGGCAAGCTTGGATGACACATTCGAACAAGGTGGTAATTGTCACTGGCGCGACATCGGGGATTGGGGAGGCGGTCGCGGAAGCCTTCGCCGCGACGGGTGCGTCCCTGATGCTCATCGGCCGCGATCGAGAGCGCGGCCAGAAGGTGCTGGAATCGATCAGGCTGCACGGAGGCGAGGCCGAATTGATGCTCGGCGATGTGGCGGACTCGGGCTTCGCTGACAATGTTATCCAGTCCACCGTGACGAGGTTCGGAAAAGTCAGCGTGCTGGTCAACGGCGCGGGTATCATCCGGCGCGGAAACGCCATCGACACATCGGATGAGGAGTGGCGCGAGACTTTCGAGGCCAATGTCAACGGTGTGTTCTTCTTCAGCCGTGCCGCGGTGAAAGCCATGAGGACGTCCGGCGGCGGCAGTATCGTCAATATATCCTCCAATGTCGGTCTAGTCGGGTGTCCGGGGCTCGTCGCCTATTGTGCGTCGAAGGGTGCGGTCGTGTCCCTGACGCAGGCCATGGCGCTCGACCACGCGAAGGAGCAGATCAGCATAAACGCGGTATGCCCGGGCGCGGTGGACACGCCCATGCTTGTGTCGGCTCACCGGACGCCGGTTACCTCGGCTGAGGCCCTGCAACGGAATATTGATTCTAGTCCCCAGGGTCGCGTCGCGACCCCGAAGGAAATCGCGAGTCTGACCTTGTTCCTGGCAAGCGAGGAAGCAAGGCACATTACAGGCGTTGCCGTGCCGATCGACGGCGGCTTCACGGCTGGATAAGGAGGAATTCTTGGGTAATCGGTTGGAAGGCAAGGTTGCCATCGTCACTGGCGGCAATCAGGGGATCGGGCGTGCAATCGCCGAGAGGCTGGCGGATGAAGGCGCCATGGTTGCCGTGGGTGATCTCGTTCAGGGACGGGCTGATGCAGGCAAGGCCGGAAAGCTCTCATTCCTTATCCTCGACGTTACAGACGAGGTGTCAATTCGCGCATTCGTCGACCAGGTGCTGGAGCGCTTCGGCAGGATCGACATCCTCGTCAACAATGCCGGCCTGGTCATGCACAAATCAATAGATGACCAGACCGCCGAGGATTGGGACAGGCTCATGGCCGTCAATCTTCGCGGGCCATTTCTCATGACCAAATACGTCGTCCCTGAAATGCGGCGTGTCGGCTCGGCTGCGATCGTCAATATCGGCTCGGTCGAGGGCTATATGGTCAACCCCTGGCACACTGCCTACGCGGCCACCAAGGCGGGCGTGCATGGTTTGACGCTTGGGCTGGCAGTCGATCTCGGACCGGACGGCATACGCTGCAACACCGTCTGTCCCGGCTGGATCGATACCGATCTCAACCGTGCGTATGTCGAGATGCATCCAGACCGGGGCCTGATCGAGCGTGAGCTCGGTTATCTTCATCCGGTGGGAAGAATTGGCGCGCCAAGGGAAATCGCTAATGCCGTGCTCTGGCTGGTCAGTGAGGAGTCGAGCTTCGTGAGCGGGGAGATGATCTCCGTCGATGGCGCGCGAACGAAGAAGATATCCCTGCCCGCCATCCTGGATGAGGAATTCAGGTCCAAGCTGACGGCACCGGAGCGGTAAGCGTTGCCGTCCTCGACGCGGATGCGGGCGTCTGGACGGCTCGCTTGGAAATGGCGGGATCGACCTGACACCATCGACTGCACGACTAGGCTGGGTCGCTACGCACCGGCTAAGGCGACTAAAGCGATCCTCCTAAATGACCGCCAAGCCCAAACCTCTCTTCCTCGGCATCGACACCGGCGGCACCTATACCGATGCGGTGCTGTGGTCGGAGGAAGGTAGCCCGAAAGGCAAGGTGCTGGCCAAGGCCAAGTCGCTCACCACGCGCCACGACCTCGCCGTCGGCATTTCCGGCGCGGTCGATGCGGTGCTGGAGACATCCGCCACCGACCCGGCCGCGATAAAACTCGTCTCGATGTCGACGACCTTGGCCACCAACGCGCTGGTCGAGGGCCAGGGCGGGCGCGTGGCGCTGATCATGATCGGCTTTTCAGAGGCCGACCTTGCCCGCGACGGGCTGAAGACGGCCTTGGGCACCGATCCGGTGGTGTTCTGCCCCGGCGGCCATGACGTGCATGGCAATGCGGCAAAGCTCGATCTTTCCGGCCTCGAGGCGGCGCTGCCCGAGCTTGGGCGTTCGGTGTCGGGCTTCGCCGTCTGCGCCTATTTTGCCACCCGCAACCCGGCGCATGAGCTCGCGGCCCGCGACCTGATCCGCGAGAAGACCGGCCTGCCGGTGACCGCCAGCCATGAGCTTTCGGCCAAGCTCGGTGGCCCGCGCCGCGCGCTGACCACGCTGCTCAACGCAAGGCTGATCTCGATGATCGACCGGCTGGTCGCGGCGACCGAAGGTTTTTTGGCCAAGCGCGGCATTGCGGCTCCGCTAATGGTGGTGCGCGGCGACGGCGCGCTGGTGTCGGCCGCCTTCGCCCGCCAGCGGCCGATCGAGACGATCCTGTCCGGCCCCGCCGCTAGCCTTGTCGGCGCCCGCCACATGACCGGACTGGACGACGCCATGGTGTCGGACATCGGCGGCACCACGACGGACGTCGCGGTGCTCGACAGCGGCCGGCCGCGGCTCGATCCCGAAGGCGCCACCGTCGGCGGTTTCCGCACCATGGTCGAAGCGGTCGCCATGCGCACCTTCGGCCTCGGCGGCGATTCCGAAGTGGCGCTGGAGGATGGCGCGCTCGATCCGAAAATCCTGCTCGGCCCGCGCCGCCTAGTGCCGCTGGCGCTGGCCGGCATGGCGCATGGCGAGGCGGTCACCGCCGAGCTGGAACGCCAGCTGCGCGCGCCGAATCCCGGCCGCATGGACGGGCGCTTCGCCGTGCGCACCGGCGTGCCGGATCGCCTCGCCGCCGGCCTCACCGCGTCGGAGGCAAAACTTTACGAGGCGATCGGCGCCGTGCCGCTGGCGCTCGACCGGCTGCTCTCGTCCAACGCCCAGAACGCCACGCTGAACCGGCTGGTGTCGCGCGGCCTGGTGCACATCTGCGGCTTCACGCCGTCCGACGCCGCCCATGTGGTCGGCAAGCAGTCGAACTGGGACGCCTCCACCGCCCGCCTCGGCGCCGAGCTTTTCGCCCGCCGCCGCGATGGCCGCGGCCAGTCAATCGCCGCGACGCCGGAAATCCTCGCCGAGCGCGTGCTAGTGACGCTGACCCGCTGGTCGGCCGAATACATCCTCGAAACCGCCTTCGCCGAGGACGGGCTGGATGGCGCGGCGACCGTCGCGCATGCGCTGGTGCAGCGCGCCGTCGACGCCCATCCCGGCATCGCCCGCTTCACCGTCGCGCTCGACCGTCCGGTCATCGGCCTCGGCGCCTCGGCGCCGCTGCACTATGCCGGCCTGCCGCCGCTGATCGGCAATGGCTGCATCGTGCCGGAGGACACCGACGTCGCCAACGCGCTCGGCGCCGTGGTCGGCCAGGTGCGCGTCTCGGCCGAGGCCCGCATCAGCCAGCCGCAGGAAGGCCTCTTCCGCCTGGCATCGGGCCAGACGATGCGCGATTTCACCGACGAGGCGAAGGCGATCGCCGCGGCCGAAGCCGATGTCCGTACAGTCGCCGCCCAGCGCGCGAAAGATGCCGGCACCGACAGCGCCGAGATCGACGTCGCCACCGAGTTCAAGGTCTCGACCATCGAGGGCCAGCGCATGTTCATCGAAGCGCATGTGGTCGCGGTGGCGTCCGGAAGGCCGAGGACTGCGATTTCGCAGGCCTAGGCTGGAGGCGAACTCGGCGCCGTTCGGCCAAACCTGCTTGATCTGCCCTGCGGAGGACGTCGACGACCACGACCCGCTCCGCCATTACCCGTTCTGGCTCTTGTGTCGGAAAGCCTGACGCCGAAGCGGGAGGATTGCGCGGTGCTTGCCGGCAAGTCGACGCTCAACCGGCTGGAGCTCAGCCGGGTCGGGGAGCCGACGCGCTACCATGCGGCGCGGCGATCAAGTGAGAGAGCGCATTGCCTCGTCGAAAATGTTCCCGAATTTTCAGCCGTTGCCTCACATAAGTTGCTCCCTACCGAGGGGTATGAGCAGGGGCAACTATGGGACGGCTGAGCATGGCGACACGGAAAGAACTGACG
>NZ_JARAKC010000043.1:0-12182 GCF_049887195.1 Mesorhizobium abyssinicae
CGCATCGCCAGAAACGTCCTCCAGGCAGCCGATGCCGACAAAGTCCCCATCAGCCACCGCATCAAGAAATGCGCCTGGAACGACGACTATCTCATCCAGGCGCTAACCCATATGCGATAGCCCTGCCGTGAACGGGGAGACGATGGCGGCAGCCAGATGAGGGGCAGCGCCAACGTTCGAAGCGATTTGCCCTGCACGAAATCTGCAAATCATTGCTGAAAATCTCAGGCGGCCCGCCCCGCCTTCTCCTCGCCCGCTTGCGAGACAGGCCGCATGCAGACACGCGAAAATCCCCGTTGGTCCCTGCCTTACCGGCTGCGCAGCGATGGCTGGTGGCTGGCCCCGAAGGCGCGGCCGACCGCGACGCTGTTGCCATTCGTCCTCAGATCGCCGCCGCGCCACGCCCCGGCCAAAGCGAGGAAAACCCGCTCATGACAGATATCCTCGGGCCGGCGCCGAGCTACTGCCGGCGCTTCGGCGTCGCCGTCCTGCTGGTCGCGCTGGCGGACTTTTTCTTCTATGGCCAGCCGGCCGGCATCACGTGGTTCCTGTTCGGCATCGTGCTCGCCGCCGCGGTTGCGGCCCTCAATCCCCTGTCCCTCGCTTCCAACGACCGCTGGCTCTGGATCACGCCGGCCGCCCTGCTCTGCGCGCTGCTGCCGCTGGTCGAGAATGTCAGTCCGCTCTCGGTCTCGGTCGCGCTGGCGGCAATGGCGGTGTTCGCGCTTTCGCTCGCCGGGCGGCTGCGCTCCTGCGTTGCCCGCATCGCCAGGCAGCTCTTGGCCTTCGTCATCGCCGCGCCGTTCCGCTTCGTGGGCGACTTCCTGCGCTGGCGCAAGGCGGCGCGGCGCCATGGCCGGCGGCGCATCCGGCTGGCGGCGATCGCCGTATGGGCGATGCCGCTCGGCCTCGGCCTCGTCTTCCTCGCCTTGTTCGGCGCCGCCAATCCGGTCATCGAATACTGGTTCTCGCTGATCGACCTTTTTGCACTCCTCAACCTGATCCAGCTGCCGCGGCTGATCTTCTGGCTCGCCGTGCTCGCCGGCGTCTGGGCCTTCCTGAGGCCGCGCCTGCCGCGCTTCCTCCGCCGTCTGCCTCGGCCGGCGCGGCCTGTTCGCGTCGAACCGGCGGCGCCGGCAAGGACGGCAATCGAGGACATCCTCTTCGGCAAGGCGGCGATCCTGCGCGCGCTGGTGGTGTTCAACCTCCTGTTCGCGATGCAGACTGGGCTCGACGCCACCTATCTGTGGGGCGGAGTGGCGCTGCCGGACGGGCTGACCTACGCGGCTTACGCGCATCGCGGCGCCTATCCGCTGATCGTCACCGCGCTGCTTGCCGCCGGCTTCGTGCTGGCGGCGCTGAGGCCGGGCAGCGAAACCTCCGGGGATCCGCTGATCCGCCGGCTGGTCTATGCCTGGGTGGCGCAGAACATCGTGCTGGTCATCTCCTCGATGCTCAGGCTTGACCTCTATATCGGCATCTATGCGCTGACCTATCTGCGCATCGCCGCATTCGTCTGGATGGGGCTGGTGGCGGCGGGCTTGGCGCTGATCATCGCCCGCATCGCGCTCGGAAAATCCAGCGAATGGCTGCTCTCCGCCAATCTTCTGACGCTATCGGCGACGCTTTATGCGTGCTGCTACGTCAACTTCGCAGCAACGATCGCCAACTACAATGTCGACCATTCCCTCGAAATGACCGGGCAAGGCGTTCCGCTGGACACGCAGTATCTGCGCTCGCTCGGCCCGGGCGCGTTGCCAGCGCTCGACCGGTTCCTCGCGCACCAGGCGAGCGCGCCCGCTACCGATGAGCCCTGCCGGCGCGACCTCGCCATCGCGCACGCTGGGGACGAGGCCGCTTACCGCGCCGAACAGAAAAACTGGCGCGCTTGGAGCTTTCGCGACTGGCGGCTCATCCGCACTCTCGACAAAAGAGGCCCGCTCGTGGTTCCTCAGCCTTCGCAACCTTCCGTGCCGGGCCGCTGATCGATGCCGCATCAAATCCTCGTCGCCGATGACGATCCGCATATCCGCGAGATCATCTGCTTCGCGCTGGAAAAGGCCGGCATGAGGACGCAAGGCGTCGCCGACGGCGCGGCCGCCCTGCAGGCGGTCGAGCGCCGCGCGCCCGACCTCGTCGTGCTCGACATCGGCATGCCGGAGATGGACGGGCTGGAAGTGTGCCGGCGGCTGAGGCAGACCTCCGATGTGCCGGTGCTGTTTCTGTCGGCGCGGGATGAAGAGATCGACCGCATCCTCGGGCTGGAAATGGGCGGCGACGACTATGTGACAAAGCCGTTCAGCCCGCGCGAGCTGGTCGCCCGCGTCAACGTCATCCTGCGGCGGGCCCGCCCGGTTGCGGCCGAGACCGACGAGCGGCAGTTCGCGCATGGCCGGCTGGTGCTGACGCCGTCCAGCCACGGCGCCAGCTTCGACGGCCAGCCGCTGGCGCTCACCTCGATCGAATTCTCGATCCTGAAAGGATTTCTCGCCCGCCCCGCGCATGTGCTTGCCCGCGAGACGGTGATGGCCAATGCCTATGCCGCCAACATCCATGTCTCGGAGCGCACCGTCGACAGCCATATCCGCAACATCCGCGCCAAGCTGGCGGCGGCCGGCTGCACCGACGCGATCGAGACGGTACACGGCGTCGGCTTCCGGCTCGGCCGATGCGGCGGCTGAATTCCCGGGACTGGATCGGCAAGAAATGGCGGCCGCGCCTGGCCACGGTGGTGGTCGCCATCCTGATCGTGGTGATGGCGCTGCCGCTGGTCGGCCTGTTCTTCTTCCGCCTCTATGAGAACCAGCTGATCCGCCAGACCGAGGCGGAACTGATCGCGCAAGGCGCAGTGCTGGCCGCCATCTATGCCGAGGATGTGCGCGCGGCGGGGATCGCGCCGGACAAGCTTGGCGGGCCGGTGGCAGTCGACGCCGACCGGAGCGCCAGCACGAACGAGCCGTACCAGCCGGTCGAGCCGCGCCTCGACCTTGCCTCCGACACTGTGCTGCCGACGCGGCCCGCCCCGGTCGCGGCAATCGCCGATCCGGCCTTCGCGGCAATCGGCGCGCGGCTCGCCGGCATCCTCACGCAAACGCAGAAGACGACGCTGGCCGGCTTCCGGCTGCTCGATCCAAGAGGCGTGGTCATCGCCGGGCGCGAGGAGATCGGGCAGTCGCTGGCCGATGTCGCGGAGGTGCGCGCAGCACTTGCCGGCCGCTACGCCAGCGCGCTCCGGCTGAGGATCCCCAACCAGCCGGCGCCGCCGCTCTATTCGGTCAGCCGCGGCACCAGGGTGCGGGTCTTCGTCGCCCTGCCGGTCGCGGTCGAAGGCCGGATCGCCGGCGTGGTCTACCTGTCGCGGACGCCGAACAACATCGTCAAGCATCTCTATGGCGAGCGCGGCAAGGTGACGCTCGCGGCGATCGCGATTGTCGGCGGCACGCTGCTGATCGGGCTGGTCTTCCTGCGCACGGTCAGCCGGCCGATCTACGGGCTGATCGAGCGCACCAAGCGCATCGCCGCCGGCGACCGCGAAGCGATAGAACCGCTCGACCATCACGGCACGCGCGAGATGGCCGAGCTGTCCGCCGCCTTCCTCGACATGGCGCAAAAGCTGCAGGCGCGGTCCGACAGCATCCAGACCTTCGCCACCCATGTCTCGCACGAGCTCAAATCGCCGCTGACGGCGATCCAGGGCGCAGCGGAACTGCTGCGCGATTCCGGCGAGGCGATGGACGAGGCCGAGCGGAAGCGGTTTTCCAACAATATCGTCACCGACGCCGGGCGGCTCAATCTGCTGGTCCGCCGCCTGCTCGAGCTGGCGCGCGTCGAAAACCTCGCGCCCAGCGGCGAAAGCACGTCGCTCGATGCGGCGCTGGCGCTGCTGCCCGCGGACACCCGGCTCACGGTCCGCGTCGAGGCCGGCGGCGGGACCGGCCTGCGCATCTCGGTCGAGAACGCGGCGATCGTGCTGGCCAATCTGATCGACAATTCGGCGCGGCATGGCGCCAGCCTGGTCTCGATCTCCGCCACGAGCGCGGCGGAACGGGCGACCATCCTGGTCAGCGATGACGGCGCCGGCATTTCGCCGAGCAACCGCGGCAAGGTGTTCGAGCCGTTCTTCACCACTCGGCGCGAGACCGGCGGCACGGGAATGGGCCTCGGCATCGTGCTGGCCCTCCTGAAAGCGCATGATGGCACGATCAGGCTGGTTGACAGCGAGCGCGGCACGCGCTTCGAGATCAACCTGCCTGCGGCGTGAAGGATGCCACTGGGCGGAGCGGAGACAAAAGTGCGTTACGACATCGTCATCATCGGCGGAGCCATCGTCGGGTCATCGGTCGCTTACTATCTGCGGGAGGAAGGCTTTACCGGCTCCATCGCGCTGGTCGAGCGCGATCCGCAATTTTCCCATGCGGCGACGACGCTCTCCATGGCCTCGATCCGCCAGCAATTCTCGATCCCGGAAAACATCCGCCTGTCGCAGTTCACGCTGAAACTGTTCCGGCGGCTGAAGGAGACTTTCGGCGCCGATGCCGATATCGGCTTCCGCGAGGGCGGCTATCTCATCCTGGCCGGCGAGGCCGGGCTGCCGATCCTCAAGGCCAATCATGCGGCGCAGATCGCCGAGGGTGCCGACATTCTGCTGGAGGACGCCGAGCAGCTGACGCGCCGCTTCCCCTGGCTGTCGGCCGAGGGCATTTCCGCCGGCGCCTATGGCCGCAGCGGCGAGGGCTGGTTCGACGCGCATGCGATGCTGATGCTGTTCCGCAAGGCGCTGCGCGACAAGAAGATCGATTTCATCACCGCCGATGTCACCGGCATCGCGCGGCAGGGCGACCGCGTCACCGGGGTGAGCTTCGACAATGGCGAGACG
The DNA here is from genome assembly GCF_049887195.1 of Mesorhizobium abyssinicae. Classification (NCBI taxonomy): domain Bacteria; kingdom Pseudomonadati; phylum Pseudomonadota; class Alphaproteobacteria; order Hyphomicrobiales; family Phyllobacteriaceae; genus Mesorhizobium; species Mesorhizobium abyssinicae. The sequence continues at coordinate 4,877 of NZ_JARAKC010000043.1, forward strand.
CTGGAAGCGGGCATCGTCGTCAACGCTGCCGGCCCGAATGCCGGAAAGGTCGCGGCTTTTGCCGGGCTCGTGCTGCCGGTCGAGCCGCGCAAGCGCAACGTCTTCGTCTTCGAGGCGCGCGAGAAATATGCCGACATGCCGCTGCTGGTCGATCCCAGCGGCATCTATGTGCGGCCGGAAGGCTCGGTCTACCTCACCGGCGGCGCCGAACCGGAGGAAGGCGATCATGCTCCCGATCCCGCGGATTTCGACGTCAACTGGCCGCTGTTCGAGGAGGTGATCTGGCCGACGCTGGCGACCCGCATCCCCGCCTTCGAGGCGATCAAGCCGACGCGCGCCTGGGTCGGCCACTACGACTACAACACGCTCGACCAGAACGCGGTGATCGGGCCGCATCCGGAGGTCGGGAACTTCCTCTTCGCCAACGGCTTTTCCGGCCACGGCCTGCAGCAGGCGCCGGCGGTCGGCAAGGCGCTCTCCGAGCTGATCGTGCATGGCGGCTACCGAACGGTGGATTGCTCTGCGTTCGGGTACAGCCGGGTGGCCGAAGGGCGGGCGTTCCGGGAGTTGAATGTGATTTAGTGTTGAAGTTTCTCTTCGACGCTGGCGGGACAGCGCCCCCCTCTGTCCTGCCGGACATCTCCCCCACGAGGGGGAGATTAGCAGCTTCGCCGAACGTGCCATTCCTGCGACGTTGGTGATTGGCGAAAGCCGGCGCGACATCTGATCTCCCCCCATGTGGGGGACATGCCCGGCAGGGCAGAGGGGGGCGCGAAGGATCGCGACGTTTGCTTGGGCTCAATCCTTTCACGGCGGGTGGGCAGAACCCTTGCCGGTCTCAAGCAGGCCTTCAGGGTCGCCAGAAAGATCAGCCCTTGCGGGAGAACCAGAAGGCGTCCGGCATGCGCGCCGTGCCGATGCGCTCGTAGAAGCCGACAGCGTCCGGCATCGAGATCAGGCTGATGGCGACGGCGGGACCGAGCTGGCGGCGCGCCTCGTCCATCAGGCCCTTGCCGACGCCGAGCCCTTGCGCGGATCGGGAAACGGCAAGCTCGGAAATGTAGCAGACCCAGGCGAAGTCGGTGACGCCGCGCGCGACGCCGATCAGCGGCTTGCCCTCTGTGTCGAGCCGCGCCGTCAGCACCAGGTTGGCGTTGCCGAGCATGGTCGTCAGCCGGGCCTCGTCGTCGACGGGGCGCGTCTCGCCGAGGCCGGATTCCACCAGCACGTGGCGGAACTCGGCGACGTCGAGCGCCGGCTCGCTGGCATAGAGGACGCGGGAAGGGTCGGTCATCGACGCCAGACTGCACCAAGGGGCCAGGATTTCGAAGTCTTTTCTGACCGTCGATCCGCGCACGAACAGTTGCCTTTCATTTGCCGCCGGCTTTGTGTAAACCGTGCGCCAGCAAATCCCCCGCAACGAAAAACGGGCAAAAGCCAATGGATAAATTCACCAAGCTGACCGGCGTCGCCGCGCCGATGCCGATCGTCAACATCGACACCGACATGATCATCCCCAAGGATTATCTGAAGACGATCAAGCGCACCGGGCTCGGCACCGGCCTGTTCGCCGAGATGCGCTACAAGGAAGACGGCTCGGAAAACCCCGACTTCGTGCTCAACAAGCCGGCCTATCGCAAGGCGCAGATCCTGGTCGCCGGCGACAATTTCGGCTGCGGCTCGAGCCGCGAGCACGCGCCGTGGGCGCTGCTCGATTTCGGCATTCGCTGCGTCATCTCGACCTCGTTCGCCGACATCTTCTACAACAACTGCTTCAAGAACGGCATCCTGCCGATCACCGTCAGCCCGGAAGACCTGGACAAGTTGATGGACGACGCCTCGCGCGGCTCCAACGCCACGCTGTCGGTCGATCTCGAGGCCAAGGAAATCCGCGGGCCGGATGGCGGCGTGGTCACGTTCGACCTCGACGACTTCAAGCGTCACTGCCTGCTCAACGGGCTGGACGACATCGGCCTGACCATGGAGAAGGCCGGCGCTATCGCCTCGTTCGAACAGAAGAACGCCGCGCAGCGCCCCTGGGCCTGATCGTCTGTACTGAATGGTTAAGCCCGGCCACGACAGGCCGGGTTCGTGCTGCGGCTGAACGGAGGGACAGTCATGACACGCTCGCTTCTGGCCGGTGCTTGCGCGCTGGCGGTGATCCTGCTGCCGATGGCGGGCGCGCATGCCCAGACCGACCCGGTGCTGGTGCCGGCCGACGATGCGTCCGGCGGCGCCGCCGACCAGGGCGCGTCGAGCACCACCGATGCGGCGCCGGCCGACGAGGACAAGCAGGCGCCGATCCCGTTCGAGGGCGGCCAGTTCACCATCACCCAGCAGGAAGAGTATGGCGAGAAGGTGCTGGCCTATGACGGCAAGCAGCTCGCCGACAATTACGACGTCTTCTTCGACAAGATTGTCGAGGTCGGCGGTGTCAAGGTCGCGCTGTTCGATGTCGGCGATGGCGGCAATCAATGCGGTCCGGCGAGCGTCATCGCCTGGAAGCCGGAAGGCGGCGAGATCCAGACCACCACCGTCGAGCAGGACGAATGCGGCGCGCCGCCGGCCGCGGTCTCCGACAGCGCCATCTACTATGTGCCCTTTCTGCTGCCGGGAGAGACGAGAGCGGCGCTGCAATGGTCGCCGACCGAAGGGCTGACCACCTCCGGCAACCTCACCTACACGCCGGAATCCGGCACCGACTGGAAGGATGTCGACCCGTCGAAATACGACAACATCATCGACGCCTTCCACAACGAGGCGGTCTACAAGGCGGCGCAGGCGGTGCTCGGCGACACCATGCCCGACATGGCGACCAGCCTGCTGGTCGGCGGCGGCACCGAAAAGACCGCGTCGGGCGCCTTCTACGCCACCGGCTGCGTGCCGCATGATTGCGGCGGCAATGACGGCTTCATGGCGGTCGACCCGGTCAAGCACATGGTCTATTTCGCGCGCCGCGGCGACAATGGCGAGCCGCAGGGCTGGCCCGACCTGAAGACGTGGCCGGCGGATATCAAGAAAGCGTATGACGACGCACAGGGGTCGGGGAATTAGGGGTTCGCGACGGCGCGGCGCGTGAGCGCCTTCTGCTTCGCCGCGATCCTTCGCGCCCCCCTCTGTCCTGCCGGACATCTCCCCCGCGAGGGGGAGATTGGCTGTTTCGGCGCCCCCGCTTGTTTTGCAACGCTGGTGGTTGGCGAAAACCGGCCTGACATCTGATCTCCCCCCAAGCGGGGGAGGTGGCCGGCAGGCCAGAGGGGGGCGCTGGCCCGCCAGCATCAAAGTTTTGCACCGCCAATCGATGCTCCCTGGCTCACGACCGGATCGCCCGTCTGCTTTAGGATAACCGCAACAACTGCGAGGTTTGCATGCGCACACTCATCTCCACCGGCTCGCCCTTCGAGAAAACCGCCGGCTATTCGCGCGCGGTGGTGCAGGGCAACTGGTGCTTCGTCTCGGGAACCACCGGCTATGACTATGCCACCATGACCATGCCCGACACGGTCGAGGCGCAGACGCGCAATTGCCTCGCCACCATTGCAAAGGCCCTGGCCGACGGGGGCTTCGAGATGGCCGATGTGGTGCGGGCGCATTACTACATCACCGACCAGGCCTATGTTGACGTGGTGTTCCCGATCCTCGGCGAGGCGTTCGGCGATATCCGGCCGGCGGCGACGATGATCGTCTGCCAGCTCAACAAGCCGGAGATGAAGATCGAGATCGAAGTGACCGCGCTCAAGCGCACGGCCTGATAGCGGTCACCCAAGACAGGGCAAGGGCTTGCACAAAGCGAGGATCAGCCGATGGTGAAGGTCAAGCGCGTCGTCGCCAACATCGCCACGCAGGATACCGCCGCTGCGCAGCATTTCTATCAGGACGTGCTCGGGCTCGATGTTTTGATGGACCGAGGCTGGATCGTCACCAGCGGCTCGGCCGAGACGATGACGGTGCAGATCAGCTTCATGACCGAGGGCGGCTCCGGCACGCCGGTGCCTGATCTCTCGATCGAGGTCGACGACGTCGACGAGGCGCTGGCGGCCATGCGCAAGGCCGGCTTCGCCATCGAATACGGCCCGGCCGACGAGCCCTGGGGCGTGCGGCGCTTCTTTGTGCGCGACCCGTTCGGCCGGCTGGTGAATGTCCTTTCGCACCGGTAGGCGCGCCGCTATTCCAGCTTGGGTTTCTCGCCCCACACAGCGGGCTATGGCATGCACGCATTTCCAAGCGGCTGGTTTTTGCGATAGCGTGCATGGCAGCTTGGCGCATGGATTGTCTAATGTAGCGCTGGTCGACCCCCACTCCGTCTCGGCTTCGCCGAGCCACCTCTCCCCCGATCGACGGGGTAGAGGAAAGACGCCAGGCCTTTTGCCGTCAACGCTCGTCCAGCAATGCTCCCTTACTTTCCCTCCGGAGGGGGAAAGGTGGCGCTGCGAAGCAGCGACGGATTGGGGGAACCACGGGGCAATCAAGGCTCGGCCGATCAGTCACGCCACTCACAGAAGATGCGTGCATTCCCTAGACGTGGGGAGAGGTGGCTCGGCGAAGCCGAGACGGAGCGGGGGCAGCCCCCTACGAAGACCCCCCTCTCCGTCCGCTTTTCGGCCACCTCTCCCCCGCCTCTGGCGGGGCGAGGAACCCAGTTCCTGCAGGGCCGGCAGGTGCAAGGGGCGTCGCGGCCTTCTGCATCCCCTTGCGTACGGACCACTTGGCGTTTAGCAAGGCCGCGGTTTCTCCAAACACTATCGGGACGGTTCTCCATGGCTTCGAAAAATCTCCTCCTGCTCGCCGGCGACGGCATCGGCCCCGAGGCCATGGCCGAGGTGAAGAAGCTGATCGCGGCCATGAACGAAAAACTCGGCAGCGGCTTCGTCACCGACGAGGGGCTGGTCGGCGGCTGCGCCTACGACGCGCATGGCGCGGCGATCTCGGATGCCGACATGGCAAAGGCGATGGCGGCGGATGCCGTGCTGTTCGGCGCCGTCGGCGGGCCGAAATGGGACAAGGTGCCTTACGAAGTGCGCCCCGAGGCCGGACTCTTGCGCCTGCGCAAGGACATGGAGCTGTTCGCCAATCTGCGTCCGGCGATCTGCTACCCGGCGCTTGCCGCGTCCTCCTCGCTGAAGCAGGAGGTGGTCGAGGGCCTCGACATCCTGATCGTGCGCGAGCTGACCGGCGGCGTCTATTTCGGCGAGCCGAAGCAGATCATCGATCTCGGCAACGGCCAGAAGCGCGGCATCGACACGCAGGTCTACGACACGTTCGAGATCGAGCGCATCTCCGGCGTCGCCTTCGAGCTGGCGCGCACGCGCAAGAACCACGTCACATCGATGGAAAAGCGCAACGTCATGAAGTCCGGCGTGCTGTGGAACGAGGTGGTCAGCCAGACGCATCAGGCAAAATATTCAGACGTCAAGCTCGACCATATGCTGGCCGACGCCGGCGGCATGCAGCTGGTGCGCTGGCCGAAGCAGTTCGACGTCATCGTCACCGACAACCTGTTCGGCGACATGCTGTCCGACATCGCCGCCATGCTTACCGGCTCGATCGGCATGCTGCCGTCGGCCTCGCTCGGCGCGCCTGACGTCAAGACCAAGAAGCGCAAGGCACTCTACGAGCCGGTGCACGGCTCGGCGCCCGACATCGCTGGCAAGGGCATCGCCAACCCGATCGCCATGATCGCCTCCTTCGCCATGTGCCTGCGCTATTCCTTCGGCATGGTGGCCGAGGCCGACAAGCTCGAAGCGGCGATTGCCGCCGTGCTCGACGACGGCCTGCGCACCAAGGACGTCATGTCCGAAGGCATGACCGAGGTCGGCACGGTTCAAATGGGCGACGCCATCATCGCCAAGTTCCTGGGCTGATCCCGTGGCGGTCGACGTCCGCTGGGCGACGACCGAAGACGCGGCGGCGCTCGCCACCATCCTGTGCGAGATGGCGGCGCATTACCGGCAGGCGCAGCTCGATCACGACCGGGCGCTGGCTGCGGCTCGGCAGTGGCTTACCGATGAAAGCCCGGCCTACCCGCATTTCGCGCTGGCTTTCGCCGGCGGCGAGGTTGCCGGCCTGGCTTCGGTGGCCATCGCGCATCCCGGCATCGATCTCGAACGGCTGATGTTCCTGAAGGATCTTTTCGTGCGCGAAGGCGCCCGCAACCAGGGCGCCGGCCGCGCGCTGGTCGCTTTTCTCGCCGGTCATTGCCTGAGCCACGGCATCGGCCGCATCGACCTGACCACCGAGGACTGGAACGACGGCGCGCGGCGCTTCTACACGCAGCTCGGTGCCGAGCGCCACGGCCAGAAGATTTTTCTCCGGTTGTCGGGCGAGGCGCTGAAGACGGCCGCTAAATCCTGACGCCCTGCGGCACCGGGCCCCACTGGTTCTCGCGGGTTTGCGTCGGGATCAGCGCGAAGACCAGCGTCGCGAGGCCGCCGATCGTCGGGATGAAGCAGAGGATGGCGAGCCAGCCGGTCAGGCCGATGTCGTGCAGACGGCGCACGATCAGGCCGATCCAGGGCGGGATCGACGCCAGGATGAACAGGCCGCAAAGGCCGACCGTCATCGCCGGCATTTCCTGTCCGGGCTCGAGATCGCCGACTGAAGCGTCGGCGGCGAGGCCGATGGCGACGACCGCGAGGACGCTGATGGTCCAGAACAGGCAGAAGGCCCAGAATTCCTTGCGGCGGGCGCGGTCGGCGAAGTTGAAATAGTTTCGCGTCACCGCCCGCCAGAAATAGTCCCACAGACCGGTGGACTGAGCGGGGCCTGCGTCGGCCGCGCGGCCGAAATGCTGTGCGGCCGCCGGCCTGAGGGCGGCTTGCTGCGGCGGCGCGGCGGCCGGGGCGGTGGCGCCTGGGGAGGCCGAGGCCTGTGGGCGGACCGAGTAGACGTTGCGCGCCTGGCCGCGATCCGGCTGGAACTCGACCACAGCGCCCCTGGCCAGCGAGGTCTCGCGGCGCATGTCCTCGCGCGCGAAGCCGTAGCGGTTGCCGTCGGCTCCGGTGAGGAAACCAAAACCCTGGTCCTCGTCATAGTGCAGAATTTCGCCGCGCATGGCCTTGCCCCCAAAGTTGCGCCTTGCCCAGACTGTTCAAAGTCGACGCGGATCGCAAGAGGCATGCCGGACATGGTGAGAATCGTTTCAGGTCTGCCTCCCGTTCCTTTGCCTATCCGAGGTGGGCGCCTCACCTGCCTGCCGGCATCCTTGTAACTTGTCCCTTGCCGACTCTGCTATTGCAGCAGGTGCGGTGGCGGACGAGAGACCGGAGCATCTTTGGGCCTTGAAGCCCGTGGGAGAGCGAGGGTCATC
>NZ_JARAKC010000044.1:0-10747 GCF_049887195.1 Mesorhizobium abyssinicae
TCCAAAAGGAAAACGAAAAATGCCTACCTCAGAAAAAGACGATGTGGCGCGCCCGAGCCTCCTGAAATTGCAGTCTCACTGGCCACGAACGATACTTGCTGCCACCGCGTTGGCCATTGTAATGACCACTCCAGCTCCAGCCGTCACCCAAGACGCTGACAAGCACTACTCCGACCAAGGCTCATTGGTTGGTGAAGGCTGGATGTTGTATACTTGGGGCATTGTGCATTGGCGAACCAGAGGTCCTCGACCAGCTAGACGCCAAGGAGGATCTTTCGGTGACCGGCCGCAAGGGGTCTGGCCCGCTACCTGTAAGCACCACCAGAGCAGCTCCGGTTCGGAGGGGCAGTATCCGCTTGGTGGTACTCTCGCCTCAGATCTAGGTTGACACGCTGATTTAGCCCAACCTTTGCTGCGGAAAGGAGGGGGGACCGTGCCCGCTACCGCCGGCCAAATACATGAGCGAAACCGCACCAGCTATGCTGGCCCCGTTTCGGCAGCGTGAACAGCAATCCGTGCTGAACCATCGCTCCCTTGCAATCGCATCGGCCAAGGCTGGGGAGTGTATCCGACAATGTCCGACAATGGACAGGTCAGTTTGGGGGCGGATGCGTTGCTCTGAAGTCGTTTCTGCTTGGCACGGTCCATGCTTACCCGATCTATCGAACGCGTAGCGCACCAAGGAGCAATACAGATTATGGCCATGTTCGCCGCAAACCCCGCCGGCTGGGTTTCCAAGGCCCTGCTGGTAACCATCTTAGCCTTCACCGGGATTAGGTCCCCAATGGCCGGCGAACAGTCGCCATCCGACTTCCTGCTCCGCAATGGCATGGAAGTGGTCGTCATTCCTGATCATCGCGCGCCGGTCGTCACCCATATGATCTGGTACAAGGTCGGCAGTGCCGACGAGCCGCCCGGCAAATCCGGCATCGCGCATTTCTTCGAGCATCTGATGTTCAAGGCAACCGCCAATCACGCCGCCGGCGAGTTCGATCGCACGGTGTCCGAGATCGGCGGCTCCAAGAACGCCTTCACCTCCTACGATTACACCGCCTTCCACGAGACGGTGCCGCCCACGGCGCTCGAGCAGATGATGGGTTTTGAGGCCGACCGCATGCGCAACCTCATCCTCACCGACGACGTCATCAAGACCGAGCGCGACGTGATCCTGGAGGAGCGCTGCTCGCGCATCGACCGCAATCCGCAGGCGGTGCTGGACGAGGAGGTCGATGCCACGCTCTGGCAGAATCAGCCCTACCGCATTTCGGTGATCGGCTGGATGCAGGAGATGCAACAGCTCAACCGAGAGGACGCGAAGGCGTTTTACGACGTCTACTACCACCCAAACAACGCGGTTCTGGTGTTGGCGGGCGACGTCGATCCCGACGCGGTGAAGGCGATGGCCGAGAGGACCTTCGGCAAGATCGCGCGCGGGCCGGATCTGCCGCCGCGCATCCGCCCCGTTGAGCCCGAGCAGAACACCATGCGCACAGTGACGCTCACTGACGCGCGCGTGTCCGTGCCGAGCTTTTCCACGCAATGGGTGGTGCCGTCCTATCACACCGCCAAGCCCGGCGAGGCCGAGGCGCTCGATCTTCTGGCCGAGATCCTGGGCGGCGACAACCGCAGCCGCCTCCACCAGCAGCTGATGATCAAGCAGGGCATTGCCGCCGAGGCCGGCGCGTATTTCCAGGGCACCATGCTCGACGCCACCAACTTTGCCGTCTTTGGCTCACCGCGCGGCGACGCCAAGCTCAGCGACGTCGAGGCGGCCGTCGACGCCGAGATCGCCCGCATCGTCAAGGATGGCGTGACCGAGGACGAGTTGGAGCGCGCCAAGACCCGCTATGTCCGCTCGACGATCTTTGCCCGCGACAAGCAGAAAGACATGGCCAATATGTATGGCTCGACGCTCGCCACCGGCGGCAGTGTGAAGGACGTCCAGGAATGGCCCGAGCGTATCCGCAAGGTCACCGCCGACCAGGTGAAGCAAGTGGCCGCCCGCTACTTAGTGCTCGACCACTCGACCACCGGCTATCTCTTGCCGCAGCAACAGGCGGGGAATTGATGATGAGCCTGGTCCTTAAACGGATGAGCGGCGTTCCTTCCCCCACGAGGGGAGTAGGATCGGTGGCGCGCGCCATCGCCACTTTGTGCTTTGCCCTGTTCTTTCTGTCGCTGCCGGCGCTTGACGCCCGCGCCGAGATGAACATCCAGGAGGTGAAGTCGAAGAAGGGCATCACCGCCTGGCTGGTGGAGGATCATTCGATCCCGCTGATTTCCGTTCGCTTCGTCTTCGACGGCGGCAGCGCGCAGGACCCGGCCGGCAAGGAGGGTCTGATCAATCTTATGACCGGCCTGTTCGACGAAGGCGCCGGCGACCTCGACAGCGACGCCTTCCAGCAGAAGCTCGACGATGCCGGCGCCGAGATGAGTTTTCAGGCCGCGCGCGACGGCACCTACGGCTCTATGCGCATGCTGTCGGAAGAGAAGAATGAGGCCTTCGGGTTGCTGAAGCTGGCGGTCAACAGCCCTCGCTTCGACCAGGCGCCGATCGACCGCATCCGCAGCCAGATCCTCTCCGGCATCCTTGCCAACGAGCGCGATCCCAACACGGTGGCGCGGCAGCGCTGGCTGCGCGCCATCTATGGCGAGCATCCCTATGCGCGGCCGGACGAGGGCACCAAGGAGAGCCTGGCTGCTATCACCGCCGACGACATCAGGGCCTTCCACAAGGCCGGTTTCGCCCGCAGCGGCCTGCACGTGGCAGTGGTCGGCGACATCGACGCCGCAACGCTAAGCGCCAAGCTAGACGACGTGTTCGGCGACTTGCCGGAAAAGCAGGCGCTGGCTCCGGTGGCCGACGTCACGCCCAAGCTCGGCCAGCAGCTGGAGGTGAATTACGACCTGCCGCAGACCTCGCTGCGCCTGGCCTGGCCGGGTGTGAAGCGCAGCGATCCGGATTTCTTCGCCGCCGTGCTGATGAACGAGATCCTCGGCGGCTCGACCTTCACCTCGCGGCTCTTTGCCGAGGTGCGCGAGAAGCGGGGCCTTGCCTATGGCGTAAGCTCCGACCTCGTCGACAACGAGCATTCGCACACGCTGCTGATCACCACCGCGACACGCTCCGACCGCGCCGCCGAGACGCTTTCGATCGTGCGCCAGGTGGTGAAGGACATGGCCGAAAACGGGCCGACCGAGGAAGAGCTCGCGGCGACCAAGAAATACATGATCGGCTCATTTGCGACTAAGTCCCTCAAGTCTTCGGATTCGATTGCGGCGACACTGGTCAGGCTGCAGCGCGAAAATTTGGCCATGGACTATATCAAAAACCGCGCCGCGCTGATCGACGCAGTATCTCTGGAGGATGTCAGGACGGAGGCTAGGAAGCTTCTGTCGGCCGATCCGACCGTCATGATCGTCGGGCCGCCGCTCCATATTAAAGGATGAGCGGCAGCTTCCTTGCTGGTTAGCAAGGCAGCCTATCGCTTCAGGTTGCATCGCCTATCTCCTCGCGCTAATGCCGCCCGTCTTTCTGTCTATTCTAGAGCGGGTCGCGTTTTAGTTGAATCAGGATTCCCAGGATTGAGCAAATCAGATTGAACTAAAACCCAATGGGCTCTATGGAGTATCCAAGGTTTCGGCGAGGCGCTTGGGCGTCTGTACGCCGATAATCATGGTCTAAGTGTGATCAGTCAGCGGATCGGTGTATGCCGTACTTCACCGCCGCCTCGCCGTTCTCTTTGGTCTGGATTAGCGAACAAGATTTCGTCGATTTGACCGAGCGTTGTATCGAGGCCGAAGACGTGCACTTCCACGTCGTATACGGCGTCTCGAATAACACGCGCAAGCAGTGGGACGATGCAGGCGCCCGCGCGATCGGCTTCTTCCCGAAGGACGACGCTTCGTGCCGCAAATGCAGGGACATCTGGATGAACCAGCGTTTGAGGCTCGCTTTCAAGGCGGTAGTTTTTGTGCCGATGGGTTCAATGGGGATCCCACCCGCCTCGATTGATCAGCAGGAGTCACTCTCATGTTTGCACAACCGCCGCAGATCGAAGCAAAGGTGTTCGCCCGCGTGCCAGATGCGCTCCGGATTAGTGGGCGCGCCTCCCAATGGGCGCAGACACATCGGTCGGGCGCGGCTACGGACTGCTTCCTCGAAGGTCCCTCCTTCGATCGCGGCGGCAATCTCTACATGGTCGACGTAGCGTGGGGACGGATATTGAGGATGTCACCGACGGGTGATTTCAGCGTCATCACAGAATATGACGGGTCGCCGAACGGGCTCAAGTTCCATGCGGACGGGCGGATTTTCGTTGCCGATTTCACCCGGGGATTGCTTGACCTTGAGCCTGGGACCGGGAAGGTGACCACCGTTGTCGATGGCTATGAGGGCAAGCCGTTTCACGGTTTGAACGACCTCCACTTCTCATGCAATGGAGATCTCTATTTTACCGACCAGGGCTTAAGCGGGCTGCACGACCCCTTCGGGCGCCTGTTCCGGCTGCGCGCGGATGGGCGACTGAATGTCGTATTGGACCGGGTGCCGAGCCCCAACGGCCTCGTCCTCGACCGCAGCGAGACCACCATCTTCCTTAACGTGACTCGCGACAACGCTGTCTGGCGCGTGCCGATGCGTTCTGACGGCACTGCCTACAAGGTCGGTGCCTTTGTCCGGCTGACTGGAGGCGTTGGGCCGGACGGTCTGGCGATGGATGCCGAAGGCTCTCTGGCTATCGCCCATATAGGGCTCGGTTGCATATGGTTGTTCAATACGCTCGGTGAGCCGCTACTGCGCATCAACTCGCCAAGCGGACGGATGACCACCAACGTTGCCTTCGGCGGTGAAGGCAACAGGACTCTTTTCATTACCGAATCCGAGACCGGGAGCATTCTAACAGCGGAACTAGACTTCCCCGGCCAACCAATGTTCTCTCAATCATAGGCAAGGCCAATATCATGGGCCTGGGAATTGCACGGAAGACGGCATTTGTACTCGGTGCAGGCGGCGGGCTAGGGGGCGCCATCTCGCGGGCGCTGGCACGTGAAGGTGCGCGAGTCGCGTGCGGTGACATCGGTCGCGAAAAGCCCACGCAACTGCCGAGGCGATCTGCGCGAATGGCGGGGAAGCGACAGCGGTCGTGTGGGACCTCGCCAGCCGAGACTCCGTACCGCGCTTGAAGATTGACGGGTCCTTTGGCCCTGCGTCGCAGAGCACCTGATAGGTGTTTTCCATCTCAGGGCTAGAGGTGCTTGGCCAAGTCGTAGGCGATCACGGAGACCAGGACGTCGGCCTTGAGGCTTTCCAGACCGGGTGGCCTCCTTGATTGTTCGGTTCATCCGCTTGCCTAACTCTGGGTGCGGCTCAGTTCGCTCTGGACAGGCCCCGGGGGTGTGCTCGCCCGAGGTGGGAGGAAGCGAACCGAGCCACAGGTCGGCGATATCGCGGCCGGGCAGACGATGGCAAGCGTAGAACGGTTTCATTTGTAATGTCATTCGAAGCGCGGCGATTGCGACAGCGCTTTCATAATATTAGATTGCACTAATCGTTGCGTAGCCACTTGACGGCGAGCAGCACAGTGGCAATTGCGACCGCCAATAGGGCATGAGCCAACACTTCTATCGCCTTGTGGGGCCAAGGGGAGGGTGCTTGCGATGCTGCGGTCAACAATTGCAAGCGCCTCGCCCACGGCAGTCGCTCCTCAGCGCGTCGCGCTGCTCTCCGGGCGCGCTTCATATTCAGCCGTTGCTGAGCATACTTCTGCCTTGTCTGTTCTGATGACAAAGGCTGGTTGGCCTGCAACCAAGCTTTGAATTTTCCAGCATGAACCCGGACTCTGGTCGTTAACAAGCCCTGGCGACGGCGCTCAGCTTCAGATGCTTTGGAATTCTCCCACCACTCCTTCCAGGTTGCAGGCGGATTGCCGGTTGCCGAAAGCCCCAGGATGAGCGGGTAGTCACGAGGAGTGTAAACTGGGGCGGCCGGATATTCGGCCGCCGCTTCTATCTCTTGGCGGTGCTCTTCGTCGTAAGCGGCTCCCCGAGCGGCACGGGTATCAAGCAACTCCTGAGCGTAGCGCTGTCTGGAAGGATATGAAGCCACCTGCGGATTGGCGTCGAGCCATGCTTGGAAGAGGTCGGGCCTGACCGCGCACGTTTTTGTGGCGATAATCGCCCGCCGGTGCGCGCTGCTTCTGTGCAAGTTCAGGCTGCATGCGCCACGCTTCCCAAGTCGGTGGCATGTCGTCGGCTCAGGGAAGCTGACGGATGAGCGGATAATCCTCTGGCGTGTAGACCGGAGTTGCTACGCGGGGCAGCCAAGGCGCGCTGACGCCTTTTACGGCGATCGGCTTGGTTCTCGCTTGTGTCATCCTCCGTGGCGACCTGGTGTTCCTAACGGCGCGCTCTTCGCCAGCCGGCAGCTCGGGCCTCGGCTTCGCTGCAGAACCACCGCTCGCCATATTGAGGGCTGATCTTGGTCTCCCAATAATGCTCCTGGCCGGGGACATGATAGATGCGCTCGCCGGTGTCGATCGAGATGTTTCCCTTGATGTTGCAGCTTCCGGCATTTCCGCCCGCCACGCCGTTGAGCAGGCCAGAAGGGATAAGACCGGCGACGGTGTCAAGGCTGGTTGGGCTGACCGAGAAAAAGGCAGCCAGCGGCACCATCACCAGCGGAAATAGATATCGCCATCGCCACCAACTGCGCCGCTTTTTCCGAAGGCGTTTGCGCCAGCGGTCAGCTTGATCAGCCCCTATATTGAGCTTGTCCACCCGCACCGCCTTTTAGAATGGCCGCCAGCAGCGCAGGCCTAGCGCCTCTGCGAGAGAGCATTGAAGGACCTTTGTTTCGAGGCTGCCTGCATTCTTCACCTCGACCATATAGTCCGCCTCGCTGCATCGGACGGTCCAATAGCCGGCGTCTTCCGATTCTCCCATGAAGATCATCTTGGTCGCGCCTGTGCAGCTATACGCGTTCGATATGATCGATTGAAACGCGGTTAGTCGATTTGGCTCGGGGATGCTTGCAACAATGTCAGACGCTCGACCGGCGAACGCAATCCCTGGCAGAAGCGAAAATACCGCCGCAAGAACGGCTTTGAGCGCTCTGCCGGTCAGCATTGGCTCTCGCATGGAAGCCCGTCATTGTCCCGATCGAGCTTGCTGCCCCAAGAGCAGTTGGCAAGGTACCAGTTTGCCTCGGCGCAGGAACTGATCTGAGGACAGGTCCGCCGGGGCTGACAGGAGTAGCCCAATGGTGACTCCGCCTGCGTGTTCAGAATGGCGAATCGCTGCTTTGCGGTTGATTGCTCGGCCTGCTTTGTGCGCCAGGTCCATGGCTCGTCGAAAAAGCCCTTCCATAGCCCGAGCTTGGCTGCTTTCGCCGCTGCCTGCTGGTGGGCATAGGCGCCATAGCTGTATTTAGGCCAGTCGAGCGCGAAATCGTTCTTGACTAACCAATCAGCGACGTCGGTGCCATCCGCTCGGGCACAGTTCCCGATGAACCGGCCGTATTGATCCCAAGTCACAAACTCACACTTTGTGGGTTTCGATTTGACCAAGAACTTCTGCAGGCTTGATGTGATCTGCCATCCGCACGAGTAGTTGAAATGCTTCGCGTCTTCACACTGCTGAGCATATTCCGGAGCGTCTATGCCGTTGAGACGGACGCGCGTGCCCTCAATCTCGATCGTATCACCGTCTATCGCGTTAGCGGAGCCTGCAAGCGTCGCGATCTTGGGTGCCGCCTGCGGTTCGGGTTTGACGATTGAAGGCTGCGATGAAGGATGCGCGCTAGGTGTTGGGGTACTCTTTGGGGTTGATTTGACCAGTGGACGTCCATCCGCGACCGCGGTCTGGTCGCTTGGACTCATTGGCCTCTGCCGATCGGAAGGCCAATGCCACGCCGCCAGGCCCAACAAAGCGAGCCACGCCAATCCCCTGACCTGCCTTGCGACCACGACGACGCAGCCTCTAAGACGCTGCCGGATCGATGCCGACCGCCCTCAGGCGAGTGCCGAGCTGCGCCCGTGTGGCACAAGCGGCCTTGTCCCCGGCGACGCACTTCTTGTTGGCGTCTGACCAGTCCAGCAGAGCCGTATTGATCCAACTGCCGGGTGCGCGCGCAATCCCATAGGGTGTTGGCGTGAGCCCAGCAGCAACGGCCGCTGCAGCTGCAGGTGCTTGGCCATGCGGCGCTCGTTTCCAGCCGTTGATGACGAGACAGTTCTTCATGAACTGATCTTCAGCCATCGCGTTGCCAAGCGCGTTGCCTATGCCCGCGCCAGCGACAAAAGCCGGCGACCCAATCGCAATATAGCCTTGGTCGGCTGATCGCTTCTGCAATTCGCATTGAGCATGGGCCACGTCGAAACTCGGCCCAAACCCTATCTGAACGTAGTCTGCTTGATTACTAGTCTGACAGCCACACAGGGCGACACTGCCACAAAGTGCCAAAAACGCCTTTACTCTCATCCCCCAGCCCTCCCACGGCTTAGGGTTAAGCATCCCTTAAAGGGAATATTTGTGCAAGAGTGAAGTGCTATTCTGAGTAAACGCGACTGGGACTGCGCAGCGAGCGGGTGAGGGGTTACCGCCTTTAAAGCTAAGTGATTGTTGTTATTATAGGCTGTTACCGATCGCTCGCACTCAGCAGCAGTGATCTAGGCAAACAAAGGCCGGCCGTGATTTGTGGTTTCTACGGTGCCAGAAGCTCTCCACCGGCAGTTCTGTTTCTTCGACGCGTCCTGGACGTGGTGGATCCCTTTGGTCAGCCAGACCCACCAGCAGAGGAACGAGCCTCGCGCTGTCAATGATCGCGGTACGGCAGACTGAAAGTCTGAACGCATCAGAAGCGAGCTCTCGATAAAAGCGCAGCGGGGTAGTGAGCGAACGGGCAGCGAGACCGCACGTTCGATCCAGTGCGATATCATCGTGACATGACCCAAAGGGCACCTGCGTCGAAACCCAGCTTGAAGTCGGCGCACCTCATTTGAATTCGCTAATCTGGATAGCCCGCTAGACACGCAAGAAGAATCCCGTCCAGAAGACGCGATATCAAGTTAGGTGCTGTAACGTGCAACGAATCAGTGCAGGCTCTATTCTCTGACCAAGTCGACGATCGTGTTGCGAGTCGGCCAACGCAATTTCAACGGGGGGCCGCCATGAAGATTCTGCGATTGATCGAGCGAATCGCGCATTGGTTTGCGCTCTTATTAGGAATCGTGGCGCTCGTCGCGGTCGGAGTAATTATTACGCGTCCTTCGGAAAAAAGTGGTAACCAGCCGAACTTTGCAGGGGCCGAGCAGCAGCAAAAACGCCTCGTTGTCTTTCTTGACGGCACATGGAACCGCGTCGACAGCAATACGAACGTCTGGCGGATGCGGGCGCTGTGCGCCGCTAAAAGCAAAGATGGCAGACCTCAACTCGTCTACTATGAGGTCGGGGTCAACGGTTTCTTGGGGGGCGTTTTCGGCCAGGGGCTCGATGAGAACATCCGCCTGGCTTACGAGTGGCTTATCGAAAACTACAACGAAGGCGATGAAATCTTCATTTTCGGTTTCAGCCGGGGCGCTTTTACGGCTAGAAGCCTGGCTGGCCTGATCGCGATGGATGGCATTCTAAAAGCAGGCTCTCCCATCGGCGTAGCCGAGCTCTTTGATCGCTACAAAAAGGCAAACGAAGAGACCATCTGGAAGTTGAAGGAAAAGGTCGCTTCCGGAGACATCAGCAAGCTGACTGAGCAAGATAAGTGGCTGATCAAATACTCCCATCCCGCGGAGGTGAAGGTGGTCGGCGTATGGGATACTGTCGGGTCCGTCGGCCTTGCGGGTGGAAATATTCCTGGCTTTAGCCGTTCCACATTCAATTATCTACAGACAGGATTACGCATCCATATCCTGAACGGCTATCACGCCCTAGCCATTGATGAGCACCGGAACGACTTCGCTCCCACGCTCTGGGATGTTCGCCACCCGAAAGATCAGAATGCGGTCATCGCACAGGCGCGCCCGCTCTCCGCCGTTGAGCAGCGCTGGTTTGTTGGTGCCCATGCCAATGTTGGGGGTGGCTATCAGACCGATCTTCTTGCGCAAGCTCCGCTACGCTGGATGATGAAGAAGGCGGAATCGCAGGGACTTTCGTTCCGATCAGAGGTCGATCTGGATGGAGATGCTCTGATAGCGCCGATTGCCGACTCCTATAAGTCGTTTGGCTCAGGATTGTACGCCATAGTTTCTCCGCCCCTTTATCGCACCATTGGCCGCGACCCGGATGTTCGGGAAGACGGAAGCCACATCAACGTCAACGAGACGATCGACGCTAGCGTGTTCGAGCGGTGGCGAGCTGATCTCACATACCGCCCGGCCAATCTTGTCGAATGGGCACAGCGCACGAAGGTGGATCCCGGCCAGTTGCGAACTTCCGTGCGGGCTGACGATCCCCGGGTAGATGTGCCTGACCAATAACGCGCGCGGGATGGAGCTACGTCTGCTTCCGGCGCGTACCTGATATTCGGTGCATCTGTTTTTGAGGCAATTATACAGTGCAGGTCGAAATTTCCGCCTGACTCCAACCCTCTTACGGGTCGTGGTCGGGTCCTTGGACGGCCGTAACAGTCAGATGGGGTGATTGGGGTCTTTGCCGAGCCCGGATAAGGGCGGCTGCTCCTGTCGAGATGTGAGAACGTGGTCGATGTTGATTCGCCACAAGCATCGGGAAGGAGCAGCCATGAAGTATTTTGCCG
>NZ_JARAKC010000045.1:0-9720 GCF_049887195.1 Mesorhizobium abyssinicae
CAAGGCTCCGCAAGCTGAAACAAGGGGTCACGACGCCGGCAAGAAGATTGTCGGCCGCAAGCGACACATTGCCGTCGATACGGATGGACGGCTGTTGATGGTCAACCTCACCACCGCCGATATCTCCGACAGTGCCGGCGCTCAGGCGCGGTTGGATTGGTTCCGAGCGATCGCTCATGCAGGTCGATGCGCCTGTTCCGCCGCGGTTAAGATGGGACTTGTGGGCACGCGCTGGGGTTGAGTTTGTCGGGTTTTGCGGGGCGTTGGCGCCCGGCGCTCACGGTGCGGCCGGCTCGAGGGCGCCGGAGAGACGGCGGAACGCTCGAGCGCGCGGCGCGTGCGGGATGTCGTCGGCGCTCTCGTCGACGAGCCGCTGCAGAACCTTGTTGCCGGGTAGGCCGAAGAGGTAGTCGATGCCGTTGTTCTCGCACCAGGCCATGACTTGCGCCCGGCCATAGTGGCCATCGCCGCGGATCAGGATACGGGTGGTCGGCCAGCGGGCGCGGATGCGGCGCACGAGGCGGCGCAGATAGCCGCGGATCTCCTCGCCCGTCGGGGTCTTGCCGGGGCGCAGGATCATGGCGACGGGGCGGCTGGTGGCGGCGTCATAGACATGGATCGGCAGGAAGCAACGCTCGTCGTAGTGGGCGTTGAAGAGCGACAGCTGCTGATGGCCGTGAACGACATCGAGCGTAGCGTCGACGTCGAGCGGACATTCCGACATTCTGTACGTCTTGACGGCTCCGCGACACAGGCTTGCCCAACAGACTCCTCCATTTTCCAAGCTCAAGTAGCTGAAACAGTTCCCGTAAATGGGTTCTTCGCGTCGTTCTGCCAATTGGCATGAGTTTTGATGCCCTCGATGCGAACGCCGACGGTGCCGGACGGGCGCTGCGGCTGATCATCGGACCCAATACAAAGGAGCTGTCAATGAGCACCCAGGATCAGCAGACGGCACCGGACGAAGCCGTACGAGAGCGCATCAAGGCATCCCATGACCTCGATGGGGACGCAGTTCGCTTGGCCAACTTATACCGCGGATGGGCGAGCACCTTCGATCAGGATCAGGTCCGCGTCGGATACTGTGGACCCACGATCGTGGCAGAACTGGCAGGCGCCGTGCAGAGGGCTTATTTGGCCGGGCAGCGAAATGGCATCGCAATCCTGGACGCTGGTTGCGGAACAGGGCTCGTCGGCGTGGAACTGGAACGCCTCGGGTTCCGGTTGATCGATGGGTTCGACCTTTCGCAAGAGATGGCTGCAAAGGCGCTGCAAACCGGCGTTTACCGCCATGCGCGGGGAAATGTTGACCTTAACGGTCGGCTCTCAGACTACGCTAGCGCGGGATATGACCTAACCGTCTGCTGCGGTGTTTTCACTCTCGGTCACGTTCGACCGGACGGGTTGCGCGAGTTGGCTCGCGTGACCCGTCCGAACGGATTTGTAGTTGCAAGCACCCGCAAAAGTTATGCGGAATCAACATCCTTTGAAGTCGAGGTGCAGCGTCTACAGGATGAGGGTTTCCTTGAATTGGTGCAGTGTCTAAGGAACGGCAGATACCTCGCCGAAGAAGACGGGCACTACTGGGTTTTCCGAATACCAACGTCCGCACCGCCGCAGGAACGGCCATGATGGCGCTACCGCACAACTCATTCGCGACAACTTGCAGCTACGCGAGGCGACGAAGCGCGTGTACGGTCCGCGTAACTGAGCTTCTCTTTGCGCTTGACATAGTGACCCGATCGCACCTCACCAGTGAGCGATACGGGCATTCTATTCACGGCCCTTCTTGTCCGAAGCTGGACAAAATGTCGGAATCCGACGAAACTGCCGGGCGATGGGCCTGTCGATATTGATCAGGTGCAGCTCATAACTTCGCGCCAACCGGCGCGCAAGTTGCGCGGACAACGGAGTAGGACCGTAGTTTCGTGATTAATCTCAGCCTTCCAAGTCTACCTCGTAGAGTTCCGGCTCTCTCGCTATGAGCCCAAGGCTCGATACCCGGTCGCTCGATTCGGGTCTGCTGATCCGATCGGAGCATTCAATGTCTCATCGATGTTATGATCTCGCATTTTTCATTGCTCTTGAGGCATTCGAAGCCTCGGCATTTCATCTTTCGTTTGAGCTTGCAGCTTCTGAGTTGAATGTGACACCGGGAGAGATTAGTCGGCA
Organism: Mesorhizobium abyssinicae; assembly: GCF_049887195.1. Taxonomy (NCBI): domain Bacteria; kingdom Pseudomonadati; phylum Pseudomonadota; class Alphaproteobacteria; order Hyphomicrobiales; family Phyllobacteriaceae; genus Mesorhizobium; species Mesorhizobium abyssinicae. The sequence continues at coordinate 2,173 of NZ_JARAKC010000045.1, forward strand.
GATCAAAGTCGTCGAGGACGAGCTCGGTGCTCCGCTGTTTGCGAGGGCGGCATCTGGCGTGGTGCTTACCAGCGTTGGGAAAGATCTCTATACCGCGCTGGCAGGCATTTTCTCAAAGACGTGCCGAGCCTTGACGACCATTAAGCGCGGCAGTCGTACCCCGATGTCCCGACTAGTTCCGCCGATGCGTTACGGTCGATCAATCTAAAATTCAGCGTGTGCCCGCGGTAAGGCTCAGCCACTGCGGACGTTTCGCCCAAGAGCTCAAGGCGCTGTCGAAGGCGATCCGCGCCACTTTCGGCAAGGACAGGCCTAATCCAGCGCACAAGGCGCGCAACATCATGGATCGGCTGCACAAGCAGCTTCACGCCTCGACGCGCCGGGTGCTGCGCCAAGCCTGGAAGCTCGACGACGCCGGCAAGGCCGAGAACCTCATCCGAAACCTCGCGCGTCGGCTCGACCAGGATCGGCCCAGGCGTCGCGGCAAGCATCTTGGAAGGCCTGAACGAGATCCTCACCGTCGTCCGGCTGAAGCTGCCTATGCAGCTTCAGCCGCTCGCTCGGCTGCACCAACATTGCCGAGAACATGATGGGCACGATCCAGCGCGTCACGCGCAACGTGAAGCGCTGGCGTAATAGCAAGATGGCCCTCAGTTGGGTCGCAGCCGGCATGATCGAGGCCACCAAGGGCTTCCGCAAGCTCAAAGCTCATAAGCAGTTGCCGGTCGCGCTGCGCTGATTGCCCATCGGCAACGCCTCGGCACAAAGCCCCTTGCTCCGGCATCGAAGGCTGCCTAACATGATTAACCCGCAACGTCGCTCAGCCGAAGTTCAACAAGCTCCGGGACATCCCCCATCGGACCTGCCGCGCGCTGTTATCCTTAAAATAAAGTCGGGCGTCGCGACAACTGATAGTTCCTGCTCTGATACCTAGCCCGTCTTATGCACGACGATGGGCCTTTGAGGCTGGCGGATGTAGCTTAAGCGATCGATTTGGCGTAGGATTCGGTTGCTTAGGCCAACCCTTCCACCGCATCTCGCGAGATCCACACCCGCCATGACCGAGGATACGTTGCTGCCGCTGTCTTTTCCAGCCGTCGGACGCAAGAAGATCACAGCTGCGTTTAACGGCGGCCGCATCACATCGGATGGCGGCGTCATGCTTCTGGCGGCCGCCGAACGGCGTTTGCGACTGGCCGACCGGCTTGCGGCTGCGATCCACGATCCACGTGATCGAGCGCGACGCTCGATCGTGCGACGAATGGCGCTGCCTAACTCGGGATGACGCCGCAGCATCTCCTCGAAGATTGCGACCGGCCGGACCCCCGGCGCCGCCCGCAGCAGCGGCACGATCTCGGCGTCAAAAAGTCGGCGAGCGGATCAGGACGGCGCCGTTGTCGCGGAACCTTCCTCTGCGAGGGCAGCGTCGAATCCTTCTCGATGCGATAGGCGGTGGCCGTGCTCATCGACGCCTTCGCCGCCGCGATGGCCGTCGTATAGGTCTGCCGGAACTTAGAGCCTCATCTGGTGATCGGTTACGTGGCGGCCGGGCACAAAGTGATTCCTCCAATCGGAAAAACCACCGGCATACCCAGTCGGCCGCGATCACCAGACAACGCTCCGAAAGGAACGCCGCCGGCGGCTTGAAACTCCGGTCGGGCTACGCCCTCCCTGCGTCTCAAGCCGCCGGCATTCTCATGCTGATTGGGATCTTCCGCATATTTGGTGCAGGGGCGGCGTTCCCTTGGTTGCCCCGTCTGTTTCGACGGTCGTTAGGCGGCTGCCAGCAGCCTGTTTCTCAGCAGCGCATACCCGGAGCGCCCATACATCTGGCGTTTGATGGTCTTGAGACGGTTGATCTGTCCCTCGACGGGACTGGTGCTCCAGGGCTGAGTGATGGCGGCCCGAACAGCCGCAATGTCACGGCCGATGCCTGCTGCAAGGGAAGCCAGTTCGCTGTCCGTGGCGTCCTCGATCCATTGCTCGAGACGGCATCATCGTTACCGCGTATCAGTGCAGCGAAACGTCGAGCCAGGTCACCCGCCTTCAAGAGCTCCGGCGCGCAGTCATATAGATGGCCCAAGAATTGCTCGGTCTGCTCATCGAGCAAAGTCGGGTCTTCGCTCAGCAGCCATGCACAGTTTCGGCGCGACGGCGGCCGCCATCGCGCATTTGGCGGAGCGGCCGATGAGCACTGGTGGCGGGCGGCGGTCGACCTGTAGATGGTCACCTTGCTGCCTGCAAAGCCGCGGCGCTTGATTTCGCTCCACAGGTGCAACCCGTTGCGTTGGCTTTCCTGCCAGCGTCCTTCGAGATACTCCTGGAAAGGATCCATGGGCGGGCGCCGGTGCTCGGGCTCCCCGCCCGCTGCAAGCCAGCGCTCGACCGTTCTCACGCTCATGCCGGTCCGGGGCGCGATCTGTCGCGGCGACATCCCGGTCGTCCGCAAATCAAGGACTTCAGCATAGAGTTCACTGCGCTGGTTGCGGCGCGACCGGCGCAGGCCATCAAGCTTCGGGGAAGTCTCCACCGATGGTTCCGGATTGGCGTCGTCATCGCCACTCATCTCGGCCATCATCGCCTTTCCGGCGGCACGGACCGCTTTGCGATGGCGGCCGAGGGCCAGACGCAACGCTTCGCCCAGGTTCTGAAGAAGATGCCAGCGGTCGGCGACCTGCGTTGCATCGGGAGCACCGCGACGGGCGCCGTCAGCATAAACGCCGGCGCGATCGCGAGCGATGACTTCGATGCCCGGATGACGTTTCAGCCATGACGCGACCGTGTTGGCATTTCGGTCCGGCAACAGATCGAGCACGCGGTTGCGCTCCAGATCGCAGATGATCGTTCCGTAGCGCTGCCCCTTGCGCCAGGCCCAGTCGTCGATGCCGACCACCCGCGGCGCGGCCGGCGGCTCGAACCCGGCTGCGCGGATCATCCGCAGCAGCGTGTCGCCGCTTACCGGCATGGCGAGTTTGCGCGACAGGCGCGAGCCGGATTCGCCACCGACCGCGAAGCCGATCGCCAGATGGCTCTCGCCGAGGCGGGCGGTGCGTCTCGCTCTCGGCTGCACCGTTTCCGGCAATCGTTCCGTAAAGATCCGCTGACGGCATTGCGGATCGGCGCAACGGAACCGCCTGGCGTGGAGCCGAATTTCGACAACCCGTCCCTGCCACGGCAGATCAGCCACCCGGCGCATGTAGTGGCTGTGGACGCGGCCGGTTCGGCAACCGCAGAAGGGACAGCACGATTCTGTCGCCTTCGGCCGGGCTACAAGCACCACCTTGTCGGCCTGTGGGAGAAATTGGACAATCGAAAGCTCGGTCGAGACCAGAGAGCGGAAGGCATGGAGCACGGGCGAATCACCGGCGTCGACTGCGATTCCGACTCTATGGACCTCATTCGCACCGCCCGTGAATCCCGGCACCTGCACCAAATATGCGGAAGATCCCCTGACAGACGAGCCGCCTGCGTATTTCAGGCGATCGTGAGCACGGATTTCACCGCATCGTGAGCACGGATTTCACGAGATCATGAGCAACGATTTAGACGATCGTGAGCACCTTTTCGGAGGTGCGGGACGCTTCGGCCGACAACTCAGCTACAGGGTGCCTCGTTCAAACGAGGAAGCCTGATGCCAACCCAGAGATTGTCGATGCGGCGGATCAGAGAAGTTTTACGTCTAAGGCATGTCCAGGGCCTGACCGAACGCGCCATCGCGCACACGCTCGGGGTGAGCAATGGCGTCGTGCATGGTTATCTGCGGCGCGCCCGTCTCGCCGGGCTGAGCTGGCCGCTGCCCGAGGGGAGGGATGACGAAGGCCTTGAGCTGCTGCTCTTCCCAGCGCCGAAGGCAGCATCGCAAAGCCCCCGGCGGCCGGTGCCCGATTGGAGCTATGTAGAGAAGGAGTTGCGTCGCCGCAGTGTAACGCGGGTGCTGTTATGGGAAGAGTATCGCGCCGCCAATCCCGACGGCTTTGGCTACACCTGGTTTTGTACGACCTTCGAAGCCTGGAAAGGGCGCGCGCGCCCGACGATGCGCCAGACGCACCTCGGCGGCGAGAAGGTGTTTGTCGATTTCGCCGGCGACACCATCGACGTCTTCGACCCCATCACCGGCGAAGCGCGCCCATGAAGCTGTTCGTCGCCGTGATGGGCGCGTCGAACTATACCTACGCCGAGGCGTGCCCGAGCGAGAGCCTGCCCGACTGGATCAGCCTTCACACCAATCTGTTCCGATTTCTAGATGGCGTGCCGAAGTTCGTGGTCTGCGACAATCTCAGGGCCGCCGTCACCAACCCCGATCGCTACGACCCCGGTCTCAACCGGACCTATGCGGAGATGGCGAGCCATTACGGCACCGCAGTTCTCGCAGCCAGGCCGAGACGCCCGAAGGATAAGGCAAAAGTCGAGGTCGCCGTGCAAATTGCCCAGCGCTGGGTCCTGGCGCGGCTGCGCAATCAGCGCTTCTTTTCCCTGGCGGAGTTGAACGGCGCCATCCGCCTGCTCGTCGCCGAACTCAACGCCCGCCAGATGCGCGGCTTCGGCTCCAGCCGCGCCGAACTCTTCGCCGAGATCGACAGGCCGAAGCTGGGCGCACTGCCGGATCAGCCATACGTCTTTGCGCGCTGGAAGCGTTGCCGTGTCGCGCCCGACTATCACGTCGAGGTCGACGGACACTGGTATTCCACGCCCTACCGCCTCATTCGCGAGCTCGTCGATGTGCGTATCGCCGTCAACACTGTCGAGATATTCCAAGGGCAGCGGATCGCCAGCCACGCCCGTGCGCCCAACCGGCGCGGCCACACCACCGTTGCCGATCACTGCCGAGCGCGCATCACCGCTACGGCAAGTGGACGCCGGGGGGATTGATCGCGGCCGGCGAGAAGATCGGTCACGCCACATTCCAGGCCGTCATCGCTGACCGGCCGCATCCCGAACAGGGCTTTCGCGCTTGTCTCGGCATCCTGGCGCTGACCAAAAGCTACGGCAACACGCGCGTCGATGCAGCCTGCCAACGCGGCATCCTTATCAAGGCACGCTCCGTCGCCTCGATCCGTTCGATCCTCAAGAACGGCCTTGATCGCGCTTTCCTCGAAGAGACGCCCGACCACCAGCCCCTGCGCCACGGCAACATCCGCGGTCAGGGCTATTTCCACTGAAGCATGGAGTTCTCAATGCTCGCCCATCCCACCCATGAACGGCTGATCGCACTCGGCTTGACCGGAATGGCCAAGGCCTTCGAGGAGCAGCGACGATCACCGGATCTCGATGCCCTGTCGTTCGAGGAGCGCATCGGGCTTCTTGTCGATCGCGAAGCCGCCGAGCGCGACACCAAACGGCTCACCACACGCCTCAAATTCGCCGCGCTGCGCCAGAGCGCGTGCGTGGAAGATGTCATTTGCGCACCCCGCGCGGTATCGACCGCGCCGTCTTCGCTCGGCTCGTCGCCGGCGACTGGATCGACCGCCACGAGAACTTGCTGGTCACGGGCGCAACCGGCCTGGGCAAGAGTTGGTTGGCCTGCGCCCTTGGCCACAAAGCCTGCCGTGACAATCGATCAGTGCTCTACCATCGCGTACCGCGTCTCTTTGAGGCGCTCGCGCTGGCGCGCGGCGACGGCCGCTATGGCCGTATGCTCAAGACGCTCGGGCGCATTCAACTCCTCATCCTCGACGACTGGGGCCTGTCGGTCCTCAACGCCGCCGAGCGCCGCGACATCCTGGAAATCCTCGATGATCGCCACGGCCGCGCGTCCACAATCGTCACAAGCCAAATCCCCGTGGAACACTGGCACGATGTTGTCGGCGGTCCCACGCTCGGCGATGCGATTTTGGATCGCCTCGTTCACAACGCTCACCGACTTCAACTCACCGGAGAAAGCATGCGAAAACATAAAGCCCGCGCCCACGCTCTTGACGCAGCCGCAAACACCTGAATCAATCAACAGGTCGGTCGAAGCGGCCGCTCATGATCGGGTGAAATCCCTGCTCACGATCAAATGAAATGAGCGCTCACCATCGCGTGAAATAGCTGCTCACAATCAGCGAAATGCGCTCGCCGCATGCCAGCGGCGGAGCGAACGTTGATGTAGGGGTTCGTCCATGATGTCCCGGACCCGACAAGCGCGCGGACATTCCAGCGGGCATGCAGGCATGCTTTTCGGTCTCGTTAAAGCGCGCGCAACCTCATTCCGCGAGTGGCACGCCGATTGCGTCGATAAGGAGGCGGATGTAAACATGGAGATAGACGTATGAAACTCGCTTCCGGGTACAAGGCTTTTTGGGATGCCGCCCACGAGAACTACCCCGATCAGATGAAGCCCGACGGACTTCTAGATCAGGGGTGGCGAGAGTTCATTCCTGACTGGCTGGGAATGTTTGACACCATTAGCAACGTCCTGGATGCTGATGATTCTGACCGCTTTGCCAAGCCATCCGATCGAACATGGATGTCGTCTATCTACCCATGGATTGCTGACAAGCGCTCCACAAAAGTTGGAGCATTGTCCAAGACTTATAAAGGTCTTATACTTTTAAAGACGCCTTTTGATCTTGCCTTGTATCCACGATTAATATGGGATCTTCAGCCTGCGACAATTATAGAGCTCGGTTCATATCAGGGTGGCAGCGGACTGTGGTTTGCTGATAATATGTCTGTACTCTGCGATAACATGGGTGAAGTACACTCCTTCGATTTGTATACCAAGTGTGTCCATGAAAATGCAACAAAACATCCTCTGCTTACCTTTCATCAAATCGACCTTTCTGATGCCGCCAACTTCGACGAAAATTTGCTGGCTAGGTTCCCCCACCCTTGGCTTGTGATCGACGACGCCCACGTGAAAATATTTTCCATATTTTCTTACTTAAACAAGTTTATGAAAAAAGGCGACTACTACGTAATCGAAGACAATCCATTTCAAGTAAACAAGGAGATTATCGACGGATTTCAGATGATAGAGGAGTCAGGTTTCCTAGTCGACACTTATTACACCGACGCGTTCGGGATTAATGTCACTTGTGCTCCAAATGCGTGGCTTCGAAAATCGTAACCTTGCCTCTGATTTAGAGCTTCGTTTGGCTCGCAACGCTGGCAGCGCCAGCTCGGCCGGGAGTAGCGAGACCGTCAACGGTGCGATCCGGATCGTGGTCGGGTAGCTCAGCCATTCGGCTTTCGCCCTCCCAGATCCGGGCGGACCGATTTCCCGCATCCGGCTCTTCCCGAGGCTAACCCGCGTCATATCCGTGCTAGCGCTGGAGTGGGCCCCTGGTGCCGGACAGGATGGTTTTCGGTAATTGACCGGGCAGCCGGGCTTTCAGAGGATGAAGGCCCATGGCAAAGCACCGAACCCACAGCGTCGAGTTCAAGCGGCAGGTTTCGCAGGAGTATTTCGGCGGCGAGACCCTGCATGCCCTCTCGAAGCGCCACGACATCTCACGCAATCTGATCCGGATATGGGTCGAGAGGCGGGCGCTCTCGATGAGGATGCAGCAGCGGCCGATCTTCTCCAGGCTTATGAGGCGCGCATTGCCGCGCTCGAACGGCTAG
>NZ_JARAKC010000046.1:0-9385 GCF_049887195.1 Mesorhizobium abyssinicae
TGTGCGGGCGAGATCTGAGACGCGGGATGGATTGACGTTCTTAAAGGGATCCATGCTATCTCCTTTGCCTGTTCCGAGCAGCTCATGACGGCCTGGCGGCTGGAAACGTTAAGTTCGCGCATAGGGCGAGGCGGAGCTGGAAGTCTATGCCTCCCTACGCGACCTCGGCGCGGAGACGTCCGCCGCCTGGCTCAGATGACCGTTGGCTTGAACGGTTCCCGGTATTGCATCTGCTCAAAACTTGATAGAGCCGATTGAATCGAGTCATACCACTTTGGAATTTGCGAGATTTGCGTACTCGAGCGCAGGCAGTTTTCGCGCGCGGTTCTGGCCATGGGCTCGAAATCACTATAACCGGCCGCAAGGTGATGCATAATTTCTGCAGCTTTGTCCTCGATGTCCGGCTCGTCGAGGACAACGCCATTCAGCCCATTTACGACCTGCCTTTTCAGACCAAAGGCGGACGACACGACGACGAGTTTGCCTCGGAACAGAGCCTCTGTTGCTGTCAGGCCGAAACCCTCTTCGCGAGAGAGCGCAAATACTCCATGGGCGTTCTGTTGCAGCCGGCCGACAATTTCGGCATTTGCGTCGTGGTCGTTCACCGAGATACAGGCCAGATACAAGCGCCGCCGCACTTCCTTGGGTAATTGAGAGCACAATGCGACGCATTTCTCGAAATACTCGCGTCCTTCAGGATCGTCGGCAACACCCAAAGGATCCGGTCCCGCGACCACCAGGCGTATATCGTATGCCTCGTCGAGCGCCATTTTCACAAAGCGATCGAAAGCGGCGATGATCCGGTCAATACCTTTCAGTCCATCCCACCTGGATACATGAAGGAAATACCGCGAGCCGAGAATGTCCTGAAGGGATGGGGTGGACTCGAATTCTTGGCTATTGAACGAAACTAAATTCTCCAACGTCTGGCCTACTGGCCCTTCGTAGTTACGGTTCTTGCTTGAGAATGGGCTGATCGATGGCTGGATGATATCTATGGGGAGACCGGTATCAAAGGCATACTCCTTGGCGCTCAGGACAATGCGCTGGAATTGACGGAGGTATTCCCCCAGAAACCCCCAGATTGCGTCGACTGTTGGGGTGCGCTTTGGATAGCCGATGTGGCATCGCCAGATAGCCGGGTGCGGGTGAGATTCCAAGAACTTCGCAGCTGCACCAAGTGGCTGCGGATCATGAACAACCAGAAAGCCATCCCGTCTGATGATCCTTTCCAGCTGCGCGGCGCCTTGCTTCGATGCCTCAAGATAATGCGGCAGCAGATCATTCAAGCCTGCCACGGCGGCGTCGTGAAGAGAATTGTGAAGTCCTTTGGTGAATTGAAAAAATTGCTCTTCCTTCGGTTTAAAGATGAGCCAACGCACATCAAAACCAAGTTCCCGAAGGAGGCATATGTGATGTGGAAGCATTTCGGCCACCCCACCGCCGAACGCGGTGGAATTTATATGCCAAATACAACGGCGGCCAATCTTGGCACGAATTGCGCTGGACGAACGAAATAGTTTAGCGAGAAGTTCGTAATAGTCGTTTCGCTCCGCTTCGTAATGCTGAAGTACCGAGCCTTCTACCAGCACCTCATCAAATAGTGGTGCGCGGGGTTTGGTTGATATTTTCATTTCGTGGCCCTCCTTTCAGTCGGGGACGCAGGTTCAGCGCGGCCGGTTAGAAAGGAAGCCTCGCAAAATTCTCTATCCAGCCCCTGGTGTCAGGGTGACCTCTGGCATTTGGGCCGACACCTACGCAGTCGCAGCCTCCAGCGATCGCCGCTTCAATTCCGGTGCGGGAATCCTCAAAAACCAAACATCTGTTGGGATTGATGCGCAGCATTCGCAACAGCATTTGATAGGGTTGCGGATGCGGCTTTCCTTGACTGACGTCCTCGGCTGCAATCATGATCCTCGGGCAGGAGAGTCCAGCCGCCTCGAGGCGGGCAAGGGCCGAAACCCTTGCCGAAGAGGTGACGATAGATCTCCGTTCGACGGGGATCGAGCCATAGAACTCTGCGGCGCCCTGGATCGGTTGCAACAGACTCATCGATTGGATCTCATAATCCGCAATGCGAGTTGCTTCGCGTTCTGGCGAGAGACCGGGCGCAATCGCCGCCACCAGGTCGACGTCCCGGCGGCCGGCCGACATCCGCATCGCGTAATCGGGCGAGATGCATTCCTCCCGTGCCCATCGACGGAGTGCGCTTTCGATCACAGCCCCCGAATCTACAAGGGTTCCGTCCAGATCGAAGGCTATATGATCATAATCTTCGAGCTGAATATTGACGGTTGCGGTTTTCGTTCGATCTTTCACGGCGTTCCTGCCCGTATCAAGCCCAATGATGCTTGTTAGAGAGACATGCTCTCTCTGTGGTGTGGAACGCCTCCGCGCAGTATTCGACAATGGATGCGTCAGTGACCTGTACAGTCATGTCCTCGTCCTTGCGATAGTCCGCGAGTGCTCGCTCCAGTGCCGGCTGCAAAGCTGCAAAAAATGCACCGTCCATGGACGCATTGCTCATGTATGTCCCTGGGTAGCCGGTGTAGATACCGTGCTGCAGACACCTTTGAGCGAAGACCATTCCATGCTTTTGGGAAGGCAGAATGATTCTGAACATGGTATCGCTTCCGAGCACGCGCGCAGGTATTTCGCTACGCTCGAACGAGGTCTGGAACTGCCTCTTGAGCGCTAAGCCGTTCTCGGCGATACGAGCCGCAATTTCTGCTTCTTCAAAGATTTCCTGTGTCAGGTTGCCGGCCACAAAGGCCCGGTTCTCGCGCAGATAGGTATTGCCCAGATAGGCCCTGTCGACTCCCACCATGGCATCGGCGGTGCCGACGACCGCGGAAAGGCCAATGCCTTGTGCAATCCCCTTGGCCAATGTGATGATGTCGGCTTTCACACCGTGTTTTCGGCAGTAGCCACCCTTGGCGTAACGAAGTCCGCATAGAACCTCATCAACGATCAGCAATACTCCATGCAGGCTTGCCGTCCTGGAGATTTCCTGGAGCAATTCCGGAGGAAAGACCGAAGGCTCAGGCGTGACGAAAATGCCCGCGACTCTCCCCTCGTTCCCGACCAGCTGCTGCTTCAGGATATCGAGGTCATATTGGAAATCCTGGATGTGTTGATCCTTGGCCGGCGTGTTGTTTGACCAAGGGTGCTGTTGAAAGATGTCGTGCCATCCGTGGAAGCCAGCCGTCAGGATGAGCGGTCGGCCAGTTCGGTGCCGGGCGATCCGAACCGCCGCTTCCGTTGCACAAGATCCGGTCCTCAGAAAGAACACTCTGGAATTGCTTGGGAACATCTCCAAGATTTTCCCGGCGAGTATCTGGCGTTGCTCACTCACCGGCGATGGCAAAATATCAGTTTCCCGCTCCATCGCCTGCGCAAGCCTGGCCTTGAACACCGGGGCATTGCTGCCCAAGGGCGAAGCCCCGCTGCAGGACGTCATATCCAGATAGATCTTGCCGTTGATATCCTCTGCCATCGCGCCATTGGCGGCGCGGAATATGATCGATAACCGGGTGTCACGCTCCCATTCAGCCAAATGTCCGGTAGCTTCAGGATCGAGCATCTAAGTTGCCCCTTTTACTTGAGTGACATGGCCATTCGCCTGGCGTTGGCCATGATTGTGTGTGTCGGATTGCTGTTCCCCGCGAAGTTCATAACGGAGCCATCCATGACATGGATGTTGGTGAACCCATGAACCCTGCCGCAGCTGTCTACGACCGAGGTCCTCGGATCACATCCAGCGCGCATCGTGCCGTGCAGGTGGGAGCTGCCTTTTCCATGGAAAGATGGCTCTCGATCGATGCGGCATGCGCCAAGGTGGCGCAGAATGTCATCCGCGCGGTCGGCGAGAAAATTCATTCGCGCACGGTCATTTTCCGAGTTTCGGTATTCGAAACGGATGTAAGGGATACCGTACTGGTCCACGGCCTCGTCAAGCAAGACGCGATTGTGCGACCATGGCTCTTCTCCGGCTATGTAGTGCAGGCGCACAACGCCGACGTTCTTATCCGGCGAGGGGAAATTCGCTTCATAAATGAGGCCGCCAAATCTGCATGGCACGTCGTTATGCTCGTAGAACTCATCGGTATAGACGGTCGCATGGGGTCCCCAGTGCGGAGCAAATGCACCGGAGCCGCGATCGGTCGGTTCCATGTAGCCGACGGAGTAGCCACTAATCTTGAATGAGACGCCCCGCCCAACGAGGCCGGATTCGTTTCCTATTCCCTTCGGTGCATGCCCACTTTTCGACCGAAGCATCAATGCCGCTGATTGTATCGCGTTTGCGCAGACGATGACCTTTTCAACTGGGATCCGGGTCAGTTCCGATGAGAGCGGCACATAGCACTCAAGGGCTTCAGCCTGACCGTCGTTTCGCATTTCGATCCGGTTGACGAAACAGCCGTATAGAACCGAGATCGTTCCCGGCAGGGCGGAGTCATCCAAAATGTTTCTTGCAAGCACTGATGCTCTCGCATCCGTAGGGCACACCAGTTCATCGCAAGCCGAACAATTGATGCATCCCTTGTTGGTCCCTGGCGGCCTGATTGCCAGGGGGATGCTCTTTGATCTTATGCTGAGTTCCTGCATTGCATTGGATAACATCAACCCACGCGGACTGGCTGGATACGATGGAAATCCATTCGCGCCACTGATCTCGAGGAGATGCTCGATCTCCGAATAGCAGTGTTCAAGATCCTGGAGGGTAATGGGCCAATCAATCTCCATGTCAGTCGTAAGATATTGGGAGGCTGACAGATCTGCCTGTCGATATCTGAACGTTATCGCGTTGTAGAACGGCATCCCGCCGCCGACGCAGGACGCTGTCCAAGGGTTACCATCAGCGGGGCCGTTGCAAGTGAGTGCCTTGCTGTAGGCCGCTTGATGAGGCCCGAGCACGGCGCCAGGGGAAACCAGGCCTCCATATTCCAGGACGGCCACATCGCATCCCTTTTCCGCAAGTGTTCGAGCGACGATCGATCCAGATGGCCCGGAGCCGACGATCACCGCGTCGAAGTTTGTGTAATTACAAGAGTCCGCTGCAATGTGTCTGATGTCCGTCATGGGCAATAGTCTCCTGTGGGGTGTGCGGTAGCGGGCCAGCGGGCGGTGCTCGCGATGGAGGTCAGGAGTTGCTTTATACGGGCCACGTAGCGGGGGACCGCGATGCCGGCCGGGCCGGTGGCAGGGTGACGGTAGTTGACGAAGAGGCCGTCGTAGGTACGCAAGATCCAGAAGTACACGTCGTCCGGGTCGGTGCTGCGGCCGCGAAGGATGACAATCCGCCAAGTGTTCCAGTCGCGGGCACCGGGGGTGCGACGAAGGTCATTGTACGAAACCATGAAGGGGTCGCGGAGGGGTCGGCCGAGGAGCTCCTCCACTCGGGGTATGGGTATCTGGGCCAGGTCCTTCACTCCGTCGAGGCCGGAGACCGCGGAGCGCACCGCCTCAGCGAAGGAGTCGGTTGCGCTTAAGGGGAAGGTGATGGGGGCCATACCTACATACCAGCCGATGGAGGACTGCGAGGGACCCGTCCGGGTGTGGAAGGGGGCCATGGTACGGAATTCGCCCGAGCCGGTGATTTCGTGGCCGACCTTGGCCAGGCAGGCGAGCAGGCCGGAGAAGGAATCGCCCCCGGCCGCGCGGCAAACTCGATCGAAGGCGCGTGCGGTGGATGCGTCGAGAAGCTCGGTGTATCCGCCTGGCTGGGCGGCGGGGCTGCCGCTCACGTCGCTAACCGGTACAGGGAACTCGGGCAGGCAGCCGCCTGCTTCAGTGAGGAACTGCCGCCAGTGGACGATGGATTCGTGGTCCGCTGTCAGCGCGTCGGCGGCGGTCCGTTCGGCCTCCGCGAAATCGAGGTAACTGGCCGAGGGGTGAAGGGGGGGAGGGGTGGGCTTGCCGTTGGCGGCGGCGAGTGCAGCGGCGTACAGAGTGTGGATCTCATAAGCGGTTAGGAGAACGGAGTAACCGTCCGTCAGGGTGTGGTCGGCGGCGAGACAAACGGTGGTCGCTTCCGGGCGGCTGATAGTGGCACAGATATATCCGGGCCAGCCGAGGGGGCCGGCTTCGCTGGCGAACAGTTCATCCAGATACCGCGCCAGCTTCCGGCCGTCGGTGAAGTCCCCCGCCGCACTGGGGTGGATGCTCACGGCTCCGGCCGGTAGCGTCATGCGTTGCAGACTACCGCCCGGTGTGGAACGAGGGGACAGAGTGAGTTGGCTGCGCAGGGTTTCGTGGCGATTTATCCAGCCGCGCAGCGCAGTGGTGAAGGCGTCCGCATCGAGTTCGGCGGGCAGATCGAAAGCGCAGCCCAACCAGGACGGTGGCAGGGGACCCCCACCGGCCGCCTCGAGTGCGTATGTGATGTGTGCTTCCTGCACGTAAGACGCCCGCCGTAGGTCGGCCGCCCAGGTGGTGTCGGACATGTGAGTAGCGTAAGCCCGCCAGACGGTGAGATCGCCCGGAGACAGATCGAGTGATGGTATGTCAGTGAACTTCATGATATGGCGCGCCTTGTCTGCGAGGAGCGGAAACGGTGGGTGCGGACGAGGAGGGCCGTCTGGCCGCGAGAAGAAAGTAGAAGCTGCGGGCAGGCGTCGTCGGAGCGGTTCGTGTGCCTACGGCGTCACCCCGTGCTCCGCGGACCTGGGATCGACAGGTCGTAGCCTAGATGTTCCAGTTCCTTCCCGGCGATCCGCTCGAATTCCTCGATCTCCCCGGGGGTTAGGTCCTGCAGGTACCGTCCGTTACGCCCGGTATAAAGCGGCTTACCCGCGGCCACCGCTGCGGGATGGCCCCAGGGGTTGTCGAACAACGCGTGCTCATGCTCCGCGTGGTGCAGGACCGCCTCGTCCCATGGCAGGCCGAGGTGGTCCAGCATCTGCTCGACAGTTTCGCGGGGGCGGATGACCAGATCCTCATATCGCACTTCCAGATAGCGGCTGTCGGGTGCAGCCCGGCGGGGTCGGGTGACGACCTCCAGCCAGCCGCGCGCGGCTTCCACGACAGTCCGGTAGCCCCAGTCGGGGACGGTCTTGAAGTGGGAGGCAGTCACGTCGCGGCCGTCGCGGATGATGTGGATGAAGTGCGCTTGTGGCCAGATCGCGGCGTACGTGCCGATGTCCTGGATCCTCCGCTGAAGCTTCAAGCCCCATCGTCGGGCTCCCGTCTGTTCACGCCGGAATTCGCCGATGGAGTTGATGAGCAGGCAGCGGTCCTCCAAGGCGGACAGATCGGTACCGCGCTCGGCCATCAGGTTGTTCACCAGGCTCCGTACATTGTCGCGGTCGAGACCGAAACGCTCGCACTGCACAACGAAGTGCCCGCTGTCGTACCACTCGGGGTCAACGGTGTCCTTCGTCGTACCGGCGAGCCGCGCGTCGCCGAGGTCCATCAGGTCGCACACCGCAAGTATGTGCGGGCCGAGGTTAATGGGTTCGGTGAAATCGATCTCCGGGCCGACGACCAGGTCAGGGTGCGAGTCGAGCAGGACACTGAGCAGAGTGGTGCCGGAGCGGTTCTCGCCGCCGAGCAGGACAGGGTTAGAAGGCAGGGCGAGAGGAAGGGACACGTCTTTGTCCAAGCCCACGTTTACTCGGAGAGGTTTGGAAGTGTTCACCTTCGTCTCCTCAAGCACGAGACTTTGGGCGACGCGACGTCGCTCTGTCTCCCGAATCCCCGGCGTGAACGGTTAGGCGCAACCGGGCTTGGCACGAAATCCTCGTCATCATGCCAAGCCCGCGCGTGACCGACAATCAGGAGCCAGATGGATTGCCTCAAGACTGAGGCTTCTGGTCGGACGTCATGAGGTGTTCACCTCATGACGTCCGACTGAAGGCGGTAAAAATATTTGTGGCTCCAGGAAACGCTGCCCGGGCCCTTGCGCAGGTCCGTTTCGAATGGCTCGAACCATCAGTTCAACCGTCTCGCGGCACAATTCTGCAAGGGGTGTGCTGATGACCATCGTCGCATATCTATCGGACAATGCCTTTCGGCTAATCGAAGTCAGTTCATTCACCACAAGCGCGACCTCGCCCGGTGCCCGTGCTTCCCGAAGCGCGGAGATAGCGCCCTCCATTCCTCCGCCTGCCACGCAGATGCCAGCCAGGTCCTCGTGGCGCTCGAGAAGAGCAAGTGTGGTCTCGTAAGTCAGCTGGCGCATTTCAAGGTTAGCCACGGATTCAAGCAGGGTGAGATCGCGGTCCGCTTCTCGAAAATAGGACCTGAAGCCGGTTTCCCGAAGCTCGTGTCCCTGCCAACGGTTGCTGCCGAGAAACAGGGCGATCTTGCCTGGTGTCTGAGCTGCCAGGCCGATCATCCAAGCGGCAATCCGTCCCGCCTTGAGATTGTCGAGGCCGATGTAATGTTCGCGCGTCCCTTGTGCGAAATCGTTGAGCAATGCAAAAGTCGGTTTTCCCTTCTGCCTCAGTTCCAGCGTCGCCTCACTGACAGCGTGATGATTGACCGCAGTGCAAGCGATGACATCGGTCTGATCCCCAAGTGCCAGCATTGCTTCGGCAATATCGGTAGGTGACTGGGAGTGCGAAAATCGAACAATAGTGGATCCCCTGACGTCATCGCGCGTGCCGACCGCAAATTCGAGTTCGTGGCTGAAGGATTGATAGAATTCCTGCTTCTCTTTGGTGAGGAGAAAACCGAACCGAATCCTGGGGAGTCTGATCGCCAGCTGTTGGTCGATCAGATTGCTGCCGTAATAGTCCACCCGATGCGCGGCTTCTGCAACTTTCAGGGCAGTGTCCTCCCGCACTGCTCCGCGGGAGTGAATCACGCGATCAACTGTCGCTTTGCTGACGCCGGCCTCACGTGCAATGTCTACTATTCTCGAGCGCTTCATTGCTCGCCTCGCAAATCACCTAGAGCTTCGTGAAATTCCGCGATCGCCACCGCGTGCTTCTTCTTGGTTACATCAAACGCAACAAATGCATCGCTATACTCTCCCATGGCTCGCCCTCCGTACGTGCGGGCGGGCCACCGATCTCCGCCTCGGACCACGACGTCTGGCGCTGATCTGCTTGACGACAGCCACCGAGACTCAACGCCCCGCGTCAGATCGCTCTCTGCTTCTGAAGGAAGCCATTAGCTCGGCTCGGGCCTGATCGGAGGCTTGGCTGATGGGCAGCGCGACTCCTGTACCAGCCCTATGACCGAGTCGGTTTTGGAGTGCCTGCCGATCGATGTCGAGGTTGTCGAGGTGCAGCCTGGCTGGCTGCCCCCTTTGCCCCAGTCGTCCGACCAGCGCCCTGGTGCCGTCAAGCACAAAGACGCCGCAATCATAGCCGTTCTGCTGCTGGGTCATGCGGACCGGCTCCAGGCAGGCTCCCAGCCGTCGTGCGAGCTGTGCCGC
>NZ_JARAKC010000047.1:0-8210 GCF_049887195.1 Mesorhizobium abyssinicae
CTGACACGCCATAGACGCGCGCCGCATGGGCTTTGGAAAAACCGCCCTCTATCACCGACAGCGCCATCTCCTCTCGACGCAGCGGCGTGAGACGGGCATTCTTGTGAATGTTCATTCGGACCCTCCGGTGAGTGCTGAAGCCTGGTAACTCCAGTCTCCTCGGTCCGGTCCGAATGGACAACCTCCTGAAAGCTCACAGCTAGTCGACCGTGAACAATGTTGACCGCTAAGCGGCAAGCTGCTTCGGCCGGTTCAGGAACGCGGTGATCAAGCGCACAAAAACGCTTTCAGCCACCTGAGCAGGAGGGAGAAGTTGTAGCCGGCTGCGGCCAGGATGGCGTTGATCGCACCACCTTGGGTTGTGAGCGAGGTAATTGTGGCCCATGTTGTTCTTGACGTGGCCGATCACCGGCTCGATGGCCGATCGGGCCGCATCTGGCGCTTGATGGCCGGTGGCACGCGGCGCTTCTGACGGGCGGCGAAGATCCTGAACTGTGGCTTTGCGGCGCGTTGTGGCCGCGGTAACCGGCATCGGGGAGGATGCGCTCGATCTCGGCACCGGTGGTATCTTCCATAGAAGGAATAATCTTTTCGAGCGTGTGCTCGTCGTAAGTGTTCCCGAGCAAGAAGAAGCCGTGCTTGTATGCGATCCACCGATGGCCGTCGAGAGACAAGCCTCCGCCGGTGACGACGCAATGCAGATGGATAGAGCAGGTTCTGACCCCGGGTGTGCAGCACGGCGAAGGACCCGATCTTTGCGTCGAGGTGTTTGGGTCGGCAGTGATGGTGCGCAGGGTCTCAGCGGCGGCACGGAAGAGCAGGCCATACACGAGTGCCTTGTTCTGATAGGCGATGGTGGCGAAGGCGCCGGGCAGCGTGAATACGACGTGAAAGGATTCTGTGTCGAGAAGTTCGGCGCGACGATCCTCCAGCGATTGCGCGCGACTCAGTGACTGGCAGCGGGGGCAACGGCGAATGGCGGCAGGTCAGCTGAAGGAAAGTTCAGGTTCCCCGAACATGCCGGCGTCCGGCACGACCCCGAGACCCGGGCCCTCGGGCAGTTTGATGTGGCCGCCCACGATTTTCACGCCCTTGGGGTCATACGTTCCTTCGATATAGGGCTCGGCCACCCAAACGCCCTCCAGCAGTCGAGGTTGCACCGTGGCGCCGATATGAGTGCAGGCGGCGGCGATAATATCCCCACCCCAAGCGTCGTCGCAGGTATGGGGCATGCTGCGCGCCTCGCAAATGTCACGGAACGTGGCCATGGCGTGCAATCCCCCGATCCGTGTAACCTTCATGCCGAAACCGTCGCAAAGGCCCGTCCCAGCAGCGCGGATGACCGTGGCCAGATCCTCGCCATTCTCGTCGATATAGATGCCGTGATGGACCTGCCCCCGAATAGCGGCGATCTCTTCCAGTGTGTTGCAGGGCTGCTCCATGATGAAGGGAATGTCTCGGCATTCCCGGGAAAGCCGCAGGGCGTCACAAGTCGTCAGGCCGCGATTGCCATCAGCGGCCAGCCGCACGCCCTTGCCACAGATCACCTCCCAGACCTTACGGAGGACGGCGATATCCACCTCCACCGGACGGCCGCCGACCTTGACTTGGAGGCGCGGAAAGCCCTCGGCCGCTTTCTCAGCGACGATCCTGGCGGTCTCGTCGGGGTCCCCGAGGCCTGTGGCAAAGTAGGAGGGTACGTTTTCGGTGGCAGCCCCACCCAGAAGGTCGGCCACCCGCACTCCATAAGCCTTGCCCATTAAATCATAGGCTGCGATGTCAATAGCAGCTTTGGCATAGCGATGGCCGTTCAACAGGCCATCCATCTCCCGCCGCAGGAGTAATGGTTCCAGCGGGTTGGCGCCAATCAGCCCTGGAGCCATCTCGTCCAGCGCGGCGCGGGCACCCTTGGCGTGTTGCGGCTGGTAGGTTGGTCCAACCGGGCAGGTTTCGCCCCAGCCGACGAGGCCTGTGTCGGTGACCAGCTTCACCAGCGTGGCGTCGAGTGACCACACTTTGGCTTTCGCCATGATATGGGGGCCATTCCTGACCGGCAGATCATGTGCGTAGACGTGAATTTCCGTGATCTTCATGGTTTATCTCCTCTAGGAGGGGTGCCGGTTGGGGCATCAGAGTACGACAGAACGGTCCTGCGCTGGGTTCGTTCGAGACAATGCGCCTCCAGAGATGGGAGCGCTCGTGAATAGAAGAAATAAACCACCTTTCTTGCCGAAGATGGTCCTCTCGCCGACAATCTGGACTCTCGGCGAGGCCCTAGCAGCCCGCGCCGACTGGACTGTCGCCTGGGAACTTCCACCACCCAATGATGGTAACCAGATCGGCCTCAACGGGCCCTCGTCGGAGTGAGTGGTCGAATGTTGGGAAAGCGGTCCTTCTCTGCCCCATATGAATAGGACGATCTCGAAACTGACGGAGCCAGTGCTGTACTTGTGATATCAAGCCTCATTTTGAACGATATCGTTCTCACGTCTATTACTCCCCTGGGCGCAACGCCGCTTGTGGGAAAAGTTGCTTATTGGACACCATCGACCCAATCGAATGTCTCCAGTAAGGACTGACGTTGATGACATAATAACCTTCGCAACGAAGTTTGCGTACTGAATTCTGTCCAATTTTTGCGTAGGCAACTTTCCTTGCCATCGTGTGCACAACCAACTGTGCGTTCTATTATACTTACCTGTAGCACGAAGCAATATGGGTAAATACACGCTTGGTAAAGACTTTGTTGCGTGTTCGTAAAGTTAGATTAATATGAGGCTCGATGTGCCTATGATCCTTTGTCTCTTGGACAGTTCGAAATACCTCGCCTTTGGAGCCGGATTTTGATTCACTCGGCGCGTTGATTTGGGCGGAGGCAGTGGATGCGGGGACAGGCTGGTTTCTGGGACATTGACGAGCGCTATTTGCGGCTGAGCGAGGCCGGCGATCCGCTGGAGAAGCTGAACGCGGTAGTGCCGTGGGAGGTTTTCCGCAAGCCGCTCGGCAAGGCGCTGAAGCGCTCCGGTGGCGCGAAGGGCGGCCGGCCACCTTACGATCCGGTGATGATGTTCAAGATCATGGTTTTGCAGGCGCTCTACGGCCTGTCTGACGAGCAGGCCGAGTTCCAGATCCAGGACCGACTATCCTTCATGCGCTTCCTCGGGCTGGGGCTCGGCGACAGGGTGCCGGACGCCAAGACGATCTGGCTGTTCCGGGAGCATCTCACACAGGCCGGCGCGGTGGACAACCTGTTCGCCCGTTTCGACAAGCACCTCGGCAAGGCCGGCTACCTGGCGATGGGCGGGCAGATTGTCGAAGCCACCATCGTGGCGGCGCCCAAGCAGCGTAACACCGCCGCCGAGAAGACTGACATCAAGGCGGGCAAGGTTCCGGACGAGTGGAAGAACAAGCCCGCCAAGCTGCGCCAGAAGGACCGCGACGCGCGTTGGACGGTGAAGTTCTCGAAGGCGGAAAGGCGCGGCAGCGCGACATCGCCATCCCCGCCTTCGGCTACAAGAACCACGCCGCGATCGATCGTCGGCATGGCTTCATCCGCGGCTGGAACGTCACGAGCGCGGCGGCCTATGATGGCGCACTCGCAATGTCCTCAACCGCGCCAACACCGGTTCGACTGTCTGGGCCGACACGGCCTATCGCTCGAAAAAGAACGAGGAGTGGCTGGAGAAGAACGGCTACGTCTCTGACATCCACCAAAAGAAACCGAAGGGTCGGCCCATCAGCGAGGCGACGTCGCGGGCCAATGGGCGGAGATCGAAAACCCGCGCATTCGTCCAACACGTCTTCGCGCAGCGGAAATCCAGGATGGGCCTGTTCGTGCGCACGATCGGCATCGCGCGGGCCAGATCAAGATCGGCATGGCCAACCTCGCCTACAATCTCACCCGCTTCGTATGGCACAGGGGCGAACTGCGCCCGCATGACGGCGAAAACCGCTGACGCGACGCCGAAGTCAAATCGGCCATCCACCCAGGAAAGGGGCGAAACCTTGTCATAGAGTCAGATTCGCCCAACTGCCCCCGTTTTGTGCGGATCGTGTCCACGGACGTGGTGTAGCTGACGGCCTTGATCGCCGTGCTCTCCGGCGGGGGCCGGGATGATCAGCGCGCCACTGCCGGCAGGCTGATGAGCGGATCATCGCTCATCTGACTGATGGTCTCAAGATGGGGTGGATGCCAGCCTTCTCCGACGGCATCGCAACGTGCCAAGTTCGTGGTGTTAGAGCCACGCAAAGGAGAGGCAGGCATCCATGGAAAAAGTTACCATCGTCGGAGTCGATCTGGCAAAGAACGTGTTTCAGCTGCATGGAGCAACGGCTGATGGAACAGTCGTGTTCCGCAAAAAGCTGTCGCGCCTGCAGTTTTGCAAATTCATGGTGGGTCAGCCACCATGTGTCGTGGCTATGGAGGCGCGCGCCGGTTCCCATTATTGGGCGAACCGTGCGCGTGCCTGTCCATTCTTGCGCTTTTCAGGATTGGCCGTAGACGTGGCAGCCGTCGAAGGCACAAAAAATTCTGACAAATCGGTGGGCCAATCCGGGGAGTTTTTGCAGTCGCGAGTAATTCGGCAATAGACACCCGCATGCGCCAGCGATTTTTGGCGCATCGTCTAGGTACGATATGCAAGCGCTTAGTCTTTGACGGTTCGGAATTGCTTCGCCATGCGTATTCGGGGCAGCGCGCGCCCGGCTCTTTCGCGCTCTAGATGTTTAGTCCCGGCATTTGCTGGAGCGGATTTAGCCTGAAGTGTTGGGTTTGAGTTACCCACGCCTTGCAGATGAACTCGTAGGGTGTGAGGCCCCTGAGGGTCTTGAGCCTACGGGCGAAGTTGTATGCCGTAACGAAGTCGGCGAGGTGCTGCTGGAGCTGATCGTGGCTCTCGTAATAGAAGCGCTTGACGGTGGCGTCCTTGATGGTGCGGTTCATCCTTTCGACTTGACCGTTATCCGGTATGTGATCTGTGGTGCCTGCATGTCCCGCTGTTCTTGTTTTGGAACGGCCTTATGGTGAGCCCATCCGGGACGTGGGGCAACGGGAGCACGAAGGTGCAGGCAGGCCGGCAATAGACCGTGGGGCTGAGAGCCCGAGCTCGTTACATGGCCGCCCCTCGCGACTTTCCCGGATGCGCTGTGAGCGCGGATCAGTAGATGCCGTGTTGCCTGCTAGCTCCCGTCTTTGACCGAGCCAAGAAGGAGGAACGGGCATGCGCATCATCGGACTGGATATCCACCGCGCCTTCGCCGAGGCGGTAGCTTGGGAGGACGGCAGGCTCAGGCGGCTGGGTCGTGTCGACATGCGGCGCGCGGTCGTCCGTGCGCGACAGGAGAATCGCGCAGATTTATCAAAAAGGCTCTTGTCGATCACATCAGTGGTCCACAGGTGCCTGGCCTTGGTGGTCCGGTGTTCGATGTCGTTTGTGGCGCAGGCATATTCGAAGGCGTGCGCCCGGATTGGATGCCGTTGTCGGTGAGCACGGTGTGGATCTTGTAAGGGACGGCCGCGATCAGCCGGAGCAGGAACTCTTTAGAGACGGCGGTGATTGACCGAGCCGTGTCACGCAATCGGGCCCAGCTCTGGATTCCGCCGCCAATTGGGAGCAACACGATGCCACCCTAACACACCTCTTGACCTCAGCATCGTCATGTGAGCCTGGGATCAAACATCTGGCTCCGTCGCGATGTCACATCCGAGACCACAGCTTGCCGCCCGTTGCCCAGTTATTCGGTTCGTACTCGTCGAAGACGACATGGATCTGTTCCGGCCTCAGGTTCATCTTCTCGCAAAACAATTTAGTAATTTCGGCGACCAAATCTGCTTTTTTGTCATCATCCGCCCTGAAAGTCTCGACATGGATAACGGGCATCGCTTACTCCTGTTGGATTTAGTTTGCTTGATACGTCTGAATGGCACTTAAGTCACAGTCGAGGCTGGCGGCTATTAGACACTGATGGCCGGCCGTAGGCCGGAGGGAAGGGCACTTCAAATGAGTATTTTTTGGCCACCCGCAAAATCACGAGTTATGACCGTAACCAGCGGACATACGTACCAGTTCCCAATGTATGCGGACAGCGGTCAGGACTTATCGCCGCCCCTGACCTTACTTAACGGGCTGCGTGCGTCAATGCTGGCCATGCGGCTGAGGGTAGAGGCGAGCTTCTATGCTCGCGCAAACCAGCAAGTACGAACGTTCCCGTTGCCGCGCCATGCTGGTCGAGGTCGCCTGGGCGGCAGCGAAGGCGCCCAGACCGATCAGAGGCTTCTTCCCGCGCATCCGGACATCGAGCGTAGCGTCGACGTCGAGCGTCACGCTTTTCGGCGGCGCGGCATAGCTCGACAGCCACAGATCGACCAGCACGCGGCCGAGCCTGTCATCGGGCGATGAATATTCCCTGATTGTGGGCATCGAAAATTCCCAAGTTGGCGCTGCTGCCGCCAGCTCCGGGACGCGTCCCGGAACTGGCGGCTTTCGCCCCGGTGTCGATAGTCCGTCCCGACTTTATGGGACGGGAGCGGCGCTGGTGGTCCAACTTGGAGAACTTCTGATGATATTGGATCTACACCGTCAGGGCCTGTCCGTGACTGCGATCGCCCGGCGAACGGGCCGCGATCCCAAGCCGCAAATACATCGATTGCGGGCTCGAACTCCCCGCCTACGGGCCGCGGCAGGCGGGGCGGCCAAACAAGATTGCACCGTTCGTTGACTATTTGCGCGAACGGGTCACAGCTTATCCCGACCTCTCGGCCGTGCGCCTGACGCGCGAGATTCGTGAGCGCGGCTATGACGGCGCCTACACCGCCGTGAAGCGCTTCGTCGCCGCGATCCGGCCGCAGGAGCAGGTGCGTCCTTTCGAGGTGCGGTTCGAGACCCCGGTCGGATGTCAAGCACAGGTCGACTTCGCGCGCTTCGTCACCGAGTTCACCGACGCGCCGGGCGTGATGCGGCGCGCGTGTAGTTTACGGCAGGGAGCATAATGCCCTCGCTGCGCAGCCACAGATGCACCTGCCGGATGCTCTGCCGTTCGTCGAAACGCCGGAATACAAGATCGATCGCCTCGCGGATCCGCAGATCTGGGTCTTTCTCGATCCGGTTCCGGCCCGAGTTGACGTAACCGATCGCCACCGCCAGGAAAAGTTCGCCCGTCGTGCCTTCTCCTTCAGGGCTTCGATCGAGCGGGCCCGCAGGACCGAAAGTTCCAGTTCGCTCATCGTGCCCTTCATGCCGAGCAGCAGCCTGTCATTGGGATGACGCGGTTCGTAGATGCCGTCCTCGTCGATGATGAGTGTTCCGACAAGGCCGCAAAACGCGATGAGCGTATGCCAGTCCCCACCATTGCGGGCGAGCCGGGAGGCTTCAATGGCGAGGACCGCACCCACCCGACCTTCGCAGATCGCCGCCAGAGGCTTCTCAAAGCCCGGACGGCTGATGCCAGACCCTGAACGGCCGAGATCTTCATCGATGACGATGGCGTCCTTCCAGCCAAGAGAGCGTGCTCGCTCAGCAAGGCCATACTGGCGTCACCGGCTCTTGGGATTGTTGACGAGTTGATCGGCCGTGGATTGCCGGACATAGACATAGGCGCCGCGCGCGAGATGTTCAGCGGTGATCTTCATGATCTGCCTCCCGTCCCGTCTGGCTCACCACCACTTCTCTCAGCAAGGTCTCGATCAGCGGGAGGGTGCGTTCCCGGACTTCGCCCGGAAGACTCGATGGAGGAGCCTTCGTGGAAAACAAGTCCGGCTGGTCGGTTCGGCATTGTCTGCGCTGCATGGTCGTCTCCTGCCTGGCGTGAGTCGCTCTGCAGAAAACGTAGACATGCATCGACCTCGCGGCGCAGGTCGCGCAGGCATGAAAGGGGAAAACGGGGTGCCTCGCGAACCGCCGTCGTCTGGGCGATCTCTTCCGTCATCCGGATGGGAATCAGCGCCAGGCTGCCATCCGGTTGCCGCCCGACATACGCCGGCTCGCCGCAATAGCGCTGGCAGCCCGTAATGAAAATCTCGCCGCCCGAACGCGGATGAAAGGCGTAGCGGACAATCTTCTTTGCCCCACCATCCTGATAACGGGCATTGGACTAACCCGCTCCGCGTCGCGGAGCGGCAAGGAAGCGATGCACCGACGGGCGCGGTCTTGCGTCGTCCGTAGCGTCGGTCATGCATGCAAAAGGAGCTCCAACTGCGCGAGCATGGGGTGGCT
>NZ_JARAKC010000048.1:0-7922 GCF_049887195.1 Mesorhizobium abyssinicae
GATCACCATACCGGCCAGCGGCTTCTTGAAAGGCCGCGAGGAAAAGGCCTGAGAGAAGAACGCACTCGATCACCGAACATCAGGTTGGAAAGCTTCTTGCATCGAGGGCGGCAACCAGAGAAGAACGACGACCGGGACGCGGAAGCAATCGCAGAAGCCGCCACACGTCCGACGATGCGGTTTGTCGAACTCAAGTCCCAGGCGCAACTGGATGTCCAATCGTTGCACCGGGCCCGCTCTCGGCTGGTCGGCGCGCGCACGACGCTGACCAACCAGTTGCGCGCCATCCTGCTTGAGCGTGGCACGGTCATCGCGCAGAGGCGCCATAAGCTTGAGCAGGCAGTGGATGCCTTGCTTGCAGATCCGGACTTCATGAGCGGCAGTCGCATTCGTCGCTTGCTCGCCGATATGCGGCAGGAATGGATAGATCTCGATCGCCGCATCGGGGCTCTGGACCGGGAATTCGTCGAACTCGCTCGCGACAATGTGGCCGCTCGGCGGCTGACGTCGATCCCCGGCATCGGCGCCCTCAACGCTACCGCACTCGTGGCTGCTGTTGGCGACGGCGCGACCTTCGCCAAGGCTCGCGATCTTGGCGCATGGCTGGGGCTCGTCCCGCGACAGCACACGACCGGAGGCAAGCCGAGACTGCTTGGTATCTCCAAGCGCGGCAACAAATACCTGCGCACGCTACTGATCCATGGGGCCAGGGCCGCCTTGCCGTCACTGGCCCGAAGCCAGACCACGCTGGGCGTTTGGTTACGCAATCTGCTGGCAAGACGACACCGCAATACGGTGGTCGTCGCGCTGGCCAACAAACTCGCCCGTATCGCATGGATGATATTGCGACACGAGGTAACCTTCCAGGCCAACCGAGCCACGGCGATGGCAGCTTGAAACAATCAGGTCAGCGGCGACACGAAATGAACGCCGTCTGACCCATGATGTCTGCGGGAGGACTTTGAAAGATGGCCTGACGGTCAAGCCGACGTTCTGGAAGCCTGGTTCAAAAGATGGCGCGTCGACGCCGTGAGTTTTATCAGGCCCGGAGCGTGCGGATCTCCATCTTGGCGACGGCTTCAGCCGACACGCCGTATACGTTGATGCAGACCAATAGTTGCCATCAGAAATAAACCTCTTGCCGACGGGCGGGCCATACGTTTTTTGAAGCTCAGCCCTTCGCGGCGCAGGAACGACCACACTGCGTTGTGCGAGACCTTGACCCCACGATCGGCCAGCTCATCCTTCAGACCATGCAGCGTCAGATGCGGTGTCTCTCGCAGACGTGCCTCGATGAAAGCTCGGTGTGGCTCCAGCACTCTCTTGCGATGTCCGCCCATCTTGCCAGGCGCAACCGAGCCGGTCGCCTGATGGCGCTGCAACAACTTCACTGCCGTCGAATTCGCAATACCGAACCGCTGGGCGGCCGACCGGCGGCTCTCGCCGCTCAAAACCGCCGCAACAACCCGCTCGCGAAGATCTTCGGAAAGAGGTCGAACCATCTGATGCTGGCCTCCATTCCAGCCAGCATCTTGAATCTGGAGGGTTCTGTGTAGTCGCGGGCGCGATTGGGCGGGCACGCACGGGTCGCGACTACATTGAAGCCTGATTGAACTGAACCGCGGGATGGCGGGCGGGGCTATGGGGATTTAGGGCTCACAGTGTGTCCGAGGCGCCGGAGTGGGCTCGCCGACCGCTCAAGAGCGGTCGGCCCTCGTCGCGATGCAGGACCATCTGCGACGCGGGAGACGGCGCCATTGGGTCGTTGACGCTGAGGTGCAGCGTTGCTGGCGACAGCCGGGCTGCGACTTTGACTAGCGGCGCGCAAAGGCCCGGCGGCGACTGTAGCAGACGTCGGGATGGACGGGGCGAGCGTGTCGGTGCGCAGCGTGTCATGAGGTGTCTGGCCAGGTCGGGGCCTTGCGCGGGATCGGGCCGAGCGAGGCCATGGCGCCGCCGCAGCCCCGACAGATGTCCAGGGAGTGCCCTGTGAGACAGCTGTAACGCTGGCGATAGTCGGCGGTCGGGTCCGGCGTCGGCGGCGTGGGCGCCGCCAGAAGAAGACGGCACTGGGCGAGCTTGGCGACGCGGTGGCCGTTGGCGAGGAGGCCGTAATGGCGGATGCGATGGAATCCGTCTGGAAGAGCGTGCAGCAGGAAGCGCCGGATGAACTCGTCGGCGCTTAAGGTCATGAGCTTGTGCTTGGACTTGTCGTGGTGGCGATAGTCCTTCCAGCGGAAGCTGACCTTTCCCTGGTCCAGGCTCACGAGGCGGCTGTTGGCGATGGCGACGCGATGGGTGTAGCGGCCCAGATAGGCGAGGACCTGTTCGGGACCGCCGAACGGGGGCTTGGCGTAGACGACCCATTCGATCCGCTTCAGTCCAGCCAGTTGGGCGCAGAAGGTGGCAGGGTCGGCCAGGCTGGCGAGATCGCTGAAGAAGCGAAGCTGGCCGGCGTCGAAGGCGTCCTGAGGCGCTCCAGGAATAGCCGCCTGAACAGGCGCGACAGAACCCGCACGGGCAGGAAAAATCCCGGCCGGCAGGCGATCCATCGCTGGTCCCCGGCCTTCGCCGGGGCAGGCTCGAGCGACAGGCCGCCGCCCGGCACGACGCAGTGGACATGCGGATGATGGTGGAGATTTTGACCCCAAGTATGAAGCACGGCGACCACGCCGATCTCGGCGCCCAGATGCCTGGGATCGGCCGCCGCCACCCTCAAGGCTTCGGATGCGGCCTTGAACAGGATCGCATAGACCGCCGCCTTGTTCTGGAAGGCGATCTCAGCGATCTGGGCCGGGACGGTGAAGACCACGTGGAAGTATGGGACCGGGAGCAGCTCAGCCTGCCGCTCGGCCAGCCACTGGGCGCGGGCTAGGCTCTGGCACTTAGGGCAGTGGCGGTTGCGGCAGGAGTTATAGGCTTGCCGCACGAGGCCGCAGTCGGTGCAGTGTTCGGCGTGACCGCCCAGGGCCGCGATCCGGCACGCCTCCACCGCGGCCATCACCCGGCGCTCGACACGCCCGAGATGGCCGGCATGGTCGCGGCGATAATCCGCCCCGTGACGGTGGAATACATCCGCCACTTCCAGATCCGGGCGCATGGCGCGCGGCTCAGCCGGGCGGCGTGATCTCCAGGTGGAGTTGGTCAAAAGGACTGGCGGTCCGGCCGATCACAGCCGTTGAGACCTGGGCGTATAGTGTCGTCGTCGCCAGGCTGCGATGGCCCAGCAGCACCTGAATGATCCTTATGTCCGTGCCGGCTTCCAAAAGGTGGGTAGCGAAGCTGTGGCGAAGGGTGTGCACCGTCACCCGCTTCTCAACGCCCAGGAACTCGCAGGCTGCTCGACAGGCGATTCCCAAGGTCTGCGGGTGGATCGGGCCGCGGCCATCGCGCCGGGGAAACAGCCATCGCCCCGGCTTGGTCAACCGCCAATAGACGCGCAAAATCTCCAGCAGCTGCGGCGACAGCATCACATAGCGGTCCTTGCCGCCCTTGCCCTGCTCGATGCGAATGACCATCCGGCTGCTATCGATGTCCGTCACCTGCAGGCGCGCCGCCTCCGTAGCGTGTAAGCCCACCGCATAGGTGGTCATCAGAGCGACCCGGTTCCTCGTCCCCTTCACGGCCTGCAGAAAGCCGACCACCTCATCGGTGCTCAGCACGACCGGCAACTTGCGCGGCGTCCGGGCGTAAGCGATCCGCTCAGGCAGATCAGATCGACCCAGCGTCACGCCGTAGAAGAAACGCAAGGCGCAAACGGTCTGGTTCAACGCGCCCCATGAGACCCTTCGGCCCACCAAGTGGGCCTGATAGGCGCGCACCTCTTCGTATCCCAGTTGATCGGGTGATCGTCCAAAAAATCGACTGAACTTCGCCACGTGATGCACGTAGGATCGCTGCGTCTCCGGTGACAAATTGCGGATCGTCAGATCTTCAATCATCCGCTGACGCAGAGGGCTTATCTGGGCCATCTGGGGTTCTCCTGTCTGGAAGGTTGGCTCGACACCAAATCTTCTCAGACAGGGGCCTCCTCAGGCCAGACCCGCGCATCAGCTACCGCGGCAGCGGTTTAGTTCAATCACAAATCGGACCGAGCGGGAATCCCTTTCGATTCAATCAAGCTGTGAAACGCTCTAGGT
Source organism: Mesorhizobium abyssinicae (assembly GCF_049887195.1). NCBI lineage: Bacteria > Pseudomonadati > Pseudomonadota > Alphaproteobacteria > Hyphomicrobiales > Phyllobacteriaceae > Mesorhizobium > Mesorhizobium abyssinicae. The sequence continues at coordinate 4,140 of NZ_JARAKC010000048.1, forward strand.
GGAAAGGTGAAAATCTACGCCAAACGCGAGGACTGCAACTCCGGTCTCGCGTTTGGTGGAAACAAGCTGCGCAAGCTCGAATACATCATCCCCGACGCCATCGCCTCAGATGCCGATACGCTTGTCTCCATCGGCGGCGTGCAGTCCAACCACACGCGAATGGTCGCCGCAGTCGCCGCCAGGATCGGCATGAAATGCCTCCTGGTTCAGGAGAGCTGGGTTCCACATGAGGATGCCGTCTACGATCGGGTCGGCAACATTCTCTTAAGCCGCATCATGGGAGCAGAAGTGCATCTGGTCGACGAGGGCTTTGACATCGGCATCCGCCGCAGTTGGGAAAAGGCGCTCTATGAGGTCAAGGCAAGGGGCGGCAGACCCTATGCGATACCAGCTGGCGCGTCCGTTCACCCGTATGGTGGTCTCGGCTACGTGGGGTTCGCAGAGGAGTTGCGCGCTCAGGAGAAACAGCTTGGGTTTGCATTTGACTTCATCGTCGTTTGCACGGTCACGGGCTCGACGCATGCCGGCATGCTCGTCGGATTTGCCAATGACGGTCGACATCGCAACGTCATCGGCATCGATGCCTCTGCCACTCCCTGGCTGTGGCTGCGCAATCAACCGAGTTCAGTGCTGACCCGCTGGTTCCACGAACGCGTGATGCGCAATCAGGGGCGCCTCAAAAAGACAACCATCGTCGCCCTTGCAAGGAAGCTGCTCGTGGCGCTGTGGAAATCCGTGACCGCGGGCGTCGTCATCGAAGGTGCCGTCATGAAGGCTGTCTGACGAGATCACACCGATACACTCATCCCTCGAGGCCTGATCAGCCTCGGCGGATCCAGGGGGCGAACCGAGATCCCAGCTGGCTGGAATGCCGTATCAAAGACGGGTCTCGCCTTCTGGGCCCCTGCCGCCGCAAGCGAGAAATTGGTGCAGCCGTCTCAAGCGGCGACCGTATGTGATGAGGTGGAACGGCCCGCTCCGGTGGCTGACCCACCATGAATTTGCAAAACTGCAGGCGCGACAGCTTTTTGCGGAACACGACTGTTCCATCAGCCGTTGCTCCATGCAGCTGAAACACGTTCTTTGCCAGATCGACCCCGATAATGGTAACTTTTTCCATGGATGCCTGCCTCTCCTTTGCGTGGCTCTAACACCACGAACTTGGCACGTTGCGATGCCGTCGGAGAAGGCTGGCATCCACCCCATCTTGAGACCATCAGTCAGATGACACGATACTCGATTGACCGAGCCGTGTCACGCAATCGGGCCCAGCTCTGGATTCCGCCGCCAATTGGGAGCAACACGAAGCCACCCTAACACACCTCTTGACCTCAGCATCGTCATGTGAGCCTGGGATCAAACATCTAGGGCGTCCGTGAGTGCGGTCTGTTCTCCGGGTTTCCATCGCCCCGGTGCGAAGTGGGGGCTCGCGCGGCTCAATGCCATGTGAAAAATCCAGCGCCAACCAGTGCTGGAGAGTTCGCTGTGCGGGCAATCTCCAGAGAGAGCGACCGCATTGAATTCGACGTGCGGCCTTATCTTCTCGATCGCGTTCGAAGAGAGTTTCCAGCCTAGCGTAACGGGCTGGGAGAAAGATCACACAATCGACATGACCATGCTCGGCCGGATCAGCGCTGGCGCGCTAACGAAAGAGATTGCGATCACCTCAAGCCTGATTGGCAGGCCAAACACTCTCGTATGAGACATTGAAGTTGTGGATGGAAGAGCCCGCCTCGCATGACCAGAGTCGCGACCACCTCGTGAGGTATTGTCTCGTTCATCCTCTGCCAATGGGTCGGGGATAGCCTCTCGCCCGCTTTCGGTCGTTAGTCCGTTTGTGCAAAACACGACAATATCAGCTCGAAACACGACAGTATGCTCCGAGACACGAGTGTGTCGGAAGCGAATCTTGCGATCCCCAATGTTCTTCTCGTTGGCACGACAAATGCAGTGCTCTTCGCAGAGCGTCTGTACCAGCGAGTGATGAGAAATCATCTCGCGAGCACAAACGACGGAGTCTACGGTTATCAGATGCCAGGAGAGAACATGATGACAAAAGTGCGGATGGGCGTGGCGCAGGGTGCGATAGCGCTCATCGTCCTTACGGGGGTGGGGCAGCAGGCTTTGGCGGCAGACCCTGCGCAACGTTACATCGCACAGGAGCAGGGGACAGTGGAGGCGTCGAGCCCGTGGCAGATCCGCGTGCGCGCGTTGGGAGTGAAAAGCAACGATTCAGGGTACGTCGGCGGGATCGCCGGTTCCAATCTCTCCTATTCAGACACCGTGACGCCGGAATTCGACATCTCCTATTTTTTCACCGAAAACATCGCTGCCGAACTCATACTCGCCACTACCTACGCCAACGTCGATGGCACCGGAGCAATTGGCGCGCTGGGGAATGTCGGCAAGGTATGGATACTGCCACCCACGCTCACGCTGCAGTATCATATCACCGACTTCGGGGCCTTCCGACCCTATGTCGGCGCCGGCCTGAACTACACCGTCTTCTACAACCAGAGTGTCGGCAGCGCCGATGCTCTCCATGTGAAGAACACGTTTGGTGCCGCACTGCAGGTCGGCTTCGACTACATGCTGGATCGGCACTGGGGGGTCAACGTCGATGTCAAGAAGCTTTTCCTCGAACCAGATTTTACCGTCAAAGTGGCCGGCGCCGATCTGAAGGGCAAGGCCAAGCTCGACCCCTGGCTAATCGGTGCAGGCCTCACATATCGCTTCTGATAGTCGCCGTTTGAATCTTCGACACCAATTTCGAAGACGGGTGAAAGCGCCCAGGAGATTGATCTGATTCCGTTGAAGCTGATTGCTTAGCCGAGGCCGTGCGATATCGGCCGCTAGCTGATGCAGGTGCTGGTCCCGGCGCCGACCTGTTCGACGCCTTGGCCGTCGTTCCCCCTGGCCAATGGTCGTGTGAACGAACGAGTTGAGGTCGCTGCATCGGGGCTGGCAGCGAGTCTGGCGACCCGCGACGCGGGACTCGCCGCCCTTCGTGCCCACCTCAAGTCCTCATCGCGGTTCGGCTTGGGATCTTATGGCCGTTATCCTTCTTCTACAGGAAGTGCGGCGAACACGCACGGATGCCCGTCAGGTGGTGGCGGGAGGCTCGAGGACGTCTGCCGAATAGGCCCGGTCCTTTGCGCCGCAGCCGATCAAGTTGTCCGGAGTTAGACAGCATCGGAGATCGAGGTTCCGCTGCCGAATGCTCATGTCGCGAAGAAGGCCCTTCGGCGATCTGCCATTCAGCGCTGGGATGCGAATCCGGTTGCAGGCTACAGCTCCTCAAGCTGATATGAGAGTCCTAGCGGCTCGAGAGTCCAACCGTTCGTCCTCACGATCAGATAGGCTTGGTTCAAGGCGCATCCGGTCGTCCACGAGAAACGGGTTCATGTGATCGTATCCGCGGGCTTGCGAATGGTCGATGTATGCATGGGCGAAGTGTTCGCGCGTAAGGACAGATCGTCCCTAAAAGCGGCCTGCTAAATTTAGGGCTAGGACCACTTGCGCGATTCGCCGTACCGATACCTGGCGACATGGGCGATGCGTAGGTCGCTCTCGGTGACTTGCCGATGTGAGAGACCGCCACTTCGCAAATAGCAGTGACAATGTTGACAGAATTCGTTCCTCGGAAAACGAAACGCCTAGCAGGCTTCTCTGATTGGGGTCGTTGAGGTCAAGCTCCTGCTGATAATTTTCCGGACCATGTCGCCCCGCGGGTCACTCGCTTCTCTTCGCGGTCGACGTTAGGCCGCCGCATGATGGGGTCAG
>NZ_JARAKC010000049.1:0-7487 GCF_049887195.1 Mesorhizobium abyssinicae
CGGCGTCGCCAGGCCATCAATTGTGAGAGCGCGCGCTATCGTTTCTGTTAAGCATGCGGTGTTGCGCGAAGACGAGGGTGCGAGGAGTGCCCGGACTTCCCCTGGCCGCAAATCCGCTCGGCGCTTACGACAATCGTGCGGACAACCGGGCAGACTATGCCGGAGCAGTGCGTTCGAACCGAGCGTCGTCCCAAGCTCGTTTCCCGGCAGTTGCAAAGGTCTGCGTCTGCGGCGAATCTTGACCTACCGTATACGCCGAAAACGATGCGGCATCTGATGCATTTCCTTGCTGGTGTTCGCCGATCGGGAAGTGGAGCCACCCATCTGCGAACATCTGAATTATTATCGCCGCTGAATAGCCGCCGGGCGGTTCCGGAACTGCTCAGCCTCCGTTCCACTGTGGTGGAGTGCACCCCCAGACTGAGACAAGGAAAATCGCGGACAGTTTCCCCGCAAAGAGAGGAAACCGGGGCATGGCCAGGCGGCAAAGAATCATTCACGAGGACCAAAAGCGGGAGCTTCTCCAGCGCATGGAGGCGGGCGAAGCCGTCACCAAATTGGCAGATGAGGTGGGCATCAGCCGCCAACGTCTTTACGAGTGGCGCGATCATCTCAGGCTTCGTGGTAACCTGAAGTCACGTCGGCGCGGCCGACCGGCGAGAGTGGCGGGAGGAGTTGACGGGGACTTGCCATTGCAGAGCGCAGTCGATCCGCCGGCGCCTCAGGAAAAGGCTCTGACTAAGGCCAGGCGCCGGATCAGGGAATTAGAGCAGAAAGTCGGGCAACAGCAGCTCGATCTCGATTTTTTTCGCGAAGCCTTGCGGCACTTCGAGGAAGATCAGCGCCGGAGCAGCGCTCCTGGCGAAACGGGATCTTCAAAGTCATCGAAAAGATGACGACCGGCCTGTCGCAAGGCGAATTCAACATCGATCGAATGTGCTGGCTCGCTGGTATCAGCCGCGCGAGTTATTACCGTCACTGGCTAGACTCGGCCCCTCGTCGGGCCGAGACAGGTTTGCGAGATCTCATTCAAAAGTTGGCTCTCGTAAACGCGCACTACGGTTACCGCCGGATTGGAGCCCTGTTGCGTCGGGAGGGATGGCAAGTCAATCACAAGTGCGTTCTACGCATCATGCGCGCGAAGACAATCTGCTATGTCTGCGCGCGCGACCCTTTGTTCCTGCAACGACGAACTCGAGGCACGGTTGGCAAGTCGTTCCGAACCTTGCCAGGGGCATGATCCTCAGTGGGGTCAACCAGCTATGGGTTGCCGATATCACCTTCCTGCATCTGGCTGAGGAGTTTGCTTTCCTTGCCGTTGTCCTGGATGCGTTTAGCCGCAAGGTCGTCGGATGGGCGTTGGACACGCATCTCAGAGCAAGCCTTGCGATCGAGGCTCTCGAGTTGGCCATCGCGAACCGCCAGCCCGAACCAGGAAGCCTCGTCCATCATTCCGACCGCGGAGTTCAAGGCGGATTCAAGCAGTCCTCGCAACAGGTATGTTCCATCCTATGCCAGCCAATGGTCAAGCGCCTCGGCTGGGGTCTTCCAGCCGAGGGTTTTCCGTGGTCTCGCGTTGAGGGTCGCGGCAATGGCGGTGAGTGTCTCGGCGCTGTGAACGCTCAGGTCCGTGCCCTTCGGAAAGTATTGGCGCAGCAGCCCATTGGTGTTCTCGTTAGTGCCGCGCTGCCAAGGGCTCTGAGGATCACAGAAGTAGACCTGGATGCCCGTATCGATCTTGAGCGCAGCGTGTTGGGCCATCTCGGCGCCTTGGTCCCAGGTCAACGAGCGGCGCAGTTCCTGAGGCAGGGTTACGATGGTGCGCGCGATCGCGTCGCGAACAGCCTCGGCACCATCTCCCGCGAGAGCCGGTCCATTCTTGGCTCGCGGCGCGTCGCCATGACCGTCCAGTCGCGGCAGATGCAACAGCATCGTAAAGCGCGTCGTGCGCTCGACGAGCGTGCCGATTGCCGAACTGCCCAGGCCCAGAATGAGGTCACCCTCCCAGTGCCCTGGAATCGCACGGTCAGCCGCCTCGGCCGGGCGCTGGCTGATCATGATCTCGGATGACACGAAGCCCTTGCCGCGCTGACCCACGCGCGCCCGCGGCGTCTGCAATGCGCGCCCGGTCCTCAGGCATGCCGTCAGCTCTCGCCGCAGTGCTCCTCGGCCTTGGATGAAGAGTGCTTGATAGATGGCTTCGTGGCTGATCCGCATCGTCTCGTCATCCGGGAAGTCCATAGCAAGCGTCGGGCGATCTGCTCCGGGCTCCACGCCTTGCCCCATCGCCGATCCTTTCGTTGCCCATGCCGGCGTCCGTTCCAGGGGACCGCAGGACCAGGAGCAACAACACCGTGAGGAGCCGCGACCCTTCCGGCGAGCCTTTCCTCGACATAGAGGCGTAGGGCTGGGTTCAGCGCAAGCTTGGTGACTTTCGGACGCCGGCCAGATCGTTCGGCGTGCCATTGGGCTGTCGATGCACGATACTCCAGACCGCCGCTGCGCGTCGCGGCATTGCGGCGTAGCTCACGGGAGATAGTCGAGGCGGATCGACCAAGACGGCGTCCGATCTCGCGCCTCGAAAGGCCCTGAACGCGAAGAATCTGGTTCCGACAGGCTGCGACATGCCAGCCGTCAGCGCAGCATCCTCGCTGGTCATTCCCTGCGCAATCCCCAACCAGAATAGCTGGAGTTCAGATCGCCCCGCCATTGGGGGCCGTCCCGGTGACGGCAATGGCGCCCGCCCAGACCGGTGTGATCTTCGCTTTCGAATGACCATCGCAACCTCCTTCGCTCGGGTGTTGCGAGGACTGCTTGAATCCGCCCAATACGCCTGCGGAGCCTACTCCGAACTTCTGCATCTTCACGGTATCCAGGCGAGCATGAGCCGTGTCGGGAATCCTTACGACAACGCGAAGGCGGAAAGCTTCATGAAAACGCTGAAGCAAGAAGAGGTGCAAGGTCTCGCCTATAAGGACGCTGATGATGCCCGCAGGCGTATCGGCGCTTTCATTGAGACCGTTTACAACACGCAGCGCCTGCATTCGGCGCTCGATTATCTCACGCCGGAGGAATACGAACAGATGCATTCAGGTAGACGACGAGTGGAAATGGCGGCATAGCTGAACGCGGGGAAACTGTCCGCGATTTTCCTTGTCTCAGTCTGGGGGTGCACTCCTGTGGCGTCCGGAATTATCTATCGCAGTCCGGAATTAAGTCAGGGCGTCGCTGTCGCGCGCAAGTTGCCTACGCTGCGATTCTGACCCATGCCGTCAGCTACGCCACGTCAGTGGGCACGATCTGTAGGATCTCTAGGTGCGGCCGCGGCCACAGGCGCATCGACCCTAACGTTTGGACCAATAGCATTTGTGAGATCGCCTCGATTATGTGCGACGTTCTCGATAACGCGCCCTTGCCGCTGCCTCTGTTCGTCTGCGGCAAAGCTGGTGGGCATCAGGTAGGTTTTCAGGAATCTGTGTCTCACGCCTCCCGAAGGTTGCTGCCAATGCAGGCACCAGCCTGTCATCATCAAAGCTGAACGGGCGGCTGAGTATCCACATGTGGTGGAGATCTTTGATCCGACTGTCTCACGTCTCAGAGCACCCATCGCTCAAAGCGATGGGACCGCAACGCCGCGCTCGGCCGTCATCTCCTCGAGATCGCGCCGGCTGAGCTTGGATCCAGGTACCAGCGCATGTCGCGGATTAGCTGAACGGATCCCACCAAGCTGTATGACCGCAAAGCGCCGATCGCGGCGGAAAGCTGTTGGACGACCGCGTCGTGCCGTTCTTCTGATGAGCATGGCATTCCAGCGAGCCGGATGCTGACCGGCGGACGGGTTCGGCAGAAGGCTCGTCAGCTTCTCGAAAGTTGAGCTTCTTAGCATTCGAAACTGGTCTCCAGATGCGGATGCCTCACCTGGCGACAGACCTAGGTACTCGCCAGACGGATCGGCACGAGACCTTTGTTCCCGTAACTGAAGGAGAGCTTCATGGATTCCACTCGGATAAACGGCACTGGATCGCTGCCCTCGCCCGTTTGGCACGTCGACAGACACGATGATGATCGATTTAGGCAAGCTTTGAACGAAGCCAGGTCATCGACTGCCGTACTTGTCTCGGCAAACGCTCCGATTTGGAGGTCGAGCATTCCATACGAAGACTTTTCACACGGCAGCTATTCCTGGAACAACGACATCTGGGGGGGAAAGGGCGCTGGGCCTCAGACAATTTCGGTGCATGCTGACAACCAGTGGAGCGTGTGGTCGAACCAGCCTAATACTGGAGGCATCAAGAGCTATCCCCACCAGGCTTTCAATGTCGGGAAACCGCTCAGTTCAATCAATACTCTGACTGGGAGCTTCAATCAGGATGTTCCTTCTGGCGGCGCCTGGGACACCGCCTACGACATCTGGGACAGCTCACATCAAAATGAGATAATGCTCTGGACAAACCACACCGGAAATCCAGACGGCAGCGGCAATGTTAAGCCTATCTCAGATAAATATGACCCTTCCGGTGCGGCGATTCCGGTCTACCGCAATGTCAATGTAGGCGGGGCGAACTGGAATGTGTTTGAAGGCTCCAATGGTCAAAGGGTCATCTCGCTGGTGTGCACTTCGAAGACGGATAGCGGGACGGTGGACATCAAAGGTGTCCTGGATTGGCTCAAATCGAAGGGCTACTTTGGCGACATAAATGTCGGCAGCGTTCAATACGGTGTCGAGATTACCGCGTCCCCTGGGGGGATGAACTTCAACTTCAAGAACTGCTCCGTGACTTCAACGTGACAAATCCACGGCCCGCGGATCGCTTGGAAGGGAGGTTGGCCCAGTATGTCGGCCGTCTCATCGCCTGCACGATCGAAAAGGGACGTCCTGGTCGAACGCTATGTCGATCAGACTGTCTCGCTTATGGCTCGGATGGCCGGGAAAATTTGTGCGGGCTATCGCGGGCTGAGCCCCTTGCGCCTCGCTGAAATGCCCCGGGCAGCGCACCTGAGCGTCCGAGCGCAACTCAAGAAAAGGCGCCGTCGCCCAGCCAGGATGAATACCTTGAGCCATTCCTCTCCACAAAAGTACGGAATTAGCGCAGGGGCGGATATCGATGCTGCGGTGCGGGGTACGAGATGAGGGCCAGGCCACTCTACCCCTGCTGCGACGCAAGCCTTGGCGCCATTGGCAACTCGGTTAAGAGACGAGATAATCTTCCCGGTCCGACTTAACCCCAAAGGAGATATAAGCGAGTGCGCGCGACCCGCGCGATCAACGCCAGGACGTGTGTCACCGGTTGACGCGGTTAGACTCTATCGCGCGACCAGATCTCGGGGTCGATCTTGCCTTGCAGCTCCGGGTAATCCCCGGCGTGGGAAACCGGTGCAAGCCCTTGCCCGCGCTTGACGCCGTTAAGCATCGCCGCTGCAATTCCACCTGTGACGCCTCCTGCAGGCCAAAGGCGCTCGAGACTAACCGACGGGAAGGCGTGGGCTGTCTCCACCAGAGGCCAGAAAATATCCGCCGACGTTCTCGTTCTTGCCATGACATCCAGCACCTCACATACTTCCCGCGTTAAGGCCGCTCACCGATATTCCTAGCTTCGTTGCCAATGCCTAGGAGCGTCGCAACCCGCTTCGAACAGACGGCCAGAAACTACTCTGGCCGTCTCACAATCGCAGCTACAATCCTATGGATCAGACAACTGTCCACACCCCAGGGCTCAACTTCGAGACACATTCTGTTCGTCACACCACAGCCATCGTCGGACTGGCAACATATGTCTGACAAATTGTGAAGCAACTGACATTAATCGTTACATACGAGTGGTCCGTGGTCAGCTTACCGAAAGCTAACGAATCTAATTAAGAAGCGTGGCTGCGTGGGCAGGCGGTGCTGCGCCAAGAATTGAAGGGAGGCTTGACATAGGAGAGTTTATGCGCAGCCAATCGCAGGCGTGTTCAGTGGCATTTTCGGTCAGCCGGCCGGAGGTAGTCGCCCTCCCTCACGATAGAAACGATGCCTTCGTCAAGGTAGTTGCTCGCAATGTCATTCTAAACGTTCTCGCTACTGTACCCGGTTGTCGGCCCCCGGTGATTCAGCGTCCTGGCAGCAAGGTGCGGACCCTTGATACTTCCCGCAGTGCAGCTTTGAGCTCCGTCCGGACGAGGTCGCGGCGTCCCTTTACGCGGTCCGGAACGAGGGTCGATCCAGGTTGGGGCGCCAGCCCCGGGGGTGCCCTTTCGGTCCATCAGGCATCTCACTCAAGCTCATCTCCCCGGTGAACGACAACGCTTCAGCTTCTGACTGAACCTGCTGCACTCGGATGCGCACTAAGTTGAGGTTGGAAGGAGCGGTACGAACAAGCCACGAGTTGTCCGGCGGCTGAGCGTGTCAAGTCGACGGTGATATGCTCAACGCTCTTGTCGTGCGGTCATAGGAAGTGAAATGCGAACGCTACTCGTTGATCATCACGCCGACCTCACGCGCGCTGTGCAAGGAGCGCTCGGAGATTCCGGTTTCACTGTTGATGTCGCTCGCACTCTGGAAGAAGCATCAAGTGCATTCTCCTGCGCGAGCTATGAAATTCTCTTGTTGGAGCTGGCGCTACCCGATGGTGATGGGTTGCACTGGCTAAAGCAATTGAGGAGGGACGGGCATTCAACTCCAGCGATCGTGATGAGCAGTCTGAACGATCTCAGCAAGCGAATTGCGATTTTCAACGGTGGTGCAGACGATTTTCTCCCGAAACCAGTCTCTACTGATGAACTTGTCGCAAGGATGCGGGCCATTCTGCGCCGATCAACACACAAACCCGATCTCATCCTTACATTCGGCAATCTCACATTCGACTCGATCGGCCGACAGGTTTTCATTGAGGGCCGACCACTGAGGATTGCGCGCCGCGAGGTTTGTATTCTTGAGCACCTGCTTGATCGGGCCGGCCGCACGGTGCCGCGGGCGCAACTAGAAGACAGCCTCTATGCCTTCGATGACGAGGTGACAGCGAACGCGCTCGAGGTCGGCATCTACCGCTTACGCAAACACCTCAGTGAGTCAGGCGCGACGCTACGGATTAAGACCGCGCGCGGCATTGGCTATATCTTGGAGTTGGCGGACGCGACTTGTTCCTAGCCGCTGGCGCGGATTGCTCGATCGCATTCGTGAGCGGGCAGGCCAGTCGCTAAAGAGCTCTGCCAGGGTCTTGGCCGTGACGCAGCCGACCGTCGCCAAGCATCTGCGAATTCAACCTAGCGATGCTTTGCGCCATTGCCTGAAATCACCTATTGCGTGTTGTTCACCTTGATGCAGGATGCATGGTGGATTCGGGCATCAGGCCGGCGTCGTGACCCGCGAGCACGGGTCGCTCGCAATCGTTTCACAGATCATCTCGCGGCCTATCCGCGGCCCTATGCGCGAACTTAACGTTTCCAGCCGCCAGGCCGTCATGAGCTGCTCGGAACAGGCAAAGGAGATAGCATGGATCCCTTTAAGA
>NZ_JARAKC010000050.1:0-7323 GCF_049887195.1 Mesorhizobium abyssinicae
GCTAGAGGCGGGAGTGTCTGGCGCTGATCGCCGACACCTCGCTGTCGGGCCTGCGCGTCGTGCGCGAGCTCGACACCATCATCCGCTGTCTCAGCCGCCGCCGCTCCTTCATTCCGCAGGTGCTACGGCACGGAGCTGACCTCCATGGCAGTCCAGCACTGGTGCCAGCAGACCGGCGTCGAATGGCACTACATGGGACCATCGCCGCCGACCCTGAGATCCGTCAGGAGATAACGACGTTAAGGGCATCGGTCGAAGCCCGTTTCGGTGAAGAAGGAGCACGCGCCATGCTGCGCGCCTCGGCCTCGGGCGAAAGGTTCCAGCACCCCTCCGTGCCAAAATCGGCCGAGGCGAATCTGAGGCAGGTCACCACGGCATATGGCGCTGCGCGGGAAGGTGGAGCGGCGGTAGAGCGGATGAACGAGAGAGAGAGCCTGGGCGAGCGCCAATCCCAAGGGCGAGGATGAAGCCGTAGCGGCGGGGCCCGGTGGCGGCGTCTCAAGAGCCAGGGTTGCGTGCCGCAGCTCGAGAAGAGTTCCGCAGCATGTCTATTGAGCAAGGTCTTTCGAGTTGTGAAAGGACTAGACGTCCGCTCTCGCGCGGAGCTTAGGAGGACTGGTGGCCACGGAAGCAGTAGTCGCCGCGCGAGGCGCGCATAGCCTTGACGATCGCCTTGTTTATGGCGTCGAGATCACAGTTTTCGGGATGAAATTTGCGGCCGACCCACCGACGCATGGCCTTGTGTTCGTCGTGGCCGGGATCGTGCCATGCTTCGAGGAACTCGGCATAGCCGTGCGGACCGCCGACGTCCTCCGGTGGTCCTGACCGGTCAGCTGCGATACAGCGAGGATAGTTGACGCCTTCCTCGCGCGGAAGGCGTTCCAGACGGAGCAGATGGCGCCAGTTGTCGCCGAAGTCGTACTCATAAAGGATCGTGACGGGCTGTTCGTCGGAATCGTAGGAAAAGACGAAATCGATCATCCGGAGTTCGGTTGCCTCGAAGATGCGATTGGCGGACAGGCCGTCGTCATCGAACTCCGGCGCGCCATAGATGATGCCGCCGATGTTGAACTGGTGCAAATGGCTATCGGTCCAGCCAAAGGAGGCCTGGAGCACCTCGTGGAGTTGGGCAAGGTTGAGCGCCATCGGCATCTCGAGGGTGCGGCTGATCCTCGGCTCAATTCCGATAATGTGGGTCTCTGCGCGCACGATGTAGCTGTCGGGAGCAAAAGGGTCGAACATGTGGCTCACCATGCCGTGCCTAATTGGCGCGGGCAATGGGCTGGCGGCACAAATGTGGCGACCGGTGCGACCGTGGCCGCTTTCGGCCGGTGGAGCCGGGCGACTGACCATCACCAGGATGTCGAAGCGATTCACTGGGGCTCTCGACTGAGCTTTCCAGGGGACACCAGAACACAGTCATGTCGAAAGAGAATCCAGGCCCAATCATGTGCGCCGAACACTTACCCGCGCGCGTAAATGCCGGGCTTTTTCTTGGGCGAGCGCTGGAAACAGCGCGATCCGGAGATCGGCTGCGGCAGCAGCTCTACGCTTACACTACATTGAATTGAAGAACGACATATGATCGACCTGCGCCAAGTCTGCCAATCACGCTTCTGATGATGTTGCGCTGGACAAAACTGTGAATGATCGACGATGCCATGACTCGCAATCCACAAAGTGGAATGCCGCGGTAGCTGCGAATGCCCTGATTGACGGAGCTATTCTCCCGTTGAGTTGCCTGGGTTCGGAAGTTAGGACGACAGATGCTTTAAAAAGGAGAAGCTGATTTGGCCGATGACACGATGAATCTGATCGAGCTGACCACTGACATTTTCGTGACGCTGCCCGAACGGAAATACCAATTTTGCGCACCCGCATCCGCTGCGGATTTTCAGCGTGCGACCTCGATCGCCGGCTGGACGCCGAGCTGGCCTTCTATCTGCGAGGCGACCGTCTGCGCGTGACGCGCCACTTCCGGCAGGCCCATCAGTTCGCCGAAGGTGCCGCGCGCCAGCGGCCCGGCAACGAACAGGCCGTCGAGCGGTTCGCCATCCGGACCGGCGGCGCGGCTGTCCAGCGCAGTTTCGATCCCGAGCCCATGACGGTCGATCCGGATCAGGCCGGCATCGGCAAGCGAGCGCAGCGCCGGATTCGTCCGCAGCGCCTTGCCGTGCGCCGGTCCCGTGGTGTTGATCACCGCGTCGAAATGCATAGTCTCGAATTGCCTTTGGCCGCGCCGGCGCAAAACGACTGCCAGACGGTCTCCATCGTCGTTCGAGGTCACCAGGCTCGCAGCAATATTGTCGAACGTGCCCTCGGCGCGGCGACGCTCCAGCACGGCCTCTACCTGCGGCGCGATCCTGAAGCGATGCACGTCCCAGAAGACGCGCAGCCGGCGCACCAGCCGGGTGCGCTCATGTGGACCGAGGGCGGACCACAGCAGCGGACCCTGCAGCCGCAGCTGATCGAAGACCGACTGCCAGTTGACGCCGTCGGTGTCCGCCGCCGCCAACGTTGAGCGAACGCGCTCCAGCAATGCAAGCGCGGTCGTGGCCGGGGCCGAGACGAAATCGCCAAACGGCTGGCCGCGCACTTGCGGATGCCCGCGCGAGCGCAGCCCGTGACGCGACACGGCAAGGATGCGGCCGCGATGGCCGCGGCGGTCGAGCTCGGCGACGGTGTCGGCCGAAGTCAGCCCCGAGCCGACGATCAGCACCGACGCTTCCGGAGCGATCGAACCGAGCGCATCTCCCGAATAGACATCGGCAGCGAAGCCGTGCGCATCGGCGATCGGCTGCAGCGCGGTTGGTACATCGGGTGAAGGGTGCGTCATGGCGAGAACGACCACGTCGGCGGTGATCGGCTGACCGGATGTGGCCACGATCCAACCGTCGCCGTTGCGCCTCACCTCCTGGGCATGGTCTTGGATATGACGGATCACTCCGTTGCCGAGATGCGGTGCCAACTGTTCGGCAACATAGCGGCCGAAGACCCGTCGCCTCGGAAAGATATCGCCATTGCGCCACACGGCATCCGGATCGCGCTCGGCCTCGCCGTCATGGGTCAGCCAGCGCGAAAAATGCTCGGGCTCGTCCGGCGCCAGGTTCATCCGGGCCGCCGGCACGTTGACGCGATGCGACGGCTCCTCGCTGGAGTAGGCCAGCCCGCCGCCTAGGATCGGACGCGGCTCGACGACGATGATGGAGGGGGGTGCAGGCTGTCGGCCAAGCTGCCAGGCCAAGGCGGCGCCGGTGAAGCCGCCGCCGAGAATGACGACTTGGCTGCGTGACCGAGGCGGCAGTGCGTTCACGAGGCGCTGGCGAGCGATTTCGGCCGATGGTCGCCGGCGATCGTCTCGCCGAATGGACCGGTGTTGACGGAAGAGCCAGTGGCCTTGACCGGATGCTTGGTCGGCAGATGCGGCAGCACCAGCTCGCCGAAGCGGTAGGCCTCCTCCAGATGCGGATAACCGGAGAGGATGAAGGTGTCGATGCCGAGCCGCCGGTATTCGTCGATGCGTTCGGTGATCGTGGCGGGATCGCCGACCAGCGCGGTGCCGGCGCCGCCGCGCAGCAGGCCGACGCCGGCCCACAAATTCGGCGAAATCTCGAGCTTGGACCGGTCGCCGCCATGCAGCGCGCTCATGCGCGCCTGGCCTACCGAATCCATGCGCGCAAAAACCGTCTGCGCCGAGGCGATGGTCGCGTCGTCGAGCCGGCTGATCAGCCTGTCGGCCGCCGCCCAAGCTTGCTCGGTGGTTTCGCGGGCGATGACGTGCAGGCGGATGCCGAAGGAGAGCTTGCGGCCTGCCTTGTCGGCAAGCTCACGCACGCCGTCGAGCTTGCGTTCGACATCGGCCGGCGGCTCGCCCCAGGTCAGGTATTTATCGATCTCCTGCGCCGCCACCGTCGATCCGGCGTCGGAAGAACCGCCGAAATAGAGTGGCGGATGAGGCGTCTGCACCGGCGGAAACAGCAGCCGGCCGTCCTCGATGTGGAAATGCCGGCCCTCGTGCTCGACCGTCTCGCCTCTCAGCAGGCGCTTGTAGACCTGCAGGAACTCCTGCGTCACCTCATAGCGCTCGGCATGCGACGAGAAGATGCCGTCGCCCTTGTTCTCAAGCGGATCGCCGCCTGTGACGACGTTAATCAGCAGCCGCCCATTTGAGATGCGGTCGAGCGTTG
This sequence comes from Mesorhizobium abyssinicae, assembly GCF_049887195.1. NCBI lineage: Bacteria > Pseudomonadati > Pseudomonadota > Alphaproteobacteria > Hyphomicrobiales > Phyllobacteriaceae > Mesorhizobium > Mesorhizobium abyssinicae. The sequence continues at coordinate 4,188 of NZ_JARAKC010000050.1, forward strand.
CAGTCATGCGCGCGGCAAGGGTCGGCGACTGCAGCCCGGGCCGCACCGCGACAAGGAAGCGCAGCCGCTTCGTCAGCGGGGCCAGCGCCGAGGCGACAACCCAGGAGTCCTCGCAGGACCTGCCGGTCGGCAACAGCACACCGTAATAGCCAATCGTGTCGGCCGCTTGCGCCACCTGGGTCAGATAGTCGAGATCGACCGCCCTGCCGCCCTCGGAGGTGCCGAGATAGCGGCTGTCGCCATGCGTCGGCAAGAACCACAGCACCTTGATGCAATCGGGGATGTCGTGAGGCATGCCTGTTTGTCCCTAGGAAGCCAGATTGCGTTCGCCTTTGACTGCGAGTGGTTACGGCGAGCCTCGCCATAGAACACTATTCTACTAATTCTGTAGAGATTGTTTATTCTAAATCGCGGGCCGGCTTGGGAAATTCGTGCCTAGGGGCGCGCGTTCCTCACAGCTTGTTTGGTTTCCGATCTTCGCGGTCGTAGCGCAAAGGGTCTCTCAGCGTTTACTCTCAGGATGAGACCCGCACGATCAGCTTGCCGAAATTGCGTCCCTGCAGGAGTCGAGGAATGCGTCCGGGGCATTCCGCAGCCCATCGACGATATCTTCTCGGTATCGAATCTTCCCGGATGCGATCCAATCGGCCATCTCCCGATAGAAAGCCGGCCGCTGTTCCACGAACTCGCGCCGGATGCAGCCCCGGATGATACAATCCATGGATGATCCTCGCTGCAGTTGTCTGGCCGGATGTGGGGCTGCCTTCACCGCGCTTCCATCTGATCGCGTCGCAGGATTCGGTGAAGGCGACGTCCAGCAGGCAACCGAGCGTTTGCAGTCCGTGAGAGGCAGCCATCTGGCGCAGTTCATCGAGCCGGCAGATGATGAAGCCAAGCGCTTCCGCGCGGGCTTTTATTTTTTCCTGGTCCGTCACTTCAGCGGGCAGGCTTGTATCAGCAGTCGATGAAATCGGGGACGTCAGCCCCAGGGGAAGCAACAAGCCTCGGATTGGCAGTGACCTCCCTGACGGCAGCCTTGCGCGCGGCGGTGAGCGTGCGCAGCCTCTGGCCGGCAGAAGCGGCTACGTTTCATGTCCTGATCCTCTCGATGGGCCAGAACGAACTTCAAACCGGATTAGATCAGCGGGCAAGGTCATCTGTCGGCCATGAATACCCCAACCCGATTACATTGTTGGAAATAAGTAACTCGAGCGAAAACGTGCAATTTGCCTTCGCCACGTACCCTAATCGCGCAGAGATATCAATTTCCACATCCTGGAATTCAATGAAATGATTGTACAGTGAAAAACACGCCTTATACACCGCCTCCTTCAAAACGAAGAGGTCCCGCCGCTTGAGCAGATGTAGATCGTACATGCGTTGCTCGTTAGGGGTGGCAATCAATTCGATCAGGTTCTCCGGGAGAGGTTCATTAGGCTCAATATCGATGCCGAGAGCCGCAATCCGTTTGGTCCCTGCAATGGCGGCGGCTGCTACGGTATCGTGGTGCGCCAAAGATCCGACGACGCCGGGTGGCCAGATCGGAACACCAGAGCGCGTCTTTAGGATCGGCAGTAGTGGGAATCCCAGTTGCCCAAGGAGTGTTCTGGCGACTACTCTTGCGGCACCGCTTTGGCGGCGAACTTTGGTAACAACGCGTCCCAACGAGGTAACTTCGGAATGGTACAAGGTGGATTCGTCGCCCGGTTCTATCGGACGGATGCCGACGAGGATGTTCTGTTGATCAATGGTGATAGTCTGCATTGTATCTGGTCCCCTTTGAGCTTTTCGGATGAGAAGCTCAGCCCATGAAGCTTGGCCTTGAAGTTGCTCGACTCGGTCGTCGACCAATAGAGGCGGCAGACCAAATATGCTTCCCATCTTTGGATCACCGAGCCAGAACTCTCCGACATTGGATCGTCGCGATCCGAGACTGAACCTCGTCTGGGTGCCAGAACTTTCGGTGCAGTTCGCTAGGGATCTTTTTCAAGAGCCCCGGCTAAGTGCGTAGAAATAGCTCGGGCCAGAGCCTTGCGGTTTTCCAGAACACTCATCATCGTCACGTGGTCGCCTACAATCGGTACGGTAGTAATGGCGTCCGGACTCAAGACTCGGTCCCAGCCGCGCATGGGCGAACGTGCCTCTGGGCATAATGAACTCTTAGCTTGTCGCGCCCGAGAACTGAAGAGAGCCTCGGTGGCATAAAAATGATGTATCTCAACTGGCAGGGTTGGGACTTGGTACGCCTGCAGCGCCTCGTGAAACGGGGCGGTCCTTTCATACATCAAAACATCGTTATGGAGATTACGATCCAGAGGTATTGCCCCAATTTGCTGAGCCTTTTCGAGCAGCTGAGCGATTGAACTTTGTCTAGCAAATTGCTCCAACACTTCGAAGCTCTCATCATCTAAGGATTCAAAAGAATCCAGCACCACGTCTCGTACCATTTGGATGGGTGATATTTTTGTCAAGTTTGCAGGTAGCGTAACATCGATTAACGCGATGAAAGAGATAGCTTCATCGCGACCCAGTAAGAGCTGGGCTATGGCGTAAGCCAAGATTCCGCCTGATGAGTATCCAGCGAAACGATACGGACCCCGCGGCTGGATCTTTCTAATCGCCACGATGGTCTCCGCGGCTATCGCCTCAAGAGTTGGTGGACCAAGGTTATTGAAGGGGGGCCATGGCAGAGCGTAGACGGGACAGTCTACGTCCATTTCCTCCATCAGCCTGAGGACGTAGGAACAATCGCCAAAACCTGTGGGGACAAAGAAGAGCGGTGGCTGCGATCCGGTTGCCTGTACGGAAATCACTCCCGGAGTCCTGGGCTGTGGCTCCAAATGAATCTTCGATGCAAGTTCCTTCAGAACAGGGGCTTGGAAGAGGTCGGCGGCGCTAAAGTTCTGCCTAAGATCTAATGCTCGACTGAGTAACTGCACCGCCAGGAGCGAATGGCCGCCGAGTTCGAAGAAGTTGTCGTGGCGTCCGACCCGCTCGACCCCGAGCAGTTCCGCCCAGATCTGCGCCAGCGCCGTCTCGACCGCGCCCTGCGGCGCTTCATAGGCGGCGTGCGCATAGGCCTCGTCGTCGGGGGCGGGCAGCGCCTGGCGGTCGAGCTTGCCGTTCGGTGTCAGCG
>NZ_JARAKC010000051.1:0-7016 GCF_049887195.1 Mesorhizobium abyssinicae
TGGAGTGGGCCCCTGGTGCCGGACAGAGTCAGGCCGCTGATTTGACCGTCTGCCGGGTGTGTTGATCCTCGAATTGCATTGGACTGAGATAGCCGAGTGCTGAGTGAAGCCGTCGGCGGTTGTAGACCTCGTCGAAGAAATGCGGAAGGTGTTCGATGACATCGGCGAACGTCTCGAAGGCCATTGGATAGACGGCCTCGACTTTGAGCGTCTTCATGAAGCTTTCCGCCTTTGCGTTGTCGTAGGGATTGCCGCGCCGACCCATGGAACCGACCAGGCCGTGGGCGGCAAGGTGATCGCGATAGGCTGTCGCGGCATATTGTGACCCGCGATCAGAATGCATTTTGCCGGCCTTTGAAACAGCTGGATCGGCACGACGTCTTCACACTCGCGCCGGTGACGAGGTAGGCTGTTGGCGGGAACACCGGATGATCGGCTTTAGTTCGGGTTCGACAGTCAGGCACGTCTGTCATCCGACAACTGTCGCTTGTCTGACATGCGCAAGATCCGCCGACCGGTGATTTAATGAAGACTCTTTCTCTGGCACGGTTCATGCATCGTCGTTTACGATCGCATTAAGAAAGAGGTCGTCTCATGATCTTCTTCATCGAAAAGGCCGTCCCCGCCGTAGAAATCGCACCTTTTGGAGCTGAGCGGCCAAGAGCCTCAGAAATCACGGCCTCAAGCAAGGAACTGCGCCAGCGCAGGGACGACACGGTCAATGAAGACGGGTAGGCAGTTTGCCAAATGCAGTCCGCAGCGCGCGACCACCCCCACCCACCAGGCCGAACCCGTTTAGCGAAAATGGGGTCCAGATTTGCCTTTAAAAAATGGCTCGAGAATTGACTGACATTGAGAAGAAACCCTTGGTGATAACAGGCGCGGCGGCCGGACGTATTGGGCAAGCGATTTTCAGGCAGTGCGTCGCGAATGGCCTTCGCGTCGGTGCGGGCGAGCCGGTCATACTGGCTTGGACAGGCTCCAGGCCGAACTCAACCGAACCGGGCTGGCCGTCTGGAGCAGGGCCGCCGACCTCACGGACAAGGCCTATTGCGAGGAGCTGGTCGATTACTCCATCCGGGCCACGGGACGATTTGGACGTGCTCATCAACAACGCCGGCATCAACCAGGCAAACATCATCGAGACGGCTGACTGGTATTGGGAACGGACGTTCGACATCAATCTGACGTCGATTTTCGACACCTCCCGCGAAAGTTATCGGACCTCATGTTGGGACCTTTGTCGCGTATCGAGCCCTGCGGCCTCCTGCACCAGCAAAGCTGCGGTCGCTTCCTCTCAAAATGTCTCGGCCGGGATCTTACGCCTAACGGGATGCTCGTCAATGGCGTCTGTTCAAATGAGGTCAACACCCCGGTGACCTGGACGGGTGAACGACGCGGCGTCTCCGGACACAGCCATTGCGATGTTCAACCGTACCACTTGGTCGTATGGCAAAGCCGGAAGACTCGTCGATGTTATATTCTTTCTGTGCCCCGACGCCCGCTACATCGCTGGCCCGACGTTCGAAGTCGCCGGCACGAAGCCGGTCTGATGAGGAGATCCCATGGCTGACAGACTGACAGGCAAGATTGCAATCATAACAGGCGGCGGCCGCGGCATCGGCGCCGGAATCACTCAGCGCTTCGTGGAGGAGGGAGCAAAAGTCGCCATCGTGCAGAGGAACGCACCGCCTGAACCCATGCTCGACGAGCGCGCGATCTATGTGAAGGCGGATCTTTCGAGGTCCCAGGAAATTTCCTCGGCCGTTCAGGCTGTCGTCGAGCGGCTTGGGGGCCTGGATATCCTCGTCAACAATGCCGGGATTATGTTCGAGAAGACGATCGACGAGATGACCGAGGCGGACTGGGACCAGATGATGGACATCAATCTGAAGGCCCCATTCCTGCTGACCAAAGCGGCAATGCCACACCTCCGGAAGTCGGGCAGGGGAAGTATCGTCAACATCGGTTCGATAGAAGGGCTGGCGTCCAATCCCGGGCATCCCGCTTATTCCGCTTCGAAAGCGGGCATTCTCGGCTTTACGGCCGCGGTCGCTGTGGATCATGGCCCTGAGGGTATCCGCTGCAACGCGATTGCGCCGGGCTGGATCAGCTCCGATCTCAGCCAGGTTTATATCGACAGCATGGCCGACAGCGCCCGCGTCCGCAAGGAACTGCTCGCCATGCATCCGGTCGGGCGCCTTGGCGAGCCGAGGGACGTCGGAAATCTTGCGGTCTGGCTGGCCTCGGACGAGAGCGCTTTCGTGACCGGCCAAGTCTCCGTCATGGACGGTGGCCGCACCAAGAAGCTGCCGATGCCGATCTCCTGAAAACGAAAATGTCGGCATTCTTGCGATGTCTTAACGGGTTCGATTTAACCGGAAGAACGGCCCTTGTGACCGGCGGTGCGCGCGGTATTGTCGTGTTGCCTCACCTAATTTTGTTACCGTTTGCCTCATCGAGAATGTTACCCGCTAGCCCGGCATGAGGTGTTCGGAGCAGCATATGACGCCAGGCTGCTGGCCTAGCCGATAAGCCGCTGCACTGCTTGTTGTCGCCACGCCCTTACCCGCTTCTGCAACGTGTAAAGCTGCCGCAAGCTGTATCGTCCCGGGTAACGGGCCTGGAACTCGACGAGCAGTTCGAGTGCGGTCTGATCCGGGCGTTCCTCAAGGCACTGTGCCATCTCCTCTCAATCGTCCTTGAAGATATCGGGACGTCGGCCACGCGGTTTGTCGCATACGTTTTAGGCCCCGATGACAACGCGCGCGCGAACTGCCTGACGCCAGATACTGACCCGTCGGGCGAACGTTTTATATTGCTTGCGGGTAAATCGACCCGGAAACTGGATGCACAACTCTTCGAAGAGTTCCGTGGCGTTGATGTTGGGGAATTCCTCCAATCGGCGACAGGGGATCGGCCATGCCATGCGAAGCGCCTGGATTCGGCCTTGGCCAGTTTCGGCGTAGACCGGCTTCGGCTTCTCCGATGCCTTCGCTGATGGTGCTGCGGGCGCGGGTGGGATCGCCGGACTGGTAGTGCGCCGGCGTCAGCCCCAGATGCGCGCCCACCGCCCGCGAGGAGCCGAACCGCTCCGGCCGGTCGATCGTGGCGCGGAAGGCGAGCGCGGTGATCGGCCCTGGTTCCCACGTCATAATGCCCATCTCGCTACGTTACTGAAAGACAAAGGTCTTTTGCTCCGGGATTTGATGATGACGGCCCGTTGAGACATGGGCCAGCGTGTTCGATCCGATGCGAATCTTCGATATTCCGTCGTTTGATGACCCAAAGTGCGCCTTTGCAATATTGCTGGGCGGGGATGATGCCGGCGCGAATCTGGCGAAGGACCGTCGCGTAGCTCAGATTGAGCATCCTGGCGGCTTCGGTCAACGTGACTTCGCCGCGCTCGGCCCATTCGCCATCCCTGTAGACCGCGATCCGTGCGTGTTGCGGAAGCCCCGCACACGCGACTGCGACCATCCATTCGATCGACCTGTCCGCTTTCCTGCCCGGTTGAGTAGTCCGGCAATGGCCTTGTCGGGCATCAGTCGCGCGCAGGCGCGGATCAACTCCACCGTCTCCGGCTCGACCGACCACCGCGTTTGACCCCGCCGGTTCTTTCTCACCGTCAGGCTGCCGCCCTGCCAATGCAACAACAGATGAATCTGGTCACCCTCGACGTGTGCCACGACCTCGCGCAACACGACCCGGATGATGCGCTTACGCGTGACGGCAGTGGCCGCCGGATGATGCCACGCGGTTTCCAGGTCGGCCCCCATTTGCAATAGGCGCTGGCACTCCTCGGCGCTCAAAGCGGCCGGCCGCTGTCGGACCACGGCCTCCAGTTCTTCCTCGAGTGCGCGTACGGCCGCGAGGACGCCGTTCCACCGTCGCTCGATTTCGTGAGCAACCAGACGATTCTCAGGGTCGACCGTGTCATACTGCCGGCGCGCTCTGATTGCCTCATATCGCGCCTGTTCGAGCGCCAACTCGATCTGGCGCTGTTTTTCGCCAGACTGATGCTCGCGCTGCGCGATCGCCTGGATGGCCGCTTCAACGCCGAGCGGCTGCAGCAACCGCACGATCTCGGCTCCCACCGCCTCATCGACCCGTAAATGCGCCAAACGACATACAGGGATCACCGTCGGGATTGCTCCGGGTCGCGTCACACTTATAGCGGCCGACATCACCTTGGCGCCATTATAGCCAACAAGCAGCCGGCGGCCGCAATGACCGCAACGCAATAGCCCGGCGAGCAAAGCCTCTCCCTTGCGCACCGGCCCGCGCACCATCATGCCCTTGCCGTTGGCATTGTCAGCAATCAGCCGTTGATTCCTTTCAAAGTCTGCCCAGATCAACGAGCAAGACTGCCCAATCTGAGCGAGCTTTGCGACGGCCGCGCACGATTCGCTTGCGGCCATTTTCGATTATCGTCCGACTTCCGGTTCGGCCAAAGGCATAAGCCACCAGCATAAACAGGATTGGTGAGAAGGTTGCTCACCGTCGTGTAGACCGGAGGTTTCCACAGCACATGCTGCTGTCCGGAGATCCTGGGGTTGATGTACGGCAGCGCTATCTGGTCACTGCGAAGCGATAAGAACACCTGACGGATGCTTTGCATTTCGGCAAAGCGGGTGAAGACCAACCCAATCGCCTCGCGCACGCGCAGGTCGGGATCCATTTCGATTTTGTCGCGGCCCACTTTCACATAGCCGACGGCGACCGTGAAGAAGAGCTCACCCCGTCGTGCCTTCTGCTTCAAGGCTTCCATCGAACGGGCCCGCAGGAGCGACAGTTCGAGCTCGCTCATCGTCCCGTTCATGCCCAGCAATAACCGATCGTTCGGATGGCGTGGTTCATAGGTTCCATCCTCATCGACGATCACAGTGCCAACCAGGCCGCAAAATTCGATCTGCGTGTGCCAGTCGCGCCCGTTGCGCGCCAGACGCGACACCTCGATTGCAAACACGGCGCCGACGCGGCCTTCACAGATCGCTGCCAGCAGCTTCTCGAAGCCCGGACGACTGACACCGAACCCGAGCGGCCAAGGTCGTCATCGATGACTGTCACATCTGTCCAGCCAAGAGCACGGGCACGGTCAGCAAGGCCATATTGACGTCGCCGGCTCTCATGATTGTTGGCAAGCTGGTCGACGGTCGATTGGCGGATGTAGATGTAGGCGCCGCGTGCTTCCGACAGCAGCGCGCTCACCAATGGCAACAGCTTCGTCCGCTCGGCCGGTGCTATCGGTGCCGGCGGGGTCTTGGGCACAAAGAGATCGAGTTGGCGGTGACAGGATTGACGATGCTTCATGCTTGTCTCCTCCTCCGCGACGGGAATCGTCGCGAAGCAAGGTTAGACAGGCATCGAGCTCAAGACGAAGTTCGCGCAGATACGTCAGCGACAGACGGGGACTCTTCGTCACCATCATCACCTCCGCACGATCCTCCGTCATCCAGATCGGCAACTGCACCAGGGTGCCGTCAAGCTGGCGGATGATCAGAGCGACCTCGTCACCATGGCGATTGCGCCCGGCAACAATAACCGCTTCCCCGTAACGGGGATGAAATCGATAGCGGATAATCGCCTCACCCGACTGATAGCGTGCATTATGAAGTTGTTGCACCCCACATCTCTGCGTACTGCACATGAGTCGACTAATGTTGAGCTCAACATTAGTCGATGAGATCGGCTATCTCCGGTCGTGCCTGGCGGAGGAAACCTCTTCTTCCAGCTCGTCAACGCCCGCTATGGGAAGGGCGCAATGGTACTCACTTCAAATCGCGGCTTCGCCGAATGGGGCGAGGTCTTCGGCGACCCTGTAGTCGCAACCGCACTTCTCGATCGCCTGCTCCACCATGCGGTTGTCGTCCAGATCGAAGGATCGAGTTACCGCCTCCGCCAGCACGCCGACCTCATGCCCGAACACCTGAGATCAAAAGCCTCCATCACACCGCCGACACTAAATCCACCATCGCGACCGCGCGGCCGGCCGCCGAAAAATGGGCACCACACCGCGACGGCCTGAGCGGCGAAACTGGGGAATATTACTTCGGCACTTGGAGTGGGCCCCTGGTGCCGGACAGAGTCAGGCCGTTGATTTGACCGTCTGCCGGGTGTGTTGATCCTCGAATTGCATTGGACTGAGATAGCCGAGTGCTGAGTGAAGCCGTCGGCGGTTGTAGACCTCGTCGAAGAAATGCGGAAGGTGTTCGATGACATCGGCGAACGTCTCGAAGGCCATTGGATAGACGGCCTCGACTTTGAGCGTCTTCATGAAGCTTTCCGCCTTTGCGTTGTCGTAGGGATTGCCGCGCCGACCCATGGAACCGACCAGGCCGTGGGCGGCAAGGTGATCGCGATAGGCTGTCGCGGCATATTGTGACCCGCGATCAGAATGATGCACGCAGCCGGGTGGCGGTTTGCGTCCTTCGACTGCCGCGGTCAAAGCCGCCAGCGTTAGCCGTGCGTCGATCGAGCGGCTGATGGCATATCCGACAACCCGCCGCGACCAGGCATCCAGGACAACGGCAACATAGGCAAAGCCGCCAACGACGGTGACGTATGTGATGTCGGCTACCCAGAGCTGATCGGGTCCATCGGAGATGATGTCCGGGGCGAGGTTCGGGAAGATCGGCTGGTGTGATCGCTATCCGTGGTCACCGTGAATCGACGGCGCATTCTCGGCTGAAGGTCATGCTCGCGCATCAGGCGGCGGATCTTCTTGTGATTGACGATCATGCCTTTTTGCCGAAGAGCGGCGCGGACACGACGCCAGCCATAGTGCTCGAACTCGTCGCAGATGGCTGCGATCGCTTCGACGATCGCGGTGTCGTCTGCCGCGCTGCGCGGCTGGTCATAGAAGGTCGTGCGCGAGAGGCCCATCAGCCGGCATCCTTCGGCGACGGAGAGACCATGGGACCGGTGGTCGCGGATGTAGGCCCGTTTCTCTGCCGCGGTCGTGCATGCAGAGCCCCCTTTAGAAACTCCAGTTCCAGAGCCTGCTTGCCGACTAG
>NZ_JARAKC010000052.1:0-6883 GCF_049887195.1 Mesorhizobium abyssinicae
CCGGCGAAGATCAGGACCGAAACGGCCAACAAGAGGAGGATGCCCAGCGCAACGCGCTGGGCCACCAGTTTCACGATGGGTGAGGACATCTCCGCAAGGCCGAACTCAGGCTTCGAGCCAGCACTTCAAACCAGCCATCCTATTCATTGGGCTTCGGTCTGGGTGGGGAGCGTATCGGCCAATATGGTAGGAAACTGCATCAACCCAATCGTTGAAGACCGGGGCTATGACGCCTCGCGACACGCGGCCATCAAAATCAGACTTTGGCCGTTCCCGTTCTTTAGTCATGTCCGGTACTCCCTGAAACCTTCATGAGGCGACAATCCAGATGGTTGCCAAAAAAGGCAAACACAACACATCCAGCCAATATAGTCCTTCGAATTGGGGGCTATTTCCGGCGCTGACAATTCTCCATACGGGATAGCGCGAAGCCAACCGCGACCAAAGGCCGCCAAGTTCTTTCTTTTATTATCCAGTTATTATATGCCATTTTCGCTTGCCAGCGCGAAACATGACAGTTGCCTAAAGGTCAAAAGCAATGCTCGAAGGCATTCCGGGACTGTCATTAGACACGCTAACGTCGAGGCAGCCACAAGACAACTGGATAAAAAGTCATGTACTGTGTCACTAAATTTTATCGGGTGATGACGCTTCTGCATACCCGGCGGATAACTCGTTGTATTTCCCAGCCTTCTCCAATAGCTACAAGGCACCCGTCGCGTAACCTCTCCTTGCTCGCGAATAGATTGGCCTGCCGGCTGATCTAGGGCACCGTCATGGGGCCTCTTGATGGCTTGGTCAAAGGGGGTACAATTTGGGAGGGCAACAAAATCAGAGAACCTCACGTATGTGATAAAAGACCTTGCTCCGCTTGATCACCCGCGCCGTGTCGAACAGCGCAAGTCTTCGTTCCCTCAACATCAGATCCTGGCTTGTGGGCTCAGTCATTTAGAGTCCGATCTGCCCCGCATAACGGTTCCAGAAAGTGGGAATTTTCCCTATCACGCCAAACCGTCGGCTTTTGGTGACTCGATCAACTTGCCGAAGCCCGTGGCATGTTCGGGAAGAAGCGAAGTGCGTTCCCGCGCATGATTTTCTGGATGAGATCGGGGGTTTCCTCCCTTGCAATCCAGCGTTCGGCTACCAGTTGCGAGAGTGCCTCCGCGATCCCACGGCGAGCAATACAAGCATGGCCGTAAACGGGCTCAACCGCTAAATAGTCGCCGCCGAAGGTGAAGATCTTGTTGGCCGGAACCGCCAAAAGAAAATCCTTCAGGAAGCGGAAGCCCACCGCTGGATTGATAATCCATGCCCAGCACATGTCGATCGTGACGTTGGGATAATGTTTGGCCAGCGCAATAAATTCCTGTTCGTACGGATAGCCGATGTGCATGAGGACGAACCGAGTCTCGGGGAAGTCTTGCAGCAATTGACAGAGATCAGCGGCGTTGTTGCGAACCCGGGCGAGCTGCATCGAGCCGCAACCAGCCAGATAGCCGGTGTGCAGTTTGACTGGCAGGCCGAACTCACCAGCCTTACTGACACAATAACGAAACAGATAATCTTGCAGCGCCTTGAGGTCATCGGGACCTAGGGCATGCCGCACCTTACCGCAATGGTGCAGAAACAGTCGCGACGCATGCGCCTGGGCGACCGGTACGAAGTCAAGGGCCCGCGAATAGGCGATCTGGCATTTCACCGCCACGGCTCTCGGACCGTGCGTTGCGAAATAGAAGTCAATGATATTGAGCCATTCCTCAAGTGTCGTCGGGCGTTTACCCGTCTCGAACTCCACACTGGCAAGGTCATTGGGGCTGCACCGGCAAAACTCGAGGATGCTGAGATCCTGCGCGAGTATCGCCGGCTGCTCAGTATCCATGCAGATTCGCTGCAATGAATTAACCTGGCAACTCTCGATGTTTGCAAGACCCAGGACACCTGCGTAGAAGCCCGGTCGCACGGTCGCACGATATTTTTCGGCGATGCGTGGTACGCTCTCAGCAGTCAGGTCATCCTCATTGTATAGGCCGCGGAGTGTATGGCGCACCGCCTGAGCATAACCAGTGTGGCGAATTCTGTCCCAGTGAGGCGATATCAGCTGGTATTTCGCTTCGCTCGAAAGATCCGGCCTGAAAAAACTTTGCAGATCCGCAGCTGGCATCCCCGCCGTCAGCAGGTCCTCGGCAACATAGGCACTAAGCAGATAGGTCCAGTCGTCGCAAGGCAGCCACTGATCAGTCCGACCAGAGACGCGCTGGCTTTCCTCAATCAGGTGCTCGTGTGTGTCTACGAACGGCGTCTCTTCGACCCATTGTGCAATCTGTCTGTCGGATGTTGTCATCTTTCCTGCCAATATTGTGCATCTATTACTGATACGCGCATTATGGTCGCCAAAGCGGTCCTCGCTGCAGATCTCCGCAAGACCTCTCGGCGAAACGATAGCCAAGTGCCGAGTCCTGCGACCGGCATAGCGGTTGAGATCGAAGCGTCTAGCCGTTCGTCAACGCCGTGCAGAAGCCAGCATCTGCCGGGTCGCTGAGCCCAGAAATTCCTGCAGATTGGCGAGCGCAACCGGCGTCGCGAGGCTGCCCAGCGCGATGCGCTGGGCCACCAGTTTTAGGATAAAAGACATGAACTACCCGTCGGACTCACGCCTTTAGCCAGCACTTCAACCCAGCCATATTATTCATCAAGCTCCAATTTGGGTCGGGAACGAACCCGCCAACCTTGGCGGAGACTGCATCAATCCAATCGTTGAAGACAGGTACAATGGTACCTCCCTTGTCGCGCAAAATACGACCCAAATCACTGTACATCTGTTTGCGCTTGGCAAGATCGAGCTCAGAACGTGCTTCTTTCAGAAGTCTGTCGAAGTCGGCGTTCTTAAATCGCGTGTCATTCCAAGCTGCAGTCGAGAGATAAACGGTCGAATATATTTGATCCTGCGTCGGTCGCCCCGCCCAGTAAGCAGCGCAAAACGGCTGCTTGTTCCAAACCTCGGAATCGTAACCGTCGTTCGGCTCGCGCTTGATCTCTATCGGGATCCCTGCCTTCGCAGCGCTCTGTTGAAAAAGCTGCGCGGCTTCAACCGCTCCGGGAAAAGCGCCGTCAGCGGTTCGTAAAACAATCGGCGTACCGTCATGACCTGACTTCTTGTACAACGCTGCCGCTTGTTCTGGATCATACCGACGCTGCGGAATTGAAGCATCAAAGAGCGGATAGGTCGAGTTTATCGGCATGTCATTGCCGGCGCTGCCATAGCCCCGAAGTATTTTATCGACGATCTCATCCCGGTCGATCGCGAGCTTGAGGGCCATGCGAAGGTCCTCATTGTCGAAGGGCGGGGTATCGACATGCATGATAAAGACGTAATGGCTGCGGCCCGAAACGTTCTTGATTGAAATGTCTGGCATCCCCTTGAGTCGATCAGCGACCTTAGGGTCAACGCGGTTTACCAAGTGTACCTGGCCGGATTGCAAAGCACCGTTTCGGGCCGTTGGATCATTGATGATAAGAACCTCGCTTTCGGCGACATGGCCGATATTAGAGTCCCAGTAGTTCGGAAATTTCTTGAAGGCGTAGCGTATCCCAGGCTGATTGGACTCCAGCATGTAGGGGCCGGAAGCAATGCCCGAGGCAGGGTTGTCATTGCCTCCGTTGGGCTGTATCACGAGATGAAAATCAGCCATGTAGTAAGGGAAATCTGCATTCGGTGACTTGAGTGCAACCCTGAAGGTGTCCCCGTCAATGGACAAGCGGTCGATGTCGGTTAAAAGCCCCCCCGCGCCCGACTTAGACTTTTCATCCGAGTGTCGCTCGATGGTCTTGACAACGTCTTCGGCCGTCACAGACTTGCCGTTATGAAACTCGACGCCCTTGCGAATTTTGAATTCCCAATTGATACCATCCCTGGACGCAAATTCTTCCGCCAGCCTTGGCTCAAGGTCGCTTGAGGGTGTTACATTGAGAAGAGTTTCACCGTAGTGCCGTAGCGCTAACGAGGTTGTATCGTTGGCGGTATACGCCGGATCAAGCGTATCGGTGCTTGCTCCATTGCCAGCGCCAATCTTGAGATGACCGCCCTTGATCGGCTCAGCTGCTATGGCAGATTTGGGGAGGAGCGAGGCGGCGGCGGCACCGAGGCCAAGCGCCGAAGCGCGACCGAGGAAATCACGCCGCGACATTTGGCCGGCGTCAAAACTAAGTCTCAGACGTTCAAATTCCGTGGTCATGCGAGATCCTCCCAGTGAACAGCATCGCCAGCGCATACACGCAGCCTTCGAAGCAAATTAGCTAATTTATGAGATTGGCGACGGCTTCTCTCCACGCACCAATTTGTAGTATCATTGTCGGATACTTCATTGACATTCCTCTTTTCTGGGCTTGGCCGCAGCCCAGCGGGAGGTTATTCACTCTTAATCTTTCATAAATGTTAGCGGCGCGAGATCGACAAGACAACCGGACAAAAAGTTATGCCTCGCGGGACTAAATGTTATCCGGCGATTTGGGCTGCTTTGGCCCAGTCCCGTCGAGATGGCCCGCCAGTTGGGTTCGGCAACCGGGATCGAGATCTGCGACCTGTGTATCGACCAATGTGGAAACGTCCTCTCGCTAAATTGATTCGGAATCGCGTGGGAGACGGCCGAAGCGATATCCTTCATATGGCCGACGAAGCGATTTTGCGTTGTGCGGCACGCCTTCCACCGCGAACCCTATCATCTCGCAAAAGCTTTTGGCGCACGCCTGCGGTCGCCCGAGGCCTACCGGACGTTCAAATGCTCATCGCATGCTTCGCCCAGGTCGCCAGGAGGGCCTCGCATAACCGCCTTTGCCAGTATCTCGGCGAGAAGGGCCGCGAGCATCACATCGAACTGCGCCACCGGCTACGCTCTTGGAGTGCCACCTTCGCCAGCGCTTGACCAATGAGCGCAACGCGACTTCCGCAACCGCGGCCAGTTATCGTGACATCTTGTGCATGCTGCCGTCTGGCCCTTTCACCAAGTGGCCGCCGAACCGTTCCTTTGGGTCGGCCAATATGCGTTGGCAATAGCCGTGAAACGGGCGAACATCGAGTGACTCAGCTCTCATCAAAGGCCTGAGTTCATGCCCTCAATGCGGCGCTCAATCCACATGCACCCCTCCATCGAGGATGAACGTCAATGATCAGGCCTGGATCAGGAAGGTGGGGGCCTACGCTCCTTACGATTACTCGCTCCTTCGCTCTCCTGGCCTGCGATCTCTCGATTGTGCGGGTCCCTAGTGATGCACCCGTTGGCAGTCACGAGGCCATGCGAATCAGCGCTAACCTGAAGAGCCTGCTGTCGCGCCCAACAGCGAACCAAGCCCAGATGTAGTTTCAACTGTGAGCGCTGAACAGCACTCGTCCAGACACCTCGATTTGTAACGCCGCCAGCGCTCAGACCGAAGATGAATGTGACAATCGAACGCAGGGCGCTCCCGAAGATCTCCTTCGGCCACTCCGCACTTTCTGGCCACCCTGAGCGGATGACCCGGGCGAAAATGCTTACACCTTCACGATGCAGCGTAGCGTTGAGCTTACGAAATTCAGGATCGGCTGCGATTACCCCCCAGAAATTCACCCAGATCAGGCTATCCTCAAAATGGGACCTCGATGCTGGAATAGCGACGTCAAGCAGGATGGCAAGATCCGTTTCACCTCTTGCCAGCCGATGAGCCATCTTCCGTTCCATGTTTAGAAGTGGGACGCGCAGGGCAGCTGCAATAATATCCGCCTTACTTTCGAAGTAATGAGTAATCATTCCCGTCGTTACGCCAGCGGCATTGGCGATATCGATCATCGTGACTGCGGAAATGCCTTTCCCCGCTATCGCCTTACATGCTGCCTTGGCGATGCGAAGTCGCGTCTGCTCAACATCAATAATCTTTGGCATGGGCTTCCGGTTCATCTTTCAGTTAATTTCGCAATCTGACCATTTGCCACGAAGAGGTGCCAGATGGCCACGAATTGGTGGTCCTTATCACGACTAGATTCCTGTCCTACGATCACTAGAGCAGGTGCTCTTGCGAGCGAATACGAGGCGGTCGATACTAATCTGTCGACCGTGAACAATGATAGGGGATCAGGCTTTGATCTCGGATGACCGACTTTGGATGGCGACAATAGCAAGCCACAAAAGCGCCCTAAACTCTTTTTTTGAGACTGGCGAGAAGTTGTCGCCGTCAGCCGCCATGATAGCGCTTGACAGCTGCCCGGCGAAATAGTTGCGGCCCGTCCTGTGTTCGGCCCGATGTAGGCATAAGCAGCCCGATTGCGGAGCGACACCGCATCTGTCCCCTGATCCTGTCTGGCCATGGCTGCTAGCCCTCGGCAATGCGGCCTGATTTCATTGCCATGGTTCGCTCCATGTCGGTAATCACGGTCTTGCGTGTGTGTCCGTCATACGGATTTTCGGGCCGCGCTTTTGTATGAAGGGGCGAACTGGCCGCCCTCGACCATTTCAGGGGCGGCGCCAACGACACGTACACCTTCGCCCCGAACTCGTAAGACAAGTATGCCTTGCCCTTCTCCATGCACTCCATCTAGTGCACGTGCAAGGAGTTGAGCTTGCGGTCGCGCTGGCGCCCACGCTTTCACAACAGTGGAGGCCTGGTGCAGCGGCCATATAAGGGGTGCGCGTCCGGTTCCGCATCGCCCGTGATCCGGCGGGAGGTGTCGCTAATGATCAGGCCCGAGATTGGTTGAGCCTGCACTGCCAAGCCGCTTGAACCGCCTTGTGGAGTGGGCCCCTGGTGCCGGACAGGATGGTTTTCGGTAATTGACCGGGCAGCCGGGCTTTCAGAGGATGAAGGCCCATGGCAAAGCACCGAACCCACAGCGTCGAGTTCAAGCGGCAGGTTTCGC
>NZ_JARAKC010000053.1:0-6536 GCF_049887195.1 Mesorhizobium abyssinicae
AAAGCGTGCCGGCGACTCGCATTGAAGTCGTTGGCCAGCCATGCCGGCGTGGCGTTACCCTCACGGATCATCTGGTCCCACCGTCCAGACGATATGCGCATCTGCAATTTCGGATCGATTTCCAGCGCGCGCAGGACGGCAATCCGTTCGGTCAGCCCGACCAGGTTCGACGCAACCGGCGCTTCAGGCGCCGAGCGCAGCCAATGAAAGCGCGTCTGGCCGATCGACGGGTCAACCTCCAATAGCCTATCCAATGATTGAAGCGATGATCCGTTCGACCTTAGCGTACGATTTCGAACTGCTCTTGTTCCGACCCCTAGGTGCGGACCAACTCTTTAACAGACCGGAATCGTTCGGTGCCTACAAATGCTTCTTGAGCCAGTTCGATCCGTTTTCGTTGAATCCATGCCAAGCTCCCTCACCCGTGAGCTTGGCAACCAATAGCTCATCGTTGTCGTCAACAAAGGGAAGCAGGTCATCCCTTACCTGCTTTGCGGTAAGATCAGTTACGACGATGAAAGTGGAGTCCAAATGGGCCCAGTATGTCGGGTATTTCTCTTTGATGTGGTCACGGAGCGCCGCGTCTTTCTTTGAATAATTGGCACCCTCGCGGTTAAGATCATAATCAATAAAAACGCTCATGCGATGCTCCTGGTATGGCCGCAATTGGAAATCCAGATGAGCCAGTAGATAAGAGTAACACTGGCCTTTTCAACTTCGTCGCTGTGAGTTCGTGGCGGCGTTTATACCGATGTTCGTCATCAGGATGCAGCATAGATTGGACCATATCATCTACTGAACCCCATCGTGGGAGGGCCGAGTGCCGATCCCGGAGAGAAGCGCGGGCCGCGGAAAGACGTTGAACGCTGCAGTGTCCGGACGAAGACAGGGCAAGCCTGCTTCTGCATAGCAGCGATTTTGGCTGGAACGTGCCAAGAGGAGACATTGCCAAAGAGCTTGACCTCGCCTCGCCGATTAGAGAAGCGCCGCCGCAGGCGGGATGCAGGACCGACAGCTCCCGGCGAAGGGCGCCGTATGATTGCGAATATTGGCAGCGCCTTGGATTCAGCGGTTAGTTAGGAAAAAAGCTCTTTGTAGCCGATCGTCATCATCCAATTCGCCCGATCGAGATGGCTGCGGGCGGCTCTGCGAGCGCGTTCCGGTTCAAGTTCAGGATCAATGCCGAGGATTTGCTCGGCCATTTCCTCGTAAAGTGGCATTATCGGCACCGGCGTCCAGAAACTGCATATATAGGTTGTGAAATGCTCCCTGTCGTACGTGGTGAGACTATCCGACCACGGGACTTCGGTCGGAACGGCTCTGTCCGACGACTGGCGTGATTTGAATTCCATCGACATTTCGCTTTCAATCAACAGCCCGCCCTTACACGCCAGAGTAGCGTCAATCGGGACGCTTTCTACCCCTCGGGCTTTACTTGGGAATTCGCATCGGCTGGACTCGATCGAATCTCGTATGCAGGGTTATTCACGCGCAAGAACGGCCAGCTTTTTATCGAGCTGGGGATCGATGTAGCCTTCCTCCAGCACCCTTAGAATCAGTTTCATAGCGGCCGCCTGCATAACCACGCGGTCGTCCTCGGGAAGTGAATCGAGAACAATTGAAATTGTGGCCGGATCTTCAGAAAGCAGTGACGGAACCAGCTCTTCATTAGGGGTGATCCTCTCCGTGCCGATGATCTCGGCCATGATTGGCAAATAGAATTTCCGGACATGGTCCTTGTGATAGGTATCCGCCCTCTCAATCTTTTCTAGCTTTTCCGCGTCACCTGAAAACGCCTCACGTAGGGCCAAGACGACCGCATCGCGGATTTGGTCAGCCTTCACCGCTACCTCTTTGGCCGGCCCGCCGACGCTCACGGCAAATTGGATGATATCATCGAGGCTTTGCCGGGCTTCATGCAAGTCGCCGGCTGTCATTGGCGAGGGCAGCCCCCCAATTTCCTTTGCTAGACCGGAGAACGAGTTCTGGGCGAGCAGGAACTTGTCGTGATCGGTCTTCCTGGCTTCAGAAAGCTCTTCTGTCGAAACGATTCGCCTGGACGGCCCAAAATATGGGTTGTGCCATCTTTTGATCAGATAGGCTTCGCGCGCGCCGGGGTTGTCCGACCATTCCAGTTCGTGCTTTTCAGCTAAATGAGTCCCTCTGGGCTCGCCTTTAGCCCCATAGATCGCATATTTGATGGCCTCTAGGCCGGCGGCCTCCCGGTCGGCAGGTGTCTTGGCCTTGCCCCACTGGGCGCCGAGCCGCTGAACCTCTTGTTCGTCCTCAAATTCCCGTAGCGCTTCTCCGCCCGCCCGTCCCGCCCGGAACCCCGCGATAAAATCTCGCCAGAGCTTTCTGAGTCCCACTGTTGTCCCCCGGCCTTTACGTTGAATCGTCCAATCGGCCTGGGAGGGCACAGTAGCAGATTACATCTCAGGGTTGGACACCGCTGACGCGTGCCACGACCTAATTGCATACCCCCTGCGGCTCTAGACGGCTTAGGAGCTACCATTGCTAGCGGATCATAGGCGCGAACCGCGCGCTCTGTGGTTTCGCGACTCAACACCGTCCCGATAGACGGCGTTGAGCGACGCCGGATGCGTTTACACCCGGATACGACCAAGGCGTCGAGCCTCGCTGGCATAGACCGACAGCGGCTTGTCCGCCTCGAAAAACAAGTCGCGCTCGACCGGCAGGCCGAGCGACCCGCGTAACATGGACAGCTCGGAGAGGCTGACGATGCCGATCTCCGGACAGCCAAGCCTGAGATCACAGAGGCCGAACGCGATATCCGGGTCATCCGGGTCGATTTCGGTCAGGAGCCAGGTCGCGCCGGCGTCCGGAGTGAACAGCTTGACGACCGGGACGAAGTCGATTTCGTGTGTCGTTCCGCGGAGGGGCTGCTGCTGGCGACCATTCGCCAGCAGCTTTTCCAGCAGACTCTGGGTCAGGATCTGCATGGCCGCCTCCTACTCGTCGGACTTCGGTGCACGGAGGACAACGCGGCCGTCGATGGGCAAGGCCTCGAGGAGGAGCGTGCCGCCCTCGCCGTCGTCGTGGGCGAAGAAGGCGCCGATCCGGGTCCAGAAGCCCTTCAGGCCTTCCTTGCCGTCGCGCACGGTATAGGCGTGGTAGAGCGGCGATTTCGGCTCGGGTTTCGTTTCGGAGTTACGTCTGTTGTTCATGGTCTTTTCCTTTGGTTGCTGGTTTCTGTCCCGGAGGACGGTTCCAAAGGAGACGGCGCACTGAGCCGGATTGTCCCCAACACGGGAGCGCAGCGAATGGAGTGGGCAGGAACGGGACAAGACGGCTGGGCCGGATAAAAGGAACGTTCTCAACTCCGGACAATTCAGCAACAGGAAAGCCGTTGACCGACAGCATGGGAACGAGTCCGTGGACCTCAATCGCTGGTGCACTGCAGTTGCGACAGGTCCAGGAAGTGAAGGTTCCGCGATGGAGTACATCGAGTTGTTAAACTTGGAACTTTGCGGCGGTCAGAGCTTTGGGGCCGGCACCGTTATGGGGCGCCGACTGGCCACACCCGTCCGGTTCGAAAGGGAGCGACCAGGAAATCTCAACCGCTTGCCGCCAGCACAGCTTGCGACAGATGCGATCGCGCGCCCTTCTCCCGATCAAAGCAAACAAGGGCGCAAGAGGCGGAAGCACCGAAATGCCCGCCAGCGGGATCAAGTCACTTCGGTGCTGGAGAAAGTTCGTGGCCCTGAGACCGGTTCAACAGGGCGGCCGTAGGAGCATCAGCATAACGCCGCCATCAGGTGGGATGCGGGACCGACAGCCCCCGGCGACGGGCGCAATATAGCAACCAGCAATCAGTTTCGATAAAACCGGTATCAATACAAATCGCGCCTGCCTACGGAGAACGCTGGGGCCTTGCCGCGCATTGACGTCTAGCCGCCCATATGGTCCCTCTGTGGGGCATGGGAAATCTGAGAGACCTTCAGTATCGCGCCTGGGTGCGCCGCGAGCTCGACCGGCGCCAAGACGGGAAATGTTGTTACTGCAAGCGGGATTTCACAAAAACCGGTCCAACGCGCCTGACCATCGAACATAAGAAGGCGAAAATGGACGGCGGCGCCGATGATCTGGGCAACCTTGCCGCAGCATGCTTTCACTGCAATCAGCACCGGGGCATGCAGAAGAACCGGTCCAAACAGAAAGCGGAGACGGCGCTCGACACATAGCCGATCAAAAACCCGCTGGAGCATGTCCGTCTCATCCCGTCCGTAAACGCTCGGGGTCGTGGCATGCTCCTACCATTTGGCGGATATCTCTTATAGCGTTCCATATCGGCCTGTAGGGAGCGTCGATCGGTGTATCTTGGTGTCAGAATTCGAGTCAGCAGATCAAATCGAAATCGTTTGGATTTAGTTGACCTTGCCCGCAGGCAGGTCGACCATCTTGGGCCGGCCGGAATCCGCGCGAAACACAACCAGACCAACGAGCGCTTTCTGAAAAAGGGCTATCTGCGGTTTGCGCCATTAACTCGCAGCCAACGCAGGAAACTTATGCTTCGCATTTCGAACCTAGGCGAGCCGGCCATCAAGGTCCAACGGATCAGGAATCCGAATCGTCCGCGATGAATGCCGCAGGCTAACTATTCGCCTCCTCGGCGTGGTCGGCCGCAGTAGCAGTCCTCGATGTCGAAGGCGACGATGTCTTCGGTTTCTTCTCCCATTGGACGACTCCTCCCATATTGCTATGCCACATAGCAACTATATTCGCTATCTCGCATAGTATTTTTGCCTTGACAAGAGGGGGCATCGCGGCGATCGATCCGTCATGGACGAACCAACGACCGACCTCGGCGAAGACGCGCTCGACGCGCAGATCGGCTACAACCTCAGGCGCGCCTCGGCGCTGGCGCTCAACGATTTCGCGGTCGAGATGACGGAGGCGTCGCTGCGCCCCGTCACCTACGCCATGCTGGCGGTGATCGACGGGCGGCCGGGCATTCGCGCCGCCGAGCTCTGCCGGCTGCTCGGCATGAAGAGCGCCAACATGACGCCACTGCTCGCCGAACTGGAAGAGCGAGGCCTGATCGAGCGCGACGACCATGCCGAGGACAGGCGCGTGAAGGAACTCAGCCTGACCGTGGCGGCCAAGGCGGCAATGCCCGCCTGGCGGCGGCGGGTGCGCCGGCACGAGGACCGCTTCCTGCAACGGCTGACGAGCATGGAACGGGCAATGCTGCTGCGGCTGTTGAGGCTGATCTGGGCGGATGAGGCGGAGTGAGGGCTGGCGCCCTCCGCACCCCAGGCAAAACAATTCGATAGCGGCGCGTCCATGCTGCAGGCATGGTGCAGGCTTAAAATCGCGATTGGGGCGCGAGGCAAGGCAAGAATACGTTCGCCATCCCGTGGAGACGAGATTGCCGTCAATCGACGTCAATAACCTTTTCGATTCCGCGCGCGGAACGCGGAAGTGAGTAATGCAACTCACAATGCAACTGTAATACTAGCCTCTCTTTCGGTCATTGCTACCCGCCGACCGTAATGTTACCCGGTCTTTCACGAGGTGACCTCCGGGGGTCGGAACAAGAATTGTTCCCGCAAACACGCTAAGACCGAACGAAGCACGAACGCGCGTGATTGATCTGTAGATTAAGCTGCCGGCCGGTTGAAAGCATTTGGCTGATGGCGACCATTTCCCTTGAAGTCGGTGTGTGGCAAGGGAGAACGCGAGTGGGTAGAAGAAGGCTTATTAGCTCGAAGGAAGCGGCGATACTCCTGGGTATACCGACGGACGAGGATAGCCTGATCCGCCACTTTACACTGGACCCGGCAGATCGTTTGGAATGCGAGCTCCGCCGCCGACCGCAGAACAAGCTGGGCTTCGCGGTTCAACTTTGCATAATGCGCCATACGGGGCGGCTCTTGTGGGATAACGAGCAGCCGCCCGCGACTGTGATCAACTATCTTGCGGATCAGCTCGGTATCGACGCGCGCCTCTACGCCTTCTATGCACATCGAGTACAGACGCGTTTCGATCACAGCCGGTCTTTGATGGCTTACCTCGGTCTCCGGACTGCCTCCAGAGACGATCGCCGCGCAGCCCTTATGGCTGCAATCGATGCGGCGGCCAATGGCGATCACGGGTTACCGACCGCGACAGCAGTCATTGCCGAATTCCGGAAACGAAACGCGGTCCTTTCCCTCGCTACATTCCATCGAAAAAATCGGCCTCGGCGGTCGCGCGATAGCTCGCCGACGAGCTGAAAAAGAAATCGTCGAAGGTATTCCGCCCGATCGGCTTACATCGTTGGACAGGCTGTTGGAGGTTGATCCGGCCATTGGCCAGACGCGCTTCCACTGGCTGCGATCGGCGCCGGAAGCGCCAGGCGCGTTAAACTTGGTCGGGCTGACAGAACGGATCGCCTTCCTGCGCACGCTGGAAATCGATCCGAAATTGCAGATGCGCATATCGTCTGGACGGTGGGACCAGATGATCCGTGAGGGTAACGCCACGCCGGCATGGCTGGCCAACGACTTCAATGCGAGTCGCCGGCACGCTTT
>NZ_JARAKC010000054.1:0-6514 GCF_049887195.1 Mesorhizobium abyssinicae
CTTCAGCGCGAAGCCTCTTCAGCTGTGCAAGCGTGCCAACCTCGTCGGCTCCCATGAGGCGGCTGTAGCCGACGACGTCGGCAGCAAGAATTGCGGTGAGGCGTCGCTCCATGCCTGTGTCCTGCCTCTTCCGTAGGTCGAAGCTCCGGGTAGCGAGCGTATTCTAGTCCCACCGCGAATGCGAGCGTGCAGTGCCGGCGCCGATAACCGGCGCCTCGCTAGAGGCTTTATCTGGTCCAACACACTCGCGGAAATACACACTTCGCCAGGCTCTGCGAGGGTTTCGAGCCGCACCGCAACATTGACACCGTCGCCATAGATATCATCCCCCTCGACGATAACGTCACCGAGGTTGACCCCAATGCGCAAAGTCATGTGCTTGGGCTCAGGCAGTGGCCCATTCGCCTTCGTTGTTTCGTGCTGCAGATCAAGCGCGCATTGAGCCCGGCACACCGCCGATGAGTTGGCTACACCTTACTGTGCGAAAACTTCTCGAGCCCCCGCTTGATGCCCGCATGGGCCTTCTCGTTGCGGCGAACCATCAGAGCCGTGGCCGCCTCGGACGCCTTGTCGGGATGGCCGGCATCGAAAGGAGGCGACGGGTCGTACTCAATCCCAAGTTGGATAGCTTCCGCGACCTCCGGCCCTGCAAGTTCGGCAATGATGCTCAAGGCGAAGTCGATGCCTGCAGAGACTCCACCCGACGTGAAGACTTTGCCGTCTCGGACGACACGTGCCCTTTCGTGTCGCGCGCCAACCAGAGGCAATAGGTCGACATAGGCCCAATGCGTCGCTGCCCGACGCCCCTTCAGTAGTCCGGCTGCGCCAAGAAGAAACGCGCCCATGCATACCGATGTCACGTATTGTGCGTGCGCGCCCTGCCGGCGAATGAAGTCGATCGTCACTGCATCGGCGAGCGCTTCCGCAACGCCCGAGCCGCCCGGCACGCAAAGGACGTCGAGCGCAGGACAGGTTTCGAAAGTGCAGCTGGGCATGATGCCAAGGCCGCGGTCGCTCACGACCGGCAACATGGTCTTCGCGACGACGTGGGTGCGCGACTGCGGGAACCTGCTGCGAGCCGAGATAGACGGCGGCGTTGCAAGCCGGCTCAGGACTTCAAACGGGCCGGTGAAGTCAAGCTGAGTGATATTGGGGAAAATCACGAAGCCGACGTTGAAATCAGCCATGCAAGTTCTCCCCTAAGTCCGTGAACGCCGACTTGGCGCGGTTGAGATCTTGGCGCCTAGTCACGATGTCCGCAATGGGGTCAAAGTCCGGTCATCGCAGATGTTCGCGGTCCCCACTCCGAGCCCTTTCAGCAATCGCAGCCTATGTCGCACTTCGGACCGAAGAGTCAGCAGGCGAGCCGATCTGAATGGAGCAGCCACGCCCCTGAGTCTGTGCTATGTCGGATAGCGAAGGAGGGGCAACGTGAGTGAGACGCGCAAGCTTGCGGCGATCCTGGCCGCCGATGTCGTCGGATACAGCCGGCTGGCCGGGTCGGACGAAGATCGGACGCTCGCTCGACTCCGGGCGCTGCGCAGCGACCTGATCGATCCTACCATCGCGGTGCACACCGGACGCGTGGTGAAACGCACTGGAGACGGAACCCTCGTCGAGTTCCGCAGCGTGGTCGACGCTGTGCGGTGCGCCATCGAGGTGCAGAACGCCATGCTCGAACGCAATGCCGGCGTGCCGCCTGATCGACGTATTGAGTTCCGCATCGGTATCCATATCGGCGACATAGTGCAGGAGAGCGATGGCGACCTGCTGGGCGACGGTGTCAACATTGCTGCTCGCCTGGAAAGCATTGCGGAACCAAATGGGATTTACCTGTCGAGTGCGGCATATGAGCAGGTGCGAGACAAGCTGAAGGAAGAATTCGAAGATCTCGGCGATAAGGAACTCAAAAACATTGCACGGCCAGTGCGAGCTTATCGAGTGGCCTTGAGCCGCTACACGGCGAGCGAGTTGATTGTTGCCGCGCTGTCAGGTGGAAAACTGGCGCCGCCCGACAAGCCGTCGATCGCGGTCCTGCCGTTCCAGAACATGAGCGGCGACCCCGAACAGGAATATTTTGGCGACGGCATCGCCGAGGACATCATTACGGCCCTGTCCAAACTGCGGGGCTTCTTTGTTATCGCTCGCAATTCGACATTCGCGTACAAGGGCAGGGCGCCAGATATCCGTCAGGTCGCGCGAGAGCTTGGTGTTCGCTATGTACTGGAAGGCAGCGTCCGCAAGGCCGGGGAGCGATTACGGGTAACTGGCCAGCTTATCGACGCGGCTAGCGGCAGTCACATATGGGCAGAGCGCTACGACCGCCCCGCCACTGACATATTCGCTCTACAGGACGAGATCACGGCTAATGTCGTCGCAGCGATCGAACCTCAGCTCTATGCAGCCGAGAACCTCCGTCTCCAGAGCAAGCCACCGGAGAGTCTCGATGCATGGGGCTGCGTGGTGAGGGCCATGCCCTTTATCTGGACCTGGGTATCTCAAGTTGACGATACTGGCATCAACCTCCTGAAACGGGCCATTGAACTCGATCCAGGCTACGCGAGAGCGCATAGCCTGCTGGCTTGGATTTTCGCCACCCGGGTGACGCTCGGAAACATGGACTACGAGGGGGGCATGTCCGATGGTCTCGTTGTCGCACAACGGGCCATCGACCTTGATCCAGAAGACCCTTGGGCCCACGTGGCGGCGGGCTACGTCTTCACCCTCTCACGTCGCTTTGGACCGGCTGTTGAAGAGTTGAACGAGGCATTGCAGCGCAACCCGAGCTTCGCCTTCGCGCGAGCTATTCTGGCCGTGGCTTATGGATATGCGGGACTTGCGGAGGAAGGGTATCGCCAACTCGAGATCGCTAGGCAATTGAGCCCCCGCGACTATTCTCAGGCCGCGAATTTCTCCATTGAAGGGCTGTGCCATCTGGTCGCTTACCGCTATGAAGAAGCAGTCACCGCCGAGCGGCGCGCCGTCCAACTTCGGCCCGACTTCGGGTCTGCCTGGCGCACGCTCGCCGCTTCAGCGGGCCTCGCGGGCGATCTGGAACTCGCACGGCGGGGCCTTGCCGAATGTAGACGCCTGCAGCCGGGCATTAGCATTGCTTGGGTTGAGAAATACTATCCACTGATCCGTGCGGAAGACCGCTCCAGATATATCGATGGCCTACGTCTTGCGGGCCTCGAATAGTTCAGGCCAGATAGCGCCAGTCCTGCCGCCGACCTCCAGATGTCGAACCGACAACGGCAGCTTCGCGCCCAATGTTGGTCGTTCAGAGATGTTTGCCGACGACCCAGAAGCAGACATTTACCCTGAATGAAACCAACGTCCCGCTTGGCGGATTATCCCCGGTCATTCCTTTTGGACCGCCCGATGCAGCGACCCGAAGCGCAAGCGGTATTGCATCGGTGTAATACCGACCTTGCGGCGGAAAAGGCGCCCGAAGAAGCTCGTGTCCTCGTAGCCGACTTCATTGGCGATCGCCTCGACGGCCTCGTCACTCGTTTCCAGCAGCCACTTGGCTTCTTCGAGCCGCAGCGCGTGAACATAGTCCAATGCCTTCATGCCCGTCGCCTTGGCGAAGCGACGCGCGAAGGAGCGTTCGGGCAGGCCTGACAGGCGCGCCATAACGGCGACGGGTGCCGGCTTGCGGAAGTTCGATTCCGCCCATTGCTGGCTTTGCTTGATCACTGCGTCGCTCGTCTGCCGCGAGCGTGCCAGCGTGGCGAAGGGCTGCTGGCCAAGGTCGTGCCATTGCAGCATGTAGACCCTGGCCACCTCGATCGCCTCGCGAAGACCCACGAAGCGCGCGATCAAATAGAGCGCCAGATCCTGCCAACTCGATCCGCCACCGGCCATGACGATGCGCTGCGCTTCGCCGCTCAGCACCAGCGACCGCTCCACCTTCACCTTTACGCCGGGATAGTTGTTCGTCAGCGTGTCGACATAGCCCCAGTGGATTGTCGCCTCGCGGTTCGCGAGAAGCCCGGCTTCGCCCAGCAGCACCGCGCCGGAACAGGCGCTCGCCAGCAGCGCGCCTTCCTCATGCGCGCGCTTCAGCCAGCGCGCTTCAGGCTCATACTGCCCAGCGACGCTCTCGCCCGGATTGACGAAGAAATCGGGAATGCAGACGATATCAGGACGCGGACAGTCGGCGAGCGTGTGGTCGGGATGTACCCAAACGCTGTTCGCCGCGCGAAACCGGCCAGCGTCGCGCGCGACGACGTAGGGACGCATCCGCTGATCCCCAGCCATGCCCTGCGTGATGAAACGAAAGTCCCGTCCCGGCGAAGAAAACAGGTCGACCATTCCGTAGAGCGCCGAAGCCGTGACCTCCGGGACCGCGAGGATCGCCACGTTGAGTGGAACCTCCTGTTCAACCATGGCAGAAATGACCGTTTCCTTACCTTTTCGACTTTAGCGGGCGTCCACGTTCCGCGCTAGTGTGCTGGAAACGGATGATGACACGATGGACCAGAGGACCACGGCTTCGCTTTCGCCCGCCAGCATCGACGGCCTTCGCTCCAGCATGCGCGGCGAGGT
The DNA here is from genome assembly GCF_049887195.1 of Mesorhizobium abyssinicae. Classification (NCBI taxonomy): domain Bacteria; kingdom Pseudomonadati; phylum Pseudomonadota; class Alphaproteobacteria; order Hyphomicrobiales; family Phyllobacteriaceae; genus Mesorhizobium; species Mesorhizobium abyssinicae. The sequence continues at coordinate 4,552 of NZ_JARAKC010000054.1, forward strand.
GCTGGATCCGGCGAGCGAGGCTTACGATGCCACCCGGGTCGTCTGGAATGGCATGATCGACCGGCTCCCGGCGCTCATTGCCCGCTGCCAAAACGCCGCCGATGTCATGGTCTCGGTGAATTTCGCGCGCGAGCACGGACTCGCCATCGCCATTCGTTCTGGCGGCCACAATGTCGCGGGTTATGCGGTTTGCGACGGCGGATTGATGATCGACATGTCGCTGATGAACGCCGTGCGCGTCGTGCCCGGCCTCGACCGCGGCATCGTCGGTGGCGGTGCGACCTGGGCGGATGTCGACGCCGCGACGACGCCTTTCGGCCGTGCCACGCCGGGGGGGCTCATTTCCGCAACCGGCGTTGCGGGCCTGACATTGTCCGGCGGCATCGGATGGCTGCGCGGCACTCATGGCCTGTGCGTCGACAATCTCCTCGCGGCCGATGTCGTTACCGCCGAGGGAAGGCTCATTCGCGCCGACGAGGCGGAGAACCGCGATCTTCTCTGGGCGCTCCGCGGCGGTGGCGGCAATTTCGGTGTCGTAGTGAGCTTCGAGTTCAAGCTGCACCCGATCGAAGCTGAGCTGATGTTCTGCGGCCCCGCCTATCCCGAGGAACGCGCTGATGAAGTCATCGCGCGCTGGCGCGACTTTATGGAAACGGCGCCGGACCAGCTAAGCGGACTCGCTGAATTTTCGACGTTGCCCGACGATCCCTCTCTCCCCGAACACGCGCGCGGGCGGCGCGTGGTGTCGCTTGCCCATGTGTACGACGGGCCGGCGGATGACGGCGAACGGATCGTTGCACCGCTCCGCAGTTTTGGCGACCCGCTTCTCGATTTCAGCGGCCGGATGCCCTACCGCACCATTCAGTCACTGTACGACGCGCTGTTTCCGAAGGGGCGTGATCGCTGCTACTGGAAATCGACCTATCTCTCCCACCTCGACGACGGCGTCATCGCCGATATCCTGCGGCAGATGGTGGAACGTCCATCCGAGATGACCTTCGCCTCGATCTGGAAATTCGGCGGCCACGCGCAACGCGTGGCGGCGGACGCGACCGCCTTCGGCGACCGGTCCATGCCCTACATGCTGAGTCTGGACGCGATCTGGTCGAGTGTTTCGGACGACGACGCGAACATAGGCTGGGTGCGCAGCTTCTGGCAGCACATGCAGCGACACTCGACCGGTCGGCTCTATCTCAACTTCCCAGGCCATGGCGAAGGCGCCGACCTCGTCCACGATGCGTTTGGCTCTGAGGCTTACGGACGTCTTCAACGGGTAAAGCGGCGCTATGACCCCGACAATATCTTCCGGATGAACCAGAACATCGATCCTGGAGCCGCATAATGACCTTGAGAGCGTCGCCGACGCGGTGGACGACCGCGGTCTCATGAGTAACGCAGAGAGATTATGCTGCATTCGCCAATGTCGGCTTCTGCGTTTTCACCACCGATAGCCGACTGTCTTCAAACGGCCCGATGCTGCCGATCTGCAACGCGCCACATTGCGGTCATTCTCGCCGCCATTCCCAAAAGCCGACATGCTATTTGCGGGCCCAGACACATTGCGCCGAATAGGGACGTTGGATGGGGTTGTTGACTGTCTGCTATCGCTTTTTTCGAAGCCAGAAGCCGACAGTCCGCTGTCGGCCCATGCGCCCGCGACATAGGCTTGCTCGACAGCAATGACGGGGTGACCCCATATTTGGAGTGAGGTCACCTCGATCCTCGTCAGTTTGGTAGGGCCGCCAGTAACCTTCTCAAGCAATGCTGACGCGGCGCGTGACTTGGCCGTTGCTTTCCCAGTAGGTGTGTTTCTTGGCGATAACCGGATCGTCCATCGCGGGCTGGACCTTGCCTGACGTATCAGTGGCGCGCGAGGTGACCGTGTGCTCGCCCTTTGATGGGTCTTTCCAGTCAAGATACCAGACCTTCCACGCGAATTCAGCTTCTTCCGCATGGTCGATCG
>NZ_JARAKC010000055.1:0-6347 GCF_049887195.1 Mesorhizobium abyssinicae
TGCCTGAGGTGTAGCCGCCGGACGCGCCGCCCAGCGCCTTGCCGAGCGTGCCGGTGATGATATCCACCCTGCCCTCGACGCCACAATGCTCGGCCGAGCCGCGGCCGTTCTTGCCGACGAAGCCGACCGCATGGCTGTCGTCGACCATGACCATGGCGTCGTATTTCTCGGCGAGATCGCAGACGCCCTTGAGGTTGGCGATGATGCCGTCCATCGAGAACACGCCGTCGGTGGCGATCAGCCGGAAGCGGCAATCCTTCGCTTCCTTCAGCCGCGCTTCGAGATCTGCCATGTCGTTGTTGGCGTAGCGGAAGCGCTTTGCCTTCGACAGCCTGACGCCGTCGATGATCGAGGCATGGTTCAGCGCGTCGGAGATGATGGCGTCCTCCTCGCCGAGCAGCGTCTCGAACAGGCCGCCATTGGCGTCGAAGCAGGAGCCGTAGAGGATAGTGTCGTCCATGCCGAGGAAGGACGAGATCGTCGCCTCCAGCTGCTTGTGCTCCTCCTGCGTGCCGCAGATGAAGCGCACCGAGGCCATGCCGTAGCCGTAGCGGTCGAGCGCGTGCTTTGCCGCGTCCCGCAGCTCCAGGCTGTCGGCGAGGCCGAGATAGTTATTGGCGCAGAAATTCAGCACCTTTTCGCCGCCGACCTCGATCTCAGCCGACTGCATCGAGGATATGACCTGCTCGGACTTGTAGAGACCGGCCGACTTCAATGCGTCGAGCTCGGCCGATAAGTCCGCCAAAAATGAGCTTTTCATTTACATTTCCGAGCATCAGACCCGATCTATGGGCGGGCAGCTTCCCTCTCCAGAAACTGCCCGCCCGTCGGTCAGGGTCTTGGGAGACTAATACATCCCAAAGTCTGTTAGCGGTATCGCGTCAATTCCGGTCAGCTCGGTGCAACGCATGCTTCAAAAAATGGGCTGCCTGACAAAAATCAGTCAGAAAGTGCGGCAACGGGAGCTGACTTTCTACCGCGAGCAACTCGAGCCGCAATCGGCTTGGTCACCTCACGGATAGCTCACCTGGAACCCCGGAGAAATTCGCAAGCGGCAAATACCACTTTGTCACTCGAGTCTTCTCGCAGCATTTCGATGGGAACACAACCGCTTAGAAGAGGTGAAGGGCGGATCATCCACTGCCACGGGGTTTGGTATGGACGAAAGTACCTGCCGGATTCCAAGAGTAGGTCTGCCGTCGACGAATTGAGCGAGAGGAAACACATGCTTGCGCGCACCACTTCGCAAAGCTATCACATCATCGTGCCGCTGCCACCAATGCAATGTGGACCGAGGTATCCGAAAGCGCCGTTCAAGTTCCGTGGAGCCGGCCTTCGATCAGGACAAACCACATTCATGATCGCCTGAGCTATTCGTCGACATCGACGCATGCGCCGATAGAGTTTCAGCATTCTCGACGGAACGAATGGGCCTGTGGCCATTCCTGCCAGAATTGCCGGCGCATGACTTGCCTGGGTATTAGGTCGGAAGGATTGAACACCCCACTCGGGGCCGACAACCAGAATGGTTGGCGAGAGCCCTCTCGTGGCCTTTTAAGGGTCGTGGAGTGCGCCCAGTTCTCGTCAATCACGGCCCTCCTTCATGGAGAGCGCTCAAGGAAAGCTGTTGCGCCGATGCGTCAGCGGCGAAAGGAGAAGCCCACTCCAAAAGAAGCGCGGTCCGACTCAGGGAATGGCGATCACCTGCTGAAATCGCCCTCGGCAAATCGAACGGACCGTATCAAAGGATTCGCCGGTTTCGAGAACTTTCATGCCGCGTGTCAAAGTCCCTCGAGCCAGTGCCTGCTCAATGATGTACTTGGCAGGGAGAAGCTTCATGAACGAGAACTGTGCTAGATAACGGTTTGTCTCACACCTAATAATGCTGGGGAGAGCATAGGCATCAGAATAGCCAGAGAATGGTGGGCCTTTGCGAACAGCGTCCCTATTCCTTACCTCACCGGCACCTGGTCCCATAGTCAGATATATTTTTGGCGACTGGTCGAACGGCGATACTTGGGCGAGCACGGACCGAAGCTTCCGTGGAAACTCAGCCGCCAGTCGGTCAAGCAGGATTCCGACATCGTGCCGCTGTGCGCGACTATACACCGAGCACCAGTAGCCTCGGTTGCTTTCATCTGTCGTCTGAATGGGCGCGTCGCCGACGTCTGGCCGAAAAGACCGATCAAAGCGCACTTGCCCGCACGCCTTCGGCGCGAAGCATCGCCAGGCATGACCCTGGCGCGTGACGACCTGTCGAAGTCGGACGCCGTGCTGATCGCGACAATCGAGAACAATGTTCCTGAATTGATCATCGCGCGAACGCTGATCGACGAGTAATCACCTGCCGAGGACGCACGGCGACGACTGCCTCCAGGAACTCAGATGGCTCTACGACTGGCGCGATCTCGCCGAGGCCAAAGCCGATCTCGCCGCATGGCTGTCCAATGGTACGTCCACCCACACTCGAGGTCTCGTCAGCTCGAGGGTTTAGGGCAACCGGCACCGGGTTAATTATAGTATCTCGAATGAAGCACAAGCCGTGCTCCGATCGTCCAATTCTCATGTCCTCGCAGCAAATCACATATCAGCGCACCTAAGGAAAGTGACATGCCGACCCAGCATTCCGCCAGTTCCATCAAACCTGCAGGAGGCAGCGTAAGCAGCACAACTAGAACTTACAGAAGCGGCCGCCGATGAAGTTTGGAGGCCACAGTGTATCACCAGACGTTCGAGGACGCAGATGCGGCCCAGATTCGCCGGTGGTGCCGTGTTCTCGCTGGTCGGCAACCTCGCGCGTCCACCGATCCAGATGCGCCTCAAACGCCACCCCACTCTCGAACCGCCGGCCGGCGATCGCGTTCTTCTTGACGTAGCCGACTCCGCGTTCGTCTTTTCCCTTCGTCCTGGCCCGATAGGGGGCACAGGCCCGCGGTATGAAGCCCCAGTATCGGGCAAAGGTGTGCAGTCGTGCGTTGAACTTCACCTCGCGCGTCACCGCGTCATGGTGTTCGACAAGCGCCTTTGCATTGTCGATCAGAACTTCCGCCGGCACGCCCCCAAACCGCAGGAAAGCGCCTTCCATCCCTTCGATGGTAAAGCTCACCGCCTACGGGCATGAAGGTTGGAAATCGGGAACACGGGAACTTGGACTGTCTGCCCAGCATGGAACTGGGCTCGCCGCGACGGCCAGAGGTGCACGGCACCAAGGGCGGAGCTTCCGTAGTAGTCGGAGCGCGGGAAAGCCGCGCGAGGGAAGCAGGAAGACGGTAGACTTGCATGACGGAGGAGTGATCTGTGGACATGGATCACCGGGCCGACGAGGCTTGGGTACTCGGCGTTCAGCGCAAACTCTACCAGTGGAGTAAGGCAAATCCCGAAGACGCGTGGCGAGACGTGTGGGGTTGGGTCACCGACCTGCGCGTGCTGCGTCACGCCTGGCAGCGCGTAGCCTCGAACAGAGGCCGACGCACGGTGGGATCGGTGAGCAACGCTTCCTCGAAGGGCTTCAGGCCGAATTGCGCTCCGGCGCATATGGACCCAGCCCTGCGCGGCGCAAGCTCATCCCCAAGGTCGGTAAACCGGGGCAATTCCGGCCCCTGGGCATTCCCACGATCAAGGATCTCGTTGTTCAAGGCGCGGTCAAAACACTTCTGGAGCCGATCTTCGAGGCGCATTTTTGGCATGTCTCCTATGGGTTTCGACCCGGACGGAGTATGCATGGCGCCTTGGAGCACATCCGACGAGCTGCCTTGCCGCATAGACGCGACAAGCACACACGTCGGAACCGGATGCCGTATCCATAGGTCATAGAGGGCGACATTAAGGGCTGCTTTGATAATTTAAGTCATCATCATCTGTTAGAGCGGCTGCGCCAGCGCGTGGCTGACCGGCGGGTGACGAGGCTGATCGGGCAGTTCCTGAAAGCCGGTGTTCTGTCGGAGGAGCAGTTCCTTCGTACATAGGCCGGAACCCCTCAGGGCGGGATTCTCTCACCACTGCTTGCCAACATCGCGCTCAGCGCGATCGAAGAGCGGTACGAACGGTGGGTGTATTAGCGCACCAAGGCTCATGCCGACCGTCAATGTGACGGGAGGGCCGCGGCAGGCAGAGCGCGCCACTGGGATCGCATGGCTGGTCGCTGTGCGTTTCTGCCGGTGCGCTAAGCCGATGACTACGTGGTGCTGGTGTCTGGCACACGGGAGGATGCCATCGCGGAGAAGGCCGCGCTGGCGAACTACCTGCATCAGACCATGGGCCTTGAGTTGTCGCCGGAAAAGACGAAGGTCACAGCCATGACGGAGGGGGTCGAATTCCTCGGATTCCGCTTCATCATGCATTGGGACAAGCGCTACGGCTATGGCCCGCGCATTGAGATTCCCAAAGCAAAAGCTGCCAACCTGCGTCGAAAGGTCAAGGCACGTACGGGAACGAGTTCCATCCCGTGCAGTCTGGCCTCCAAGCTTCAGGAGCTCAATCCCATCCTACGTGGATGGGCGAACTACTACCGCCACTGCGCTTATGCCGGTCGGATGTTCACCAGTCTCGACTGGTACACGGGCATGCGTTTAGTGCGCTGGTTGCGGAAGAAACACCAAAGCGCGGTCGCGCGACATCTGGGCGGCCTATCAGCCCAGTGGTCGACGGCCAACGAGACGGCTCTGGCGCGAGGGAATGGTCGAGCAGCATATGCTCGCCTGGACCCGTTTGCCGCTTCCGTCTCGCATGGATGGATACCTGACTTTGCCATGTCTTCTGGAGAGCTGGGTGCGTAACGAAAGGCGCATGCCCGGTTCGGCGAGAGGCGGTGAGAAACCGGCCGCTGAAAGGCAGCGCGGCGCTTACCGCTTACTCAACTGTCGATGAACGAGACGAGCGTTTGCGTGGTCGATGATGCTGGAAAGACGGTGTTCCAGGGAAAGGCGAAGAGTCCGGGAGCCTTGACGGAGTAGCTGCGTAAACGTGCGCCTCACGCCGAGCGCATCGGATTCGAGACGGGGCGCCATGTCCAGCTGGCTCTGGCATGAGCTTAAACGGGCCGGTTTGCCGATTGTGACGCACACAACCGCGCTTCTTCTATTCCGCTCGGTAGCCGAATGTGCAGACTGCGACCTGGTCGCTGTGCAAGGCGCGCCAACAAGGAGGAGCGCTTCGGACGATTTTGGGTTGAGCCGGAAGGGGCATATTTGATCATGTGCCACCCTGAATGCCTCCTGTGAAAATTAAAAAATTGTTAAAATTGCTAAGTAAATATTATTTTTGAGGTAAGGTCAGCATCGGACAGCGGACGGCCTAGACAAAAGGATCCCAACAGCGCTACACAGGAACAACCGTCAGTCTTTGCTGAACTCTCGGTCCTTCGGTATCTATAGAATCCGTCGGGCGAACAAGTTCCATACTGAAAATGTGTTGTTGTCGGGGATATGTCGCTGCTCGATCCGAAGGCTTCTTGCAAATCGATTACTGTTGTTGTGACAGTAGAACTTGACCGTGAACGTCTTGACCTCGTCGATCACTTCAAGCGCTCTATGCGCGCAGCCAAAGAGATCACGCAATGCTACATGGTTACAGGCGAAGTCGATTTCGTCCTCGTCGTGACTGTCGAGGACGTCGAGGCCTTTTACGTCTTCGTCAAGAGGAAGCTCTATAACGACCCCAACGTGCGAAAATTTAAGAGCATGATCAATCTTGATCTTGTCAAGTTCGACCCAAGGACCGCAGTATAGCTTCTGGTGGATTTCGCTGAAGCCATCGGTCTAGCCTCGTTTGAAGTGCCCGTTGCGCGTCCAGCTTCTACCTAAAGCAATGCGGCTTGAACCGCATCGGCGGGTGTTCATCAACGACATCGAAACCACTACTAAAATGACGCGCCTACGCGGTCGCTAACTGAAGGGCCAACGGCTGCGCTCAAAGGACCTTCATCGCTGGCTACGCTGCCACGGCCTCATCGGCCCTTCGTCGTCGCGAGACACCGAGGAACCGGCGCTCCTTCGACAATCTCGCCGCCCACGAGAGTCTGGTCGCCGAAGCAGCGATCCGTGCCAAGAGCGCATGGCTGCGCTCAACCAATGACGCCCTAGAACAGCCGATCGGCGATATCTGCAATCTCGTCTCCCAACTGAATGCAGAAACGATTTCACTGCCGCAGGGTACGGACTCTCATGCAGACTCTGGCCTGCTCGCCTGCGGTGCGGTGCGGCGCGGCAATCAAAGTGAGAGCGCGCATTGCCTCGTCGAAAATGTTCCCGAATTTTCAGCCGTTGCCTCACATAAGTTGCTCCCTACCGAGGGGTATGAGCAGGGGCAACTATGGGACGGCTGAGCATGGCGACACGGAAAGAACTGAC
>NZ_JARAKC010000056.1:0-5877 GCF_049887195.1 Mesorhizobium abyssinicae
ATCACCATACCGGCCAGCGGCTTCTTGAAAGGCCGCGAGGAAAAGGCCTGAGAGAAGAACGCACTCGATCACCGAACATCAGGTTGGAAAGCTTCTTGCATCGAGGGCGGCAACCAGAGAAGAACGATGCTGCTGATGCGGAAGCCATTGTCATTGCAGCGCGGCAGCCGGAAATGCGCTTTGTCGAACCTAAAACACGTGATCAGCAAGCGCGGGCTATTCTATTTCGGGCGCGAGAACGCATTGTCCATCAACGCACCGAGCTGGTGAACGCTCTGCGCGCAATGCTCTACGAGTATGGGCATGTTGTTCCCGTGGGAATTGGGCACGTCAAGCGGCTGGAAGTGCTGAACGACAAGACCAATAATCTGCCCGAACTCGTGTGCGAGGAGGGCCTGGATCTCGTGGCGCAGATTAGCGAAAAGACCGCCAGAATAGATAGCAAGACCCAAAAGCTGTCCTCTCTCGCCAGGCAAACCGATGTGGCGCGGCGTCTTCAGACGATGCCCGGCATCGGGCCGATGACCGCCGTGGCCGTCGAAGCCTTTGCGCCGGCTATGGAAAAGTTCAAATCGGGGCGCGACTTTGCCGCTTGGCTCGGCCTCGTGCCGCGACAGTTTTCGTGAGGTCAGTGCAAGGGAGAGGGACCAGACCGCGCAGGCGACGCACGCGAGCTTCATCAGACGTTCTTGCGACAGGCTCCGTCTGAATGTGCCGTTGGAGATGCCGGCGGAGACGGCGCCCGTCCCGAAGCCTGCCATGAGCGTGCCATAGGCCTCCCAGATGATCGGGGACTACCAGCGGCAGCAGTGCGAGAATGGCGATGCTTGCCAGGCCAAACAGGGTTCCGCGTGCGATCGCCGCCTTGATTTCCGAAGACATCGCCGTGAAGCGCAGCCCGTCATAGTCAACTCGCGCGGGAGAGGCGAAGAGCGAACCCCACTTGCAGCGCCATATCGTGCCCAAAGGGACCAGATAGGTGAGGGTGGTCACGCTAAAAGCCGCCAAAAGCCCAAACGAGGCAACCACGATGCCGCCGAGCGCCGGGCCCACGGTCCGGACCGTGTTGAAGCCGACGGAGAGCAGGGTCACGGCAGTCGGGACATCGCGTCGGTCGACGATATCGCCAACCGAGGCCTGCCAGGCGGGATCGTGAAGAGCACCCCCGTATGCGATCAGAAAGCTCAAGCCGAGGATCATCCACGGACTGACAAAGCCCAGCGCCACAACAGCGGGTTAGCACCGCCGATCCTATCACCATCAGGCACCGGCCGGCGAACATGACCCTGCGACGGCTGAAATTGTCGGCGAGGGCCCCCCGCGAATACTGACAAGATGAAAGCGGGCAGGTTCGATGAAGCCTGCACCAGCGCAACCATCAGATCGGAAGTCGAGATCGTCGCCATCAGCCAGCTGATGGCGACGATCTGCATCAACCAGCCGAGAGAAGAGACTGGGTAGCGAGCCAGATCGAACGAAAGGTCGGCTGCATGAGGGGCGCAAACGTCGTCGGCGCAGCCAAATCTTCAACTGATCCAGCCACTCTACTCATTTTTTGCGAGCCTTTGCTTTCCGTTATCGGCCGTCTCGCATGTAATCTCGACTGAACCGTGGCGGCTGGCAAAATTGAAAGAAACTCTTTTGCCTCCGACGAATGCGGCCACAGGTGTTTAGCAGACGAGACCCAGGCCCGAGCCGGGCTCACCTTGCCTTCGAAGACATCACCTGGGTGGAGCCCAGATACTTGCTTGTCGCTTGACTCAGCATGCTTCATCCGAGCGTCACTACGCCACGCTGACCACTTTCGTCATCGAAAGGCAAGCAGCGATCACCGATCTTGCGGTCGACAATGTTTTGTAAGCTGATCGGCAGCAACAGTCGCAAGGCTGAAATCAGCCGAAAGGAGCGCCGCCTGAAGGAGGCTGACATTCTCGATGGGGTGGCCCGATCATCTCAAGCTCGGCTGCGCGGCGCTTCTGTCTGCCCGTGAAAGCAACACCAGTTTCGCATCCGCAATCGCAACCTCCCTTTGGCTGGACGGGTTGATCGCCAGCAGGGCGGGAGCCAATTCTGTCGTCCGCCCTGATCGCAGCGACGAGTTCGACGAGCTCGTTGAGCGGCAAGATCATTGCACAAGCTGGGCAGGCTCATGTTCGGCGCGTTCTCTTTCCGGTCGTCTCGTCCCGATGATCCGGTTCTGCGGGCAGTTGACCATCTGCGCGCGCGCTCTACACGGCCGGAAACTGCCCGCGCGCAGGTGCCGCTCGCGTTCATGACCCGCAAATGGCGGCTGCGTGTACGCCCGGATGGTATCAACATCGATCTGCGCGCCTGGCAAGTTGCGGTGCTCGTTCACCTGCGGGAGCGCCTGCGGGCGGGCGACATATGGGTCGATGGCCAGTCGAGCGTGGCGTAGTTCCGAGGATTACCTATAAGGAGGCGATGAATCTTGGCTGTAACGTCATCTCCCTGGGCAACGATCGGGTGTTGACGTCTAGGCACAACAGTCTGTGGTCCAAAAACTCCGTGCAGATGTCGATCCTGATTTCCCAGAATTTGCCAAGGGCGGCAGCGGCATCCATTGCCGGACCATGCCGCTCAAACGGGTATCCGTCGCGGGCTATGGGGAACTCATCCTGCAAGGTGTTCGCTCACGATCGGGCTGGCGCTAGCCAGCGCGCTCCTGGCAGTCGCTCTGGGCGCCCTTTATGTGCTCACCTACAAAAAGACGGCAGTGGGAAAGATTTTGGCCGTCGGCTGCCTGCCCCCAAATTCTATCCCCTTTCTCTCTAGGGTGGCACGAGATTTGCTCTGTAACAGGCTGCGGAGTTGTATTCGTGTCGCGAGGCACAGCGAAGGAAGGAAACAACTTGCCAGATTTGCGACCGAAAACACTTTATGGCCGGTAGGGCATTCTGAAACATGCAATGCAGGCGGCAGCACCGCGCAGAAGTGGCAACATCACGGTAGTACGCGCCCCCGGCTCGGCTGCGGAATACAAAAGGATAGTGCTATGATTGTGCGTAGCCTGCAGGATGTTGAAGCGACCGGTCACTTCGTCGATTGGGGCAATGGAACTAGCCACCGCCTTCTGACCGATAAGGACGGCATGGGCTTTAGCATCTGCCACACCGTAGTGCGCGCTAACACGGTCTCGCTTCTGCAATACCGTAATCATCTCGAAGCCTGCTACTGCATCGCCGGAGAGGGCGAGGTCGAGGACATGGACGGGAATGTCTTCCCCATTCGCAAGGGCGACATCTATGTGCTTGATAAGTATGACAAGCATCTTCTGCGCGGGGGCCGAGACAAGGACCTGATCCTCGTAAGTATCTTCAACCCGCCCCTCAACGGAACCGAGCGCCACAGTCTCAACGACCCGGCAGGCTCGGCATATTGAATTGCGAGGAACATCCACCTTAGCGACCCAACACCATCCGCACCGCATTCCGCCGACCTCAAGCGGAAAAATTGTTTGTTATCTCGTTCACATGGGCACCGCTTTCTCATTGGTCTTCATTGATAAACGGGGGCTTTCCACGAAGAGTCCCTACCTACGCGGCCGCAGCCCGCGTGGACAGTGAGATGTTCCAGGCTCCGCTTGCTTCGGCGAACACATCGGGGAGATTCTGGAAGGCTTGTGCCGATTGAAAGCGCGCTCAAAGGTACGATGTCCGACGATGTCGGATAAGCCACATAGCAGTGTTCTTGCTATCATGTTCATTGCGAACGATTTCGCCTTTGGCACGATGCATGCGTGATCCTCTAAAAAGGCACGGACTAGGAGAAGTCGTCCGCTGACCACGCTCACCGGAAACTCAGACGAGGGAACGGTGGCAACTGCGATACTGTCGGCGACGGTATTGGTGACGGAGGGAGCCTTGGCGGGACACTGCAATCTGGATGAAGGTGGTCGCCTTCCGATATTAAGCGATGATGAGGTGCGGAGCATAACTGCCGCCCATGAGAAGCTGGCCCCTTCAGAGTATTTTTGGCGACAGCGGCTAGAGCAGTTTAAAACATCGCAGCTTCCCTTCGTGTCGTCGTCCGTGGCTAAGACGCCGCCCAGATGGCAGTCGAGTTCGGGCGTCATTCCAAGTGCTTTGGCCAAGCTGTCGCCATTCGATCGCACGGAATATTTGGTAACGGCTTGGCTGATCTATCTCGCCCGCATCACGGGAGAAGCAGAGCTTCAACTGGGATGCACGCCTGCATGGGATAGATTATCGCAAGCCAGTTCGAAAGCGGTGAAGATGCTTATCGCCTCTGTCGTGCCGATCGAAGTTACCATTGATCTTGCACATAATTTTGAGGAAGCGCGCGTGGCGGTGGTGGCCGAATTCGCTCGGCTGACGGAGCACGGCAGCTTCGCGCGGGATCTTATCGCGCGCTGCCCGACATTGCGAGGTGTGGAGGCACTACGATCACATCAGCCCTGGTCGATTGGCATTACGATTACAGCAGATAGCTGTTCTGCCGCTAGCGATCTAGCTTCGAACGCGAGTCCTGAGACAACCCTGTCCGGTGATTTGCTGACATTCGAGCTTTGCACTCTGGATGGGAGCTTTCGATGGCACTTTGATGCAAGTCGATTGGCACCGACGCAGATCGACCGTATGACGCAGCATTTGCAAACATTGTTGTGTGGCGTGATGGCCGATGCGGGGCAGCCGGTCGGCCGCATCGATATCCTGCCGGCCGCCGAGCGCACCTATCTACTGGAGGATCTGAACCGGACGGCGGCCGATTATCGTTCGAACCGATGCATCCATGAGTTGTTCGAGGCGCAGGTGCGGCAAGCGCCGGAGGCGGCGGCGGTGGTCCATGAGGACGAGCGCCTGAGCTACGGCGAGCTCAACGCGCGGGCCAACCGGCTGGCCCATCATCTGATCGCCCTTGGGGTCAAGCCGGATCAGCCGGTGGCGATCTGCCTGGAGCGCAGCCTGGCGATGGTGGTCGGGGTTTTGGCGATCCTCAAGGCGGGCGGCGCCTATCTACCGCTGGACCCGGCCTATCCCAGCGCGCGGCTGCGGCAGGTTGTGGACGATGCCGCGCCGCGGCTGCTAGTTTGCGATGGGGCCGGACGCGCAGCACTCGGCCCCGGGGTGCTGACCGATGTGACGGTGGTCGATCTGGATACGGCCACCCCGGCCTGGGCCGAGCGCGCGCCTTCGGACCCGGACCCGCGCACGCTTGGCCTCACATCACGCCATCTCGCCTATGTAATCTACACTTCAGGCTCTACCGGAACGCCAAAGGGCGTCGAAATGTCCCATGGCTCGCTTGTGAATTCGCTCGCGGGGGTTGGCACGTCAAAACTTTGCACACTTCAATTCGCGACCCTGAACTTCGATGTGTCCTCTCAGGAATTGTTCATTTGCTGGAAGGAGGGTGGACTCCTCGTGCTCTTGCGAGAAGAAATCCGCAAGGACTTCTCCGACTTGCTCGAGTTCGTGAAGGGGGAGGCGATCGAGCGGCTTTTTCTTCCATTCGTAGCATTGAACCATTTTGCGGAGGTCTGGGGCGGGCAGAAAGTGCAACTGCCCTCTCTAAGTGAGATCTATACAGCGGGTGAGCAATTGCAGGCTACTCCAGGGCTTAGGGCGTTCTTCGAAGCACATCCAAAGGCGAGATTGTTCAATCAATACGGGTCGACAGAAATCAACGTCATTGCCGAGCACCGGCTGGCAGCTGACCCATCATGTTGGCCCCAATTGCCTCCCCTCGGCCGTCCGATTGCGAACACGCGGGTGTACCTGCTGGACGGTCATGGCGCTCCTGTGCCGTTCGGGGCGGTGGGCGAGCTTTACATTGGCGGCGCAGGCGTTGCGCGTGGCTACCTGAACCGGCCCGATCTGACGGCCGAGCGGTTCATCG
>NZ_JARAKC010000057.1:0-5727 GCF_049887195.1 Mesorhizobium abyssinicae
GCATCCGCCAACCGCAACCGGAGCGGACCAGGTAGCGCAGGGCGTTGACCACCTCCCGGAAATCAACCTCGCGCGGACGGCCGCGACGCCCAGGCTTGGGCATCAGCGGTGCGAACTGCTCCCACTCCTCGTCCGTCAAATCAGACGGGTAGCGCTTGGTCTTCTTGGCAATCCGGGCCATCCGCCCACGGCTCTGTTCTGTCCACATCCACAGCTTGAATCATAACCCAGCCTCAGACGGAACCCATAGCAAGCCGATTTTCAAAACGGTCTCTGAGAGGTGCTCGGGGTGTCGAGCGTGATCCCAACGCGGTCGTTGATTCCCGTGCGCTCGGACACAATGGCGGGATTAGTGTTCGTTAACGCGGATGTTGCGGCGCAGCCGCTTGCAGAAGTTCTCCCGACTGGAGTTTCAGTTGCTACGAGCTTGTCCCGATCTTCCACAATACGTGACGGGCGCCGGTGGCGACGGGTTCACAGCCAACTATGTTTGCAATGCAAACTGGAAGATAATGATCGATAACGCTCTAGAGTGCTATCACTGCCAAACGGCGCACCGCGAATTCAGTGATATGGTGCGCTTGGAAGACCACAAGGTCACGCTTTATAAGAATTTTACATATTTTAATTTGCCGATAGCCATGAAGAGTGAGAATAAAGCCTATCCTATTGACTTAGATCACGATGTATTGACTGCGGAATTTTGGTGGATTTTCCAAAATATCTTGCTTGGTCGCTTTCCTGGCGTTCAGAATTTCTATGTCTCGCGTTTTGATCCGCTTGAGGTAGATAAAACCTCTCGAGTTACTGTACCGCTCAAGCCTCGAGAAGCGACTGATGCAGGTGCCGCAGAGCGCGAGCGTCTTCGTTCGATTTGGACAGCTAACGTGGTGTCCGCGGAAGATCAGGCGCTTTGCGAAAATGTACAGCGCGGGATGCGGACGGCATTCAGTCATGGCTGGTATGTGACAGACCCCAACGACCACGCAATTTCAGAGCACGCGATGCGCTACTTCCATGATCTCTATCGATCGCGAATGGACATAGAACCGCTGGCTGCGATTTGAAGCCTCGACTTCGATGCGCGGCGGGGGTAATCGCCCGGACGAATCACGCGCCCGATCATACCCGCGTCCTGAGAATTGGGACCGCTCGATCCGCACGTCGCGCGAAGGCGACTACAAATCGGTGGTACTCACAGGAAGGGGCTACGACATTCGTCAGCACCGCATCGCCCGAGCCAAATCAGACGACGCTTGACCTGGTTGGCGGAATGGCGAATGATAAACAATCATATCATCGCGCCTCCGTCCTCCTAAATGCCGAATGCGCAGATTTCTGAGTTGGGTCTGCCGTAATGGCGTTAAAACGTTTTCTTCCGCCTCCAAATGCTCTCGTTACGTTTGAGGCTGCCGCGCGGCATTTGAGCTATACGGCTGCAAGCAGAGAGCTGGGCGAATTCGAGTGCCAGTTCACCGCTCAGGTATTGGCGCATGAACTCGGCGTTCTCGCCGACATAGGACGAGATCATCTTCTTGATCTGCTTCGTCTTCAGCAGCACGCCGAGTCCGAAATCGTCGACGCCGCAATTGTTCGACGCAATCGTCAGCCCACTGACACCAGCGTCCCGGATAGCGCCGATCAAAAGCTCCGGTATTCCGCAAAGCCCAAACCCGCCCGCGGCGATCACCATTCCATCAAACAGCAGGCCTTCCAGCGCAGAACGGGCTTCCATATAGATCTTGCTCACGAAGCGCTCCAGTAGCGGTTGATCTTGTTTCGGCGATTGTCCCTTACCGAACGGCAGGTGGCTCCTCGACCTAGGCCTTAGCTGCTAAGGGCGCCACGTAGCCATGGATGTTCCATACGGCTTTGAGCACGCATCAAGATCGCGTTCGCGCGCCGCCATGGTACCGCTCACCAATATTGAGTGTCCGACAATATGGCTTTCTATTGCTCTGGTCGCCACAACCTCGAACTAGCTGCCCACCCACCCCGCCCACTTCGCCGCAGATCGGCAACTGCGCGAACCTTTCCTTCAGGGACGCATCAAGCATGAGATGCCTGGTCGATTGCGGTGGCCTTCGGCCGGTCCTGCAGGTTCTCAAAGATCGGCCCATTCTCTTGATCTTTGTTTCTTTCTCAAGAGGGCGCCGGGTCAAATCCTCTGTGTCGTGAGGAATTGATCGTAGTCTCGGCACGAACAAAGGGGCTTGCCTGCGTCGGCCGAGATGCGGCGACGGAAGACAACAATACCGTCCTGCGGATTATGGGCGTAGTCACTTCCTCTGCCCAACCGACCGTCCCGCCGCATCGGGAACCGGGAGGGCCGCATGGGCCTCGATGAGCGGCTTCAGTTTCCTCATCACCCCGTGCAGTGGGGGAACGGAGCGGTTCTCGTTCGAAGAAACATGGAGCAATAGATGCTCGTAAGTCGACAGCAGCGTGCCGTCGGAAGTTCGATACAGCCACATAAAGGTATGGATTTTTTTGCCGTCCGACGGCAGGAGTTGCGCCTCGACATATAGCGCGTCCCCAAGCTTCGCCTCAGCGAGGAGCCGGACATGGCTTTCCACCGTGTAGTAACTATGGCCAGCCTTTACATAGTCCGCGTCGACCCCGATCGTTTGAAGGAGCGCCTCGGTAGCATCGGCGAAGCACTGGGTGTATCGGTATTCGGTCATATGACCGTTATAGTCGATCCAAGTTGGAGCAACTTTCAGCGTGAGAAGCCTTAACGCCTTATTACTGGGACTGGCCTGAGGCTTCGGCTGCGGCGTGGTCTTCCAAAGATGAGCCTCGAACTCAGCCAGGAGCTTCCCGGCCCCCCAGCCACGGCCCTCATCGCCGGTCTTCAGCGCCTGCATGATGCTGACGAGATTCTGATCGCGGATGCGTTCGAGTTCTCGAACGCTACGCTGCCCCGACTGGGCGTCAGACTGAACGGCGATCTTTTCAACAAGGTCGGCATCGAGGTCGACCACATCGGTCAGCTTGGTCCAGGGCCAGGAAAGGCTGGGACCATACTTGGAAAGAAAGTCCCGCATGCCAGCCCCACCGCCAGCCATGCGGTACGTCTCGAATAGGCCCATCTGTGCCCAGCGAAGGCCAAATGAGTAGCGGATCACATTATCGAGAGTTTCGGTGTCGCAGATGCCGTCCTTGATCAGCCAGAGGGCCTCCCGCCAGAACGCTTCCAGAAGGCGGTCGCCGACGAACGCTTCAATCTCCTTGTTGATGACAAGCCCTGTCATGCCTATCGTAGCGAGCTTGACCTTGGCGTCTTCGAGCGCCGCTCTGGTGGTTTTAGTGCCACCGACGAGCTCGGCTAGTGGCAGCAAATATACAGGGTTGTAAGGGTGAGCGACAAACATGCGCTCTGGGTACTTCATGTCGCGCTGCAGATCGGTCGGCATCAGGCCAGAGGTCGAAGAGCCGATCAGCGCCTTGGGATCGGCTGCAGCGTCTATCTGTGTCAAGACGTTACGTTTAACATCGAGCTTCTCCGGCACACTCTCCTGAATCCACTCGGCGCCTCGCACGGCTTCTTCGAGCGACCCGCTGAAGGTTAAAGTGCCCTTGACGGGGAGAGGCGCGCTCGTGAGCATCTCATATGCGCGTTCGGCATTTGCCATGACTTCGGACGTGAGCCGCTGAGCTTCCGGATGCGGATCGAAGATTCTGGTATCGATGCCGGCCAGGACGAAGCGTGCAGCCCAAGCTCCGCCTATAACGCCACCGCCGATACAAGCCGCCGTGCTGATTTTAGCCATCTGATTTACCTTCCGAACTGCTTCTTCATCGAGTCTGAGGCGAGCATTCCGAGGAAGCGGGTCGCATGACCCGCTTCCTGCAGGAAGCATGGCGCTTACCGCTTTGTGAGTTTAAGCTTCCGGCGTACTTCATCGGGCCCGATAATCCTGCCGCCCATGTTTTCGACGACATTGACGGCCTTCTCGACCAACTGGCCGTTGGTCGCAAGCTGACCTTTGGCAACGTAGAGATTATCTTCGAGACCAACGCGCACATTACCGCCCGCTAGCACAGCCGCCGCCGGATATGCCATCGCGTCGCGTCCTATCGCAAAGACTGAAAAGGTCCAGTTCGAGGGAACGCTGTTCACCATCGCCATGAAAGTGTTGAGGTCATTAGGGGCCCCCCAAGGAACACCCATGCAGAGCTGAACCAAGACAGGATCTTCAATCAGACCCTCTTCGACAAGTTGCTTTGCAAACCAAAGATGTCCCGTATCAAAGACCTCCATTTCCGGGCGAACGCCAAAGTCGGTCATCATTTTCGCCAGCGCGCGAAGTGTCGATGGCGTATGCACCGTCACATAATCGCCAAGTTTGAAATTCATCGTGCCGCAATCAAGTGTACAGATCTCCGGGGCGCACTCGATAATGTGGCTGAATCTTTCGGATACACCGACAAGATCAGTAGTGGGGTCGAGTGGAAAGGGCTGTTCGGCACTGCCGAAAATCATGTCGCCGCCCATACCAGCGGTGATGTTTAGCACAACGTCGGTATCCGCCTGTCGGATACGGTCAGTGACTTCTTTATATAGTTCATGCTTTCGAGACGGTGCACCGGTTTCAGGGTCACGAACATGAATGTGCGCGACTGCGGCCCCCGCCTTTGCAGCCTCGACGGCAGCGGCTGCAATTTCTTTCGGCGAACGAGGAACGTGGCGGGAAGTGGATGCAGTATCTGCTGCGCCGGTCAAGGCACAAGTAATAAAAACTTCTCGGTTCATAGAAAGCGGCATCAATCTTCTCCTTAGGTGAGCGAAGGGTTGCGGCGGAAGATGTCATGCATCGTCGCGCCAGACTTCTTAGTTTCCCGTAATTCTATAGCTGATGACATATGGACGTCGATTGCGATCGAATTTCCCCGAGATAACTTGGCGTTGAGGAGTGCGTAGATACGCAGTCATATTATTCACTCGCCTCGGCATTGGCGCTGATCCTTTTTCGAAACAACTGTCTTCGAACCTGCTTCTTTAAGCGTCAGTTGCAATCCGGGCTGCGATCGTGGCGGTCCACCCAACCGCAGGCGATCACTCTCAGATAAAATGAGCATTATATATAAAAGCGATGCTCGTCAAGATCGCCGCAGATTCATGGTGCTAAAATCTTCTTCAATTCGTCAATTTGCGACTAAGTCCTACCATGGTCTCAAATGTGCACGTCGGATCTATGTCAAGCAGGTTAAGCTACTGTTTTTCATGGTTCTTTCATTAGCTGCGCTTGCATCGGTTTCAATCGTCGACGAAAGTGAAGGCCCATAGAACCAGCGCAGAAGGCCACCGGTTGCGCCGATAGCTTTGCATAATTCACATTATTTGGAACTCGTGCCGTGTGCCGGTCGCGACATCGTCTCACCTCCGAGTTTGCGGTATCAGGCAAACGACAGGATTGCACGCAGCCCGCGCAAGGAGGCGTATATCCGAACTCTTTCGATCACCCTTGAACCGCTGGTCGATGCTGCCTCCTTAAGAATTCAGAAATCAGAGCTATCAACGCTTGGGACAAGGGAATAGGGGCGGCCTGCGCGCGCTGCGACGGGCCACGAAAAAGGTAATCCATTGAGGCTTAAACCTAGAGCACGTCCCGTGATCGATGAATCGAATGTGATGTGACTGAAGCGCCCGCCGGTGATTCAACGTCCGTCTCAACGGGAGGTGGACGATGGGAAAGGCACTGAGCGACGATCTTCGGTCGCGTG
>NZ_JARAKC010000058.1:0-5724 GCF_049887195.1 Mesorhizobium abyssinicae
CGATCTGACGCGGGGCGTTGAGTCTCGGTGGCTGTCGTCAAGCAGATCAGCGCCAGACGTCGTGGTCCGAGGCGGAGATCGGTGGCCCGCCCGCACGTACGGAGGGCGAGCCATGGGAGAGTATAGCCAAGCATTTGTTGCGTTTGATATGACCTAAGAAGTACGCGGTGGCGATCGAGAAGGGCGGCCGCACTGGCGAGGTCCGGTTCGTCGTGAGCTCGAGAAAGGCAATCAACTGCGACGGCCTGTCGAAGCGACGCACAACGCCTGCAGCAGCGACTACCTGCTCGAGGATAGGCGAGCGTTCGGTCTCGACGGCCTCGTCCTGCGACTTCGCAAGCGTAGTCTCATCGAACAGCACCCCGATGACCTTGCTCAGGTGTGCGCTACTGCGCTGAATGAAGTGGGTCGGCGGAGAGCGCGGGTTTGTCGATGGCATCGTCTCCAGCGCGATCCGCGAGCGATCCGATTTATCTAGCCCGATTCTCCTCGCGTACGTCTTGCCGGGGGTGCGAACGATCGCGAAGTCACCATTCTTTACTTCGGCCGTTGCAGATACGATCAGGGTCTGACCCGGGAAGGCGACCAGGCCCAGCGTCGGCGCCCTCAGGATGAAAAGCGCGTACCGCGCAGAAAATTGAAGCCCGCATCACGGTCGAAGGAGTCGTTAAACGCGTCCCGCTAAAACCCATATAGTCGTACTCGAATTTGACAGACCAATCGGGCGAGAGCGCTTGCTCAACGCCAGCTCCGAGACTCCAACCGAAGCGACCATAATCGAAATGTGTTGTTTGCCGTCCGAACCCAGGGGAGTCCTGCGTCAAAAATTCGTTGTTGTTGGCGATCTCGCCACGATTGTTTTGCCAAACGCCTGCCTTGACGTAGGCCAGCATTTGGCCCCGCGGGCCAAACGTGTACCCGACACGTGCGGTCGCTGTGGAAAAGGAGTCCGGACCTGCGTGGCAGGTGTCTATTACAGCAGTGCCTGAGAAGGCAAAACAGCTGTTTGTGCCGTCGGAGACAGCGTAGCCCGCGTCGAGTTCGGCGCCGAATACCAACCTATCTCTTTGCCAATTGTAGCCGATCTGGCCTCCGGCCAGGAACACCGGCGTGCTGACGACGTCTCCATAAATCGATGGGCCATAAGGATCACTGAAGGACGTGCCGCCAAGCCCCCGCCGCCGTGGACGCCAATATATCCTCCGGTCCAGTCCCAAACCGCCGACCCCGGCTCGACCATCCTGTCGAGATTGGCCGAATTGGCTGCGCCGCATGCGGCGAACGCGACTGTTGCCCCGCCCCAAATCAGAACTCCAGATCGCATTCACCTCACGAAACAAACGACGCATGACGCGATCGGCAACGAAACTCCCAAGGCTGGCGGTTGTGGGGCCGCTCCAATAGCCACTGGGCAAAACTCGTGCCAGCTTGAGCCACTCTCCTTGCGAGCGCTTTTCGATGGCGATGTCGTCTAGGTGTGGAGAGAAAAACTGGGTAATCGCATTACGCCGTGTGCGGGATCTGGAGGCGCGCCAGCCTGCAGAAAACCCATCCACCATTGAGGTCGATCCAAGTGACGTCACGCGCTACATCGTCGACGTCGACGACGATATCGGCGATCAACGCCCAGGCGATCGAAACCGGGCCGGGCCACCGTTCCGCTCGCGGATCGTCCGAGATCATCGTCGATGACCTCGATGTCGGCGAACCCGCGCTGACGTGCAATGTCGACGAGATCGTATTGCCGCCGCTGGCTTTCCAGGTTGGTCATGACCTGGGACTGTGTCGATTGACGCACATAGACGACGGCCTTGCGCTTCAGGAGCTGCGCCGGGATCGGTTCAGCGCCGGTCATCGCCGAGCTCCTCGACGACGAGACCGGTGGCCTGCATCAGGATTTGGGCAAGCGTGATTACCGCCTTCGTTCGTTCCGCCTCGCTCATCCCGTCCAGCCTGCGGGGCTCGAATATCAGGCTCATCTGTCTGCCCGAGGTCAGCGCGGGCACGTCGTGCTTTTCCATCGACTTTCTCCCAAGCGATTCCATCATCGCGTTGGGAGTTTGGAGAAGCCGTGACCGGGGTGACCAGCCTCTTCAAATCTGACAGCGCCCCGATATCAACCTGCGGCCGGCCAAGGCTCATCTCGGCGCAGACGACGGGATCCACCATCCAGCCCGGCATCGAAACGACAATGCCAGAGGGGCCTTCCACTTTGAGAAACTGGCCGGTCGCCCGCTGCTCTACACGTCGCACACTGACTTTTCGGCCGAAATAGGGATGCCAGGGATAGTGAACCTCTCGTTCTTCCCCGACATGGGCAGAATGAACGGGCGATGGCTCTCGGCAGAAAGTCCTGGCTGTTCTGCGGTTCCGATCGCGGCGGACAGCGCGCTGCCGTTCTCTACAGCCTGATCGCCAGCGCCAAGTTGAATGACATCGACCCTCAGGCCTGGCTCGCCGATATCCTGGCGCGCATCGCGGCCCACCCAGCACAGCGGATCGATGATTTGCTGCCGTGGAATTGGAGATTCGCAAAACTGCGGACCCAACCAGCGGCGGCCTGATCATGCAGCGCAATAAGGCGCATCACGTCTACACCGTCGAACGCGTCGCCAGGGACCTCGGCGTCGGCGAAGCGCTCATCCAGGACCTGACCCTCGGTCTCGAGCCCGAGGACGGCGTCATCTGGGTCTACGGCGCCAACGATGACGACGGGATCCTGCCCTTCACCGATGAAGGCATCGAGGAGGTCAAACTCCTCCTCGAAGAATATCATCGCGTCTCACCGTCGAAAGCTTGACCCCAGCACCGGTTCTCAGGTGCTCATGGCCGCCGGATACGCACGCCTGCGGTCTTCACCGGGTGGGTACCATTCCCTGAGCGCCGTCTGGATGAAGCGCTCGGCCTTGCCGTTATCCGGTATGTGATCTGTGGTGCCTTTTCGTCCTGCTGTTCTTGTTTTGGAACGGCCTTATGGTGAGCCCATCCGGGACGTGGGGCACCGGGAGCACGAAGGTGCAGGCAGGCCGTCCATAGACCGTGGGCTGAGAGCCCGAGCTCGTTACATGGCCGCCCCTCGCGACTTTCCCGGATGCGCTGCGAGCGCGGATCAGTAGATGTCGTGTTGCCCGCCAGCTCCCGTCTTTGACCGAGCCAAGAAGGAGGAACGGGCATGCGCATCATCGGGCTGGATATCCATCGCGCCTTCGCCGAGGCGGTAGCTTGGGAGGACGGCAGGCTCAGGCGGCTGGGTCGTGTCGACATGCGGCGCGATCTGCTGGATGCCTTCGCAAGAAAGCTGTCGTTGGATGATGTCGTGGTGATCGAGGCGACGGGTAACGCATCCTCGGCCGCCGCGGTTGTCGCGCCGCATGTGAAGAAAGTGGTGATCGCAAACCCCAAGCAGGTGCGCATCATCGCCTATGCCAAGATCAAGACGGATACGATCGATGCCAGCGTTCTGGCGCAGCTCTGTGCCAGCGGCTTCCTGCCGGAAGTCTGGATTCCGGATGAGCCGACGCAGGCTCTGCGTCGACAGGTGACACGGCGCAATCAGATTGTCCGACAGAGATCTCGATTGAAGAACGTCATCCAGTCGATCCTTCATAGTCACCTGATCCCGTCCTGCCCGCATGCCGACCTGTGCGGCACTAAGGGCCGGTCATGGTTGAGCGAGCAGGTCGTACCGCAGGACGAGCGCCTCGCGATCGATCGGCATCTGCGCGAGTTCGACCGATTGGGCGAAGACCTCCAGGTCATCGAACGCGATCTTGCCCGCTCGGCTCTCGCGGAAGAAGGCGTGAAGCGGCTGATGACCATTCCCGGCGTCGACATGACCGTCGCGCTGGCGATGAAGGCGGCGATCGGCGACGTGTCGCGCTTCGACGATCCGCAGAAGCTCGTGAGCTATCTCGGGTTGAACCCTAGCGTCCGACAGTCCGGGCCAGGTCCGGCCTACCATGGGCGGATCACCAAGCAGGGCCGTGGTCATGCGCGGCATGCTCGTCGAGGCGGCCTGGGCGGCCGCTCGTGCCCCCGGACCGTTGCGAGCCTTCTTCCTGCGCGTGCGAGCCCGGCGCGGCCAGCATGTCGCGGCCGTCGCCACCGCACGCAAACTCGCTGTCGTGATCTGGCATCTGCTGACGAAGGGCGAGAGTTACGCGTGGGCTCGACCCTCCCTGCATGCCAAGAAGCTGCGCGATGTGGAACTCAAGGCCGGGAGCAAGGCTGTGCGCGGCCAAAAGGGGGCCGCGCACGCCTACAACATCAAGAGCCACCGGGAAGAAGAGCGCCGCTGGGTGGAGCAGGCCGAGGGCGCCTATGCACGCTTCGTCGCCGGTTGGAACCCGCGAGGCCCGAGAAAGGCGCGCACGGATGCCGCAAACGAGGTGCGACGATAGAAGCTGCGCGGCAGGGCTCTCACCTCGGACCCTGCTCTTCGCCACGCGGTCATCCGTGCGCGACAGGAGAATAGCGCAGATTTATCAAAAAGGCTCTTGTCGATCACATCAGTGGTCTTGGGCGTGTAGGGTTTGGTGCGAATGTGCTTGAGGCCAAGCTTGCGGCAGGCCTTGGCGAAGGCCTTCGACCTGTAGCAGGACCCGTAGCACCTACGGAAGGAATGAGCGGAGGCAGCCGAGACAGCGGTGCGCGCAGCTTTTCGCTGCAGGCGCGCACCGCTCGATGCGGCCATGGCCAGTCAGAGTTTCTCTAGAACAAGCGAGGGCGATCGGCTACAAGCTACAACTCGGTCAACCTATTCTAGCGTCTTTGTTGGCAGCGGTACACTCGCGATCAGCTGCGCGCAGCTGGCCATGGAGACGGACCACGACATTCGCGCGGTGCTGTGTGGCGACGCGATATTCGCCAACTGGGCGGCTCGCGCCAACATCCCATGCATGGCAAGCGTTGAAGAGTTGTCGAGCTTCCTGAAGACCGAGCCGGCGGAGTGGCTTTTTTCCGTTGTCAATCCGTTCCTTTTGCCGGCCGATGTGCTGGGACAGATCAGTCGAGGTGTTTCAACTACCACGACGGCCCTTTGCCGCGATATGCCGGAACTCACGCGACGTCTTGGGCGCTGTTGGCGCAAGAGACCGAGCATGCCATCACGTGGCATCGTATCGATGACGGGGTGGATACGGGCGACGTGGCGGTTCAGCGCCAAGTGCTGGTGACGCCCGCCGACACGGCACTGAGCCTGAACCTGAAATGTTACGAAGCCGCTGTCGAGGGTTTCCGCGAGCTTTTAGCTGGCGTGACGGGGGGCAAGCTCAGTACTCGTCGCCAAGCCAGGCTTTTGGCATGGACGTGCCGCTGACGACGCTGTTCACCAGGCCGGTGCTTGCCGATCTGGCGGCAGGCATCGTCGAGGTGCTGAGCCGCTGCGGCCCGCACGAGCTGCCGGCGATCACGGCGGTGTCGCGCCAAGAGCCGCTGGTGCTGTCGTTCGCCCAGCAGCGGCTATGGTTCCTGGCGCAGCTGGATGAGACCAGCACCAACTACCACATGCCGCTGGCCTTGCGGTTTAAGGGTCGGCTGGACCGGGCCGCATGGCAGCGGAGCCTTGAGGGGTCGGAACAAGAACTGTTCCCAGCGACACGCTAAGGCTGAACGGAGCAGGAACGTCAGGCGGCGGCACGAAGTAGCTTCGTCGGAGGTCTGAGCGACCGGAAGCCTTCGGGCATCTGATGCTCCGCATCCCAAGTGTAGATGCCGGTCAGATTG
>NZ_JARAKC010000059.1:0-5348 GCF_049887195.1 Mesorhizobium abyssinicae
ACGCCACCGACGTCGACAGCGCCAACGACTTCTCGGTGGTCACCAACGGCGCGCACGGCACGCTGTCCATCAACGCCGCCGGCGAGTGGAGCTACGCCCTCAACGAGGACGACGCCGCCGTCCAGGCGCTCAACACCGGCGATCCGGCGCTCACCGACACCATCACGGTGCAGACCTCCGACGGCACCACCAAGGACATCGTCATCTCCATCCACGGCGCCAACGACGCGGCGGTGATCACGGCCAACGGCGCCCAGGACACTTCCGTCACCGAGAAGAGCGGCGTCGCCAATGGCACGCCGGGCGATGCCTCGGCCGGGGGCGACCTCAATGCGACCGACGTCGACAATCCGGCGACCTTCACAGTCCAGGCCGCCGTCGCCAAGACTTACGGCACCTTCTCCATCGATGCCGCCGGCACCTGGAGCTATACGCTGGACGACAACAACGCCACCGTTCAGGCGCTGAACAGCAGCGGCGCGAACACCACGCTGCATGAACTGGTGACGGTCACCACCGCCGACGGCACCTCGCAGGTCATCGACATCACCATCCACGGCGCCAACGACGCCGCGGCGATCACGGGCACGTCGACGGGGGCGGTCGTCGAAGCCGGCTCCTCCAATGGCGGCGGCACGCCGACCGCGACCGGCGACCTTCTGTCAACCGATGTCGACAACACCACGGACGCGTTCCAGGCCGTCAATTCCGCGACGGCCAGCGCGTCCGGCTACGGAACCTACACTGTGACATCAGCGGGCGTCTGGACCTACACGCTCGACAATTCGAACCCGACGGTCAACGCTCTGGCCAACGGGCAGCCCCTGAGTGACAGTTTTACAGTCTTCTCCGAGGACGGCACGGCAAAGCTGGTCTCGATCGCAATCACCGGCGCCGACGACGGCCCGCCGCGTTTTGCGCCGACCGATATCCAGCTCACGCCGGCGACCACCACCGGAGACGTCAATTTCAGTGCCTTCCAATTCTCTGGAACACTGTCCACGACCGATCCGGACCCCGGTAGCTTCGTCTACAGCATCACCTCGCAATCGGATCCGGGACTGTTTTCGATCACCGGCAGCACATTGAGTTCGAGCCTGTCGGGCCTGTCGCCCAGCAAGGTGTACTCAATCACCGTGCAGGCAACCCAGGTTGGCGACCCGGTTGGACCCGCCTACCAATACAGCGAGACCTTCCAGGTCATTACCGGCAGCAATGGCAATTCGGCCGATGGACTCAACGGCGCCAATGGCGGGGACGATGTCCTCTACGGCAATGGCGGCGTGGACACGATCTTCGGCCTGGCTGGCAACGACACGCTGTTTGGGCAGGACGGCAACGACATACTGAACGGCGGCGATGGCAACGATCGCCTTGTCGGCGGCGTCGGCACCGACACGCTGACCGGCGGGGCGGGATCCGACACTTTCTATTATGGGTCGGCCATCTCGGATTCCCCGGCAAGCGCCGCGAACGACACCATCACCGACTTCGTACATGGCGTCGACAAGATCGACCTCTCCTCGATCGATGCCGCTGCCGCCCCGGGCGATCAGGCCTTCCTGTTCGGCGGGCAGAACGGGGCTACCGTCGCCAACAGCATCACCTGGTCCGAAAGTGGCGGCAACACCGTCATCCACGTCGACGTGACCGGCAACACGACGGCCGACTTCCAGATCACGCTGACCGGCACCGGGCTTGGACTGACAGCGAGCGATTTCGTGCTGTGATGAAGGAGGTGAGCCGGCGGCTCCGCCGACTCACCTCATCTCTCTCCAGCCGCGGATTCGGCCTGCGAATTAAGGTTTACAACAGGTTTACGAGCCGATCGCGTGGCTGGCGGGAAGATTGGGAGTAGTATCGGTTCGGGGCGTGTAGACAGGGGGCGGTTCTCCGCTGGGCATTTTGGGCATCGATAACAAATCGCAGATCGTGAAGGACGCGCTTGGGGCGTGCCGCCGCTATTTCCTGGTCGCGGCGGCGTTCAGCCTGGCGATCAATCTGCTCTATCTCGCCTCGCCGCTCTACATGCTGCAGATCTACGACCGGGTGGTTACCAGCGGCAGCCAGACGACGCTGGTCATGCTGACGATCGTGCTGCTGGCGGCCTTCCTTGCGCTGGCCGGCCTCGATCTGGTGCGCGCCTGGATCCTGACGCGCGCCAGCGCGTGCCTCGATCGGCTGCTTTCGGCCAGGATCCTCGCCGCATCTGTCGAAACGCCTTCGCAGGGCGCCGCGCAGAGCCAGCCGATCCGCGACTTCGACACCTTCCGCCAGGTCATCACCGGCAGCGGCATCCACGCGCTGTTCGACCTGCCCTGGTCGCCGATCTACATCGGCATCATCTTCCTGCTGCATCCCTGGCTGGGGTTCTTCGCGCTCGGCTCAGCGCTTCTGCTGGTCGCCATGGCGGTGCTCAACGAATACCTGGTGCGCGCGCCGCTGAAGCAGGCCAACGACATCGCGACGACCAACTACAATTTCACCGAGATGAGCCTCAGGAATTCGGAGGTCGTGCGCGCCATGGGCATGATCGACGGCCTCGTCCGCCGCTGGGGCCGCGACCGCAACCTTGCACTCTTGCGTCAGGCGCAAGCCAGCGACCGCGCCGCGCTGATGTCGGGGCTGATCCGCTTCCTGCGCCTGACCATGCAGTCGCTCATCCTCGGCCTCGGCGCCTATCTGGTGATCGAACGGCAGACCACCGCCGGCTCGATGTTCGCGGCCAGCCTGTTGCTCGGCCGCGGGCTGCAGCCCGTCGAGCAGATCGTCGGCCTGTGGCGCAGCCTGATCCTGGCGCGCGCCGCCCTTGCGAGGGTTCGCAAGCTGGTCGATGGCGGCGGGCAAAGCGAGCGGTCTTTCAACCTGCCGAAGCCCACCGGCAGGATCTCTGTCGAGCAGGTGAGCTTCGCCGTTCCCAGTGTGCAGAAGGTGCTGCTGCGCGACGTGTCGTTCCGGCTGGAGGCCGGCGAGGCGCTGGGCATCGTCGGGCCTTCGGGCGCCGGCAAGTCGACGCTGGCCAGGCATCTGGCGGGCGTCATGCAGCCCAGCCGCGGCACCGTCAGGCTGGATGGGGCCGACATGTCGCATTGGGGGCGCGATGCGCTGGGCGACCACATTGGCTATCTGCCGCAGGATATCGAGCTCTTCGCCGACACCGTCGCCGCCAACATCGGCCGCTTCAAGACCAATGTCGACCAAGAGGTGATCGAGGCCGCGCGGCTGGCCGGCGTGCACGAGATGATCATCCGTCTGCCGCAGGGCTACGAGACGCAGATCGGCGAAGGCGGCGCGGTGCTGTCCGGGGGCTATCGCCAGCGCATCGCTCTTGCGCGGGCCGTGTTCGGCACGCCGAACCTCATCATCCTGGACGAGCCGAGCTCCAATCTCGACGCCGATGGCGACCGCGCGCTGAGCGACTGCGCGATCGAGCTAAAGCGGCGCGGCAGCACGGTCATCATCGTCTCGCACCGGCCCTCGACACTCGCCAATGTCGACAAGATCCTGCTCTTGCGCGACGGCGCCGTCGAAGCCTTCGGCATGCGGAACGAAATCGTGGCGCTGCTCAACCAGCGCCAGGCTCCAATAGCGGTGGCAACCCAATGAGCTGCGAGGGGAGAGACGTTTGAGCGACAGCGCCCTCATCTATCGCAGCCTGCCCGGCGAAGCCGGCATCCCGGCCCCGGATTCGATCCGGGTGCCGGCCCTGATCGGCCTGTTGATCATCCTCGCCTTCTTCGGCGTCTTCGGCGGCTGGGCGGCCTTCGCGCCGCTGAACGGTGCCGTGCTCGCCGATGCTGTGGTCAAGGTGGAAGGCAACCGCAAGAGCCTGCAGCACTTCGACGGCGGAACGGTGAAGGAGATCCGCGTCAAGGACGGCGACATCGTCAAGACGGGCCAGGTCCTGCTGCTGCTCGACGACACCAGGCTGCGCTCCGAGTTCAATCTCTACGCCCAGCAATATGCGCTGCTGCGCGCCACCGACGCCAGGATCCGGGCGGAGTTGGACGGCAGCCAGGACGTTGCCTTCCCTCAGGACATCGCCGGCGAGCACCAGGCCTATCTCAAGGACGCCATGGCCAACCAGGTCGCCGACCTCGAAAGCCAGCGCGCTTCGATGGCCGGCGCCAGGCAGATCCTCCAGAAGCGGATAGCCGAGCTCGACGAGCAGATCGACGGCAAGCAGGCCCGCGTCGATTCATACCGTGCCCAGCTGCAATCGACCGTCGACGAGAAGGCGAGCCTGTCGAAGCTGCTGAAGGCCGGATTGACCACCCGCCCGCGCATCCTGGAACTCGACCGATCCGCCTCGGATCTGCAGGGCCTGATCGACGAGAACCTCGGCGCCATCGCCGGCAGCCGGCAGACCAAGGCCGAGCTCGAGAGCCAGATCGCGCAATTGACCAACGAGCGCCGGGCCAAGCTCTCGGCGATGCTGATCGAAACGCAATCCAATCTCGCCGACCTGGTGCCCAAGATGTTCGCGGCCCAGGCCGCCATGGACCGCGCCGAGGTGCGCGCGCCCTATGACGGCCAGGTGATGGACCTCACCGTCTTCTCGATCGGCGCGATCGTCGCGCCGGGCCAGACCATCCTCGACATCGTGCCAACCAAAAATTCGCTGATCGTCCAGGCGCAGGTTCGCGTCGAGGACATATCGAGCCTCAGAGCCGACATGACGGCCGAAGTCCGCTTCACATCCTACAAGCAGCGCTCGATACCGATCATCCACGGACATGTCACCCGCATATCGGCCGACCGCATCACCGACAGCAAGACCGGCCTTCCCTATTATGTCGCCGACATTGCGGTCGATCCGGTCGAACTGGCGGCCGCCCCTGAGATATCGCTCTATCCCGGCATGCCGGCCTCGGTGATGATCGTCACCGAGGAGCGCACGGCGCTCGACTATATCCTTGGGCCGCTGGTGACATCGTTCCACACCGCCTTCCGGCAGAAATAGCTCCCGGACCGGATCAAAGGGACGCTCGGTCGTTCTGATCCGGGACACGGCTCTGCCTGAAAGCGCCCGCCGGCTCGGCGACCGGGTAGAGCCTGTGCTATCGGGCAGTCAGACCAGCATGCCCATCGGGTTTTCGATCATGCGCTTGAAGGCGCCGAGCAGTTCGGCGCCGAGCGCGCCGTCGACGGCGCGGTGGTCGGTCGACAGCGTCACCGACATGACGTTGGCGATCTTGATCTCGCCGTTCTTCACCACCGCCCGCTGCTCGCCGGCGCCGACCGCCAGGATCGTCGCATGCGGCGGGTTGATGACGGCGGCAAAATCCTTGATGCCGAACATGCCGAGGTTGGACACCGCCGTGGTGCCGCCCTGGTATTCCTCCGGC
>NZ_JARAKC010000060.1:0-5048 GCF_049887195.1 Mesorhizobium abyssinicae
CAGATCACCATACCGGCCAGCGGCTTCTTGAAAGGCCGCGAGGAAAAGGCCTGAGAGAAGAACGCACTCGATCACCGAACATCAGGTTGGAAAGCTTCTTGCATCGAGGGCGGCAACCAGAGAAGAATGATGCCGCCGATGCCGAGGCCATCGTCACTGCGGCGCGTCAGCCTGAAATGCGCTTCGTCGAACCCAAGACGCCAGATCAGCAAGCGAGGGCGGTTCTGTTCCGCGCTCGCGAACGCATTATCCACCAACGCACGGAACTGGTGAACGCGCTGGGCGCGGTGCTCTATGAGTACGGGCAGGTTGTTCCGCTCGGAATCGGCCACATCAAGCGCATCGAGGGATCCTCGCGTGGCGGGGGCCATTTCGCTCGCCGCATCGGGAGGAGCCTGGCGATTTGGGCCGGCGATGTCCAGGTTCGGATGCCGCGCTCCGCTTCGGCGTCAGGCAGCCTTTCACCACGAAGAGCCGCCCCGTGGTATCGACGGAAGGGGGAGGGGAGTATGCGTCAGTCGACGTCGCGGAGCATATCTCTGCAAACAGGACAGGTGATGCGCCACCCCAGCAACTGCTTCGTAAGATTGGACCTGCTGCTGGAGCGATGTGATCGGGGTTGCAGTTTGTGCAGCACTGCATTGGTCTCGCGGCGATCAGACGGCGTGATGATTGAGCGACATTTGTGATGGTCATTCGACGCACTACGGTCGGCTTGGTGGCGAACATGCTGGCGAGACGAATTTCCTGATCCTCGGTCAGACGGAGATCCGCAGCTCGCAACGAGGAGACCTCCGGCAAGCAGTGCCGAAGTATGACGAATGGCGGGACCGCATAGAAGGTGGTGTGCCGGCTGATCCACGACGACAGGAGTTCGTCAGGATGGGGCGGCAACATCACGGGTAGCCGCCGTGGATCGCCATCCCATTCGAGCCAGCCGTGATTGCGCCGGAACTCGCCAAGTGGGCCGGAGGCGAGCATTGCCTGTTCGTCCACGGACGTTTGGAGCCTCGCAATCCGGTGCGACGTAGGTCAGCCTGGCAGTAGAGTTCGCTCATGAAGCATGTTTGGCAGTCCTGGTGACGAGCAATCTGCGGCTGGCCTTGCTCGGCCGGCTCGAAAACGTTGGTCGGGCAGATCTCGACGCATACGTTGCAGCCGAGCCAAGCCGATGCTCTCGGCGCGCTGGGCGTTATAGCTTCTCGAAGGCGATCACAAGGACGTCGCGATAAGCGTATGGCATTTTCAGGTTTTCGGCCACAATCGACGATACATCGTGAAAGGTTTCGCGGTCGTTGCAGATCACAAAATCATTCGGGCGGTTCATTTCGACCTCGCCGAGGAACTGCTTTGAGGCGTCGGTGATCATGCTCATGCCACCGGTGACGTTGACCCGCCCAATCATATAGCAAGCAATGAAGTCCACCCCGTCCTGGTGAAGGCCCTCTGGTGCCGGTTTGCCGTTTACACCATCCCGGGCGACAATCCGGTAGGGATGGATCTTAATATTCCAACGATCATGCCGGGCGAGTTCACATAGAATTCTGCATAAACCTGTCAGAATTTTCTCTAAGATAGGATGTTCTATAAAAGATAGTTCAAGAGGCTCGAAGTAACGCTTAAAGCCGCCGTTAAGATGATTGACACTTTTTGATTGTTCGTAAGGCGCGTGGGGTAGGACTCTAAAGAGTCCATCAGATGAGTCATATTCAAACGCGCTATAGCGTCTGTAACGATATGCCCCGCCGTCCCGCATGTATTCATCGAGAAGAAGTCGATCCCAATGGTCAGCAAAATTCTTCCAGTCCGCATCAATTTCGATGCCAAAGCAGGCTTCGGTGCACTCACCTTTTGAAAACCACCATCCATTTGTAACGAGATGGTGTGTGCATTGTTGACTGAAGCTGCTCGCCACCTGGGGTGGGCTGTTTTCCATACCAGTCTCCCTTTTGGCGCTGTGGCGAGAGCGGGACGCTTTGGACGACACTCTGTGGCTTGCGGCATCGTATTCCCAAAGGTGGCGGTCCCTAATGTATTTCGGCGCTCTGGCTACGATCGACCGAGGCAGAAAGCGTGTGTGATCGATCGTGTAGCTGACGCTCCCGCTGACGCCCTCGAGGGCGGTTGCTATGGCCCGTTCGCACATCTGGTGAATAGTACTGCCCCATGCACCTGAAACCGCCTCCTGGGACCAGGCTTGCTCAAGTCCTTGCTTCAAAACGATTGATGCGACGTCGAGAGAAGCGTTTTCGAGGTGACGCAGCGCGTCCAAGATAATGGCCGCCGCAGGGGCCTCGCGGACTTCGAGAACCTTTTGGCCGGTTGTAATGTGTTCAAGCCCGACAAAGCGACCGTGTCCGAATTTACCGACCGCGTTATTCAGGAACGCGATTGCGTCGATCAATGCAACATCACGGTCATCAATTGACACGAGGCTTCCGTCCGCAAACCCTAATTTGATCTCTTCCGGCTGCTCTTCGGGACTGTTGCGCGTCCAAGCAAATGCCTCTTCGGGGATGGAAAAGTTCTCGGGATCTTCCAAAGGCCCGGACTCGAATTCCCGACACCAGAGGTTTTCGTCCGCGCTCCACGTTCGGTCCGCCACAAAAGTCGCTCCGCACTTGGAGAGATCGGAGGCCTTCTGTTGTCGGGATATCACAGAGCATTCATATGGACTGCCGAAGTTGCCGGAAAATCCCGAGCGCTTGATGCTATTGTTAAGCCGCGGAAGACTGTTTTGAGAAAGGTTTGCTGTGTGAAGAACCAGCTGTGAGCCGATTGACCTTGCATGATCAACAACCAGCGAGGCGATTATGGGACGGCTTAACGAACTGCTCAACGGATAGTCGCCAAGGTACTTGGCGTGGGCTCGAATGGCCGGTTTCACGCCTTGTTCGACAAAGGCACCCCGCCCTTCGAGGCAGACAAAGCGCGCGCCGAACATGGCTGCCGTCCGTTCCAACGAAGGCTGATCGACGCGCGTTCCGACATCCACTGCGACAGCTTCAATGTTCCCAAAGCCAAGGCTTTGCAGCTTGTAGAGGAGATAGGTGCTGTCGAGACCGCCGCTGAACATGGTTGCAACTGGTGCGGTTCGATCCGGAAAAGCCTCCAGATCTTCAAAACTCGAAATGCCGCCGATGGAGCGTTTGGTGGAAGCCAAGATGGGGTTCATTGGGTAGCCTTGTTCTCAAACCAGATGCCAGCAAAGGTCCCAACGAGGACGAGGCCTGCGCCTGTCACGTTCGGGATTGTAAAAGGTTCATTCAGGAGAAGGTGCGCGAGAACGAAACCAAAAAAAGGTTCTGTTCCCATCAAGAAGCCAACGCGTGTCGGCGTGGATTTTCTCACTGCGACATTTTGAATATAGAATGCAGCGAAGGTGCAGAATAGTGCAAGGAAGGCAACAGCGCCCCAAAACTGAAGCGTGGCCCTCACAACAATACCGGAAATTCCAAACTGAGCGACGGCCAAAACGAAAGTGAGTGTTGCCACCGTCGATCCCTGGATGGACGTCAGGGCTGCAGATGAAATCTGCCGGCCGGCCAGAAGACGTTTGGTGGAAACGATCATAACCGCTCGCAGAATCGCAGCCCCTAAGACGAGCGCGTCACCCGGACCGAACCTGCTGATCCCGCCCGTGAGAATACCGACACCGATGCACGATATTGTGGCACTTGCCAAAATGCCCGCAGGTGGAAGTCGCCGTGATAGCCCATAGTCAATGATCGGCGTGAAAATCACACAAAGCGAAATGATCAGGGCCGCGTTCATTGCGCTGGTCGACGCAACGCCGTAAGTTTCAGCAATAAAGATGGAAAAAAGTATTGTCCCTAATGTGAGGCCGCGGAGGGAATCACCCCAGGAGGCGACTATGATCTCACGCCTTGCAACCACTGCCGTAAGGATTGTACTAAACAGGAAGCGATAAAGAACAAGGATCGAAACCGGCGCGTAGAATAGTGCGCCTTTCGCGACCGGATAGCTCGCCCCCCAAACGCATGCGACTCCCAGCAAGGCTAGGTCCACCGAGAAAGATGACGTCCGTGTTTTCCTGACAGGTATTGGAGAACTTTCGAACACGTCCATCTTCAAAGTTTCCTTTGTGCTAGCCATCCACCCTGCTGCGAGGTCAAACAGATCAGGTCTTTCAGTTGACGCCAGCACCGGTGAACTGGTCTGGCGCTTTCGCGAGGCGCTCATTGACGACACACCGCTGGCGGGCGGGAGGATCGAGCGGCTTGTGTCAGTCCTCTCCAGTCGCAGGATTCTATCCTCCTCACGCTAGGTAGAAAGATTGTTGCTTACGAGTTTGCCCATTCCGGTTGCAGCGGAGGGGGTGGATCGCCTGCACAGATCTCGGGGGACCACTCTCTGAGGCTCCTTTAGACCTCTTGGGCGATCCGTGCCGCGGCGTATGTTTTTAGTAACGCAAGTGCCGTGCCGAATCGGGAAACCGTTGCTAGACAACAACTTGGTCGCGCTGATTTCGGCGGTTCATGTCCATCGTTGTCAGAATGCCGACAATGATTTCAACTGTAGGGATCCTACCGGCAGGGCCACATAGGCCGCTTTGTATCGGAATCGGGCAGCCGCTGATCGGGTTGGAGCTGGACAGGGCTCTAGCCGCGGTAACGATTGTCACTTGCTATGCATTGCACATGCAGTGAATAGGAGACATTCCGAGTTTTGTCGTGACGAATGCACGGCTCGAAGTGATGTGAATGGGCGGGTGGCCCCGGCAACGCCGACCATAGGAGTCTGCTTGTGCCTGACCTGGAGGCAGTCCTCACATTGAATCTCGCCATGATGTTCGGACCATGGTGGTCAGACGTGGCCCGGCTTGCCATTGAAGTCACCAGGACGAATGCCGTGGAGCACGCCTCGCCGGGCGGTCTGCCCCGCGTCCCGCCTCGGGCGGCGCTTCTCTAATCGGCGAGGCGAGGTCAAGCTCTTTGGCAATGTCTCCTCTTGGCACGTTCCAGCCAAAATCGCTGCTATGCAGAAGCAGGCTTGCCCTGTCTTCGTCCGGACACTGCAGTGTTCAA
>NZ_JARAKC010000061.1:0-4648 GCF_049887195.1 Mesorhizobium abyssinicae
GCGCCGGGCGTCGCCGAACGGCGCACCCATACCTATGTCCGCAACGGCACGACATCGCTGTTTGCCGCGCTAGATGTTGCCACCGGGGCGGTGATCGGTCAGTGCTACAAGCGTCACCGGGCCACCGGGTCTGCGAGCAGCTTCTCACAGTGAGGACATCTTCGGGTTGGCAGCCGCGTGAAGAGGTCGAGAATGGCTTGTCTAACGGCCGGCATGCTCGGTTGTGGCGGTGGTCCGCCGACTCTTTTTTCCGTCCCGCTGCTTTGAGGCGGCGGGCTTGGAGAAAGGCGTAGGCGATCATGGTCATCAAGGCGTGTCGATGTAATCCCGTCCATGATCGGCCTTCGAAATGGTCGAGGCCGAGTTCCTCCTTCAATTGCTGATGTGCCTGCTCACAGACCCACCTCGCCTTGATCGTGGCGGCGAGCATCTTGAGGCTGGCATCGGCCGGTAAGTTGGTCTCGTCGCGGCAATCGGCGAGGTGATCCCCGAAGCCGCCTGGCAGCGCTGCGCGCTCGATCACCTGCCGAGGAAGCACGGCGACGATTGCCTGCAGGAGCTGCGCTGGCTCCACGACCGGCGCGATCTCGCCGAGGCCAAAGCCGATGTCAAAAACGTCGCAACAAATCCTTCAACTATATTTTACGAACGCTTCGCGACTGCCGATCGTGAACAATGGTACCTTTGCCGCGAAGTCCGAGGTGAGGCACGAATTGACAGCTGAGGCCGTTGACGCTCATACCGCGGCATAGCGCGCAACATCGGAGTCGGCAGCAATGGCAAAAAGAGCACTTATCCTCGTTGAAGGTCATAGCCGAATGGGTCTTCAATACGTCCAAGCAGCCCAACGTCTTGGTCTTCATCCAATTACCCTGTCGGCTGATCCAGCTCAGTACGACTATCTTGCGCCGGAACGCATTGAGGCAATCCGTGCCGATACGGAAAATCTCGATTCGCTGATCCGCGAATGTTCCCGAATATGCGCGACCTATGACATTGCTGGCATTACTGGGTTTTCGCGCGCCGACGAGTCGGCCTGTGTGATGGCTGGCAAGCTCTGCCGGTACTTCGACCTACCAGGACCGAACCCTACATCGATTGAACGATGCTGCGACAAATTCACTCAACGTCAGCTCCTCGCGCAGGCCGGCATTGCAATACCGGCTTATCGCTTGGCAGCGAATGCGACAGAAGTAGAAAGCTATGCCGCGGTGATCGGATTGCCGGTGGTTCTTAAGCCAGCCGTAGGCAGCGGCAGCGTCGGCGTCCGATTGTGCCGCAACGTTGATGAGTTGGCCGATCACACGGCCTATCTATTGGGCGGGAGCCACATTTGGCCGTCTTCACCCAGGATACTCATCGAAGAATTCGCACAAGGCCCGCTTTATTGGGCCGACATAATGGGAGATCAGATCATTGGAATTGGCATCGCTGACTGCGGCCCTCCACCGCATTTCGTCTTTCGTGAGGGCACCATTCCAGCCCCTCTGAATGATGCCGAGCATGAGCGTATCGCCGATGTTTCGCTGAGCTGCTTGCGAGCTCTGGGCCTTGGGTGGGGGCCGACGGGCATAGAATTCCGATGGACGACGCGTGGTCCAGTCGTCATTGAAGTCAATCCACGGCTTCATGGCGCGCCCAATCCCCAACTGATTCAGCAGGCTTACGGTGTCGATCTCATTACCGAGCACATCAAACTTGTCATCGGCGATGAATGCGATTTACGCAGAAAGCATTCGCAGGCTGCGGCCGCGCGATGTCTAAATCCTGATCGCGATGGCTCCCTCGCTTGGATTGACGGCGACAGCCGGGCGGCTGCCATACCTGGTGTCGCCGAGGTCAAATTTTATGTTGAACCCAAGGCGCCGATCGTCAGAAAAGGCGATTACCGGGACACTATCGGGCATGTCATCGCAGTTTCAGGCACCCGAGCTGAGACCGAGGCGATACTTCAGCGCGCCGTAGAATCGATTAATTGGGTGATCACTCCATTTCCGACGCTTTAGCGCGCAGCCGATTCGACAAACTTTTCCCCATCTGCCACGGCTCACTGTCCTTTGATAAGTCGGCTCGATCGCCCGCGCAAGCAATATGGCCATTCTAACACGCGCTGGTGGGGATGGAGACTGTGCGGAGCAGGCTAGTCCTGTACGCTTGAACCACTTGCAGCCTCCTTTCAACAACCGCGCCAGGCAGTGCTTCACCAGATCGATCAGGAGGCGGTCATGCGCGTGATGGCCCCGGATCCAAGATATTCCAGTACTCACATCGGTCTTTGGGACACTGCGCCTGTGGCCAACGACTAAAATACGGGGTGGCACAAGAAGGGCGGCGACCCGGAAAAGGCTAAGCAGCTCTTTAAGGAGGGCCGGATACGCTGGCGACAAGGTCGTCATTCTCGATCCGACGTACTGGCGCGAAGCCGACAATGCCTCCCAGCTATTCGCGGCGGCACTACAGAAGATTGGAGTCAACGATGTGAGGTCGGGAAAGTACATCGCGCCGATCGCGCGCCGGAAGTCCCTCACCGGTCTCGTCGGTAAGCCCGCGATCGTTCCGATGTGGAACATGGAAAAAGCCGCTGAGCTCGCGCCACAATGGATTGGGGAGCACTCTCCACGCGCCGGGCAAACAAAGGCCCCGTTGAGGGCGGCGCCTGGAACATGTTCATCACGACGGAAATGGATTACTCCCCTTGGGGATCCGCTCACGGACCCCCTCCTAACCGCGAACGGCGACCAAGCTTGGTACGGCTGACCGAAGAATGACGAATACGAGGCGCTGCGGGCCAAATAGGCAAATGTTACAACAGTCGAAGAGCGAAAAGCGCTTGCACGCAAGATTGAAGGGATCTGGTGGGACTTCGTCGGCGCCTGAGCGAGGCAGTCTACATCCTTCGCAGGTCGGTATCTTCGTCTTCCTGCGTCTCAGGCTGGCGGCGTTGGGGCAAACAGCTTCATAATACCCGCTATCAGTCGGGCGAGACGATTATCCGTTACCGTTTCCATCCCCGTTAAGGGAAACGGTTACGGTTGCCGGGCGCAATCATCGTGGTGACGAGGTCGGTCTGACCATCCGCCAGCGTGACAGCACCCTGGCGCATCTGCCGATTTTGGATGACGGAAGATCAAGCGAAGGCGATGATAATGACGGAGCGTCCCCGTCTGCCGCTGGCGTCATGAACCTGCCGATATGCCTCGCCGTGGCGGCCGAAGATATATCCGCCACCTCCAGTCTCGCGGACAGGGGCGGAACCGGTCAGCCCGGCGGCACCACTTCAATGTTCAGCCTGTCGAGCGGGCTCGTCGTGCGCCGGATGAGGCCGTTCGAGACCTTGGCGTAGCGTGCCGTCGAGGAAAGATTGTTGTGGCCAAGCACCCACGAGTCATAATGCTCACTTTCTATGTCATTGAAAATCAAAGCGCTGTTGAGCGGGATCGGCTGTTAGCGGACGCTGCGGGGCATTCTGCGTGCGATAGGCGGCGATATCCGCCGCCTTGAATGCCCGGGCGCGGCATAACATATTTGCCGCCCTTCGATGATGCCGAGGCGGGCCATGCGCAGCGCCGTCATCACGCTCACATCCATGATTTGCGCGGCAGCTTCAAGCGTCATCTCGCCCCGCTCAGCCCATTCGCTCGCGCGGTGGACGGAAATGTCGTAATGGCTGCGGAACGAACAGATCCGCGCCTGGGCCCAGCCATTGCCTCGCCCGGTCGGCTTACCGGCGCGATTGAGACGCCGCGCAATCTGGCGGTCGGGCATCAGGCGCGCCAGCTCCCGGACCAGCGTCAAAGTGTACTCGGGGACTGTCCAGCGATGCTTGCCGCCGGCGTTCATCCTCAGCTTCAATGCGGTGTGGCCCCCTCCCTGCCAATGCAGGACCATCTCGATAACGCCACCTTCGATGCGGGCGACGATCTCGCTCAAGGCTGCGCGAACGATTCTCTGCGCGTCGCAGATGCTGCTGCCGGGTGTGACCAGGCGAGATCGAGATCGGCGCCGAGCCGCATGAGCCGTCCTTCTCTCCCAGCGGAGATGGTGTTCTCGCCTCGAGCACAGCAATGTCGCCTTCGATCTGGTGCACGGCCACCATCATGGCCAGCGGCCTGAGGCCGCACAAAAAAAGGCCGAACACAGGAATGAACCTGACCGCTTCAGTATTGCCATTGTCAGAATCTTCTTGCTCAACGGGGGCCGTCCACACAGCCATACTCGGCCAGATGCGCCCGCATCGCGCTGATTTGCGCTGTGCGCTGCCGAACCAAGAGGTGGCGAGCCCGATGAAGCATCAGAATGCTCTGGGCATCCGCCGATTTGACAGCCACGAACCGCATTGTCGGTCGCGTCACCGCCTCGCAGATCGCTTCCGCGTCGGCCGCATCGTTCTTGTTGCGCTTGACGTAGGCCTTTACGCAAGCCGGCGGCATCAACTTGACCACATGCCCAAGTGCAATCAGCTCCCGCGCCCAATGGTGCGCCGTCGCGCAGGCCTCCATGCCGATGGGCGGTTTGAAGTCAAAGCGCCTCCTTCTCTTTTCGCTTTGCCGGCATTGGACGTCTTTCGCGGGGCCTTGCTTCTCTCCGGGATCGGCGCTCTGGCCCTGCCCTCTATGGGGATTCAGAAGAATGGGTGGAACAATCTGTC
>NZ_JARAKC010000062.1:0-4502 GCF_049887195.1 Mesorhizobium abyssinicae
AGTATCCCGGCGACTACCCGGACAAACTGCTTCGAACACTTCAGCGACGGCTGAAGGTCTGGCGCAGCGAACAGGCGGACGCGTTGCTGTTTGGCCCCTTGAACAAGGAGCCGCCGCTCCTGGAGATAAGGCCACACTGAGGCGCCGTGGCGCTCGCGAAGGAGGCCGGGAGCAAAATGGATGAGGCAACGCTTGAATCTCGGGGAGCATCGTTACGTGAGGCAATACGTCCTCTCTCCCGGTTTGTCGCGCTACACGAAAGGGGTGCGCGCTGCGGCCGCCGCATTTTTCACGTATGCTTCATACAAGCTCCGCAAATCATCCAGTCTTTCGAAAATCGCCGAAACTGGAGGACTAGATAGGCCGGGAGGATCCGGTTTCTTCCTTGCAATCATCTCCTGCGGCCTGCGGTCGATTAGCTTCGCGCTTGACCGGCGAAACGGCGATTTTGGCCGCCTGGGTCGCTCCCGTCAGCCCAGCGCCAGATCAACAGGCTATCCAGGCAATGGATGATTGCCATCTATTCAATCGATTGTACTGATCCGTTCGAATCCGCCAATCAGGATTCCGAGCAAAATCGGAAGGGCCGTATTGGCTCTGCGGCGCGTGCGACAATAGCCGCGTAGTCAAATCAGCAATATCTGACCAGCAGCTTCTAACATGCACGCTTCGCGCAGCCTTCCCGATAAAACGACCTCAAAATGCCCGCGAAGAAGGAGTTCGTTGCATGCGTTCACAGGTGCGTTGGAGACTGTGCTGGGAATCGGAATTGGAATTATCCGACCACGCCGAACTGGCAGAGTTCTTCCGAAGTACATACGGAAAGCCCTTTGAAGACAATCGAAGTTGGGTCGGAGCGCGGCCCGAGTTTCGTGCAATCGCGTACGACTCGGGAGGTATAGCCGCTCACATAGGGTTGCTGCGCCGCTTCATTAGGGTTGGCAGCGTTGACCTCCTGGTGGCCGAACTTGGGTTGTATGGGGTGCGTCCCGATCTTGAGAGACTCGGAATTGCCTACTCGATACGCGTTTTGCATCCAGTACTTGACGACTTTGGGGTTCCATTTGGGTTCGGCACCGTTCGACATACGATGCAGAAGTATGTCGCAAGGTTAGGACGAAATGGGCTGGCGGCGGTTTTATCTGGGATTAGTGTGCGGTCCACTCTTCGAGATGCGCGACTCGACCTGCCTCCGACGCGCACCGAAGATGCGCTTGTGGTCGTTGTACCAGTCAAACGGTCAATATCCGATTGGCCGGCCGGGTCGATAGATCGGAACGGGCCAGGGCTATGACGCGCGCAGACTATTTATGGGATGTGCGAAGCGAGTGCGAGGGCGGCGCCAGCAGTCGCAGTGTTTATTTCACCTTTGACGACGGTCCCAATCCACATTGCACACCTCAGATCCTGGATGTGCTGGCGAAGCACCGGATTCGGGCGACTTTCTTCGTCATCGGTGCCTATGTCGTAAACCAGCCCGAACTCATCCAACGAATGGTCGCAGAAGGCCACGAGGTAGGCAACCACACGATGACCCACCCGGATCTCTCCACGTGTGGCCTTGACGAGGTGCAGCGCGAGATATTTGAGACGAACGGCGCTATTATGAAGGCGTGCCCTCAAACCTTGCTTCGATACGTTCGTGCCCCCTACGGGATTTGGACTGAAGAAGTTTTCGCGGCGTCCGCGATCGCTGACTTGGCCGCTCTCCACTGGTCGCTGGACTCGCGCGACTGGTCTCGCCCCGGCGCGGACGTAATTGTCGAAAAAGCCCTAGAGGCCGTAAAGCCCGGCGCAATCATCCTTTTCCATGACGGGTGTCCTCCCGACCGGTTGAGAGCCGGTACAGACGTCGGTATGTGGGACCAAACCACTGTCGCGCTGACCCGGCTAATTCCCGCACTGCTTGAACGAGGTTTCGAAATCTGCCCGCTTCCTGACTTTCAATGAAGCCATTTATTAGCTAAAAAAATGCCTGGCTTTCGAGCACTGCCTTTATTTGTCGCCCCTCCAAGGTTCTCATATGAAGCCTCCCACAAGGATTTTCCTAATCACCTGAGAGTTCTCTTATCGCCTCCGTTTACGCGTTCGGCCATCGGTAAATGAGGGCTCCTGTCTGCGCATCTTGGGAATGGCTCTTCCCTGATCGGCCGGCAGGAGCGTCCGCGGACGGCGAGATCGCCATGCAGTCGATGGAAAGCGTTTCAGCAGCCGGGAAATCATGACGTCGGATCGCTTCGTAGCAAACTGATAGCAGCGAGCTAATTCCGCGAAATCCGTCACAGGGTCGCCGGGTGCAGCGAATGCGCCAGCATTCGGCGCTCGGATCACACCTGCGGCCCTATGCAGCCATGCTAACAGCAACACACGGCTGCGCAACTCGACCGGCCCCGGCGATCGCCTGTTCCTCAATCCCGCACTCAGACCCGCAACTTTCAACCGAGGAACTCTGGCGTCAGCCCCGGTGCCCAACTGGCCACAGCATTTTGTCCGCGTCCGATTGACGACAATCTGTGTTCAGATCCAGACCTCCTGGAGGTTAGGATCAAGCCGGCCAGCGCCAACCCCTCCGATTTGGGGCCGCTGCTCACAACCCTTTTGGTGGCATGCCAATTGCATATTCATAGCCGTGATGCCGTGTTCCGACATGGCCCGTCGCGCAGTCTTTAGCCCAGGAGCTCACATGACATTCGTCCGAACGCAATACAGGCTGCGCATCCCATGGGGCGCCCCAGCTCCGTTGGATCTCGCTGCGATCAGACAGGATCGCCATCCCGCAGACCGCTTTCAGGCGGTCAGATAGGGCTGCCATAAGGGTTCTCGTAAAGCAAACATTCAGGAGAATTTATGACTCGACCACATGAATATCTGCTTCGCCGGCTCTCCCAATGGCACATAACACCAGATCCTCTTCAAATCCGTGATGATCCAAAAGGAAAACGAAAAATGCCTACCTCAGAAAAAGACGATGTGGCGCGCCCGAGCCTCCTGAAATTGCAGTCTCACTGGCCACGAACGATACTTGCTGCCACCGCGTTGGCCATTGTAATGACCGCTCCAGCTCCAGCCGTCACCCAAGACGCTGACAAGCACTACTCCGACCAAAGCTCATCGGTTGGTGAAGGCTGGATAAGTTGTATACTTGGGGCATTGTGCATTGGCGATCCAGAGGTCCTCGACTAGGGTCAGGATCCATTAATTTGTTGAGTTGAAGGCTGGCAGGTGAATCAAGGTGGCAGGAGGATGCTGCCTTGAGTGATTTGCCGATGTTGACGCCGGAGCAGATGCACCGGATCAAGCCCTATTTCCTTTGTCGCATGGTGTTCCGCGAGTGGATGACCGCCGGGTGCTGAGCGGCATCCTGTTGTCCGCAATGGCCTTCGCTGGCGGGACGCCCCAGCCCCGACTACGGTCCGCACAAGACCATCTACAACCGCTTCATCAGCTGGAGCCGGCTGGGTATTCAACCGCATTCTGACAGAACTGGCCGCCCAGGGCGGCGAAACGGACAATCTGATGATTGATGCCACCCATCTCAAAGCGCATCGCACCGCCGCCAGCCTGCTTAAAAAGGGGCTTTACCCCGATGCATCGGACGCAGCCGGGCGGACTGACCAGCAAACTGCAAGTGGTCTGCGACGGCAAGGGGCGCCCGCCGCTGCTGCGTCTGAGCGAAGGGCGGGCCAATGGTCACAAGCCGCAGTGATCGAGGACTTGCCTGCCCCCAAATCGCTGCTCGCCGATCGGGCCTACAGTTCCGCAGCCTTCCGCCAGGCGCTCGTCGAACGCGGCATCACGCCCTGCATCCCGCCCCATGCCAAGCATCGTGTTCAGCACAGCTACGATCCTGTCCTATACCGACAGCGCCACAGGATCGAGAACATGTTCGCACGCATCCAAACCAGGTACGACCGATGTGCTCACACTTTCCTATCGGCGATGGCTCTCGCTGCAGTCTTCATCGTCTGGGTCAATGAGTCCTGACCCTAGTCACCTGAATCTGAAGTTCGGTTCATTGTCTTCTGGCAGAAACGCTTGACCGATGCGAGGATCTGGT
This sequence comes from Mesorhizobium abyssinicae, assembly GCF_049887195.1. NCBI lineage: Bacteria > Pseudomonadati > Pseudomonadota > Alphaproteobacteria > Hyphomicrobiales > Phyllobacteriaceae > Mesorhizobium > Mesorhizobium abyssinicae. The sequence goes on from NZ_JARAKC010000062.1 coordinate 4,058, forward strand.
CGGCGGATTTGACCCACTTGTATGGGGTGGGGTTTTCGTTGTGGGTTTCGATGAATGCGTCGATGTCGGCCTCCAGTTCTGCGGTGGAACGGTGTACGCCGCGCTGCAACTGCTTTCGCGTCAGCTCGGCGAACCACCGCTCGACCTGATTGATCCAGGATGCCGACGTTGGCGTGAAGTGAACATGCCAGTGTGGGCGGCGCGCAAGCCAGGCCTTGATCCTCGGCGTCTTGTGGGTCGCATAGTTGTCCATCACCAGATGCACGTCCGGCCCATCGGGCATTTCGGCGTCGATCCGCTTCAGGAAATCGAGGAATTCGGTGGCCCGGTGACGCTTGTAGCACTGACCGATCACCGCCCCGGTGGCAACATCTAGCGCGGCAAACAGCGATGTCGTGCCGTTGCGGACATAGGTATGGGTGCGCCGTTCGGCGACGCCCGGCGC
>NZ_JARAKC010000063.1:0-3764 GCF_049887195.1 Mesorhizobium abyssinicae
CGCATCGCCAGAAACGTCCTCCAGGCAGCCGATGCCGACAAAGTCCCCATCAGCCACCGCATCAAGAAATGCGCGTGGAACGACGACTATCTCATCCAGGCGCTAACCCATATGCGATAGCCCTGCCTCGTGGGGGAGATGCCCGGCAGGGCAGAGGGGGGCGCTGCACCGCCCAGCATCTCGGCTATTCAGCGCCGCTGCGATGACGAATGGTTTTGAATCCTAAGGATTCTGAGGGGCCGCGATCCTTCGCGCCCCCCTCTGGCCTGCCGGCCATCTCCCCCACAAGGGCCGCCGCGCCAAGCCTGCCAATATCCGCAACAATTCTCGCAAACGCCTCGCCGGCGCGCGGCACGCTGTTGCGGGCGCGCAGGAAACTGTGCACCAGCCGCGGCTCTTCCTGCCACCAGGCCGAGCCGCCGGCGGCGACGATGCGGTCGCGATAGGCCTCGCCGTCGGACGACAGCGGATCGCACTCGGCCGTGATGATGAAGGTCGGCGGCAGGCCGGTAAAATCGCTGTCGCGCAGCGGCGAGAGGGTCGGATCGTCCAGCGATTGACCCGGCGCGGACCGGATGCGGCGGTAGGACTCGATATCGCTGAGGCTGAGCAGCGGCGCCTCGGCATGCTCGATGTAGGAGCGGCCCGTCGCGCCGCCGAGTTCGGGGTAGATCAGCACTTGGCCGGCGGCGTGGCGCTGGCTGCGGCGCGTGGCGTGCGCGACAGCCGCGGCGAGATTACCGCCGGCGCTCTCGCCGCAGAGCACGATCGGGAGCGCGCTTGTCGCCGCCACCCATTCGAACACGGCGAGGCAATCCTCGAGGGCGGCGGGATGGAGATGCTCCGGCGCCAGGCGGTAGTCGGCCGAGATCACCTCGAAGCCGGTGGCGGCGCAGATCTCGGCGCAGATGTCGTTATGGCTGTCGAGATCGCCGAGCACGAAGCCGCCACCATGGTAGTAGACGACGATTGCCTGCGGCGCCTTGCCGGCCAATCGGTAGCGCCGGACCGCGATGTCCCGTCCGTCGGCGGCGACCACACTGTCGCTCGCCGTGACATCAGCCGGATAGGCGTGGTGGAAGGCCCGGCACATCGCGTTGTAGACCGCGCGTTGCTCCGCGATCGGGCGCGCCGCGATCCCGGGTGGGAACCATGCGTTGACCTGGTCGATATAGTCCCACAGCTCCGGGTCGAGCAGGGTGGCGTATTTCCCCCGCCTGGCCGGTTCGATCTGGTTCGTGCCCATCGGCTTGCCGTCAGAGCTCGTCGTAGAGCCGCGCCGCGTTCTCGTAGGTGAAGCGCAGCGGCACCGAGCCCTCGACCTGCCACGCATCGACCGTGTCGCCCGCCAGCAGCCGGCAGGCATCGAGCGTGCCGGTGACGGCGCCGCCATAGAGCCGGTTGGCGAGATTGAGGATGGCGGTCTGGTGCATGGCGGCGCTCGCGCTGCCGCAGGCATCCTTGACCAGCAGCACGCGGAAACCACGCGCCACCGCATCTTTCACCGTGGCGTCGATGCAGGCCTCGGTCCAGACGCCGGCAATCACCAGCCATTCGATGCCCGCCGTCTTCAGCCGGTCGGCGAAGGCGCCGTTGCCGAAGGCGCTGGCCTCGGTCTTGATCAGCATCGTCTCGCCCTCGGCCGGCGCCACTTCCGCGCAGACCGCCGTCAGCGGATCGTCCTTGTCGGAGAAGGCCGACTTGCCGCTGGCGTCCACCGGATGGAACGGCCGCGCCTCGGCAAGGTCGACGATGTAGGCGAAGTGGTAGAGCGGCACGAAATTGCGCCGCGCCGCCGCCTGCAGCCGCTGGACATTGGCGAGGATGTCGCCGAACCCGTCGACCAGATAGCGTTCGTCCTTGCGATGCTCCTCCTGGAGATCGATGAACACCGCGGCCACGGTGCCGCGCCGGATGGAAATGGGCGTTTTCATGCGGATGCTCGCGCTTCGTCATTCCAGGGCGAAGCAGCCGCGAAGCGGCGTCGCGAAGCCCCTGGAATCCATGCCGTTACCTCTAGCGAAAAATGCAGCGGAACAGAATTCTGCACCGTTGCAACGCTCTGACGTTGCGGCATGGATCCTAGGGTCTGCGCCGCGTCGCTGCGCTCCTTGCTTCGCCCTAGGATGACGACCTCACGGGTGCTGCGGCTAGTCTCGAAGGCTTGCAATATCATGCCGACATCAAACCTGCTGCTCCAGAAAATCGTCCTCATACGGAAACCGCGACAGCAACTCCGTCCCGGTCTCGGTGATCAGCATCTCGTCCTCGAGCTTGACGCCCTCGCGGCCGCCTTTCTCGCCGATATAGCTTTCGACGCTGACAACCATGCCGGGCACGATGATGCCGTCCCGGCCATAGGTCTCATAGTCCATCGAGTGCGCGATGAACGGCGTCTCGCCATGCATGCCGACACCGTGCATGACCGAAGTGTAGCGCTGGTCGACGAAGCGGTCCGGGATCTTCCAGGCCTTCTCGGCGATTTCGCGAAAAGCCATGCCGGGCTTCACGATGCCGATGTTGTGCTGAACCTGGTCGTGCGCCATGCGGTAGAGCGACTTCTGGTAGGCGGTCGGCTTGCCCGGCCCGCAGCGGAAGGTGCGCGAGAAATCGGAATAATAGCCGTAGCAGCCGATCGTGTCGGTATCGAGCGCGACCAGCTCGCCCGGCCGGATCTTGCGCCCGCTCGCCTCGCTGAACCACGGATTGGTGCGCTGGCCGGAGGTGAGCAGCCGCGTCTCGATGAACTCGCCGCCCTGGCGGATCACCTCGCCATACATGATGGCAAACAGCTCGTTTTCGGAGACGCCGGGCTTGATCGCCTCGCGTACTGCGGACACTGCGGCCTCGGCGCCGGCCATGGACGCCTGCAGGCATTTGACTTCCTCAGGTGTCTTCACCGCGCGCACGGCCAGGATCTCGCCCTGGCAATCGCGCACCTCGCAGCCGCGCTTTTCGAGCGCCAGCGCCTGCAGATGGCTGCAGCGGTCGAGCCCGAGCTTCATCGAGCCGCCGCCATGCTTCTTCAGCAGTTCGGTGACTTCGTCGGCGAACGGCCCGGCGGTCTCGTCGTCGCGGCCCGATACCGAGGACCAGACCAGCTTCGACGGCCGCGCCTCGTCGATCGTATCGAGCACCATCGAGACGTGGTAGCTCTGCGGATATTCGAACAGCACGACCGGCCCTTCGGTCGGGATGAAGAAATAGCGGGTCGAGTTGCGCAGGAAATAGCCGAACATGTTGCGCGAGCCGGTGGCGTAGCGCTGGTTGTAAGGGTCGAACAGGACGACCGCGCCATAGCCTGCCTCGCGCATCCAGCCGCGCAGCTTGGCGAGACGGCCCTTGCGCAGCGCATCCGCATCGATGAAGGACGGCTCGGTGTCGGAGAGCCACATGCCCCCCGCCGGATCGGCCGCCGCCGGATGGCGCATGCGATCCTTGAAGTCCACATCCTCGGTGCTGTCGGGGTCGAAAACGACGATGCTCATGGCGGTGCCTCCTGTTCTCGCGACCATAGCGGGGCCAAGGAGGATCGCTGTGCGGTATTCCGCAGATGTTGTGCTGAGTGCCGCAGGCGAATGAGCAACGCCGCGATCCTTCGCGCCCCCCTCTGTCCTGCCGGACATCTCCCCACGAGGGGCAGGGGAATCGCATATGGCTTTTTGGGACTTGAAGTTGGGCTGAGAAGGGATTCTGTGAGCAGGCAGTCTTAACGAGGGAGAGACTGCCATTTCGAGCCTTGAAAGCTATTTCGGCGCCGTGCC
>NZ_JARAKC010000064.1:0-3441 GCF_049887195.1 Mesorhizobium abyssinicae
GCCGAACGGACAATCGCCGCGCTTTGGAACGCCGTCGGCACGGTCCTCGACCTGTTCACGCCGAACGAATGCGCCAACTACTTCAAAGCAGCCGGTTATGAACCAGATTAAACAGGACGTGCTCTAGAAATCCCGTCTTCGTCCAACTCAACGTGCTAGTTTCCCGCGCTGGCCATCTTCCGGCTGGCGATCACCTGTTCCAGCCATCCGATCTCCATTTCGGGGACTGAGGACAAGAGAAGGTCGGTATAGTCGTCGAAGGGCGGCGTCAGCACTTTGCTCTTAGCCCCGCAGCGCACCACCTCGCCGCGATACATCACCGCGATCGAATCGGCGATCGACTTCACCGTGGCGAGGTCGTGGGTGATGAACAGATAGGCGACGTTTTCCTCTTTCTGCAGCTCGAGCAGCAACTTCAGGATGCCATTGGCCACCAGCGGATCGAGCGCCGAGGTCACCTCGTCGCAGATGATCAGCTTCGGCTTGGCGGCAAGCGAGCGGGCGATGCAGACGCGCTGCTTCTGGCCGCCGGAAAGCTCGGCCGGGTAGCGGTCGATGAAACCCTTGCCCATTTCGATCTTGTCGAGCAGTTCGGCGACGCGGACGTCACGTTGCCTTCCACGCAGACCGAAATAGAACTCCAGCGGCCGGCCGATGATGGTGCCGACGGTCTGGCGCGGGTTCATCGCCACGTCGGCCATCTGATAGATCATCTGCAGCTGGCGCAGATCCTCCTTGGGCCGGTCGGCGAGCCGGTTGGCGAGCGGACGTCCATCGAAGGTGACGGTGCCCTCTTCGGGTGGCAGAAGGCCGGTGATGGCGCGCGCCAGGGTCGACTTGCCGGAGCCGCTCTCGCCGACAACCGCCAGCGTCTGGCCCGGAAAGATGTCGACCGAGACGTTCTTCAGCACCTTGATAGCGCCACCGCCATAGGCGGCCGTCACGTTCTTCACCGACAGCATCGGCGTCGTGCCCGGCTGTTGTTCGTGGTGCTCGATCTCATGCACCGAGACCAGCGCGTTGGTGTATTCTTGGCGCGGCTCCTTGATGATCTGGCGGGTGCCGCCCCATTCGACCAGCCGGCCGTGACGCAGCACCATGATCTCGTCCGACACCTGGGCGACGACGGCGAGGTCGTGGGTGATGTAAAGCGCCGCCACATGGGTGTCGCGGATGGCGTCCTTGATCGCAGCCAGCACGTCGATCTGGGTCGTCACGTCGAGCGCCGTGGTCGGCTCGTCGAAGACGATCAGGTCCGGGTCCGAGCACAGCGCCATCGCCGTCATCACGCGCTGCAGCTGGCCGCCGGACACCTGATGCGGGAAGCGCTGTCCTATCGTTTCCGAATTGGGCAGGCTGAGCTTCTTGAACAGTGCCACGGCACGCTTCTCGGCTTCCGCCCGCGTCGCCGTGCCGTGCAGCAGCGTGGCTTCCACCACCTGGTCCATCAGCTTGTGGGCCGGGTTGAAGGCCGCCGCCGCCGATTGCGCGACATAGCAGACCTCGCGGCCTCGCAGCTTGCGGAATCCCTCCTTGCCGCCTTTGAGGATGTCACGGCCGTTGAGGATCACCTCGCCGCCGGTGATACGCACCCCGCCGCGGCCATAGCCCATCGACGACAGGCCGATGGTCGACTTGCCGGCGCCGGACTCGCCGATCAGGCCGAGCACCTTGCCCTTCTCCAGCGTCAGCGAGACATCGTGGACAAGGGTTATCGTCTTCGGCTGCTCGCCGGGAGGATAAACCGTGGCCTCGATGCGCAGATTGCGGATGTCGAGCAGCAGGCCGGACTTCGCTTTGCTGTCAGCCATCACCCGCGTCCTCCCTTCAGGCTTGTCGTGCGGTTCAGCACCCAGTCGGCGACGAGGTTGACCGAGATCGCCAGTGCTGCGATCGCCGCCGCGGGGATCAGCGCGGCCGCAATGCCGAAGACGATCCCGTCCTTGTTTTCCTTGACCATGCCGCCCCAGTCGGCATCCGGCGGCTGCACGCCAAGGCCGAGGAAGGAGAGCGTCGACAAAAACAGCACCGCATAGATGAAGCGCAGGCCGAGCTCGGAAACCAGTGGCGACAGCGCGTTGGGCAGGATCTCGCGGAAGATGATCCAACCACTGCCCTCGCCGCGCAGCTTGGCCGCTTCGACGTAGTCCATGACATTGATGTCGACGGCCACCGCGCGCGACAGGCGATAGACGCGGGTCGAATCGAGGATGCCCATCACCAGGATCAGCGTCACCAGGTTGGACGGCAGCACCGAAAGCACGACGAGGCCCATGATCAGCGTCGGGATCGACATCAGGAGATCGACGAGGCGCGACAGCAGCGTGTCGAACCAGCCGCCGAGCACTGCCGCCGAGAAACCGAGGATTGCGCCGAGCGAGAAGGACAGCGCGGTGGCCAGCACGGCTATGAACAAGGTGATGCGGGCGCCGTAGATCATGCGCGACAACAGATCACGGCCGAGATTGTCGGTGCCCAGCCAATGGGCTGCCGACATCGGTTCCCAGACGTCGCCGACAATCTCGGCATTGTCATGCGGTGCGATCAATGGCGCGAAGATCGCCGCCAGCACGAACATCGCCGTCAGCACGATGCCGATCAGTGCCGGGATGGGAATGCGTTTTATGTCGAGCATGCCCGCCCCCTCACTTCGGATGCCTGAGACGCGGATTGGCGACGATCGCCGCAATGTCCGCGATGATGTTCAGGCTGATATAGACGGCGGCGAAGATCAGGCCGACCGCCTGCACCACCGGCACGTCGCGCTTGGTGACGTGATCGACCAGATATTGCCCCATGCCGGGATAGACGAAGATCACCTCCACCACGACGACCCCGACCACCAGATAGGCAAGGTTGAGCATGACGACGTTGATGATCGGCGCGATGGCGTTCGGGAAAGCGTGCTTTCGGATGACGGAGAAGGCCGAAAGTCCCTTCAACTCGGCCGTCTCGACATAGGCCGACTGCATGACATTGAGGATCGCGGCGCGGGTCATGCGCATCATGTGCGCAAGCACGACCAGTGTCAGTGCCGCCGCCGGCAGCGCGATCGCCTGCATGCGTTCGCCGAACGGCATGCCCTCATAGACGGTGGAGATGGCCGGGAACCATTGGTGCTGCACGGCGAAGTAGAAGACGAGCACATAGCCGATGAAGAATTCCGGGAACGAGGTCGAGGCCAGCGCCACGCCGGAGATCAGCTTGTCGACCCAGCCGTTGCGGTAACGCACCGCGATCAGACCGAGGATGATCGCCAGCGGCACGGCGACGATCGCCGCCCAGAAGGCGAGGAACAGCGTGTTCCACAGCCTGTCCTTGATCGATGTCGCAATGTCCTGCCCGCTCGACATGGCGGTGCCGAGATCGCCGGTGAGCACGCCGCCCAGCCAGTGGAAGTAGCGGAGATAGGCAGGCTGGTTCAGCCCGAGCTGCTCGCGC
>NZ_JARAKC010000065.1:0-3130 GCF_049887195.1 Mesorhizobium abyssinicae
GGGCGTGAGCGCATTCAGATCAAAATCCGGACGCCGATAAGGTGTGGGCGACAGCGGCGCAAGGCCGGCGAAGGTCGAGGACGAGTCGGCACTTTGAGCAGGCGAGGATGGGGCCGGCACGGGGGCCCATTCTGGCGGGAGCGATGTCGTCTGATGGAACTGCGGCACATTGGTAGCCATTGGCGCGCCACGCTGTGCGGCCTCTTCTTCATGGAAGGCTCGCAGCACGTCCCAGGCCGGGTCGCCCGGGGACATGGGGATGGGTGAGAAGGCGATGGGTGAGAAGGCGAAGGGTGAGGCGCTCTGGGCAGTTCCTATGGCCGGGCCGCTTGGCTGCTCGCGCGGGGCCGCTTGCCCATGGGCTGACAGGCCCAGTGCATTGTTGGCTGCGACCATTTGCCGGTATTTCTGCAGAAAGCCCCAGGCTGTGCCGAAACCGGGGCCTACGTTCTTCTTGTACTCGTCAACCGCCCGGCTCAGCACCGCGGGTTCAATCTGGTCAATGCCCTTGCCGAAGTTCTGACTGAGCCAGCCGTTGAAACGACACAAATGACTCCGATAGATCGTTAGCGTGACTTGACTGTACCTGCTTGCAGCTGCCCGACATGCATCTTCGATCTCCTGGTTCTCTTCGCTGACCGAGCGCGATCTAGCTGTCGTGACAGTCTGTCCGGCAGAATGCTGCCGGAGCCTTCCCAATGCCACGTTAAGTTCACCCAGTAATTTTACATCGTTGCTCGCGAAGTCCTTCGCGAGGCTGTCCAACTGCCGATCATCTAGCCGGCCGGCGATCTGGGTCCGGTGGTTCTCGTCAAGCCATTTGCTGAATTTGCGCAGTGCCGCTAGATCGTGCCACATGGTTCCTTCTTTGAGGCGGGCTGTTACGGCTCTTGTCTGGTATCCGGCCAGGAGTTCCTCATCGTCCTTCGTGCCACGTTCCCGGATATTTGAAGCGATTGTCACAGGCTGTCCGGCAAAATGCTGCCGGAGCCTTCCCAACGCCACTTTGGTGTCGCTCAGTAGTTTGGCATCGTTGCCCGCAAAGTCCTTCGCCAGGCTGTCCAGCTGCTCGTCATCAATCCGACCGTCGATTTGGCTCTGGTGGTTCTCGTCAAGCCATGTGCTGAACTTGCGCAGCGCCGTTATATCGCGAGCAATCGAGCTTTCACTCACCTTGGCTGTTTTAGCCGCGTCGTCACGGTAGGCGGCAAAAAGCGCCTCGTCCGGGTGCTCTCGGACGCGCTTTCGGCTGCGCGGTTGCTGAACGACGGAAGCCTGGTGCGGCGCCTCGGCCGGCATCGTATGGCGCGCGCCGGTCAAATCGCCTCCCATGGTCCCTTCTTCGAGGCCGGCAGCCTGGGCAAAGAGTTCCTCATCATGCTTGGTGACAGGTCGAACATTCGAAGCAGCCGTCACAGGCGGTCTTACAAAAGCTTGCCGGAGCCTCTTCAGCGCCGGGTTGATACGCGCGATATCGCCCTCCGCGAAGTCCTTCGCCAGCGCGTCCAACCCCGGGTCCTCAATCCGGCCGGCGATCTGCGTCCGATGGTTCTCGTCAAGCCATTTGCTGAACTTGCGCAGCGCCGCTAGATCGCCCCTCACGGTTGGTGCTTTGACGACGGCTTTTGCCCGGTATTGGGCGAAGAGTTCCTCATCGTCCTTGGTGCCGGGTCGAACAGCCGAAGCAGCCGTCACAGGCTGTCCGGCAAAATGCTGCCGGAGCCTTCCCAACGCCACTTTGGTGTCGCCCAGCAGTACGGCATCGTTGCCCGCGAAGTCCTTCGCCAAGCTGTCCAGCTGCTCGTCCTCAATCCGACCGTGGATTTGGCTCTGGTGGTTCTCGTCAAGCCATGTGCTGAACTTGCGCAGCGCCGTTATATCGCCAGCAATCGAGCGTTCACTCACCTTGGCTGTTTTAGCCGCGTCGTCACGGTAGGCGGCAAAAAGCGCCTCGTCCGGGTGCTCTCGGACGCGCTTTCGGCTGCGCGGTTGCTGAACGACGGAAGCCTGGTGCGGTGCCTCGGCCGGCATCGTATGGCGCGCGCCGGTCAAATCGCCTCCCATGGTCCCTTCTTCGAGGCCGGCAGCCTGGGCAAAGAGTTCCTCATCATCCTTGGTGACAGGTCGAACATTCGAAGCAGCCGTCACAGGCGGTCTTACAAAAGCTTGCCGGAGCCTCTTCAGCGCCGGATTGATACGCGCGCTCTCGCGCTCCGCGAAGTCCTTCGCCAGCGCGTCCAACCCCGGGTCCTCAATCCGGCCGGCGATCTGCGTCCGATGGTTCTCGTCAAGCCATGTGCTGAACTTGCGCAGCGCCGCTATATCCCTCACGGTTGATTCTTTGACGACGGCTTTTGCCCGGTATTGGGCGAAGAGTTCCTCATCGTCCTTCGTGCCGAGTCGAACAGTCGGAGCAGCCGTCACAGACTGTCCGGCAGAATGTTGCCGGAGCCTTCCCAACGCCACTTTGGTGTCGCTCATTAGTACGGCATCGTGGCCCGCGAAGTCCTTCGCCAGACTGACCAACTGCCGATCATCGAGCCGGCCGGCGATTTGGCTCTGGTGGTTCTCGTCAAGCCATTTGCTGAACTTGCGCAGCGCCGCAATATCGCGAGCAATCGAGCTTTCACTCACCTTGGCTGTTTTAGCCGCGTCGTCACGGTAGGCGGCTAAAAGCGCCTCGTCCGGGTGCTCGCGGTCGCGCCTGCGCCTGCGCGTTTGCTGAACGACGGCAGCCTGGTGAGGCGCCTCGGCCGGCATTGTACGGCGCGCGCCGGTCCAAACGCCCTGTTGATTGGCCGCAGGCCGATATGCGTCCGCGACGACGTGAGGGAAGTTCACGACATCGGGTGCGCTTCCAAAGCCCGTGGCGGGCAGGTTGACCCGCGGCGGCGGCATGGAACTCAAAGCTTCGTAACCGACCTCAATCGCTGCCCGGCTCCGCGGCTGATCGACACTTTGCGCGGGTGAGTGGACCACCCGCTCCGCATCCTGCCCGAACTGCGAAGCGAAACTTGCAGCCGTAAACGGCCCGGCGCGCTCGGCGGCGGCAAAGAGCTCGTCCTGGTCAAAACTCTGCACAGGTGAGTGAGCTGGTGGAGCAAAGGGCAAGCGCGAGCCGCCTTCCCCG
>NZ_JARAKC010000066.1:0-2926 GCF_049887195.1 Mesorhizobium abyssinicae
ATCTGACGCGGGGCGTTGAGTCTCGGTGGCTGTCGTCAAGCAGATCAGCGCCAGACGTCGTGGTCCGAGGCGGAGATCGGTGGCCCGCCCGCACGTACGGAGGGCGAGCCATGGGAGAGTATAGCGAAGCATTTGTTGCGTTTGATGTAACCATCACCGCAACCGGCTCCGACGCTGCGCTATTTGGTGGCTCCGCGTCTTCGCCGGTTGCTCAACCCGCCCACACCGCGTAACAGTCGAGCCTCCAATCGCCACCGGATGACATCTCAGTGGCACGTCAGTAATGCTGAAAATGCGTGTGAGCAATAAGCGAACCCGCAACGGGGAAGTGATGTGAAACCCTACCATAACGGATGGTTCAATTCGGAAGCTCGGATGTGCGAGTACGCTGCCCCGCAAGAGCGGCAGCGGGTGAGTCAACGATCGGGAGACACGTGCGCTGATCAAGTGGAATTCGAACAACAGCTGAGCGATTTGCAGCCCATTTCCTCTCGTGAGAACTTCAGTGATGCTAGTTCCCCTGGTGCTCGCCCCGGGGAGGCGCATGGAAGGACCCAGCGCACTGATATCGGGGGGCGATGCTGATGCCGTCGCAGTCCGACCCGCCGGATAACCGGTTCAGCAGCGCGCGCCACAGCGTAGACCCGCCTCGCACTCCCCTCGACGGCTCGAATGGACTGGCTTCGCAGTCTGACTTGCATGACAGGCTATTCACCAGCACGAACTACACCGCGCCCTCGGAAGAGCAGCCTACGGCGCGGACGAAGGACGGCAAAAGCCGGGGACTGCCGTCGCGTGTTAAGACAAGGGTCGGCAGAGTCTTTGCGGAGAATCGTGGCGAGAAGTCGTCTGGCGGCTCGGTGTCGGAAATCCATCCAAATCGTCGCATGTATTACGCCAAGCGACGCAGCGCGATTGAGCCCTTTGAGTCGGACAAAGTGCTCGTTTCCAGGTTTATGAGAGCGTCCGCCGGCAGCGCGTTCATGCAGACCGCCCAGAGAAACGCATCTCATTTAGAAAGTTTCAGTGCTTGGCTTAACGAGCGCGAGAGGGACTCAATTACCGACCGGCTGACCGAGCACGGGTTGAAGGACGATGCGCGAGAGTATGCGGAGCAAGTGGACCGTACTGGCAGTAAAAACGTCAAAGATCAAATCATTGAGGCGTTGGAAAATCTACGGCAGTCCGATCTCCCTGCAGCTGAGTCCACAGATGACGAGAGGCTTATTGCCGAGTTCCGCGAGGCGGCCGAATCCGCCGGCCGTGCGAGAAACACCGTTGGTGGGTGGGTGACGAGTCTGCATAAATTTCGCACCTGGCTTCGGCCCACGAACTTAACGCTGTCCAGCTTGCTTGATCGCCCCGATGAGCTGAATCGACTTGCGACACTCTCTGGCACAAGAGATATCCATGCAGCATCGACAGTGCTTCAGGAGTTCCATGCCGCGAAAGTCGAGGAACGCGCCCCAGATTTCAATCCCCACCGCCGACAGCGCTTGGCTGCCCCTCCTGCCGAAGATGCTGCGCTCATGAAGAGATTCAAGACAGCAGCTAAGCGAGCCGACGTTCCCATAAATACGATTGACAGCAGTCTGATACACGCGAAGAAGTTCGCCAACTGGCTCCATGAAAACAACAAGGAACCATTGGCTTCTCGGTTTCGAAATGAGGCGCTGGCGGACGATATCGAGGCATATAGAGCACAGGGCAACGACCCTGAGAACCGTCTTCTATCGACGCTGACTCATCTCCGGAGGCTTTTGCCGGGGGGCGAAAACATCCAACAAATCGGGCCCGGCCCACGCCTCATGGGACGCCGTACCCTGGATGCTTATCCCGACGACGCCGAATTTATCGACCTCGTGACACAAGAAAGATTGAGCACCCTTGGACCTGAGCCGACTGCGAAACAGAAGTACCCTATTTTCAATACGGCTAGCGTGCAACGCAGGTTTAGCGATTGGCTCCAAAGGGAGAAGAAGGGGAGCATAGTGAGCCGACTCAAGGGGGATAAGCAGCAACAAAGCGAGTTGATGCGAGATGTCAAGGACTTCAAACGAGTCACTAAGAACACCAAGCTGCGTCTCGACTGTCTTTCGCAATATCTACAAGTCCTTGAGGCGAACAGAGCGCTGAGCGGTATGGGTGGCGTTGAGCAGGCGGGTCGGGAGCCGTGGCCGACCGGATCGAACTTGTCGTGGTCGCCGCAGATCCCGTCTGATTTTGACCCAAGAATGTGGCCAACTCCGGAAGCCACGTCACTACAGGCCGAACGGCACGAATCTGCCGGCTCCGGCTCGAATTGGTCCCCGCAGACTCCGTCTGATTTTGACCCAAGAATGTGGCCAACTCCGGAAGCCACGTCACTACAGGCCGAACGGCAGGAACCTGCCGGCTCCGGCTCGAATTGGTCCCCGCAGACTCCGTCTGATTTTGACCCAAGAATGTGGCCAACTCCGGAAGCCACGTCAGTACAGGCCGAACGGCAGGAACCTGCCGGCTCCGGCTCGAATTGGTCGCCGCAGATTCCGTCTGATTTTGACGCGACTATGTGGCCAACGCCGGAATCCACGTCGGCTCGCTCGTCTGACATCTACCGCGGTCTTGATTCCCTGGTCGACTTGCCGTCCACACCGGCCGAGCTGCGTGATGATGCCCATTATGCCCCGCCTCCAGGTACAGCCTCCGACGCTCAGGTTAAGGCGCTCGATCCGCAAGCCTCGTCTCACGACCGCAGCGGGCTGGCGCTCGACGCCACGCAATGGCTGGGGGATCGGCACATCCAGAGAGACTACGAGCTGCTGGCGCAGGAGCTGCAGAGGGACAATCCAGATCTCGCCTCGCGAACGCGCCTCGTCGACCCGCTGATAGCCCATTACCATCTGCGCCTGGGCTCCGATAATGCCACCCTCGGGGCTTTCCAGCG
>NZ_JARAKC010000067.1:0-2861 GCF_049887195.1 Mesorhizobium abyssinicae
CAGGTAGCCACGCGCAACGCCTGCGCCGCCAATGTAAAGCTCGCCCACCGCCCCGAACGGCACAGGAGCGCCATGACCGTCCAGCAGGTACACCCGCGTGTTCGCAATCGGACGGCCGATCGGGACAATCGCCCCATCAAAGTCAGCCGGGCAACTCCAGGTCGTTGCACAGACTGTCGTTTCCGTCGGTCCATAGGCATTGATAACAGATGCTGCAGGTAAACGTCGGATGAGTTCGGCCTTCGGCAGCTCTCCAGCAAGAATGAGAGCCTGCGACGCCAAATATTCCGCACTCCTGCTTGGCTGCAGTAAGGCCGGAGGCAATGTCGCGTGGGTGATCGATTCACTCCGCAGGTAATCCGAGAGTTCGGCACTCGCCTGGCGGAGCTCATCCGCAGGCAAATGCAAGGAAGCGCCGGAGCCAAGCGCCATAATCATTTCCCAGGCACTCGCATCAAAACCGAAGGAGGCGAACTGCACCACTCGACTGTTTGAACCAACGCCAAACAGTCCGATCTGAGCCAGCCCCAGATTGACCACTCCGCGATGCTCGACCATGACGCCCTTGGGCGTCCCTGTGGAGCCCGAGGTGTAGATGATGTAGGCGAGATGGCGCGCGGTGAGGCCAAGGGCGCGCGGCTCGGGATCCGCAGCAGGTAGTTCGGCCCAGACCGGGGTATCCTCCAGATCGACCACCGTCACATCGACCAACGCCTCAGGGCCGAGCGCGGCCCGGCCGGCCGCATCGGCCAGCAGCAGCTTGGGCGCGGCATCGGCGAGCACCTGGTTGAGCCGCGCGTAGGGATAGGCCGGGTCCAGCGGCACATAAGCGCCGCCCGCCTTCAGGATCGCCAGCAGTCCCACCACCATGGCCGGGCTGCGCTCGACGCAGATTGCCACCGGCTGGTCCGGCTTGACCCCAAGGGCGATCAGATGATGGGCCAGCCGGTTGGCCCGCGCGTTGAGCTCGCCATAGCAGAGCGCCTTGTCCTCATGCACCAATGCCACCGCCTCGGGCGCCTGGCGCACCTGTTGCTCGAACAGCTCGTGGATGCAAAGACCTGACGGATAGTCCGCCTCCGTCCGGTTCAGCTCCTCCAAAAGATAGGTCCGCTCCTCGGGCGGAAGAATGTCGAGCGCGCGCACCGGCCTGTCGGGAGCCTGCTCCAATGCCTCCGACAGCGCTTCGAGCACCCGCAGCATGTAGCCGCAGATCCGATCGGCAGAGATCGGCTCCGCCACCTGTGCGGTGAGGCCGAGCGCCTCGCCAAAATCCTCCACCGACAGCGTCAGCGGATAGTTGGTGCGCTCCTCGCTGCCCAGCCATTCCACGCCGGACAGACCATCGTCCGTCCTGGAGCCTGCCATGGCCGCCGGCGTGTTGTGGCGGTAGTTCAACAGCGCGCCGAACAGCGGCGCCGGCGCCGCAACGCCGCTGCAGCGTTGCGCCTGCGCCAGCGAGGCATGCTCGTGTGAGAGCAGCTCGGCCAGACGGGCATGGGTGAGACGCAGACTTTCCTCAACTCCAGTGCCGTCGAGGTCGAGGCGCACAGGCACGGTGTTGATGAACAGGCCCATTGCGCGGTCGGCGCCCGCGCCCGCATGCATGCGGCCGAACAGCACCGTGCCGAACACCACCTGCTCTCGGCCGCTGCTGCGCGCCACCACCTGGCCCCAGGCCAGATGGCACAGGCTGGCCAGGCTCACTCCCAGCCGCCGCGCCTGTTCCCGCAGCCGATCGTTGAGCGCCTGCGGCAGCATCCGCCGCGCCTCGCCGACCCCGCTGCCATCGCCGCGCACCTCGTTCAGCCCGAACGGCATGGTCGGCTCGTCGATGTCCGCCAGCTGTTTCTGGAAGAACTCCTCATGCGCCTTGGCGTCGACATCCAGCCGCGCCTGCGCCACCAGATTGCGGAACGGCTGCGGCGCCGCAAGCTCATGCGCGCCTCCCTGGAGCACGGCCCGCACCTCGGCATGCATGATCTCCAGCGTCGTGTGATCGCCGATCAGATGATGCTGCAACTCCAGCAGCAGCCAGCGCCCGCTGCCGGGCTCTCGCGCGATCACAAACCGCAACAGAGGCGCCCGGCCAAGGTCAAGGCGCTGCCGGCGCGGATCGAACCGACGCTTCAGCTGCTCGGAACCGGGACCGCCATCTTCATCCAGCTCGACCTCGGTCACCTCCAGCGGCGCACGCCGCCACACCACCTGGGCCGGGCTCGACAGCCTCTCCCAGACAAAGGCCGTACGCAGAATGTCGTGCCGGTCCACCACCTGCTGAATCGCGCCAAGATAGCGCTCCAACAAGCCGCGCTCGGCAAACGCCATCTGCGAGACCAGTAGGTAGGGATCGCCCTTCGTCGCCAGCAGATGATGGAATAGGATGCCGTCCTGCAGCGGCGACAGGCCATAAATGTCCTGGATGTTGCCGACGCCACCGGGCACCGTGGCGACGATCCGGTCGATCTCTTCCTGCCCAAGCTCGATGAGCGGCAGCATCTGCGGCGTAATCGCCGCACTCTGCTCGGTGATCGGGTTGGCAGGCACCGCCACCTCGTGATGGCTGCCAAGGCTTTCGGCCAGATCGCAAAGCACCGGCCTGGCGAACAGGGTGTGTACCTCCACCCCGAGCGACAGCCGCCGCAGCCGCTCCATCAGTTGCACCGCCAGGAGCGAATGGCCGCCGAGTTCGAAGAAGTTATCGTGGCGTCCGACCCGCTCGACCCCGAGCAACTCCGCCCAGATCTGCGCCAGCGCCGTCTCGACCGCGCCCTGCGGCGCTTCATAGGCGGCGTGCGCATAGGCCTCGTCGTCGGGGGCGGGCAGCGCCTGGCGGTCGAGCTTGCCGTTCGGTGTCAGCG
>NZ_JARAKC010000068.1:0-2748 GCF_049887195.1 Mesorhizobium abyssinicae
ACCGTCAGCCGGGTTCTCAAGCGTGCCGGACTGTCGCGGTTGAGGGATATCGAACCGGCCGAACCGGTGCGCCGCTACGAGCGCGAGAAGCCCGGCGAGATGATCCACATCGACATCAAGAAACTCGCCCCCTCAACGAAGGGCCGGTAGTCTGAACCGCCTTTGACGACGGCGTGCACGACGCGGGCCATCTTGGCGGTAATTGCTGTCATCGCCTTGCGGCGCAGATCGGGATTGTCGCGGTCTTTTGCGATGTAGCGTTCGAACTTGTGGCGAAAGCCATTCTCGCGCTGACGGATGGCAACCTGTCCGGCGATCCACAAGGTGCGGCGCAGCCTGGCATTGCCGAACTTGGAAAGCCGGGTCTGGCCGCGATATTGACCTGATTGCTGTGTCGACAGGTCCAGTCCGCAGAACTTGAGAAACTGGCGATGATGATGGAAGCGGCGTAGGTCGCCAGCCTCAGCAATGATTGTCAGTGCATTGATCGGCCCAATGCCTGGGATCTGCCGCAGGAGCTGATAGTCCTGGCTGTGCCGCAGCAGTTCATCGGCCTGTTCTTCGATCTCATTGCGCTGTCGGATCAGGCTTCGTGCTTCGGCGACAACCATCCGGAACATGCGAATGGCGGGGGCATCAAGTGGCAACGGCAGTCCAATCGATGTGCGCGCCGTCTCGTAAATATCCAGGAGAATCTGTGTCTTGCTGACTTTGCGGCCGACGACATCCCATGCAGCTTTGATGAACTCCTCCTTCGTCAGCGCCGTGATGCTTGCCGGTGTCGGAAATGCATCCAGAAAAGCGAAGAGCCAATCGCTGCGGCTGTTTCCACGGAAGCGATCAATCTCGGGAAAATACAGCGGCAGGTAATGTGTCAGGATGCGGTGCTGGATCTCGGTCTTGGCTTTTGCGATCGCTTCATGCGTCTTCGACAGCTCCTGCACGTCGTTGATTCCGGCGCGCAGCGGATCATGATAGCGCTGCGTCGCCTGGATCTTCAGCATGTGCAGCATTACCTGCGCATCCTTGGGATCGTTCTTGTCCCAGCTGTTGTGCAAGGCCTCACGGGTTCGGGCGAGCGCCAGCGACGAAATCAACCGTACCTCGAAACCGGCCTCAGCCAGGCGCCATGCAATGGGTCGGTGATAATTGCCCGTTGCTTCAAATCCGCAGACCACGCGCCGATCATACGCCTGCAGAACCTCGATCAGCCGATCATGCTCGGCACGATTGTTGAGGACGTGCAGCCGGCGCCGGCGGCTATGGCTTGGATCTTCGATCAGGACTTCATTGCGCACCTTGGCGATATCGATCGCTACCAGCACGGCATCGGCAGGTATAGAATTGGAAATGGTCATGGTCGGTCTCTCCGGAATGGGTTGTGACATTCACATTCTAGAGAAACTCTGACTGGCCATGGCCGCCTCGAGCGGTGCGCGCCTGCAGCGAAAAGCTGCGCGCACCGCTGTCTCGGCTGCCTCCGCTCATTCCTTCCGTAGGTGCTACGGGTCCTGCTACAGGTCGAAGGCCTTCGCCAAGGCCTGCCGCAAGCTTGGCCTCAAGCACATTCGCACCAAACCCTACACGCCCAAGACCAACGGCAAGGCCGAGCGCTTCATCCAGACCGCACTGCGCGAATGGGCCTATGCCATCGCCTATCCGACTTCAGATCACCGTTCCGCCGAGCTGCCTGTCTGGCTGCACAGATACAATTGGCATCGCCCACATGGCAGCCTAAAGTCCAAAACACCTATCAGTCGCCTCGCTCTAACCGAGGACAACCTGTTGAGGCTCCACAACTAGCCCGTCTTATTCATGACGCATTTGGGATTGTTTGCCGCTGAGTGGTGGACAGGTGGCGGCGCGGCGTCTTTTTCACCGCGGCTGTGTCTGGACTTGTGAACGCGCTGGAGGGTGGAAGCTGTATGGTTCGGCGGGGCCTGCTGCCCCGGCGGTCATGGTCCTGCCGGTAGCAGATTGCTGGCGAGCGCCCGGAACAGACTTGCTTCGGGACAGGCGGCGGCGAAGGCCAGACGGATGCGCGAGACGGTTTCGATGACGCGAGCGCCGAGCTTGAGCAGCCTGAGCCGCAGCGTAGCGAACTCGGCGTTGCGCAGATGATGGGTCGTGGGCACCGCCTCGCGCAGGGTGAGCATCAGCCAGTATGCGGCGGTGTGCAGGACAAGACGGACCTGGTTGGCAATCGGTGAGCGGCAGGAGGTGCGGTCGGAGGCGAGCTGGCTCTTGTGCATCTTGATCAGGTTTCGGCCTGGCCGCGGGCGCAGTAGATCACGTCATAGATGTGCTCGGCGGAGCCTTTGTCGAGATTGGTGACGACGAAGCGGATGTCGAGGCCCATCGGGTTGCCTCGATGCGAGCGCAGACGCGACGCTCAAGCTTCCAGGACTTCGCCTTGTAGTGGGTCTTTCGGCATAGCCGCAGACCAGACTTGCGCTCGAGCGCGCGGCGCGTGCGGGATGTCGTCGGCGGCGCGGCAATCAAAGTGAGAGCGCAGCGGCGATCCTGCACAGCCACAAGGTCCAGTATCTCGAGACCGATGACTTCTTCCACCGGCATGCTCTGAACGCCCCCGCGCTACGCGAGGCCCGGATGCGAACAATCATCAAGCTGTGGATGTGGACAGAGCAGAGCCGTGGGCGGATGGCCCGGATTGCCAAGAAGACCAAGCGCTACCCGTCTGATTTGGCGGACGAAGAGTGGGAGCAGTTCGCACCGCTGATGCCCAAG
>NZ_JARAKC010000069.1:0-2709 GCF_049887195.1 Mesorhizobium abyssinicae
CCAGACTGAGACAGGGAAAATCGCGGACACCGTCCCGTGTTCAGCTATGCCGCCATTTCCATCCGTCGTCTACCTGAATGCAACTGTTCGTATTCCTCCGGCGTGAGATAATCGAGCCCCGAATGCACCGCTGCGTGTTGTAAACGGTCTCAATGAAAGCGCCGATGCGCCTGCGGGCACCTCTCGCGACGATCGCTTGCCATGGCCGAGACATTCCTTAGGTTGTCACCCGAGCGAACATGCGTGAAATGATCGGCGAAGCCGGTCCACTCATGCACTTCTCGTAGGAGGTCCGGCACCTCGACAAGCGGATAGGCGCCGTCGGCCGGCGCCAGCAGTGCCTTGCGGTCGAGCTTGCCGTTCGGCGTCAGCGGCACAGCCGATAACCGCACCAACGTGGCGGCACCATGCAGCCCGGCAGCCGCCCGCTCACATGCGCGCGCAAGCCGCCGGCAAGCCCGCCTCCATCGTTGTCGTCCGAGCCGGCCTAAGGTCCACACACCACATAGGCGACAAGGTGCTTGTCGCCGGCGCGGCCCTGGCGCGCCACCACCACCGCCTCGCGCACCAGGCATGCTCGATCAGCCGCGCGGCGATCTCACGTCGGCTCGATGCGGAAGCACTCCCATCTCATTGAGCAACCGGCCAGCGCCGTCAATCTTGTCCATGGTCCAGAGCATGAAGCGACTGTCGACATGGATGCTGCGATTGCGGTCTGGGGCATATGCCCAATCGGAGATCACTCCATCGAGCGTGCCATCGAAGGCGAGACCGACGAACTCGCCGCGCCCATTCAGCGTGGCCGAGCCGCTATTGCCGTTGGTAATGTCGACCGTGGACAGGAAGTCGACCGGCAACGTGCCCAGCTCCGGTGCGATATAGGGGCCATAATCCTTGGCCCGGATCGCAGCGACGGCGGCGGCCGGCGCATCGAACTCGCCCTTGCCAGTGTGCTTGGCCAGAAATCCTTCGGCAGTGGTGAAGGGCGTCCAGATCTGCCCGTCGCGTGTTCGCCCCGACACCTTGCCCCAGGTGATGCGCAGCGATCCATTCGCGTCGGAATACCACGGCCGGCCGATAGCCTGCCGGTAGGCATGCTGGCCGTGCATATAGATGGCGCGAGCAGCCTGGCTGCGTCCGGCGCGGTCCTTCGCCGCGCGCTCCGCAGCTATGTCGCCGGGATAGAGCGCGACCGCTAGCTTGATGAAAGGATCGTCCGACGCCTCGAAGGCAGCAGCGGGCTTGTCAAGCCAGCCGAGCCGCGTGGTCGTGTCGCCGAGTTTGGTTTCTGCATAAAGTCGGTCAAGCCCGATTTGGTACAGAGCGGTTTCGAACGCAGTATCGCGGTCCTTTGCGTCCAGCCGGCGATATTCGTCGAGTGCGGCCTCGAACAGCTTTCGATCGATGTCTGGCAAATAGCCGCGTTCGATCTGCGTCAGCTGATCCGAGATTTCTTTATGGTCACGATCCTGAAAGCCGCTTTCCCGGTCTTCATCGGGCTTCTCGTGCTCCTTTGTCCAGCGATAGAGAGTGCGTGCCGATGACAGTAGTTGCGAGTGATTGAGCAACGCCTGGCGCACCCTCGCCAGCGAAGCCCGGCTGTTCTCGCCCACCATCGCGTCCAGTTCGCGGATTGCTGCGTCAAAGCGCGTCTGCCGCACGGGATACTCAGCGACCCAGTCGCGAAAAGCTTTCTCCTCGGTAGCCTTGCGCGCGTCGAGCCCGATCGCATTGGCCCCGGCGAGATCGCCCGCCAGCTTCTTCTTGTAGTTTTCCACGCCTTGCAGGATGGAGGCGTAGCGGATCTGCGCTTCGCGATTGCCTGCCGTGGCTTGCTTTATCTGGGCCGCATAATCCGACAGCAAATGTTGCAACATCGGTTCGTAGTGCGCGAAGTTGAACCGGACTTCATCCGCCGTGAGGAACCGATTGGTTTTTCCGGGAAAGCCGGCGACCATCACGAAATCGCCGTCTTGCACGCCTTTAGTGGCAATGCGCAGCCAGCTCTTCGGCCGGTAGGGCACGTTGTCGCGCGCATAAGGCCGGGAAGAACCATCAGGAGCGACATAGGCGCGATAAAAGCCGAAGTCGCCTGTGTGGCGCGGCCACATCCAATTGTCCGTTTCGCCGCCGAAGTTACCGATGCCGAGCGCGGGCGCATAGACGAGGCGCACGTCCTGAATTTCAAGCTTCTGCTGGAGATAGTAGGAGGAGCCGCCATAATAGGGCCCCACGTCGCAGCGGTGATTGGGCTGTTCTTCACATGCAGCGATCAGCGCCTTCCGGTTCGTGTCGAGCCGCTCATAGCGGGCAAAGCCGCTTAGCGTGTCTGATACGCCCTTGAGCATGTCGGCGGTCACATCCCGCATATCCTCGATCACATAGATGCGGCTGCCGGGCACCGCGGGTAATTCTTCACCAAGGCTCTTCGCCAGAAAGCCGTTGGTGAGATAGTCTTGGCTCTCCTTGCTGTTGTACTGGATGGATCCCAGCACGCAGTGATGGTTGGTCGCGACCAACCCTTGCGGACTGACGAAGGAGGCGGAGCATCCGCCCAGTGATACGATGGCGTTAAGCGGGGCAGCGTACAGTCGGCTCAGCTGCACGGGATCGATCTGGAGCCCATCCGCGCGCATGGCCGCGCCCACTTCCGCAGTCTGGCCCGGCATCCACATGCCTTCGTGCGCCGACGTAGCGGTGACCGTCCAG
>NZ_JARAKC010000070.1:0-2693 GCF_049887195.1 Mesorhizobium abyssinicae
GCAAAATACTTCATGGCTGCTCCTCCTGATGTTTGTGGCGATCTACATCGACCACGTTCTCACATCTCGACAGGAGCAGCCGCCCTTGGCTCGGGCGAGACCCCAATCACCCCATCTGTTGAAGAAGTCAGGCGCGCTCGCAGACGAAACCTGAATCGTCGGCATTGTGGATGTAGAAGTGGCCGACGAGGCGACCCGCAGTGCCGATCATCGCCCATCCGCGACCGCAAGCGGGATCGCTTTCGTCGTGACCCTCCCACGAGAATTCCGCGCAGGGCGAGCCGTCTCGCGCGCCGTAGCGGACATCAAGGAAGCCTTTGAGGGCACCGAAGCCGATCTCGCCGTCCGTCGCGCCTTTGAATGTCAGATGCGCCTCTTCGACGAGATCGAGGAAATCGTTGTCCCAGACATCCATTTCGACGATACGCCAGTGACCGGCAAAGGCCTTGGCGATGGCTGGAACCTTGGCCATGTCAGTTGGTCCCAGCGATGAGCTTCGGCAGCCGCACCAGATTGTAGGCGGCGGCAGCGAAGGTGAAGCCCCATCCGACGCGGTCCCGGCCGCGGAACTTGGTTTGGCGCTGACCGGCGACCGTCTTGATCCAGCCGAACGCCTCTTCAATGCGCTTGCGAATACGCTGACTGACAGCATAGCCGCTATGCCGGGTGGTGCGCCCGTCGATGGCCGAACTACGGCCGCTCGTGTTTTGCGCTACATGCGGCGTCACCCCCATCGAGCGCAGCTCATTGACGAAGTCTTCCGCATCGTAGGCCTTGTCGGCGCCGAGCGTGATCGCCTGTGGCCGCTCCGCTCGAGGTTCGATCATGTGCAGTGCGGCCACCCGCTCAGCATGTCCGTCGGCCAGTGTCAGGCAGGCGTCGACCAGCAGGCCGTGGCGGTTCTCCATCAAGCCATGTCCCATAAAGCATAGCTTGGCCTCCTTGCCCTGTCCCTTGCGGTAGAGCTTGGCGTCGGGATCGGTGGTCGAGGCATGTGTGTCGTTCGAGCGCCTGTGGCCATGGAAGTCCGCTTCGGCGTTTCGCCCACCGCCCTGAGCCGGCGGCTCGCCTGAGTCATTCCCCGGCTCTTCGCCCGAACCGTCCTTCGGCTTGAGGCTCTTCATCGACGCCCACGCCTCGATCAGCGTCCCGTCGACCGAGAAGTGATCCGTGGAAAGGAGCTTCTTCACCTTGGGCTGCGCCAGCACCGCCGCCAGGAACTTTGCAGCGATGTCGCCCTCCAGCAACC
Source organism: Mesorhizobium abyssinicae (assembly GCF_049887195.1). Classification (NCBI taxonomy): domain Bacteria; kingdom Pseudomonadati; phylum Pseudomonadota; class Alphaproteobacteria; order Hyphomicrobiales; family Phyllobacteriaceae; genus Mesorhizobium; species Mesorhizobium abyssinicae. The sequence goes on from NZ_JARAKC010000070.1 coordinate 1,250, forward strand.
GGTCGCGGTTCTTGGAGAACACCGAATGGTCCCAGGCTGCGTCGTCGATGCCGATGCCGACGAACCAGCGGAACAGAAGGTCGTATTCCAGCCGCTCCATCAAAAGCCGCTCCGAGCGGATCGAATAGAACGCCTGCAACAGCATCGCCCGCAGCAGCTTCTCCGGCGGGATCGAGGGCCGTCCGATCGGCGAGTACAGCGCCGCGAACTCGCGTAAAGGTCGTTCAACAGATTGAGGCGCCTCGCTCTACTGACCCCATCATGCGGCGGCCTAACGTCGACCGCGAAGAGAAGCGAGTGACCCGCGGGGCGACATGGTCCGGAAAATTATCAGCAGGAGCTTGACCTCAACGACCCCAATCAGAGAAGCCTGCTAGAGCCTTTCACGTTTTGACGGAAGCGTATCCAGCGTTGGCGAAGTAGTTTCCGCATTCGGTTGCCTCGATGGTTTCGACGAGGTGGCCGATGTGGCGCCAAGTGTCCTCGACGGTGCGTTTCTGCGCCTGGCGCATCCAGTGTTTGATCTTGGCGAAGGCCTGCTCGATCGGATTGAGATCCGGAGAGTAGGGCGGCAGGTACCAGAGCCTGGCGCCGGCGGCTTTGATCATTTGCCTGATGGCCGCCGACTTGTGGCTTCCAAGATTGTCCATGATGACGATATCGCCGGGCTTCAGCACAGTGATGAGCTGCTGCTCGACATAGGCGCGGAAGCATTGGCCGTTAATTGGCCCGTCGAAGACGCAAGGCGCCGCGAGCCGATCCCAGCGCAGGGCGCCGAGGAAGGTCAGCGTGCGCCAATGGCCGTGCGGAGCCAGGCCGCGCAGCCGCTGGCCCTTCGGCCCCCAACCGCGCAGCGGAGCCATGTTGGTCTTGATCCAGGTCTCGTCGATGAAGACCAGGCACCGCGGATCGAGGCCGCCCTGCCAGGATCGCCATCGCTGGCGCCTGCGGGCAATATCAGCACGCGCCTGCTCAAGGGCGAACAGCGTTTTATGGAATGGCCCGCCCTCCTTTGAGGCATCGGCTAGGATGCCTGTGTTTGGAAAGCGGAGAAGGACGAGCCATGACGATCATGATGCTGGGAATTGACCTTGGCAAGAACAGCTGCAGCGTTGCGGGGCTGGATTCGGATGGGAATGTGGTGCTGCGTCGCCGCATGCAGCCCAAGAGGGTCTTGAGCTTCGCCTCGAAGCTCGCACCCTGCACTGTAGCGATGGAAGCGTGCTGCGGCGCACATTATTTGGGACGGCTTCTGGCCGAACAAGGGCACGAGGTCCGATTGATGTCGCCGGAATATGTGCGTCCTTACGTGAAGGCGCAGAAGATGGGATGGTTGCCGCCCTCCCCAGACGGCATCGCAATGTGCCAAGGTCGTGGTGTTCAACGCCACGAAAAGGAGAGGACGGCAAATGGAAGATACAATGATCGGGGTGGACCTGGCAAA
>NZ_JARAKC010000071.1:0-2637 GCF_049887195.1 Mesorhizobium abyssinicae
CATAATGCAGAGCGTTTTTAGCTTGGCGTCGCGCAGAAAGGCGGGTGGCGAGAGCGCGCTGTGGCAGATCGCGACGGTGAGCTAAAAACGTGTTGGACTAAGCCGCCGGCATGGGTGGCCGCTATGGGCATATGGGTGGCCGCTATGGGCATTCAATTGAGGCCGCACCCGCGGACAGGCCGCAGACGCATCCCAGACGCGGCGATTGCAGGTCGTATGGGTTGAAAGCGACACGGATATATCGGCTCCGGCCAAGTGAGGACCGGCGCCACGCCCTGCCGAAAGGCGACCAGGAGGTGACGGCGCGCACCTTCGCGGGGGCCGGCTCGGTTTCCGGCCGAACGGTCCGGGCGATAGATGACGAAGAAAGCCGAGCGCGACCTTCATGACGTATCCCAATATGGCGGTGGTCCGGTGACGCCGTCGAAGACTTCGATGACAATCATCTGCCCTTGGTGACAGGCCGGGCATTGCCGCAGGGAGTGGCCCGTAAGGTCCTCGTAGCGGTCGCGATAGTCCCTTTCGATCGGCTCGACCGACGGCTCGGGAGCCGGCATGCCGAGTAGGTCGCGGCAGCGGGCGAGCTTTTGCGCGCGATGGCGATTGCCGAGAAAGCCGTAATAGCGGATGCGATGGAAGCCCTCGGGTAGGACGTGAAGCAGGAAGCGGCGGATGAACTCGTCGGCCGAGACGGGCATGACCTTCTGCCGATCACCATGCCGGTAGTCCTTCCAGCGGAAACGAACGGCGCCATCCTCGATGTCGACGAGGCGGTTGTTGGAGATGGCGACGCGGTGCGTGTAGCGGCCGACGTAGTCGAGGACCTGTTCGGGCCCGGCGAAGGGCGGCTTGGCGTAAGTCACCCACTCGGCCTTTCGAAGCGGCGCCAGATAGCCCCGGAAGGCGTTAGGCGCGCTCAGGCCCTGCAAGTCGGAGAAGAACTGCAGTTCGCCGGCCGCGAAGGCTTTCTCCAGGTGCTCCAGAAACAGCCGCCGGAACAGGCGTGAGAGCACGCGGACCGGCAGGAAGAAGCCGGGCCTGCAGGCAATCCATCGCGTGCCGTCCGGCGAGAACCCGCCACCCGGGACGACGCAGTGCAGGTGCGGGTGGTGCAGCAGATTCTGGCCCCAGGTGTGCAGCACCGCGAAGAAGCCGATCTCGGCGCCCAGATGTCTGGGATCGGCGGCGATGGTGCGCAGCGTCTCGGCGGTGGCGCGGAAGAGAAGGCCGTAGGCGAGCGCCTTGTTTTGATAAGCGATGGCGGCAATGGGTTCCGGCAGCGTGAAGACGACGTGGAAGTACTGCGTGTCGAGAAGCTCGGCGCGACGATCCTCCAGCCATTGTGCCCGGGCCAGCGATTGGCAGCGGGGACAATGCCTGTCGCGGCAACTGTTGAAGGCGATGCGCCGGTGGCCGCATTGATCGCATGCTTCGACGTGCCCGCCGAGCGCGGCGGTCCGGCACAGTTCGATCGCCGTCATGACGCGATGCTGGGCGGTCGACAGCGACGCATCATGCTGAGCGCGGTACGCGTCGCCATAGCGGCGGAAGATGTCCGCCACTTCCGGCCCCGAGCGGGCCATCGGCGAGAGCTCAGAAGTATTGCGGATTGGCGGGCGGCGGCAAGGTGGGCGCCGGACGCGGCAAGAGCTCGAAGGGACTCGACGTGGCGCAGACCTTGTTGGTGGCAATCCGCAGGTAATGGGCGGTGGCGCGAGGCTCCTGTGACCGAGCAGCAGTTGAATGGTGCGCACGTCAGCGCCGGCCTCCAACAAATGGACGGCAAAGGCGTGCCGTAGGCTGTGCGGCGTGACCGGCTTGGACAAGCCGGAGAGGTCGTGCGCTTTCGCACACGCATGTCGCACCGCATCCCTGGTGATCGGCTCGCCGGCGCGGTCGCCGGGGAAGAGCCAGGCCACTGGCCGGCGCACCTTCCAGTAGCTGCGCAGGATCTCCAGGAGCTTGGGCGACAGCATCACGTAGCGGTCCTTCTGGCCTTTGCCCTGCTCGACACGGACGACCATTCTCTGGCTGTCGATGTCCGTGGGCTTCAGCTGAATCGCCTCCGAGATGCGCAAGCCGGCGGCATAGCACGTGGTCAGGATCGCGTGATGTTTGATGTCGAGCACACAGCCGAGGAATTGTTGAACTTCCTCGGGACCGAGGACGATCGGCAGCTTTTGCGGCTTCTTCGGAAGCGGCAGAACCTCTTCAGGCGCCCAGTCCCTTTCGAGCGTCACGCTGTAGAGAAAGCGCAAGGCCGCGATGGCGGTGTGGATCGAACCGGGCGCGAGCTTCTTCTCGTTGGTCAGATAGACCTGGTAGGTCCGAATGTCCTCGCGCCCGAGCAGGTCCGGCGACTTGCCGAAATAGCGAGCGAACAGCGATACCTGTTGCAGATACGAGAGCTGGGTGTTGAGCGCGAGGTTGCGCACCTGCATGTCCTCGCTCATGCGCTGGCGAAGTTGAGTCATGACGAGCTCCTTTGTCCGATGGAATGGGCTGCAAGCAGCCACCCCATGCTCGCGCAGTTGGAGCTCCTTTTGCATGCATGACCGACGCTACGGACGACGCAAGACCGCGCCCGTCGGTGCATCGCTTCCTTGCCGCTCCGCGACGCGGAGCGGGTTAGTCCAA
>NZ_JARAKC010000072.1:0-2549 GCF_049887195.1 Mesorhizobium abyssinicae
TGGGTGCGCCGTGTCGGCGCGATCAATTGAGTGAAGGAGACTTCTCAGGAAACCAAGAACTGCCTGATGCCCACCCGACTTACCTTGGCCAGAAATGGCTGCGACCGGGAAACCGGCAGGGGACAATAGCATGCCGGGAAAAGGCGTCATCCGGGCCGAAACCATTGTAGGCTATCGGGACGTCAGGGCAAGACGTGCATGGTGAATGCTGGATTGCGTGAAGCCCAGATCAGGGACTTTTTCCGGGTCATGACGCAGCAATGGTTGACGCGTCATGCCGTGCGAAGGGTGGGGTACCCCATAAGACCCGCCTAAACTTGGTCGCACGGCTCACCCCTCGTCGAGGGGCCAATGATCGAACGGGCCACCTAGCCACGTCGTCTCTCACTGATCGCGTAAACACGGGATCGCCTAAGCGGGCATCTCTCCGATGTCCCGTAGGGCGACGGAGCCGCCATAGTAGCCAAACGCCCGGGGTAATGCTCGGGACAGCCATCCAAGGGTGGACGTGCACGGGTGAAACCGATCGGGCAACCGGGCGGGGGATCTCCACTGCACGGGTGAAGGGCGGCGCGTTTGCTGGGTCTTTCAACTTCATGACGGAGGTTTGCTGATGCAACCGCACACCGTAGAGAAGAGACTGGACTCAATCATCGACCTGTCTCGTCAGGGAAAGCGTATCAACGGCCTGTTCAGGCTGCTTTCGGCTCCGACCATATGGGAAAGGGCTTATGAGCAGATCGCTCCCAACAAAGGAGCACTGACACCGGGCGTCGACCCCCAAAACACCCTTGATGGCTTCTCGCTTGAAAGGATGCAGGAGGTAATGGCGTCCGTTCTGGATGGATCGTATCGTTTCTCTCCGGCGCGCAGGCAATACATCCCCAAAGCCAACGGGAAGAAACGCCCGTTGGGCATTCCCACTGCCGACGACAAGCTGGTGCAGGCGGCCGTGAAGATTCTGCTCGAACATGTCTACGAGCCGGTCTTCTCGGAACAATCGTACGGCTTCCGCCGGGGGCGGTCATGTCACACGGCCCTGACCGAAATCAGGCGCACATGGCATGGCATGAAATGGCTGGTCGAGGTCGATATCGTCGGATACTACGACAACATCGATCACGACATACTGCTCGGTTTGCTGCGCAAGCGTATCGATGATGATCGATTGTTGCAGCTGATCGGACGGATGCTCAAGGCCGGCTATCTCGAAGACTGGAAGTTCCACAAGACTTTCAGTGGAGCCCCGCAAGGTGGCGTGATCTCGCCGATCCTCGCCAACGTTTACCTCCATGAACTCGATCTGTTCGTGGCGGAGATGAAAGCGCGGTTCGACAAAGGGCAAGGAAGGCGACGCAGTGCCGCCTACCTTGAAGCCTCAAAGCGGATCCAGATCCGACGCAATATGATCAATCGACGGCGCGCCAATGGCAACGAGGAAGAGATTCCCCGGCTGATCGAGGAAATCAGGGAGTGGGAGCGGCGACGGCTCGAAAAGCCGTCCGTCGATCAGTTCGATCCGAACTACCGCCGACTTCGCTACTGTCGCTACGCCGATGACTTCGTGATCGGCGTGATCGGCAGCAAAGAGGACGCTCGCCGTGTCATGGCCGAGGTCAGAACGTATCTGGCCGAAACCCTGAAACTGGAGGTGTCCGCGGAGAAAAGCGGTATCAGGAAAGCTGACGAGGGAGCCTTGTTCCTCGGGTACCAGCTGAAAACATACGGCGATGGTCGCACCAAACGTCTCATGCAGCGCAGTCGTGCTGTGACGAAGCGTGTGCCCGGAGACCGGATGCAGCTTCATGTGCCGGTGGATAAGCTCGCCCGCTTTGCAGAACGCAATCGCCTCGGAAATCTCCATACCAACCGTGGCGAGGCTCGATGCGAAGTGATCAACAACTCTGACGTTGCCATCCTGACTGGATACAATGCGATGTTGCGGGGGCTGGCCGAGTATTACAAGCTTGGCACGCTCTGGAAACAGCAGGTCGGACGGCTTCACCATCTTTGGTGGTGGAGTTTTATGAAGACCCTGTCCCGCAAGCATAAGTGCTCGGTCAAGGTGACGGGAGAGAGGCTCCGAAATGGGGATCGCCTCGGCCTATGGTATGAAGGCAGCCAAAAGCGGCGCTTCATGCCGATGTTCCGCCTCAAAGATGTCGAGCCCATGTCGGCATCCCGAAACGTTGATCAACAGACGCAGACGCATATCCACTTTGCTGGCCGAACCGACTTTGTCGATCGGCTGAAGGCGAGGGTATGCCAAGCGTGTGGAACGAAAGACGTTCCGGTGGAGGTGCATCACGTCCGAAAAATGAGTGACATGGAGGGCACCACGCTGTGGGTCCGGGTCAAAGCCGCACGCACGCGCAAGCGGGTTGTGCTCTGCCGCGACTGCCATGTTGCACACCATGCCGGACGGTTACAGGCACGACTGGATCGTATGCATGCAAACGTAGGAGCCGGATGATGGGAAACTATCACGTCCGGTTCCGTGGGAGGGGTAGAGGTCAATCCCATCGGGAACCCTCGCCCCTACCCGACGG
>NZ_JARAKC010000073.1:0-2461 GCF_049887195.1 Mesorhizobium abyssinicae
GTCGTGGCCGTCATGCGAAAGCTGCTGACCATTCTCAACGCCATCATCCGCGACCAAAAACCATGGCAAACAGCTTGACAGCCAAGACAGTCGCTCTCCCCGTATAGTGACGGGGAGAGGGGCGCTGCCATCGCCGATTTGGCCAATCGCCATCGCAGGATGGGTGCCAAGATCGCGGCCAGCCTCCTTCTCCCCGTCACTATAGGGGGAGAAGTGCCCGGCAGGGCGATGAGGGGCGGCGGCGCCTTCGGCAATTGGTGCGATTGCATCAACGAATCGCTGGATGGCCCACGGACCGCTGAATCCGATGAGACGCTCAGCCCGGCCGTTTCTTCGGCTTCTTGTGCTTTGCCGGCGCGTCGGACCTTGGCTTGTCGAATTTCGGCTTGCCGGGCTTTTTCGCCCAGGGCTTGGTCTCGGTCGCCCCGGTGCGTTCGGGCTGCGCGCGTTTTTCGAATTTCGGCTTGTGAGCACCTTGGGGCGCGTTCGCTTCGAAGGGCCGCTTGCCACGATGCGGCTTCTTGTCGGGCTTCGGTGGCTGGTAGCCGGCCCGCGACAGGTCGGGCGTGCCGTCGAGCCGCTTGACCGCGATGTTGTTCTGCAATTTGCGGTCGGGGCCAATAGCGGCGAGGAAACGGTCGGCCCAGTCAGCGGCGATCTGCACGAAGGTCTCTTCCGGCTGCATCTTGATGGCGCCGATCTCGCGCTTCGAGATATTGCCGGTGCGGCACAGCATCGGGATCAGCCAGCGCGGCTCGGCATTCTGCCGGCGGCCGACCGACAGCGAGAACCAGACGCTGTCGCCGAAATCGTCGCGGCGGCTGGGCTGCTCGTCGCGCCGCGCCGGCCTGTCGCCCGACGGCGTGAAGGGCGCAACGTCAAGCAGGTCTTCCGGCGCCGAGCGGCTGCCGCGGCAGAGCCGCACGAAGGCGGCGGCGACCAGTTCGGCGCCGTGGCGCTCGAGTAGCGTTTCGACGAAACCGCGTTCGTCGTCGCTCATCGGCTCGCCGAAGGCCGGGTCGGCGAGGATCCGCTCGTCGTCGCGGCGCAGCACCTCGTCGGCCGAGGGCGGGCTCGCCCAGGTCGCGGTCAGGCCGGCATTGTTGAGCAGCCTTTCGGTGCGCCTGCGGGCGTTGTTCGGCACGATCAGCGCGCTGACGCCTTTCCGCCCGGCCCGCCCGGTGCGGCCGCTGCGGTGCAGCAGCGTTTCAGGGTTGGTTGGCAGGTCGGCATGGATGACCAGGTCGAGATTGGGCAAGTCGATGCCGCGCGCCGCCACGTCAGTGGCGATGCAGACTTTTGCGCGGCCGTCGCGCATCGCCTGCAGCGCGTGGCTGCGCTCGTTCTGGCTGAGCTCGCCGGACAATGCCACGACGGCGAAATTGCGGTTGTTGAAGCGCGCGGTGAGATGGTTGACGGCGGCGCGGGTGTTGCAGAACACCATGGCGTTGGTCGCCTCGTAATAGCGCAGCACGTTGATGATGGCGTTCTCGCGGTCGGCGGGTGCCACCGAGAGCGCCCGGTATTCGATGTCGAGATGCTGCTTTGCCTCGCCGCCGGCGGAAATGCGCACGGCATCGCGCTGGTAGCTCTTCGCCAGCGTCGCGATCGAGCGCGGCACGGTGGCGGAAAACATCAGCGTGCGGCGCTCGGCGGGCGCGGCGTCGAGGATGAATTCGAGGTCCTCGCGAAAACCGAGATCGAGCATCTCGTCGGCCTCGTCCAGCACCACGGCCCTGAGCGCCGACATGTCGAGCGCGCCGCGGGTGATGTGGTCGCGCAGCCGGCCCGGCGTGCCGACGACGATGTCGGCGCCGCGCTCCAGCGCCCGCCGCTCGCTGCGCATGTCCATGCCGCCGACGCAGGAGGCTATCTGCGCGCCGGTCAGCTCATAGAGCCATTCGAGCTCGCGCCGCACCTGCAACGCCAGCTCGCGCGTAGGTGCCACCACCAGGCCGAGCGGCGCGCCGGCATCGGTGAAACGCTCCGCGCCGCCAAGCAGGGTCGGCGCCAAGGCAAGGCCGAAGGCGACCGTCTTGCCGGAGCCGGTCTGGGCCGAGACCAGCGCGTCGGCCGCGCCAAGCTCGGGCGCCAGCACCGCCTGCTGCACCGGCGTCAGCGCGGTATAGCCGCGTTTTTCCAGCGCCTCTGCAAGCGCAGGCACGATCGTTTCGAAACTGGACATTTTTCTCTTTCGGAATCGGGGTTTTGTGCCCGTCGTGGAGCACAAGGCCGGCATGCGCCGGGCAAACGGTATTTGGGCGTTCCTACTTCCTGCGGCCGCCATTGTACAGGGCAGTGCGCAGCGCGGCGATTGGCGAGACCGCTGGCGAGAGCGCCCCTCTCCCCGTCACTATACGGGGAGAGCGACTGTCTTGGCTGTCAAGCTGTTTGCCATGGTTTTTGGTCGCGGATGATGGCGTTGAGAATGGTCAGCAGCTTTCGCATGACGGCCACGACG
>NZ_JARAKC010000074.1:0-2437 GCF_049887195.1 Mesorhizobium abyssinicae
CTCACCCGCGCAAAGTGTCGATCAGCCGCGGAGCCGCGCAGCGATTGGGGTCGGTTACGAAGCTTTGAGTTCCATGCCGCCGCCGCGGGTCAACCTGCCCGCCACGGGATTTGGAAGCGCACCCGATTTCGTGAACCTCCCTCACGTCGTCACGGACGCATATCGGCCTGCGGCCAATCAACAGGGCGACTTGACCGGCGCGCGCCATACGATGCCGGCCGCGGCGCCGCACCAGGCTGCCGTCGTTCAGCAAACGCGCAGCCGCAAGCGCGGCCGCGAGCACCCGGACGAGGCGCTTTTTGCCGCCTACCGTGCCAAGGCGGCTAAAACAGCCAAGGTGAGTGAAAGCTCGATTGCTGGCGATATAACGGCGCTGCGCAAGTTCAGCACATGGCTTGACGAGAACCACCAGAGCCAAATCCACGGTCGGATTGAGGACGAGCAGCTGGACGGCCTGGCGAAGGACTTCGCGGGCCACGATGCCGTACTAATGAGCGACACCAAAGTGGCGTTGGGAAGGCTCCGGCAGCATTTTGCCGGACAGCCTGTGACGGCTGCTTCGACTCTTCGACTCGGCACCAAGGACGATGAGGAACTCTTCGCCCAATACCGGGCAAAAGCCGTCGTCAAAGCACCAACCGTGAGGGGCGATCTGGCGGCGCTGCGCAAGTTCAGCAAATGGCTTGACGAGAACCATCGGACGCAGATCGCCGGCCGGATTGAGGACCCGGGGTTGGACGCGCTGGCGAAGGACTTCGCGGAGGGCGATATCGCGCGTATCAACCCGGCGCTGAAGAGGCTCCGGCAAGCTTTTGTAAGACAGCCTGGGATGGCTGCTTCGAATGTTCGACCTCTCACCAACGACGATGAGGAACTCTTCGCCCAATACCGGGCAAAAGCCGTGGTCCGCCTCAAAGAACCAACCGTGAGGGGCGATCTAGCGGCGCTGCGCAAGTTCAGCACATGGCTTCACGAGAACCACCAGAGCCAAATCGACGGTCGGATTGAGGACGAGCAGCTGGACGGTCTGGCGAAGGACTTTGCGGGCAACGATGCCAAACTACTGGGCGACACCAACGTGGCGTTGGGAAGGCTCCGGCAGCATTTTGCCGGACAGTCTGTGACGGCTGCTTCGACTGTTCGACCCGGCACGAAGGACGATGAGGAACTCTTCGCCCAATACCGGGCAAAAGCCGTCGTCAAAGCACCAACCGTGAGGGGCGATATAGCGGGGCTGCGCAAGTTCAGCAAATGGCTTGACGAGAACCATCGGACGCAGATCGCCGGCCGGATTGAGGACCCGGGGTTGGACGCGCTGGCGAAGGACTTCGCGGAGCGCGAGAGCGCGCGTATCAACCCGGCGCTGAAGAGGCTCCGGCAAGCTTTTGTAAGACCGCCTGTGACGGCTGCTTCGAATGTTCGACCTGTCACCAAGGATGATGAGGAACTCTTTGCCCAGGCTGCCGGCCTCGAAGAAGGGACCATGGGAGGCGATTTGACCGGCGCGCGCCATACGATGCCGGCCGCGGCGCCGCACCAGGCTTCCGTCGTCCAGCAAACGCGCAGCCGCAAGCGCGTCCGAGAGCACCCGGACGAGGCGCTTTTTGCCGCCTACCGTGACGACGCGGCTAAAACAGCCAAGGTGAGTGAAGGCTCGATTGCTCGCGATATAACGGCGCTGCGCAAGTTCAGCACATGGCTTGACGAGAACCACCAGAGCCAAATCGACGGTCGGATTGAGGACCCGGGGTTGGACGCGCTGGCGAAGAACTTTGCGGGCAACGATACCGTACTACTGGGCGACACCAACGTGGCGTTGGGAAGGCTCCGGCAGCATTTTGCCGGACAGCCTGTGACGGCTGCTTCGACTCTTCGACCCGGCACGAAGGACGATGAGGTACTCTTCGCCCAATACCGGACAAAAGCCGTGGCCCGCCTCAAAGAACCAACCGTGAGGGGCGATCTAGCGGCGCTGCGCAAGTTCAGCAAATGGCTTCACGAGAACCACCAGAGCCAAATCCACGGTCGGATTGAGGACGAGCAGCTGGACGGCCTGGCGAAGAACTTCGCGGGCAACGATGCCGTACTACTGAGCGACATCAACGTGGCATTGGGAAGGCTCCGGCAGCATTCTGCCGGACAGACTGTCACAACAGCTAGATCGCGCTCGGTCAGCGAAGAGAACCAGGTGATCGAAGATGCATGTCAGGCAGCTGCAAGCAGGTACGGAAAAGACACGCTAAATAGCTATCGGAGTCATTTGTGTCGTTTCAACAGCTGGCTTAGTCAGAACTTCGGCAAGGGCATTGCCCAGATTGAACCCGCGGTGCTGAGCCGGGCGGTTGACGAGTACAAGAAGAACGTAGGCCCCGGTTTCGGCACAGCCTGGGGCTTTCTGCAGAAATACCGGCAAATGGTCGCAGCCAACAATGCACTG
>NZ_JARAKC010000075.1:0-2303 GCF_049887195.1 Mesorhizobium abyssinicae
ACGCTAAGGCTGAACGGAGCAGGAACGTCAGGCGGCGGCACGAAGTAGCTTCGTCGGAGGTCTGAGCGACCGGAAGCCTTCGGGCATCTGATGCTCCGCATCCCAAGTGTAGATGCCGGTCAGATTGATGTGCTCCCAGCTCAGCGGCGAGATGTGCTTGAGCAGATGATCCGGAATCTCGCGGCGCACGTTGCGTAAGTGGGCGACGGCCCGTTCGATATAGACTGTGTTCCAGTGTACGATTGCGCTGACGACGAGGTTGAGGCCGGAGGCGCGGAAGGCCTGGCTTTCGAACGATCGGTCTCGGATCTCACCGCGCTCGTGGAAGAAGACGGCGCGCTTCAGCTTATGTGCCGCCTCACCCTTGTTGAGGCCGGCCTGGCAACGCCGGCGTAGCGCCGGACTTGAGTACCATTCGATCATGAACAGCGACCGCTCGATCCGGCCAAGTTCCCGTAGCGCCTTTGCGAGCTGGCTTTCCTTCGGTGATGCTGACAGCTTCTTCAAGATTGTGGACGGCACCACTGATCGCGTCGTGATCGACGCTGCCAGATGGAGCAGATCGTCCCAATGGTCGAGAATCAGGGTGGCGTTGACCGGCGCGCCAATGTGGTTCGACAGCGCCGGATATGCATCGCCTTTCTCGAACGTGTGAAACTTCCGATCTTTGAGATTGCGCAATCGCGGTGCGAACCGCTTGCCGATCAGGGCGAATAGCCCGAAGAGGTGATCACTCGCGCCGCCCGTATCGGTAAAGTGTTCCTGGATGTCGAGGATCGTGTCCTGGTCGAACAGCCCATCAAGCACGTAGGCTGCCTCGCTTTCGGTCGGGCTGATCGGCAAGATGCTGAAGTAGCCGTACTGATCTGATAGATGGCTATAGAACTTCGAGCCCGGCTCGCTGTCGTAGTGCAGATTGATGTCCCCGCGCTTCGCCGCTCTATCGCTCGCGCGAAAGAATTGGCCATCGGACGATGAGGTTGTTCCATTGCCCCAAAGTCGAGAATGCGGATGCCGGGTGTGCGCATCGGTGATACATGCTTGCGCCGCGCGATAGGTCTCCGACCGAGCGTGGAACGTGCGCATCCAGCCGATCTGGTGAGCGCTGATCCCTTTGGATGCGCTCGCCATTCGCTTCGGACCGAGGTTGGTCGCATCGGCCAGCACGCCGGCCAGCATTGCTGAGGCATTTCTGGGGACGTCGCCTGTGCGGACATGCGTGAAGTGGTCCGCAAAACCGGTCCAATCGTGCACTTCTCTCAACAGGTCGGGAACTTCAACCATTGGATACATGTCGCTGATCTCGGCATTCAGTTCCTCGGCGGCGGCAGGAACTTCGCCAGCGGTCGGCGTGACGATCAACGTCCCAGCTTCAAGACGAACACCTTCGAGCTTTCCGGACCGAGCTCTGTGCGCCAGGCGTTTCAGATTGAAGTCGAGCATCTGACGCGCTTGGGCAAGCCACTGCGCACCGTCACCTTGGACGCCGAGTCCAAGCCGATCCTCTTCCTTCATTGTGGTGAATGTCGACCGCGGCATCAGATGCTCGTCGATCGGCCGGAAGGATCGGCTGCCGTCGACCCAGATGTCCGCAGATCTAAGCCGGTCCCGCAAAGCCGCGAGCGTGGCGATCTCGTAAAGTCGGCGATCGGACCTTTCCTGGTCGAAGATGAGCCTCCGATCAGCTTGGCTGAGGTGGGTGACCGGGACGCGGTCCGGAAGTGTCCGCCGCTTCTCGGCATAGAGTCGTTTCAGCAGCGAAATTGCCGCAAGAAGCGGATCGTGGCGGCGCGCCGAGTGAAACGTGAACGCCTGTAGGAACGCACCCGCATATTTGTTGACGGTCGCATATTGCTCGGCCGCTAAGGTCAACGGCGAGGCCTCGTTGTCCTGGACCATCGACTCAAGCTCAGGCTTCATCCGAAGCAACCGGTGCCATCCAACTTCCTGATCGAGAACCTCCAATGCGTTCCGGCCATAGTCGTTCGCGGACTGCAGGGCTGTGATCGTGTCCAGGAACATGCGTAGCGCTTTGGCGGTATCCGGCCTGCAGTCCATGTGCCGCTGCTTCTTGCGGTTGTTGGCCTGCGAGAACAGCCGACCCATCAACTTGATGAACATCGACACTGCATCGTCGGTGAGCTTTTGGCCGAGCTTGATGACCTGCGCGACGATCAAAGCGTGCCGGCGACTCGCATTGAAGTCGTTGGCCAGCCATGCCGGCGTGGCGTTACCCTCACGGATCATCTGGTCCCACCGTCCAGACGATATGCGCATCTGCAATTTCGGATCGATTTCCAGCG
>NZ_JARAKC010000076.1:0-2185 GCF_049887195.1 Mesorhizobium abyssinicae
GCATCGCCAGAAACGTCCTCCAGGCAGCCGATGCCGACAAAGTCCCCATCAGCCACCGCATCAAGAAATGCGCGTGGAACGACGACTATCTCATCCAGGCGCTAACCCATATGCGATAGCCCTGCCCTCGTGGGGGAGATGTCCGGCAGGACAGAGGGGGGCGCTGTCCCGCCAGCGTCTCACCATTTCAGCACAGTGAAGCGTTACTGCCTTCGCATCGCCTTCGGCGCGTGCCCATGCTCCTCCCGAAACGCCCGGGCAAAACTCGACATCGAAGCAAACCCACACGCCAGCGCGACATCGCGCACCATCAGCGTCGAATGCGCCAGCAGGTCGGCGGCGCGCTTCAGCCGCAGCCGCCGGTAGTAGCCGTTGGGCGAGATATCCAGCTCGGCGCGAAAGTTGCGCTCGAGCTTGTCCGGGGAAACGCCGAGTCTTGTCGCCAGCTCCGCCATGCCGAGCCGCTCCTCCACCGCGTCCTCCATGATCGCGATGGCCGACAGCACCAGCTCGTTCTGCACGCCGGTGCGCAGCCTGAGCGGCATCAGCTTGCGGTCGACGCTCGATCGCAAAGGACTGTGCACGAACCATTCGGCGACGCCCGCCGCCAGTTCGGCGCCATAGTCGCGCGTGATGATCTCCAGCATCATGTCGAGGCTGCCGACGCCGCCGGCCGAGGTGAAACGCTTGCGGTCGATGACGAAGAGATCGCGCCTGAGCTCGATGTCCGGGAATGCCTCGGTGAACGCCGCCTGGCTGGTCCAGTGCAGGGTGCAGGCATGGCCGTCGAGCAGGCCGGCGCGGGCGAGGAAGAACGCGGCGTCGGCCACCGCGCCGATATGCGCGCCGCCGCGCAGGCTCTTGCGGATCCAGCTCATCGCCTCGTCGGCCACGACATGGTCGGCATCGCCGCCGGAGCAGACGACGATGCGGTCTACCTTCGGCGCATCGGCCGCCGAAAAGCCGGGCTGGATAACGACGCCATTGGAGGCCTCGACCGTGCCGGGATCCGCGCCGACGATCACCCAGCGGTAGCATTCGCGCTTGGCCAGTACGTTGGCCGCGCGCAGCGGTTCGATCAGCGAGGAAAACGCCATCATCGGAAAGCCGGGAAAGACCAGCACGGCGAAGGCGAGGGGGGCTTCGCCCGCCGCCGGCTGCGCGCGGTCGCGTTTGCAGTTGGCGGGATTGGAAGTCACGATGCTCTTTCCTGAGGCGGCTGGAACTGTAGCGGGTGGCCCGGCCGGCTGGCAACGGGGACGCCGGTCAGCCGTTCACCAAGCAAGATAGGCAAAACCTTAAGTGGAAATTGCGAGACTAACCCAAAGGTCAGGGTGATGAAACGCCGGAGGCTTTTCGGATGGAACTGAACTACGACTTCGAATTCCAGTCGATCTTTCCAAAGGCCGTCTGGCTCGTTCCCGAATGCAAGCGTTTGCTGGACGAGGTCAGCATCGCCCACAACATGAAGGGGAACTACGTCACGGCTTTTGTCGATCCCGCGACTGTCGTCGCCCTCTGGCGAGAGCCAGCCGAATTCAGGGCCACATTGATCAAGGCCGGTTGGAGCACCTTGCCATACGAAGGCGAAGCCGCGCCGGACAAGGCTCAGTTCCTGATCCCGAAGCTGCTGGAAATCCATGCCAAGGTCGAAAGCCGCGCCTATGACGCGCAGGCGACCAAATATGCCGTCTTTGCCCTTTTCCGCTTCACCCACCAGCTGACCATGGGAGAGGTACTCTGCGCGGACGGCCGCCCGACATGTTCGCCGCTGACCCAGCAACGAATGAAGGACGCCCGTCCGACATCGGCCTTCGATGTCAACAAGGCGGTTATGGCCATGGCGTCCGACCTGGAAAATCGTGCCGGTGCCGGGCCTGCCATGCCGGCGCCGCCGGTGAAGCCGGCTGCTGCAGGTACCAGCCTGCTGGGGCGCGTTGCCCGCGTCTTCGGCCGCCGGCAGACCTGAAGCCGGTCCCATGCGTCGCGCACTCTGGGGCGAAATTAGAAACGTCGCGCCGCCCCTCATCCGCCTGCCGGCACCTTCTCCCCGTGAACGGCAGGGGAATCGCATATGGCTTTTTGGGACTTGAAGTTGGGCTGAGAAGGGATTCTGTGAGCAGGCAGTCTTAACGAGGGAGAGACTGCCATTTCGAGCCTTGAAAGCTATTTCGGCGCCGTGCCT
>NZ_JARAKC010000077.1:0-2025 GCF_049887195.1 Mesorhizobium abyssinicae
CGGGGAAGGCGGCTCGCGCTTGCCCTTTGCTCCACCAGCTCACTCACCTGTGCAGAGTTTTGACCAGGACGAGCTCTTTGCCGCCGCCGAGCGCGCCGGGCCGTTTACGGCTGCAAGTTTCGCTTCGGCGCAGTTCGGGCAGGATGTGGAGCGGGTGGTCCACTCACCCGCGCAAAGTGTCGATCAGCCGCGGAGCCGCGCAGCGATTGGGGTCGGTTACGAAGCTTTGAGTTCCATGCCGCCGCCGCGGGTCAACCTGCCCGCCACGGGCTTTGGAAGCGCACCCGATGTCGTGAACCTCCCTCACGTCGTCGCGGACGCATATCGGCCTGCGGCCAATCAACAGGGCGATTTGACCGGCGCGCGCCATACGATGCCGGCCGCGGCGCCGCACCAGGCTGCCGTCGTTCAGCAAACGCGCAGCCGAAAGCGCGTCCGAGAGCACCCGGACGAGGCGCTTTTTGCCGCCTACCGTGACGACGCGGCTAAAACAGCCAAGGTGAGTGAAGGCTCGATTGCTCGCGATATAACGGCGCTGCGCAAGTTCAGCAAATGGCTTGACGAGAACCACCAGAGCCAAATCGACGGTCGGATTGAGGACGAGCAGCTGGACGGTCTGGCGAAGGACTTCGCGGGCAACGATTCCGTACTACTGGGCGACACCAACGTGGCGTTGGGAAGGCTCCGGCAGCATTTTGCCGGACAGCCTGTGACGGCTGCTTCGACTGTTCGACCCGGCACCAAGGACGATGAGGTACTCTTCGCCCAATACCGGACAAAAGCCGTGGCCCGCCTCAAAGAACCAACCGTGAGGAGCGATCTAGCGGCGCTGCGCAAGTTCAGCAAATGGCTTGACGAGAACCATCGGACGCAGATCGCCGGCCGGACTGAGGACCCGGGGTTGGACGCGCTGGCGAAGGACTTCGCGGAGCGCGAGAGCGCGCGTATCAACCCGGCGTTAAAGAGGCTCCGGCAGCATTTTGCCGGACAGCCTGTGACGGCTGCTTCGAACAAGGCGGCCTTCTTCATCGGCGGCACCGGAAGCGAGGGCACGCTGACCTTCCACGGTCGCCGCGATTCCATCTCGCTCGGCGGCATCTCGGGCGATCTCGCCCTCGGGGCCTCCAATTTCCATGGTACCGTGGTTCGACCTGGAACCAAGAACGATGAGCAACTCTTTGCCCAGGCTGCCGGCCTCAAAGAAGGAACCATGGGAGGCGATTTGACCGGCGCGCGCCATACGATGCCGGCCGAGGCACCGCACCAGGCTTCCGTCGTTCAGCAAACGCGCAGCCGCAAGCGCGGCCGCGAGCACCCGGACGAGGCGCTTTTTGCCGCCTACCGTGCCGATGCGGCTAAAACAGTCAAGGTGAGTGAAAGCTCGATCGCTGGCGATATAACGGCGCTGCGCAAGTTCAGCAAATGGCTTGACGAGAACCATCGGACGCAGATCGCCGGCCGGCTAGATGATCGGCAGTTGGTCAGTCTGGCGAAGAACTTCGCGGGCAACGATGCCGTACTATTGAGCGACATCAACGTGGCATTGGGAAGGCTCCGGCAGCATTCTGCCGGACAGACTGTCACAACAGCTAGAGCGCGCTCGGTCAGCGAAGACAACCAGGTGATCGAAGATGCATGTCGGGCAGCTGCAAGCGGATACGGAAAAGGCACGCTAAATAACTATCGGAGTACTTTGGGGCGTTTCAACAGCTGGCTTAGTCAGAACTTCGGCAAGGGCATTACCCAGATTGAACCCGCGGTGCTGAGCCGGGCGGTTGACGAGTACGAGAAGAACGCTGGCCCCGGTTTCGGCCCAGCTTGGAACTTTCTGCAGAGATACCGGCAAATGGTCGCAGCCAACAATGCACTGGGCCTGTCAGCCCATGGGCAAGCGGCCTCGGCCTGGGACGTGCTGCGAGCCTTCCATGAAGAAGAGGCCGCACAGCGTGGCGCGCCAATGGCTACCAATGTGCCGCAGTTCCATCAGACGACATCGCTCCCGCCAGAATGGGCCCCCGTGCCGGC
>NZ_JARAKC010000078.1:0-1886 GCF_049887195.1 Mesorhizobium abyssinicae
GCTGACACCGAACGGCAAGCTCGACCGCCAGGCGCTGCCCGCCCCCGACGACGAGGCCTATGCGCACGCCGCCTATGAAGCGCCGCAGGGCGCGGTCGAGACGGCGCTGGCGCAGATCTGGGCGGAGCTGCTCGGGGTCGAGCGGGTCGGACGCCACGACAACTTCTTCGAACTCGGCGGCCATTCGCTCCTGGCGGTGCAGCTCTTGAGCCGGCTGTCGCGGGCTGTTGGGGTCGAACTGCCGCTGACGAGGCTGTTCGCCAGGCCGGTTCTTTCCGATCTGGCCGAAAGCATCGTCGAGGTGTTGAGCCGCACCGGTCCGCAAGACCTGCCGGCGATTGCGACGGTGTCGCGCGACGAGCCGCTTGCGCTGTCGTTCGCGCAGCAGCGGCTATGGTTTTTGGCGCAGCTGGACGAGGGCAGTACCAACTATCACATTCCGCTGGCCTTGAGACTGCGTGGCGTGCTCGACCGCAGCGCCTGGCAGCGCAGCCTCGACCGTCTGTTTGCCCGCCATGAGGCGCTGCACAGTGTCTTTGTGGCGTCGGAGGGCAAGCCGCGGGTTGAGGTTCTGCCGCCGGAGGCAGGGCTGCCGGTGCTGGAGCACGATCTGCGGGACAGGCCGGATGCAGAGGCGGCGCTTTTGGATCTGTGCCATGAAGAGGCGCAGACGCCCTTCGATCTTGCGCGCGGGCCGCTGATCCGCGGGCGTCTGATCCGGATGTCGGATGAGGAACATGTTTTCCAGCTGACCCAGCATCACATCGTCTCCGACGGCTGGTCGATGGGCGTCTTGATGCGTGAACTGAACAGCCTTTACTGGGCGTTTGTGGCTGGACAGGACGATCCTTTGCCGCCGCTGGCGATCCAGTACCCGGATTATGCCGCCTGGCAACGGCAGTGGCTGTCGGGGGAACGGCTGCAAAGCCAGGCGCAGTATTGGCGCAACGCCCTGTCAGGCGCCCCGGCCCGGCTTGCACTGCCGACTGACCGCGTGCGGCCGGCCCAGCAGTCGTTTGCCGGGGCCAGTGTGCCGATCGTCATCGATGCGGATCTGACGCGGGATCTGAAGCGGCTGAGCCGGCAGCATGGCACGACGTTGTTCATGACGGTGCTGGCGGCCTGGGCGGCGGTGCTTTCGCGTCTGTCGGGGCAGGACGACCTTGTGATCGGCGTCCCGAGCGCCAATCGAGGCCGGCGCGAGATCGAAGAGTTGATCGGATTCTTCGTCAACACCCTGGCGCTTAGGCTCGACCTGTCGGGCGAGCCGAGCGTGTCGGAGCTTTTGGCGCGGACGCGGCGCACGGCGCTGGCCGCGCAGGAGCATCAGGACCTGCCGTTCGAGCAGGTCGTCGAGATCGCGCAGCCGCCCCGGCATCTTGATCACACGCCGTTGTTCCAGGTGATCTTGGCCTGGGAGAACAATGCGGTTGAGTCATTGGACCTGCCGGGGCTGAGTGTGGAGGCTGCCGGGGAGAGGTATGATCAGGTCAAGTTCGATCTGGAGCTCGACCTTGGCGAAGATGGTGATCAGATCGTCGGATCGCTGCACTATGCCACGGCGCTATTCGACGAAGCGACGATCGAGCGGCAGCGTGAATATCTGGTGGTGCTGCTGC
Organism: Mesorhizobium abyssinicae; assembly: GCF_049887195.1. NCBI lineage: Bacteria > Pseudomonadati > Pseudomonadota > Alphaproteobacteria > Hyphomicrobiales > Phyllobacteriaceae > Mesorhizobium > Mesorhizobium abyssinicae. The sequence continues at coordinate 1,620 of NZ_JARAKC010000078.1, forward strand.
GGGCGATGGTTGCCGATGCAGGCCAGCCGGTCGGCCGCATCGACATCCTGCCGGCCGCCGAACGCACCTATCTGCTGGAGGGTCTGAACCGGACGGACGCGGACTATCCGTCGGATCTTTGCATCCACGAACTGTTCGAGGCGCAGGTGCGCCAGGCGCCGGAGGCGGTGGCGGTGGTCCATGAGGACGAGCGCCTGAGCTATGGCGAGCTCAATGCGCGGGCCAACCGGCTGGCCCATCATCTGATCGCCCTGGGGGTCAAGCCGG
>NZ_JARAKC010000079.1:0-1861 GCF_049887195.1 Mesorhizobium abyssinicae
CACCAGGCTGCCGTCGTTCAGCAAACGCGCAGCCGCAAGCGCGGCCGCGAGCACCCGGACGAGGCGCTTTTTGCCGCCTACCGTGCCAAGGCGGCTAAAACAGCCAAGGTGAGTGAAAGCTCGATTGATCGCGATATAACGGCGCTGCGCAAGTTCAGCACATGGCTTGACGAGAACCACCAGAGCCAAATCCACGGTCGGATTGAGGACGAGCAGTTGGACGGTCTGGCGAAGGACTTTGCGGGCAACGATGCCAAACTACTGAGCGACACCAAAGTGGCGTTGGGAAGGCTCCGGCAGCATTTTGCCGGACAGCCTGTGACGGCTGCTTCGACTGTTCGACCCGGCACGAAGGACGATGAGGTACTCTTCGCCCAATACCGGGCAAAAGCCGTGGCCCGCCTCAAAGAACCAACCGTGAGGGGCGATCTGGCGGCGCTGCGCAAGTTCAGCAAATGGCTTGACGAGAACCACCGGACGCAGATCGCCGGCCGGATTGAGGACCCGGGGTTGGACGCGCTGGTGAAGGACTTCGCGGAGCGCGAGAGCGCGCGTATCAACCCGGCGCTGAAGAGGCTCCGGCAAGCTTTTGTAAGACCGCCTGTGATGGCTGCCTCGAATGTTCGACCTGTCACCAAGGATGATGAGGAACTCTTTGCCCAGGCTGCCGGCCTCAAAGAAGGGACCATGGGAGGCGATTTGACCGGCGCGCGCCATACAATGCCGGCCGCGGCGCCGCACCAGGCTTCCGTCGTTCAGCAAACGCGCAGCCGAAAGCGCGTCCGAGAGCACCCGGACGAGGCGCTTTTTGCCGCCTACCGTGACGACGCGGCTAAAACAGCCAAGGTGGGTGAACGCTCGATTGCTCGCGATATAGTGGCGCTGCGCAAGTTCAGCACATGGCTTGACGAGAACCATCGGACTCAGATCGCCGGCCGGATTGAGGACCCGGGGTTGGACGCGCTGGCGAAGAACTTCGCGGGCAACGATTCCGTACTACTGAGCGACACCAAAGTGGCGTTGGGAAGGCTCAGGCAGCATTTTGCCGGACAGCCTGTGACGGCTGCTTCGACTGTTCGACCCGGCACCAAGGACGATGAGAAACTCTTCGCCCAATACCGGGCAGAAGCCGTGGGCCGCCTCAAAGCACCAACCTTGAGGGGCGATCTAGCGACGCTGCGCAAGTTCAGCACATGGCTTGACGAGAACCATCGGTCGCAGATCGCCGGCCGGATTGAGGACCCGGGGTTGGACGCGCTGGCGAAGGACTTTGCGGGCAACGATGCCAAACTACTGAGCGACACCAACGTGGCGTTGCGAAGGCTCCGGCAGCATTCTGCCGGACAGACTGTCACAACAGCTAGATCGCGCTCGGTCAGCGAAGAGAACCAGGTAATCGAAGATGCATGTCAGGCAGCTGCAAGCAGGTACAGTCAAGTCTCGCTAAATAGCTATCGGAGTACTTTGGGTCGTTTCAACAGCTGGCTCAGTCAGAACTTCGGCAAGGGCATTGCCCAGATTGAACCCGCGATGCTGAGCCGGGCGGTTGACGAGTACAAGAAGAACGCAGCCCCCGGTTTCGGCACAGCCTGGGGCTTTCTGCAGAAATACCGGCAAATGGTCGCAGCCAACAATGCACTGGGCCTGTCAGCCCATGGGCAAGCGGCCCCGCGCCAGGAGGCCGGCGGCCCGGCCATAGGAACTGCCCAGAGCGCCTCACCCTTCGCCTTCTCGCCCATCCCCATGTCCCCGGGCGACCCGGCCTGGGACGTGCTGCGAGCCTTCCATGAAGAAGAGGCCGCACAGCGTGGCGCGCCAATGGCTACCAATGTGCCGCAGTTCCATCAGACGACATCGCTCC
>NZ_JARAKC010000080.1:0-1668 GCF_049887195.1 Mesorhizobium abyssinicae
CAGGAGTCGCGCTGCCCATCAGCCAAGCCTCCGATCAGGCCCGAGCCGAGCTAATGGCTTCCTTCAGAAGCAGAGAGCGATCTGACGCGGGGCGTTGAGTCTCGGTGGCTGTCGTCAAGCAGATCAGTGTTAGACGTCATGTTCCGAGGCGGAGATCGGTGGCCCGCCCGCACGTACGGAGGGCGAGCCATGGGAGAGTATAGCGAAGCATTTGTTGCGTTTGATGTAACCAAGAAGAAGCACGCGGTGGCGATCGCGGAATTTTCTTATAGATGCGAGCGATCTGGCGCCAGGCACAATCCCATTCCTGCCAAGCGGCGTCCCAGATGTCCGGGTCGAACCCCTGCGAAAGGTCGGCCACCTCGCCGAGCGTGATCTTGCTATTCATCAAGAGCCGTCTGGGCCGAACGGGACAGATAGAGCGCTTCGACGCCTGGCCGGTTGAAACGACCGCCGTCGATCGCCGCGCCTGCACTGCTGGTCGGCAGGAAAGCCCATTTGGGTGCCAGACAGCGATGGAAGGTCTCCTTCGACCCGACGCCGGCGACCTTCACCCGCGCGCCCCGTTCTCAGGACCCCGGATGAAGGCCAGGACTGCTTCGACCTGGCCGTCCGCGACGAGTTCGGCAGCCGTGCGATGGCCATAGTCAGCGATCGGTTCATTGCGATACCAGTAGATCGCCTTGTCGATATCGCCGGTGAGCTCCGTCGCGGCCGAGATCACTTTTACCATCTCGCGCATCCGGCCGTCCCCACGGATCAATCTGAAACGACCGGTAGGTCGCCGACTGTCGTCTTTGGCACTCGGCCAGCGGTTTTGCCTCCCATGCGTCCCCCTCTTCAAGTTTGGGGAGAAGCCTTCCCAGCTGCTACAGGCCAATACCGCGCGATCCCGGTGCTCTTTGCGGCAACAGCGGTTTAAACAGACTTCAAGCCAGAAATATACGTTCAGTCAAACCTGTAGGAGAACTCTATGAACGTGCCCAATCGCTCCATGCTGTACTTAGCAAGAGCAGGGTGCTTAACAATCTTGCCGACGTCGTCGCAGATGCAGTTATAGGTTGCATTTCTGTTGTTCGTCGTCCACATTGCCCAATACCGGGCACCAATGCCGATGCTGAAATTCTTGTTGAAGAAGTAGGATAGTGCTCCTTCCACCTGAACGCCACCGCCACCTTGCCCCCGCTGATCGTAGAAAGTTGGTCCAGGCCGAAGGAGGTGGTCGTCACGACCACGGAAGTCCGTCCACGGCAGGTAAGCAACATCGGCGCTCACACGCCAGCGCTCAAGCAGCATAGTCTCGGCGTAAAGGCCGATGCGCGGCGCATTCCAATCGGATTCTTGACGGCCAGCAATCCGAGTCTGCCTTGGCACCTGGCATGGACTGAGCGGCGAAGCGATCTGCACGCATCCGATCGAATCCGACTTCTGGCCGTCAACGCCCCGCGTCAGATCGCTCTCTGCTTCTGAAGGAAGCCATTAGTTCGGCTCGGGCCTGATCGGAGGCTTGGCTGATGGGCAGCGCGACTCCTGTACCAGCTCTATGACCGAGTCGGTTTTGGAGTGCCTGCCGATCGATGTCGAGGTTGTCGAGGTGCAGCCTGGCTGGCTGCCCCCTTTGCCCCAGTCGTCCGACCAGCGCCCTGGTGCCGTCAAGCACAAAGACGC
>NZ_JARAKC010000081.1:0-1666 GCF_049887195.1 Mesorhizobium abyssinicae
TGGCGGTGCAGCTGATGGAGCGGCTGCGGCGGCTGTCGCTTGGGGTGGAGGTGCGCACCCTGTTCGCCACACCGGTGCTTTGCGATCTTGCCGCCAGCCTTGGCAGCCATCGCGAGGTGGCGGTGCCGGCCAACCTGATCGACGAGTGCACCAGCGCCATCACGCCGCCGATGCTGCCGCTGATCGAGCTGAGCCAGGAAGAGATCGACCGGGTCGTCGCCACGGTGCCGGGCGGGGTCGCCAACATCCAGGACATCTATGGCCTGTCGCCGCTGCAGGAAGGCATCCTGTTCCATCATCTGTTGGCCGGGCGGGGCGATCCGTACCTGCTGGTGTCGCAGACCGCCTTTGCCGATCGCGCGCTGTTGGATCGCTATCTCGGTGCGGTCCAAAAGGTGGTGGACCGTCACGACATGCTGCGCACGGCCTTTGTCTGGGAGGGGCTTTCGAGCCCGGCCCAGGTTGTGTGGCGCAAGGCGCGGCTGGAGATTGCCGAGGTCGAGCTGGATGAGGATGACGGCCCCGCTCATGAGCAACTGAAGCGCCGGTTCGATCCGCGTCACTATCGCATCGACCTTGGCCGGGCGCCGCTGTTGCGGTTTGCGACCGCGCGCGAGCCCGGCACCGGGCGCTGGCTGCTTTTGGAGCTGCATCATCACCTGATCGGGGATCACACCGCCTCGGAAGTGATGCGCGGCGAGGTGCGGGCGGTTCTGGAGGGTCGCGCGCATGAGCTTGGCACGCCGCAGCCGTTCCGCAATCTGGTGGCGCAGGCGCGGCTGGGGGCCGATGCCAAGGCGCATGAGGCGTTCTTCCGGGCGATGCTGGGCGACATCGACGAGCCGAGCCTGCCGTTCGGGCTGAGCGAGGTCCATGGCGACGGCAGCGGGGTCGGCGAGGCGCGTCGGATGCTGCCGCAGGCGCTCAACGAGCGGCTGCGGGCCCAGGCGCGGCGGCTGGGGGTGAGCCTGGCCAGTCTGTGTCATCTGGCCTGGGGTCAGGTGGTGGCGCGCAGCAGCGGGCGCGAGCAGGCGGTGTTCGGCACGGTTCTGTTTGGCCGCATGCATGCCGGCGCCGGCGCCGACCGTGCGCTCGGGCTGTTCATGAACACCTTGCCTGTGCGGCTCGACCTCGACGGCACCGGGGTCGAGGCGAGCGTGCGGGCCACGCACGCGCGGCTTTCCGAGCTGCTGGCGCATGAGCATGCCTCGCTGGCGCTGGCGCAACGCTGCAGCGGCGTTGCCGCGCCCGCGCCGCTGTTCAGCGCGCTCCTGAACTACCGTCACAACAACCCTGCGCCGGCCACGGCCGGCGGCGCCGAAGATGTGCTGGCGGGGGTGGAATGGCTGGGCGGGGAGGAGCGCACCAACTATCCGTTGAGCCTGTCGGTTGAGGATTTTGGCCAGGCGCTCGGCCTGACGGCGGAAGCAGCCGAGCCGATCTGTGCGGACCGGGTCTGCGGCTACATGCAGCGGGCGCTCGAGGCGCTGGCCGAGGCGCTGGAGCTGGCGCCCAACACGCCGGTGCGGGAGCTCGACATCCTGCCGGCCGCCGAGCGCGGCTATCTGCTGGAGGAGCTGAACCGGACGGAAGCGGACTATCCTTCGCAGCTGTGCATCCACGAGCTGTTCGAGGCGCGGGTGCGTGAGGCGCCCGACAGGGTGGC
>NZ_JARAKC010000082.1:0-1523 GCF_049887195.1 Mesorhizobium abyssinicae
TAAGACCGTATGTCCTTTCTGGTTGCCGGCTGTGAGGTGGTTCGCCCTACACTGGCAGTGTTGAAGCGAGGGTTGCTCGTCGAGCCTATCCTCATGCCAGGAGGACGAACCATGGAAGAATATAGCGAAGTTTTCGTAGGATTGGATGTTGCGAAGGACCGGCATGCTGTTGCTCTCGCCGAGAGCGGGCGTACGGGCGAGGTTCGATATGTCGGAGAGATATCCTCCGATAGTGCCTCAGTACGCCGCCTCGTCCGCAAGCTCGGGCGCCCGGGTGTACGATTGAGATTTTGCTATGAGGCTGGACCCACCGGATACGGTCTGAAGCGGGAGATCGAAGCGCTTGGCCACGAGTGCGCCGTGATTGCTCCGTCTCTGATCCCGCGCAAGCCTGGCGATCGGGTCAAGACGAACCGCCGCGATGCCGAGAAACTTGCCCGGCTGTTCCGTGCCGGTGAGCTGACGGAGATCTGGACACCTGACGCTGCTCATGAGGCTATGCGTGACCTGATCCGCGCTCGCGAGGCTGCGGTGAAGGATCGAACCCGCAAGCGGCAGGAGATTCGATCCTTCCTGTTGCGACATGGCAAGATTTACCCAGGCTTGAAGACCTGGGGGACGAGGTATCTCAGATGGCTGCATGGACTGAGTTTCTCATTCCGCAGTCAGCAAGCTGTCCTGCAGGAGTTGATCCTCGCGGAGACGCAGTGCCGGGAAAGAGCAGCACGCCTGGAAAAGGCAATCGAAGACGGCCTGCTCGACTGGCCACTCGCGCCGGTAGTCGAACGCTTGCAGGCTTTGCGTGGGGTCAAGCTCATTTGTGCGGCTACCTTCATGGTCGAAATCGGCGATGTACGCCGCTTTGCCAACCCGCGACAACTGATGGCTTATCTCGGACTTGTCCCCTCGGAGCGCTCGACCGGGGACGACGTTCGACGGGGCGGCATCACCAAGGCTGGGAATGCTCGAGTGCGCCGCGTCTTGGCTGAAAGCGCCTGGACTTACCGCTATCCGGCCAAACTGGGGAAAACAAAATACTTCGAAAGCCGTCACCTGCCTGAAGTCGTGCGAGACATAGCGTGGAACGCACAGGCGCGCTTGACCAAGCGCTACAGGGCCCTGATCGCGCGTGGCAAGCGCAGCACCGTGGCTGTGACCGCAATAGCTCGGGAGCTCGCTGCTTTCATGTGGGCCATCGCCCGAGCGGATGAGCAGCAGGCAGGAACCTGATCCTCGGTAGCGACGAAATAATAATCGCGCCTATCGGCGGGGACGTGGCATTGAATGGGGAATTTCCGGCACCGCTTTGTGGCCGGCAATGCCGACGCCCGTTGTAAGAGAGGACCAGCCCCGGACGATTACATGGACATGCGGTAACCAACCCGCGCATCAGAGCTTGTTCACCCGCGTCCCAGGCCACGTCTCCACCGATAGGCGCTCCGTCACTGAGAACCGACCGAGGAAATCGGTGTCGGGTGGATTATTGCGCAGATCGCACCTTGCAAAAGGACATCAGAGCGGTG
>NZ_JARAKC010000083.1:0-1424 GCF_049887195.1 Mesorhizobium abyssinicae
CAGATGGGGTGATTGGGGTCTTTGCCGAGCCCGGATAAGGGCGGCTGCTCCTGTCGAGATGTGAGAACGTGGTCGATGTTGATTCGCCACAAGCATCGGGAAGGAGCAGCCATGAAGTATTTTGCCGGACTGGACGTGTCTTTGGAAGAGACTGCGATCTGCGTGGTCGAGGAGAGCGGCCGGATCGTCAAGGAAATGCGTGCGGCGAGCGAGCCGGAGGCGTTGATCAAAGCGCTGCGCAAAGTCGGGCTTCCGCTGGAGCGCCTCGGCCTGGAAGCGTGCTCGCTGACGGCCTGGCTTCACGACGGATTGCGCGCCGAAGGCCTGCCGGCGATCTGCATCGAGACACGCCAGGCCAATGCGGCCATGAAGACGATGCCGAACAAGACCGATCGCAACGATGCCCGCGCGCTGGCGCAGATCATGCGCACCGGCTGGTACCGGCAGGTGCATGTCAAGAGCCGGCAATGCCGGTTGTGGCGCGCGCTGCTGGTGGCCCGCCGCACGGTGCTGAACGAGATGCGCAGCATCGAGAATGTTGTGCGCGCCATGCTACGCGAGAGCGGCGTCAAGCTCGGCACGCCGTCGCGCACCGCCTTTGCTGATGGCGTGCGCGAGCTGGCTGGCACCGAGGTGATGGCAATGGTCGAGCCGCTTCTTGCGATCCTCAGCGTCATGCTGAAGGAGTTCGCCCGCTTGACCAAGCAGGTTCTCCACATCGTCCGCAAGGAGGAAGTGTGTCGGCGGCTGATGAGCGCGCCGGGCGTCGGGCCGATCACCGCGCTCGCCTTCCGCGCCACCGTTGACCGGCCGGAGCGGTTCGGCTCTTCGCGGGCGGTGGGGGCACATCTGGGGCTGACGCCGGCGCGCTATCAGTCGGGCGAGACCGACGTCCAGGGCAAGGTCAGCCGCTGCGGCGACGAACTCGCCCGCACCGCCCTCTACGAGGCGGCGCATTCGCTGCTCGTGCGCTCGAAGAAATGGTCGAGCTTGCGCGCCTGGGGCATGAACATCGCCAGACGCCGCGGCATGGCGCGTGCCCGCGTGGCGGTGGCCCGCAAACTGGGCGTCATCCTGCACCGCATGTGGGCCGACGCAACCGAGTTCCGCTTTGGAAAGGAGCCTGCCGCACTGGCAGCGTGACCGAGACAGATCAAAGGAGCAAGGAACACGAACAAAGCTTTTCGCCCGAAAGGGCGATGCCCGGATCGTTCCGTGGGGACGATGGGCGAGGCGATCTCGTTGAGAGTCCTGAACCTGCCGAACCAAAGTTCGCAAGGTCGTGAACCAGATTGAGACGTCTCGCTCTCCTGATCCCATCATGCGGCGGCCCAAGCGCCGACCGCGAAGAGAAGCGAGTGACCCGCGGAACGGTCCGAGAAAAAGTGCAGGAGCACCTTGACCACGACGACCCCAATCAGAGA
>NZ_JARAKC010000084.1:0-1406 GCF_049887195.1 Mesorhizobium abyssinicae
CTTCTTCAACAGATGGGGTGATTGGGGTCTCGCCCGAGCCAAGGGCGGCTGCTCCTGTCGAGATGTGAGAACGTGGTCGATGTAGATCGCCACAAACATCAGGAGGAGCAGCCATGAAGTATTTTGCCGGACTTGACGTGTCTTTGGAAGAGACCGCGATCTGTGTCGTCGACGAGAGCGGCCGGATCGTGAAGGAAGGGCGGGCGGCGAGTGAGCCGAGAGCGCTTTATGAAGCCTTGCGGAAAATCAATCTGCCGCTGGAGCGCATCGGGCTCGAAGCCTGCTCGCTGACGGCCTGGCTTTATGACGGTATTCGTGCCGAAGGATTGCCGGCGATCTGCATCGAGACCCGGCAGGCGAACGCGGCGATGAAAACGATGCCGAACAAAACAGATCGCAACGACGCCCGCGCCTTGGCGCAGATCATGCGCACCGGCTGGTATCGGCAGGTGCATGTGAAGAGCCAGCAGTGTCGGCTCTGGCGATCCCTCCTCCTCGCACGACGGACGGTCCTCAATGAAATGCGGACCATCGAGAACGTCGTCAGGGCGATTCTGCGGGAGGCCGGCATCAAGCTCGGCACTCCAGGCCGCGCAGCCTTCGCCCATCGCGTGCGCGAACTGATTGGCGCAGATACGGTCATCATAGCGCTTGTCGAGCCGCTTCTGGCGATCGTGGCAACGATGTTGCGTGAGTTCGGGCGACTGACAAAGCAGGTCCTCAATATCGCCCGCAAGGAGCAAGTCTGCCGGCGCCTCATGTCCGTGCCCGGTGTGGGACCCATCACCGCGCTCGCCTTTCGTGCCACGGTCGATCAGCCTGACCGCTTTCGCCGATCGAGGGATGTCGGAGCGCATTTGGGTCTGACCCCGGCACGCTATCAATCTGGTGAGACGGACATTCAGGGCAAGGTAAGCCGATGCGGTGATGAGCTCGCCCGCACGGCCCTCTATGAGGCGGCTCATTCGCTGCTTGTGCTCAGCAAGAAATGGTCGAGCCTCAGAGCGTGGGGTATAAACGTCGCCAAGCGGCGCGGTATGGCCCGAGCCCGAGTTTGCTGTTGCCCGCAAGCTCGCTGTCATCCTGCATCGCATGTGGAGCGATGCGACAGAATTCCGCTTTGGCAAGGCACCCGGCTCCGTATCGGCCACGAAATAGGCACAACGGACCAACGAAGGAGGAGTTGATTCCGCCCGAAAGGGCGTGAGCCGGATCGTTCCCGTGGGACGATGGGCAAGGCGATCTCGTTAGCAGGCACGATCCTGGGACGAACTCTCCTAAGGTCGTTCAACAGATTGAGGCGCCTCGCTCTACTGACCCCATCATGCGGCGGCCTAACGTCGACCGCGAAGAGAAGCGAGTGACCCGCGGGGCGACATGGTCCGGAAAATTATCAGCAGGAGCTT
>NZ_JARAKC010000085.1:0-1388 GCF_049887195.1 Mesorhizobium abyssinicae
CCATAGCGGCCACCCATGCCGGCGGCTTAGTCCAACACGTTTTTAGCTCACCGTCGCGATCTGCCACAGCGCGCTCTCGCCACCCGCCTTTCTGCGCGACGCCAAGCTAAAAACGCTCTGCATTATGAGCCCAGTCCGACCGGCACAGGCAAGAGCCATCTGGCAATCGCACTCGCCGTCAAGGCAGTGAAGGCCGCAAAGAGCGTCTACTTCTCAACGCTCGCCGACATCATCGCCTCGCTCGCCAAGGCCGAGCGAGAGGGGCAGTTGCGCGAGCGTATCCGCTATCTATGCCGCGCCTCGCCGCTCGTCGTCGACGAGATCGGCTATCTTCCGGTCGTGCCTAGCGGAGGAAACCTCTTTTTCCAGCTCGTCAATGCCCGCTACGAGAAGGGCGCCATGATCCTCACCTCCAACCGCGGATTTGCAGAATGGGGCGAGGTTTTTGGTGACCCGGTTGTCGCAACCGCGCTGCTCGACAGGCTTCTTCATCATGCCGTCGTCGTGCAGATCGAAGGATCGAGCTACCGGTTGCGCCAGCATGCTGACCTTGTTCCGGAGCATGTTTGCTCCAAAGCGCTCATCAACCCGCCACCACCGCCGAAAAAACGCGGCCGGCAGCCAGGAGTGAAATCCGACGATCAAGATGCCGGCTGATCACCGGGCCTCTTCGCCTGTCAGGGAGGGAAAATTGGATGCCCAAGCCGGATGACGGTCCTGATGTCGGGCAGGTTCCCCAGCCGCGAACACGTCGGCTGCGAGCACAGGTCGAGCCCGCTATCGGGCAACCGTCCGCAGGCGAGCTTGAAGGCTGGATCGGTGCGCATCCAGTTGAGATCGTTGGCATCCTCATAACCGCAGGCGATGGCGAAGATGCGGGCGCGCAGGATGTCGGTCATGGCGTGCGTCACGCGCGCTCGATCACGTGGATCGTGGATCGCAGCCGCAAGCCGGTCGGCCAGTCGCCGCCGAACTGCCAATCTGGCTCCACAGATACAATTGGCATCGCCCACACGGCAGCCTAAAGTCCAAACCACCCATCAGTCGCCTTGCCCTAACCGAGGACAACCTGTTGAGGCTCCACACCTAAGCAACCGAATCCTACGCTAAATCGATCGCTTAAGCTACATCCGCCAGCCTCAAAGGCCCATCGTCGTGCATAAGACGGGCTAGCACCTCCAGCATCACCGCACGGATCACTTCGTGCAGGCCATCCGGGTTCGAAAGCAGAATGTCTTTTGACGGACTCTGGCAGTTATACTGGAGTGGGCCCCTGGTGCCGGACAGAGTCAGGCCGCTGATTTGACCGTCTGCCGGGTGTGTTGATCCTCGAATTGCATTGGACTGAGATAGCCGAGTGCTGAGTGAAGCCGTCGGCGGTTGTAGAC
>NZ_JARAKC010000086.1:0-1310 GCF_049887195.1 Mesorhizobium abyssinicae
CTTTGCCAGGTCCACCCCGATCATTGTATCTTCCATTTGCCGTCCTCTCCTTTTCGTGGCGTTGAACACCACGACCTTGGCACATTGCGATGCCGTCTGGGGAGGGCGGCAACCATCCCATCTTCTGGCGCTTCACGAAGGGGCGGACATATTGCGGCGCGATGAGCTTGATCTCGTGACCGAGCTTGACCAGCTCGCGAGCCCAGTGATGCGCGCTGCCGCAAGCCTCCATGGCCACCAGTGCCGGCGCCTGATCCGCCATGAACCGCAAAAACTGTCCGCGTGCCAGCCTCTTGCGAAACTTCACCTCTCCCGTCATCGACGCCGTGAAGCTGGAAAACGTTCTTTGCCAAGTCCACCCCGATCATCATATCCTTCATTTGCCGTCCTCTCCGTTCTGTGGGGCCTATATCGACCACAACTTGGCACTTGCGATGCCGTCCAGGGAGGGCGGCAACCCCTCCATCTGCCAAGCGAAAAACGCACTTGTGATTGACTTGCCATCCCTCCCGACGCAACAGGGCTCCAATCCGGCGGTAACCGTAGTGCGCGTTTACGAGAGCCAACTTTTGAATGAGATCTCGCAAACCTGTCTCGGCCCGACGAGGGGCCGAGTCTAGCCAGTGACGGTAATAACTCGCGCGGCTGATACCAGCGAGCCAGCACATTCGATCGATGTTGAATTCGCCTTGCGACAAGCCGGTCGTCATCTTTTCGATGACTTTGAAGATCCCGTTTCGCCAGGAGCGCTGCTCCGGCGCTGATCTTCCTCGAAGTGCCGCAAAGGCTTCGGAGCTGCGCGGCCCCGTCTAGTCCTGTTGTCGATCTGGCAGGCCGGCCACGGCGGCGTGACTTCAGATCGCCATAAGCCTCAGGTGATCACGCCACTCGTAAAGTCGTTGGCGACTGATGTCGACCTCATCTGCCAACTTGCTGACGGTTTCGCCCGCCTCCATGCGCTGGAGCAGCTCCCGCTTTTGGTCCTCATCAATAAATCTTTGCCGTCCGGCCATGCCCCAGTTTCCTCTCCTGCGGGGAAACTGTCCGCGATTTTCCCTGTCTCAGTCTGGGGGTGCACTCCAGCACAGCGGTGTCGGACGCGGCGTTATGACTCGGGTGTATCTGGTTGGGGTGGGTGGCGGTTTGGCGGGCGGCGTGATTCCATCAGGCCATGTCGGAGTCACCCGATTCTCGAACGCTGACCCCTGCGGGGCTGCTCGACATGATCGTGCAGTTGCGGGTGGAGGTCGCCGGGCTTCGCGCCGAGAATGCGGCTCTGAAGGATGAGATACGGCGTCTGAAAGGTCTGA
>NZ_JARAKC010000087.1:0-1227 GCF_049887195.1 Mesorhizobium abyssinicae
AACACCTTCTTTCCGGACGGACGAGATGGGGCACGAAGCCGATTAGCCCATCTATGCTGATGCTCCTACGGCCGCCCTGTTGAACCGGTCTCAGGGCCACGAACTTTCTCCAGCACCGAACTGACTTACTCCCTCCGACAGGCATTTCGGTGCTTCCGCCTTGTACGCCCTTTTTTGTGTTTGTCGGGAGAGCGGGGGCTCTCCCGACAAAGAGTCAGAGAAGGGCCGGGTTTTCGGCGACGGGTTGAGGCGGAAGGAGAGGCCTTCGGCGCCCGTCATGGAGACGACCCATGACACAAGTTCTGAACGCCACCCGTGATCTTTCCGGCGGCTTCAAGGTGGATTTGAGCCGCGGCGAGCGGATTGGTCGCGTGTCCTCGGAATGGTTTTCGCGGCCGGCCGACGAGCGCTACTTGTCCTTATCGGAGCTATTCGAGGCGGTGCAGACGCGGACCGAGCGCAGCCGGACGAGAACCGTGGAAAGCGCGGCTATTCGTGTAGAGGCAAGCCGCAACGATGCCGAGCGCCTGACGCTGGTGCTGCCGGGCTCCGATATTCCAATCGCCCCAACTCATTGGAGTTTTGGCCAACTGGCGAGTCTTGTTGGCGCGCCGGCGGCCTATTTGCGCCAACTTCCAGCGCCGCTCGCCGGCATCAATCTACAATATGGCCTGACGTCTCACCGCTCCGAACAGGTGAAGACACTGGAAATCGAGGATGGTCGTGTTGAGTTGCGTGCGGTCACCGGCCCGGACTACGGCCGCATCTTCGATCGCGAACTGGTCGCCGCCGTGCAGCGCATCGCCGGCAACGGCACAGGTGACACCCGGTGGAAGGTGCCGGGCGTCCTTGACTGGTCGACCAGCATTTATAATCCGCGAGCCGACATCACTAAGGACACCACGACGCTCTACGCCTCTGACCGCGACGTGTTCCTTTTCCTGGTCGACGATCTCAATCCGATCGAGGCTGGCCGGCTACGGGACGGCTCAGCCGATCTTTATTTCCGTGGCTTTTACTGTTGGAATTCGGAGGTCGGCGCCAAGACGCTCGGCATCGCAAGCTTCTATCTTCGCGCCGTTTGCCAGAATCGCAATCTCTGGGTGCGCCGTGTCGGCGCGATCAATTGAGTGAAGGAGACTTCTCAGGAAACCAAGAACTGCCTGATGCCCACCCGACTTACCTTGGCCAGAAATGGCTGCGACCGGGAAACCGGCAGGGGACAAT
>NZ_JARAKC010000088.1:0-1177 GCF_049887195.1 Mesorhizobium abyssinicae
ATTATTCTTTGATGGTGACGACGATGCCGGCACCGACGGTGCGGCCGCCTTCACGGATGGCGAAGCGCAGCTTCTCTTCCATGGCGATCGGCACGATCAGCTCGACGTCGACCGTGATGTTGTCGCCAGGCATCACCATCTCGGTGCCGGCCGGCAGCGTCACGATGCCGGTCACGTCGGTGGTGCGGAAGTAGAACTGCGGACGGTAGTTGGTGAAGAACGGCGTGTGACGGCCGCCCTCGTCCTTGGTCAGGATGTAGGCTTCGGCCACGAACTTCTTGTGCGGCTTCACCGAACCCGGCTTGGCCAGAACCTGGCCACGCTCGACGCCTTCACGATCAACGCCGCGCAGCAGCGCGCCGATGTTGTCGCCGGCCTGGCCCTGGTCGAGCAGCTTGCGGAACATCTCGACGCCCGTGCAGGTCGTCTTGGTCGTCGGACGGATGCCGACGATCTCCAGTTCCTCGCCGACCTTGACCACGCCGCGCTCGACGCGGCCGGTCACAACGGTGCCGCGGCCCGAGATCGAGAACACGTCCTCGATCGGCATCAGGAACGGCTTGTCCAGCGGACGCACCGGCGTCGGGATGTAGGCGTCGACCTGCGCCATCAGTTCGCGGATCGCGTCCTCGCCGATGGTCTTGTTGGAATCTTCCAGAGCAGCCAGAGCCGAGCCCTTGACGATCGGAATGTCGTCGCCGGGGAATTCGTTCTTGGTCAAGAGCTCGCGAACCTCGAGCTCGACCAGCTCGAGCAGCTCGGCGTCGTCGACCTGGTCGACCTTGTTCAGGAACACCACGATCGACGGCACGCCGACCTGGCGGGCGAGCAGGATGTGCTCGCGCGTCTGCGGCATCGGGCCGTCGGCGGCCGACACGACCAGGATCGCGCCGTCCATCTGCGCGGCACCGGTGATCATGTTCTTCACATAGTCGGCGTGGCCGGGGCAGTCGACGTGGGCATAGTGGCGGTTGGCCGTCTCGTATTCGACGTGCGCCGTCGAAATCGTGATGCCGCGCGCCTTCTCTTCCGGCGCCGCGTCGATCTGGTCATAGCGCTTGTATTCGCCAAAATACTTCGTGATCGCCGCCGTCAGCGACGTCTTGCCATGATCGACGTGGCCGATCGTGCCAATGTTCACATGCGGCTTGGTGCGCTCGAATTTACCTTTTGCCAT
>NZ_JARAKC010000089.1:0-1143 GCF_049887195.1 Mesorhizobium abyssinicae
GCCGATAAGGTGTGGGCGACAGCGGCGCAAGGCCGGCGAAGGTCGAGGACGAGTCGGCACTTTGAGCAGGCGAGGATGGGGCCGGCACGGGGGCCAATTCTGGCGGGAGCGATGTCGTCTGATGGAACTGCGGCACATTGGTAGCCGTTGGCGCCAAGGGTGAGGTGCTCTGGGCAGTTCCTATGGCCGGGCCGCTTGGCTGCTCGCGCGGGGCCGCTTGCCCATGGGCTGACAGGCCCAGCGCATTGTTGGCTGCGACCATTTGCCGGTATTTCTGCAGAAAGCCCCAGGCTGTGCCGAAACGGGGGCCTACGTTCTTCTTGTACTCGTCAACCGCCCGGCTCAGCACCGCGGGTTCAATCTGGGCAATGCCCTTGCCGAAGTTCTGACTAAGCCAGCTGTTGAAACGACCCAAAGTACTCCGATAGTTATTTAGCGTGTCTTTTCCGTACCTGCTTGCAGCTGCCCGACATGCATCTTCGATCACCTGGTTGTCTTCGCTGACCGAGCGCGATCTAGCTGTTGTGACAGTCTGTCCGGCAGAATGCTGCCGGAGCCTTCGCAACGCCACGTTGATGTCGCTCAATAGTACGGCATCGTTGCCCGCGAAGTTCTTCGCCAGGCTGTCCAGCTGCTCGTCCTCAATCCGACCGTGGATTTGGCTCTGGTGATTCTCGTGAAGCCATGTGCTGAACTTGCGCAGCGCCGCTAGATCGTTCCCCAAGGTTGGTGCTTTGAGGCGGGCCACGGCTTCTGCCCGGTATTGGGCGAAGAGTACCTCATCGTCCTTGGTGCCGAGTCGAACAGTCGAAGCAGCCGTCACAGGCTGTCCGGCAGAATGTTGTCGGAGCCTTCCCAATGCCACTTTGGTGTCGCTCAGTAGTACGGCATCGTTGCCCACAAAGTTCTTCGCCAGCGCGTCCAACCCCGGGTCCTCAATCCGGCCGGCGATCTGGGTCCGATGGTTCTCGTCAAGCCATTTGCTGAACTTGCGCAGCGCCACTATATCGCCACTGATCGAGCTTTCACTCACCTTGGCTGTTTTAGCCGCGTCGTCACGGTAGGCGGCTAAAAGCGCCTCGTCCGGGTGCTCGCGGTCGCGCCTGCGCCTGCGCGTTTGCTGAACGACGGCAGCCTGGTGAG
>NZ_JARAKC010000090.1:0-1130 GCF_049887195.1 Mesorhizobium abyssinicae
GGGCGCGGGAAATGGTCAAGCTTGGCCATGAGGTGAAACTGATCGCGCCGCAATATGTGCGGCCCTTTGTGAAAAGGCAGAAAAACGATGCTGCCGATGCTGAGGCAATCGTCGTTGCGGCACAGCGCCCCGAGATGCGTTTTGTCCAGCCGAAGTCGGAAGCTCAGCAAGCCTGCGCTGTGCTGTTCCGAACGCGGGAGCGCCTTGTCCATCAGCGCACCGAGCTTGTGAATGCTCTGCGTTCGGTGCTGTATGAGTATGGCCATATCGTTCCGAAAGGAATCGCTCACATTAAGCGGATTGAGAGCATCCTGGAGGCACCCAACAGTGACCTGCCCGAGTTGGTACGCGAGGAATGCCGCGACCTGATTGAGCAGATTGCCGAGAAGACAGCTCGGATCGAAGGCAAGACGAAGAAGGCCAGAACCCTGTCCATGGCGACTGATACAGCGCGGCGACTGCAGACAATGCCGGGCGTCGGGCCACAGACCGCGCTGGCGATCAGCGGCTTTGCTCCTCCGATGGAGAGCTTCAAACGCGGACGAGATTTTGCGGCCTGGCTTGGCCTCGTGCCACGCCAATACACTTCCGGTGGCAAGGAGCGACTTGGACGTGTGTCGAAGGCCGGACAGACTGATATCCGATCTTTGTTGATCATTGGCGCGATGTCACGCCTGACAGTGCTGGCTCGCAAATCGATCGTCGAGGGATCATGGCTGGGACGGATGCTGCGTCGCAAGCCGCTCATGCTGGTCGCGATCGCGCTTGCGAACAAAATGGCGCGGGCGATCTGGGGGATGATGACGAAGAAAGAAGATTATCGAGATCCGACGTGTGTGGTGGCGGCATGATGAATGCATGCTACGCAAACTAGCGTCGGTGAAGGGAGGTGTAGGAAGTCGACGACCTGAATGGGCGCAATGATCGAATAGATCTGGGTTGGGAAAACCAGCCGTCGTTCGCGAGCTTGAAAAGCTCTTGCAGAAGATTTGGACCCGATCCGCAGATCACCATACCGGCCAGCGGCTTCTTGAAAGGCCGCGAGGAAAAGGCCTGAGAGAAGAACGCACTCGATCACCGAACATCAGGTTGGAAAGCTTCTTGCATCGAGGGCGGCAACCAGAGAAGAA
>NZ_JARAKC010000091.1:0-1096 GCF_049887195.1 Mesorhizobium abyssinicae
GCGCAGGTGCGCCAGGCGCCGGAGGCGGTGGCGGTGGTCCATGAGGACGAGCGCCTGAGCTATGGCGAGCTCAATGCGCGGGCCAACCGGCTGGCCCATCATCTGATCGCCCTGGGGGTCAAGCCGGATCAGCCGGTGGCGATCTGCCTGGAGCGCAGCCCGGCGATGGTGGTGGGGGTCTTGGCGATCCTGAAGGCGGGCGGCGCCTATCTGCCGCTGGACCCGGCCTACCCCTGCGCGCGGCTGCGGCAGGTCCTCGGCGATGCCTCGCCGCGGCTGCTGCTTTGTGATGCGGCCGGACGCTCCGCGCTCGGCGCGGAGGCGCTGGCCGATGTCACGACGGCCGATCTGGAGACGGCCACCCCGGCCTGGGTCGAGTTGCCCGCCTCGAACCCGGACCCGCGCGCTCTTGGCCTAACCGCATGCCATCTCGCCTATGTCATCTACACCTCAGGCTCTACCGGAGCCCCAAAGGGGGCAAAGAATGAGCATCGGGCTATTATCAATCGCCTGATCTGGATGCAGAAAGCCTACGCTCTTAATGCGACTGATGTCGTTTTGCAGAAGACGCCATTTGGCTTCGATGTCTCGGCCTGGGAATTCTTCTGGACGTTGCTTGAAGGGGCGACCCTAGTGCTAGCGCCACCGGCGGCACACAAAGACCCCGATGCGCTTGTAAAAGTAATCCTCAGCCAAAGGATTACCACTGCGCACTTTGTACCATCCATGCTGGTTAGCTTTATGGACACGACGGGCGCTGATCGCTGCACATCGCTGCAGCGTCTCGTGTGCAGTGGCGAGGCGCTTCCTGCCTCCGTCGCGCACAAAGTTCGACGCGTATTGCCTTTGACTGGCCTGCACAATCTGTACGGTCCCACGGAAGCTGCTATCGACGTTACAGCCTGGAATTGTCCCGATGATTTTGATGGGGCGATTGTCCCGATCGGCCGTCCGATTGCGAACACGCGAGTGTACCTGCTGGACGGTCATGGCGCTCCTGTGCCGTTCGGGGCGGTGGGCGAGCTTTACATTGGCGGCGCAGGCGTTGCGCGTGGCTACCTGAACCGGCCCGATCTGACGGCCGAGCGGTTCATCG
>NZ_JARAKC010000092.1:0-1082 GCF_049887195.1 Mesorhizobium abyssinicae
AGGCAGGACACAGGCATGGAGCGACGCCTCACCGCAATTCTTGCTGCCGACGTCGTCGGCTACAGCCGCCTCATGGGAGCCGACGAGGTTGGCACGCTTGCACAGCTGAAGAGGCTTCGCGCTGAAGTGATCGAGCCCAAGATCACAGCATCGCACGGACGCATCGTCGGTTCCGCTGGCGACAGCCTTCTTGTCGGATTCGCCAGCGCAGTCCACGCGGTGCAGTGTGCGGTCGAAGCCCAGGAGGGTTTGGCCGCTCTCAATGCAAGTTTGCCCGAAGACAAGCGCATGACTTTCCGCATGGGCGTAAATTTGGGCGACGTGATTGCACAGGACGATACGATCTACGGTGATGGCGTGAACATCGCCGCGCGGCTCGAGAAGCTTGCAGAACCTGGCGGCGTCTGCGTCGCGAGCAACGTCTACGAGCAGGTCAAAGGCAAACTGGACTATGCCTACACCGACCTCGGTAGCCATCAGGTCCACAACATCGTGGAGGCGGTGCGCGCCTATCGGGTCAGTCGAGCAAAACCCACTTCGGCATTCTCGACAAGGGATACGCTGACGCTCCCCGAAAAACCGTCCATCGCGGTCTTGCCATTCGACAACATGAGTGGCGACCCCGAGCAGGGCTACTTCGCTGACGGCATGGTTGAGGAGATCATCACCGCGCTGTCCCGGACGCGCTGGCTGTTCGTCATCGCGCGCAACTCGAGCTTTACCTACAAGGGGCGGGCAGTGGACATCAAGCAGGTCGGACGCGAGCTTGGTGTGCGCTACGTGCTTGAAGGGAGCGTGCGCAAGGCGGCGAGCAGGATTCGCATCACCGGGCAGCTTATCGACGCGACAACGGGAGCACATCTATGGGCCGACCGTTTCGACGGCGGGCTGGAGGACGTTTTTGACCTGCAGGAGGAAGTGACCCGCAGTGTCGTTGGGGCGATCGCTCCGAAGCTGGAACAGGCAGAGATCGAGCGGGCCAAGCGCAAGCCGACCGAGCACCTTGACGCTTACGACTACTATCTGCGCGGGATAGCAAGCCTCCACCAGTTGACCAGGGAATCCACCGCAGACGCCCTTCA
>NZ_JARAKC010000093.1:0-1054 GCF_049887195.1 Mesorhizobium abyssinicae
ATCTCCAGGAGCGGCGGCTCCTTGTTCAAGGGGCCAAACAGCAACGCGTCCGCCTGTTCGCTGCGCCAGACCTTCAGCCGTCGCTGAAGTGTTCGAAGCAGTTTGTCCGGGTAGTCGCCGGGATACTCGGCCTGCAGTCGTGACAGAAGTTCGCTGCCGGTTCGCCATGGTTCGGCTTCGAACCAATTTCGCAAGTCGGCAGTCGCCTTGACGAGAGGGTCAGGACGCCGCCGCCCCCTTTTGGCTTTCACAATCGGGCGATCCGTCGGCCGGATAGCACCGTCCTTCCAGGCAGTCCGCAAAGTCGCCAGGAAAAGGTCAATCGGCTGAGTTGCCCCGTCAGGGCGCACGGCCGGCGAAGTATCGGCGAGCGCAGCGAGCCGCTCCTGCATGGCGCGGATATCGCGCAATAGCAGGACAGGATCGAGTCCGGCGTAGATTTCCTGCAGTCGGGAGCGGACTGCATCTGAGGTGCGAGCGTCGGCGACCAGACGCTGATGCGGCGTAGCTGGCGGACTGTACGTCTTGCGCACACGCGCGCCGTCGCGCTGCTTCGCGATCAACTTGAACGATGGCTGAAAGAAGTTCACGAACAGCCGCGCTGACCGGTAGAGCTTCGCTAGCAGCGCGGCGGCCTCCAGCCCCTCGAACCGACGATATCCGACCATCCTGCGCACCACGGCGCCATTCTTCTGCTCGACGAACGCCTGGTCGTTCTTGCGGTAGGGGCGGCAGCGCGTGAAGACGATGTTGGCGGCGTCGCAATAGGCCTTCAGCGTCTCGTTCATGAAAACGGTGTCGTTGTCCGTATCCAGGCCGAGAAGCGCGAAGGGCAGTTGCTTGCGCAATTCTGTGAGCACCGTGCTCAACAGCGTCTGTTCGCGAACCAGCAGCGGCGCACATTCCGTCCAGCCGGTCGCGATGTCGGTGAGCACGAGGGTTTGGATGAAGCTGCCGCGAGCCGAAGGGCCGCTATGGGCGACGAGGTCCGCCTCAACGAAGCCTGGTGCTGGATCGTCCCAATCCGCCGACGTTCTAATGGGAATGCTCCGTC
>NZ_JARAKC010000094.1:0-1037 GCF_049887195.1 Mesorhizobium abyssinicae
GCGCAGGTGCGCCAGGCGCCGGAGGCGGTGGCGGTGGTCCATGAGGACGAGCGCCTGAGCTATGGCGAGCTCAATGCGCGGGCCAACCGGCTGGCCCATCATCTGATCGCCCTGGGGGTCAAGCCGGGGGACCGCATTTCGACAGTGCTGGACCGCTCCGTCGCTCTTGTCGTGGCGCAGTTGGCGGTCCTCAAGGCGGGCGGAGTGTATGTGCCGATCGATCGCGCTCTTCCATCTGCGCGACAAGGATGGCTGATGGCAGATTGTGCTGCGCGCCTCGTGCTTACGGAGGGTGTCGATGAATTGGTAGATGTGACGATCCCTGTTCTGTCTATTGAGCCGCTCATGGCTGGGACTGGGTCTAGTGCCAACCCTGGCTTGACGTTGAGCGCCGAGGCTGCCGCTTACGTGATGTACACTTCCGGCTCGACCGGCCTTCCCAAGGGGGTTGTTGTTCTTCATCGTGCGGTCAACCGGCTCGTCATCAACAACGGCTATGCGAAGATCGATGCCCGAGATCGTGTGGCGTGGGTGGGTAATCCCGCCTTCGACGCCAGCACATTTGAAGTGTGGACGCCGTTGCTCAACGGTGGCTGCATTATTGCATTGGATGCCACGACCGTCTTAAATCCTTCAAATTTTGCCAAGTCACTTGAACAGCAACGGGTGACAACCCTTTTTCTAACAACGGCATTATTCAACAAATATACGTCATCGATCGCTCCAGCGTTGGCACAACTTAAGTACCTCCTTTCTGGAGGCGAGGCCAGTGACGGTCCCTCATTTTTGAGATTGCTAAGAGAAGAAGGTCCTGTACGCCTCATTCACTGCTACGGTCCGACCGAGACGACGACCTTTGCGACAGTCTGCGAGATCACCGCGATTGGTGAGACATTCCGCCGTGTCCCGATCGGCCGTCCGATTGCGAACACGCGGGTGTACCTGCTGGACGGTCATGGCGCTCCTGTGCCGTTCGGGGCGGTGGGCGAGCTTTACATTGGCGGCGCAGGCGTTGCGCGTGGCTACCTGAACCGGCC
>NZ_JARAKC010000095.1:0-1032 GCF_049887195.1 Mesorhizobium abyssinicae
CGTGCTCGGCAAGGCGCGCCGCGATCTCGCCCGGCTCGATGCGGAAGCCGCGGATCTTCACCTGGTCGTCGTTGCGGCCCAGGAACTCCAGATTGCCGTCGCCAAGATAGCGCGCCAGATCCCCGGTGCGATAGAGACGGTCGCCCTCGACAAAAGGACTGGCGATGAAGCGCTCGGCCGTCAGCGCGGGCCGGTTGAGATAGCCGCGCGCCACCCCCGCCCCGCCGATATATAGCTCGCCAACCGCTCCCAACGGCACCGGCTGACCATGAGCGTCCAGGAGATACACCCGAAGATCGGGGATGCGGCCTCCAATAGGACTTCCCGACGCAGATGTGTCCGGCTCGCCAAGAGGCCGATAGGTTGCATGCACGGTAATTTCCGTGATGCCATACATATTGATCAGTTGCGGGGCGGCTTCTGGATGCTTTGCATACCAGGCTCTCAGAGTCGGCGGCTCCAGGGCTTCCCCACCAAAAATCACATAGCGAAGACGGTTACGAACACTGCTCTGGCAGTCCGCATCGATGAGCATTCTGAACGCCGAGGGTGTCTGGTTGAGAACGGTCACGCCCGACTTGCAGATTAGATTATGGAAGTCGGTGGCAGAGCGAGCGGTGTCGACCGGCACGAGTATCAAACGCCCGCCGTAGCGGAGCGCACCCCACAGCTCCCACACTGAGAAGTCGAACGAGAAGGAATGGAACAGGCACCATACGTCGTGTTCGGTGAAGCCATACCAATCCTGAGTCGCCTCGAACAAACGAACAATGTGCGCATGTTCGACCATGACGCCCTTGGGCGTCCCGGTGGAGCCTGAGGTGTAGATGATATAGGCGAGATGGCGCGCGGTGAGCCCGAGCGCGCGCGGGTCGGGATCGCAAGCCGGCTGCCCGGCCCAGGCAGGTGCGGCGGTGTCGAGGTCGACCACGCCGACATGGCCAAGCGCCTGCGCGCCGAGCGCCTGGCGACCGGCCGCATCGCAAAGCAGCAGCCGCGGCGCGGCATCCTCAAGC
Source organism: Mesorhizobium abyssinicae (assembly GCF_049887195.1). Taxonomy (NCBI): domain Bacteria; kingdom Pseudomonadati; phylum Pseudomonadota; class Alphaproteobacteria; order Hyphomicrobiales; family Phyllobacteriaceae; genus Mesorhizobium; species Mesorhizobium abyssinicae. The sequence continues at coordinate 1,017 of NZ_JARAKC010000095.1, forward strand.
ACCTGGGTGAGGCGCG
>NZ_JARAKC010000096.1:0-1025 GCF_049887195.1 Mesorhizobium abyssinicae
GCGGGCTGGACCTTGCCTGACGTATCAGTGGCGCGCGAGGTGACCGTGTGCTCGCCCTTTGATGGGTCTTTCCAGTCAAGATACCAGACCTTCCACGCGAATTCAGCTTCTTCCGCATGGTCGATCGTCGCCTCGGTCCACGGGCCATCATCGATCTTCACTTCGACCTTTGCGATTGGCGCACCCCAGGCCGCACCGCTGATACGGTACCCGGCATCGCTGCGCGTCACCCTGGCAGGCGCGGACTTCAGCAATGCGCGTCCTACCGAGGTCTCGGCCCACACCGTCTCGCCATTGTGCTCTTCCTCACGGATGGTGACGTAGTCTCGTGCCATCAGCAGACTCATGAAGCGCCTGTTGCGTATCTCAATGCGCTTGAGCCACTTGACGTTAGCGATGCCGTACCAACCGGGCGCGATGAGCCGTACGGGGAAACCGTTGGGTGCTGGCAGAGCGGCACCATTCATCTCGTAGCACAGGATGTTGTTGGGGTTCGTCGCATCGGCGAGCGACATGCTGCGGGCGAAATTCTGATGCATCTTGACGTCGCGATTATCGTCCTTGAGAGCGATGTCGCCGACATCAGTGCCCCAGAAAACAACTTCGATGCCGTCTTCTTTCACGCCTGCCTCTTCAAGAATGGCGGCGAGCGGTGTGCCTGACCAGCGTGCGTTGCCAATGCCGCCGGTAAAAAATGGAAAACCATGATTGCCCGAGCATTCCACCGTGAAAACCACCTCCTGGCGCGGCCGCGCCTTGAGGTCGGCAAGCGACAGGCTCAGAGGCTTCTTCACCAACCCATCGATTTCCAGCTTCCAGGAATCCGCATCAATGGTTGGCCGATCAAAATGCGCGATACTGAAGAACTTCTCATTAGGCGTCACCCAGGAATCCAAATCCTCCCAGACAAGCTGGCTCTGGATGACCGCCGGAACGGGATTGGGCTGCGGCTGATCAAGCCACGGGATCACGGTTTCACCCGCTCGGCTTGGAAAGGCTTGGGCAAACCGTGAGTGGAAGATAGC
>NZ_JARAKC010000097.1:0-1006 GCF_049887195.1 Mesorhizobium abyssinicae
CGGCAAAATACTTCATGGCTGCTCCTTCCCGATGCTTGTGGCGAATCAACATCGACCACGTTCTCACATCTCGACAGGAGCAGCCGCCCTTATCCGGGCTCGGCAAAGACCCCAATCACCCCATCTGGCTCCGCGATACTACCATACAACCCGGCGCCCAGAGGTCATGACCGTTTGAGTGTCCAGCCCAAAAAAATATGGGGTTTCTGTTACGAGTCTATACAGCCCAGCACTGCCCCTCATGGAATGTTCTCCACCTTCCAAACTAGCGCTGGACTATCCTGGTCGCCAACTTTCCGTGGCCGGATGGCCCAGATTGGCAAGAAGACCAAGCGCTACCCGTCTGATTTGACGGACGAAGAGTGGGAGCAGTTCGCACCGCTGATGCCCAAGCCTGGGCGTCGCGGCCGTCCGCGCGAGGTTGATTTCCGAGAGGTGGTCAACGCCGTGCGCTACCTGGTCCGCTCCGGTTGGGTTGGCGGATGCTGCCGATCCATTTCGGCCCCTGACAGACGGTCTACGGCTGGTTCCGCGAGTTGGCGCGGCGCTTTCTGTTCCAGACCATCCACGACGTGGCGCTGATGCTGGATCGCGAGCGAGCCGGGCGCGAGGCCAGTCCTTCGGCTGGCGTGATCGACAGATGGGGTATTCGGCTTGAGCCTCATCGTTTGGCGGTGATGCCATCAAGGTGCTGCGCTTCGAGCTGATGATAAAACGTGGTCGGTTCCCCGGAACAGCAACAAGCCATCAGGAAGGAGAAGCGCAGCATGAAACATTATGCAGGATTGGACGTCTCGGTGAAAGAGACCGCAATTTGCATCGTCGACGAAACGGGCACGGCGTGCCGCGAGGTGAAGGTGCCGACCCATCCTGAGGATGTTGCGCGGGTGCTCAAGGATCCCGCCTGGCGGTTGCAGCGGGTCGGGCTTGAAGCCGGACCTTTGTCGCAATGGCTGTTCGAGGGGCTTGCCAAAGCCGGCTTGCCAGTGGTTTGCATTGAGACGCG
>NZ_JARAKC010000098.1:0-998 GCF_049887195.1 Mesorhizobium abyssinicae
ACGGGGAGAGCGACTGTCTTGGCTGTCAAGCTGTTTGCCATGGTTTTTGGTCGCGGATGATGGCGTTGAGAATGGTCAGCAGCTTTCGCATGACGGCCACGACGGCGACGATCTTCGGCTTGCCGACCTCGACGAGGCGGTCGCGAAAGGCCTTGAGGACCGGATTGTGGCGTATGGCGACGAGGGCAGCCATGAAGAGGACGGCGCGCACGCGGCTCCTGCCGCCGCCGATGAAGCTCTTGCCACGCCATCTGCCAGACTGCCTCGTCCATGGTGCGAGACCTGCGAGCGCTGCGATCTGGCGCCGGCCGAGGCTGCCCAACTCCGGCATCTCGGCGATCATGGTGCGGGCAACGGTGGGACCGATGCCTGGTACGGAGGACAGCAGTTTTTCCCGGACCCGCCAGAGCGGCGACTTGCGGATATGATCGTCCAGGTCGGCATCGAGGCTTTCCAACTCACGCCTGAGCGCGGCGAGCAGGCGCTTGATGCTCTTTTGCGCCTGTCTTGCGTTGACCGTGCGGGCGCGGTTCTCTTCGGCCACGATCATCTGCACGATCTGACGCCGGCGCGTGACGAGATCGGCCAACGTCCTGGTCTCGGCATCGCGCAGCGGCCGCAGTTCCGGCTTGGTCGCAGCTATGAAGGCTGCGATGACGGCAGCGTCGATCGGATCGGTCTTGGCCCGCTTGCCGAGCGCATTGGCAAAGGCCCGGACCTGCGCTGGATTGACCACGACAACCGAAAGGCCGGCGCTCGCCAAAGTGGCGACCGCCAGCTGCTCGTAGCCTCCCGTAGCCTCCAATCCGATTGCCGTCGGAGAAAAGGCTGCAAGACGTCGAGCCAGATCCTCCATCCCGGCGTGGTCGTTACCAACCGAAAACGCTTCACCGGACGGCAAAACATGCACATCCAGCCGATCCTTCGAAACGTCGATGCCAACAACGATTTCCATCCTATCCCATCCTTGCCTAATCGGGCTTCGCTTGCGGCCCAGG
>NZ_JARAKC010000099.1:0-959 GCF_049887195.1 Mesorhizobium abyssinicae
GCCACACTGAGGCGCCGTGGCGCTCGCGAAGGAGGCCGGGCGCTGCGAAACCCCGGCCATCTCCGCGCCCGGCCTCCTTCGCCCCAAGCCGGGAGCAAAATGGATGAGGCAACGCTTGAATCTCGGGAGCATCGTTACGTGAGGCAATACGGCCTCTCTCCCAGATTGTCGCGCTATACTGCGGCTCGGAGGGCGGACATTCCGCAATCTTGACAGGAGTTCCGAACCCAACATCCCACCCCCGTCAACCATGAGCATCTCGCGCGATCGGTTCGCGCAATGACAGCCGTTCTCCCTCGCAGTCGAACGTGGTTGCGACGCGATTCTTCTCGACCTGCACGGGGCTATGGTGACGCGCAGCTTCGATGACGGCGAGCCGTGACGAACGGGCTGAACTCGATCGGCCTGTAAAAATATCGAGTTCCTTTGCAGGAGCGCGAAAATCCCGATTCGGATCGGTAGCTGGCGAAGGGGTCCGGGGCGGAGGCAAGATCCCGACCCACGTCGCTCGAACGTGATGCGCTTGTCGGTCGTTGGCGGTGTGCCGCGCGTCCAGTGGAGTTCGTTTGGATCGGAAGCGCGGCCGTCGAAATAGGGCCGCTCGTTGAAGTCGACGATCGCCCATATTCTCTCGCTCGCTGTGAAAACTGCCGACGTAGCGCAGTTTCTGACAAACTTTGCTCTGGCCGGGATAGCCCAATTCGCTCGTATCCTAGTCACCTGGAACCAAAGTAAGCTTCATTTTGTTCGGCTTCTGTCACAAGAGCAGGAGTTTGATCGATGGTTGGCAGGCAAGCGGACGTCGTCGTTCTGAGCGACGCGGATAGAAGTCTTCTCGAATCTCAGGTGCGCCGGCATAAAGCGCCACGCTCCTTGTCGGATCGATGCCGGATGATCCTTTTGTGCGCGCAGGGTTTGCAAAGCAAGGACGTTGCCGAACGCCTGGGGGTTCACGAGCA
>NZ_JARAKC010000100.1:0-931 GCF_049887195.1 Mesorhizobium abyssinicae
ATTGTTCAGCCGACCGGCATGATTTCCGTCCTGGTCCAGCGGAACTGTGTGCCGTCGCTCCAGATGCGATGCATGATCACCGCCAGCCGGCGGGCGAGCGCAACGATGGCTTTCTGCTGGCCGCGCCGCTTGGCGACGACCATCGCCCAGGTCTTCAGCCAGGACCATTTCGTCCCCCGCGTCAGCAGAGTCTGCGCGGCCTCGTAGAGCAACGTTCGCATCATGCCGTCGCCGCATAACGAGATCCCGCCCACCCGGCGGCTTTCGCCCGATTCATGGAGCACCGGCGTCAGGCCTAAAATCGGACCGACCGCCTTGGAGTTGCGGAAGCGGGCGGGGACATCGATCGTCGCGGTGTAGGCCAGCGACACGACGGGGCCGACACCGGGGATCGACATCAACCGGCGGCAAACCTCATCATCCCGGACGATCGCCAGAAGCTTGCGGTGCAGGGCAGCATAGTTCTGGCGCAGCTTGCGGCGCGCGTCGAGCAACGGTTCGACGATCTCGGCCAGATCGGGCATGCCTTCGGTGAACTCGCGGATCCGCTCCTCAAACTTGACCGTACCGACCTTGCCAACCTTGAGACCGAAGTTGCGCAACAGCCCGCGGATGTCGTTCTCGATGGCAATCGCCTTGTCCTTTTAGAGCTTGCGCGCCGTCAGCAGCGCCCGGCGCTTCTGGCTCGTCAGGGTCTTGACATGCACCGGGCGGAACAGATTGACCCGCATCATCTGCGCGATCCCGCGCGCATCATTGCGGTCGGTCTTGTTCGGCTGCGCCTTCAGGAAGGCGTTGACGTGACGCGTCTCAATGCAAACCACTGGCAAGCCGGCTTTGGCAAGCCCCTCGAACAGCCATTGCGACAAAGGTCCGGCTTCAAGCCCGACCCGCTGCAACCGCCAGGCGGGATCCTTGAGCACCCGCGCAA
>NZ_JARAKC010000101.1:0-931 GCF_049887195.1 Mesorhizobium abyssinicae
CCGTCGTCAAAGCACCAACCGTGAGGGGCGATCTAGCGGCGCTGCGCAAGTTCAGCAAATGGCTTGACGAGAACCATCGGACGCAGATCGCCGGCCGGATTGAGGACCCGGGGTTGGACGCGCTGGCAAAGGACTTCGCGGAGCGAGAGAGCGCGCGTATCAACCCGGCGCTGAAGAGGCTCCGGCAAGCTTCTTTCGTACAGCCTGGGATGGCTGCTTCGAATGTTCGACCTGGCACCAAGCATGATGAGGAACTCTTTGCCCAGGCTGCCGGCCTCGAAGAAGGGACCATGGGAGGCGATTTGACCGGCGCGCGCCATACGATGCCGGCCGCGGCGCCGCACCAGGCTGCCGTCGTTCAGCAAACGCGCAGCCGCAGGCGCGGCCGAGAGCACCCGGACGAGGCGCTTTTTGCCGCCTACCGTGACGACGCGGCTAAAACAGCCAAGGTGAGTGAAAGCTCGATCGCTGGCGATATAACGGCGCTGCGCAAGTTCAGCAAATGGCTTGACGAGAACCATCGGACGCAGATCGCCGGCCAGATTGAGGACCCGGGGTTGGACGCGCTGGCGAAGAACTTCGCGGGCAACGATGCCGTACTACTGGGCGACACCAAAGTGGCATTGGGAAGGCTCCGGCAGCATTCTGCCGGACAGCCTGTGACGGCTGTTTCGACTGTTCGACCCGGGACCAAGGACGATGAGGTACTCTTCGCCCAATACCGGGCAAAAGCCGTGGCCCGCGTCAAAGAACTAACCGTGAGGGGCGATATAACGGCGCTGCGCAAGTTCAGCACATGGCTTGACGAGAACCACCAGAGCCAAATCCACGGTCGGATTGAGGACGAGCAGCTGGACGGCCTGGCGAAGAACTTCGCGGGCAACGATGCCGTACTACTGAGCGACATCAACGTGGCATTGGGAAGGCTCCG
>NZ_JARAKC010000102.1:0-921 GCF_049887195.1 Mesorhizobium abyssinicae
CGTGCTCGGCAAGGCGCGCCGCGATCTCGCCCGGCTCGATGCGGAAGCCGCGGATCTTCACCTGGTCGTCGTTGCGGCCCAGGAACTCCAGATTGCCGTCGCCAAGATAGCGCGCCAGATCCCCGGTCCGGTAGAGGCGGTCGCCCTCCACGAACGGGCTGGCGATGAAGCGCTCGGCCGTCAGCGCGGGCCGGTTGAGATAGCCGCGCGCCACCCCCGCCCCGCCGATATAGAGCTCGCCAACCGCCCCCAGCGGCACCGGCTGACCATGGGCGTCCAGGAGATACACCCGCGTGTTCGCGATCGGACGGCCGATGGGCACAACAGACCCCTCAAACCCAACCGGGCAATTCCAGGCTGTAACGTCGATAGCTGCCTCGGTAGGGCCGTACAGGTTGTGCACTCCGGCTCCAGGCAACAGACGTTGAACCTTGTGCACGAGCGATGCGGGAAGCGCCTCGCCACTGCATATGAGACGCTGTAGCGATGTGCAGCATTGGACATCCTTGGTATCCATGAAGCTGACCAGCATGGACGGCACGAAGTGAACCGTGGTGATGCCGTGGTTGGTTATCAGCTTTGCAAGTGCATCGGGATCCTTGTGTGCATCCGCAGGCGCCTGCACCAAGACTGCCCCTTCGAGCAAGGTCCAGAAAAACTCCCATGCCGAAACATCGAAACCAAAAGACGTCTTTTGCAAGACAACATCAGTTGCCTTGAGAGCGTAGGCTTTCTGCATCCACGTCAGGCGATTGATCAGAGCCCGATGCTCATTTTGTGCGCCCTTGGGCGTTCCGGTGGAGCCTGAGGTGTAGATGATATAGGCGAGATGGCGCGCGGTGAGCCCGAGCGCGCGCGGGTCGGGATCGCAAGCCGGCTGCCCGGCCCAGGCGGGTGCGGCGGTGTCGAGGTCGACCACGC
>NZ_JARAKC010000103.1:0-830 GCF_049887195.1 Mesorhizobium abyssinicae
TTTTTGGGACTTGAAGTTGGGCTGAGAAGGGATTCTGTGAGCAGGCAGTCTTAACGAGGGAGAGACTGCCATTTCGAGCCTTGAAAGCTATTTCGGCGCCGTGCCTGATCCCCGCGCTGGTAACGCCACGCATCGGCTTGGCGATCTGATCGTGATGATGATCGCGGCAAGCCTGTGCGGGGCAAACAACGCGACAGAGTTCTCGTTGTTTGCTCAAGAGCGCAGGCAGGCACTGTCGCGGTTGATTGAGTATGAGGTGGCGCCCAGTCACGACACCTTCTCGCGGCTGTTGCGGCTGCTGGATCCGGAGGCTTTCGGGCGTGCCTTCGCAGCCTTTGCCGCAGGCTTTGCACGGGCATGCCAGGGGGTGGTCGCCCTCGACGGTAAGGCGCTGCGGCGGGCCTATGAGAAGGGCCTTGCCGCCAGTCCGCCTCTGACGGTGTCGGCCTTCGCCACCGAGACACGGTTATGCCTGGCAGCGGTATCGCCCGGCACTGCCGAGAATGAGGTCGAGGCTGCCCTTAAAGTCGTCGAACTCATTGATCTTACTGGTAGAATGGTCACCGCCGATGCGCTCCACTGTCACACGCGCATGGCTGAGGCCATCACCGAGCGGGGAGGCGACTACCTGCTCGCTCTTAAGGGCAACCGTCGGCATTGGGTTGTTCATGCCAAGCAACATCTGGCCGGGAGCACCCCCGCTGTCGCGGAGCGGACCGAGACCAGCCATGGCCGCGACGAGTGGCGGCAGGCAGAGGTCGTGGCCGCTGCCGAGCCGCTGATGCCTGGCCATAAAGCCTTCATCCGCATCTCCAGCCGGCGCGATCAGG
>NZ_JARAKC010000104.1:0-790 GCF_049887195.1 Mesorhizobium abyssinicae
TAGCGCGCCAGATCCCCGGTCCGGTAGAGGCGGTCGCCCTCCACGAACGGGCTGGCGATGAAGCGCTCGGCCGTCAGCGCGGGCCGGTTGAGATAGCCGCGCGCCACCCCCGCCCCGCCGATATAGAACTCGCCAACCGCCCCCAGCGGCACCGGCTGACCATGAGCGTCCAGGAGATACACCCGCGTGTTCGCGATCGGACGGCCGATATGTGGCACGAGGTTGTCGCTGCAGAGTCGTCCCGAGGTTGCCACGACGGTAGCTTCAGTGGGGCCATAGTTATTTATCAACTTGAGGGGCGACGGTGGCAGGGAAGGCACACGCTGGAGACGATCACCGCCGATCAGCAAGTACTTCAAAGTGGAATTTACCAGCTTGTCTTCCAGCGCGGTTATAGCCAGCGGCGTGACTAGGAAGGCGCTCGCCAACGATTGATCATGCCACCATTGCAACAGACGCGAGGAATCTCCCGCTGCCGCCCTGGGCGGGAGCAGCAAAGTGCTACGATTGTAGAATGCAGACCACAGCTCCCAGGCGCTGGCATCGAATGCTGATCCGGCCGTGAGCGCGCAGCAGGTTTCTAGTTGCGGACAGAACGTTTGCACATGCCATGCTGTAAGGTTGACCAGTCCGCGATGCTCGACCATGACGCCCTTGGGCGTCCCGGTGGAGCCTGAGGTGTAGATGATATAGGCGAGATGGCGCGCGGTGAGCCCGAGCGCGCGCGGGTCGGGATCGCAAGCCGGCTGCCCGGCCCAGGCGGGTGCGGCGGTGTCGAGGTCGACCACGC
>NZ_JARAKC010000105.1:0-728 GCF_049887195.1 Mesorhizobium abyssinicae
GGTCGTGAAACAGATTGAGACGCCTCGCTCTCCTGACCCCATCATGCGGCGGCCCAAGCGCTGACCGCGAAGAGAAGCGAGTGACCCACGGAACGGTCCAGAAAAAGGTGCAGGAGCATCTTGACCAAAACAACCCCAATCAGAGAGGACTCTAAGAACACGAGGAAAGCCGTGATCGGTATCTCGAAAAGGCTGAGATGGATGCCCTTCTCGACCAACCCGACAGGCATACGAGTCTCGGGGTGCGCGACCATGCCCTGCTGCTATTTCTGTACAACAGTGGTGCACTTGCCAACGAGGCAGCAAAATTGACGATCGGCAATCTGCAGCTGGGTACGTCGCCATCTGTGCGGCTTCATGGCAAGGGAAACAAGATCCGGATCTGCCCGTTGTGGCCAACGACAGCGACATCACTCCATCGCTACTACGGCAGGCCGCACAACTACCCAGCGCTCAACGGATTCCATCGGCAGATGCACGGAATATGGCTACGGTGTCTGAGACGGTGCAGCCAGAAAAGCCGGCGTATGGGCTGGTCCGAGTTCGAGACCCTGACGGCGCGCTTCCCCCTGCCAACTCCGCGCATCACTCGAACTGGGCGTGGAGTGGGCCCCTGGTGCCGGACAGAGTCAGGCCGCTGATTTGACCGTCTGCCGGGTGTGTTGATCCTCGAATTGCATTGGACTGAGATAGCCGAGTGCTGAGTGAAGCCGTCGGCGGTTGTAGAC
>NZ_JARAKC010000106.1:0-726 GCF_049887195.1 Mesorhizobium abyssinicae
CCTCCACGAACGGGCTGGCGATGAAGCGCTCGGCCGTCAGCGCGGGCCGGTTGAGATAGCCGCGCGCCACCCCCGCCCCGCCGATATAGAGCTCGCCAACCGCCCCCAGCGGCACCGGCTGACCATGAGCGTCCAGGAGATACACCCGCGTGTTCGCGATCGGACGGCCGATCGGGATCGATGCCGATCCGTCCAGTTCGGCAGGAACCTCATAATGAAGACAACCGACGATCGTCTCGGTGGGACCGTACTCGTTCACCATCGTGGCCGTCGGCTGGATCTTGCGCCACAGTTCCACCGTTGAACGCGACAGCGCTTCACCCCCGATGACAAAGGTGCCGACCTGGCTGCCGGTCATCTGCGCCGGCATCTGTTGCCCAAGCGCATCCAGATGGCTCGGCGTTATGTTGACCAGCCCGCACGGCGAGCCGATCCTGGTTTTGAGTCCTTCGACCTCATCGCCTTCCTTGACAAGGAGAGCATGGCCACCGCTAAGCAGAGGTGCCAACAGGCTGTTAACCGTCGCGTCGAAGGCGAGCGATGAGGAGACCAAGGAAGAGGACCTGGCGTCATAGACACCACAGGCCCAGTCCAGGTAATTGACCAGTCCGCGATGCTCGACCATGACGCCCTTGGGCGTTCCGGTGGAGCCTGAGGTGTAGATGATATAGGCGAGATGGCGCGCGGTGAGCCCGAGCGCGCGCGGGTCGGGATCGCAAGCCGGCT
>NZ_JARAKC010000107.1:0-718 GCF_049887195.1 Mesorhizobium abyssinicae
GACACCGCCGCACCCGCCTGGGCCGGGCAGCCGGCTTGCGATCCCGACCCGCGCGCGCTCGGGCTCACCGCGCGCCATCTCGCCTATATCATCTACACCTCAGGCTCCACCGGAACGCCCAAGGGCGTCATGGTCGAGCATCGCGGACTGGTCAACTATTTGCATTGGTCCGATCGCAGCCATTATGAAGCAGCTGGAAGCGGCTCGCCGATACTGCATCCGTTGAGCTTCGACGGCATCGTGACGACCTTGTTCGGGCCTTTGCTGGCTGGGGCAAGGCTTCGTCTTGTCGACCCAATTACCCAAATAGATGCGCTTGCCGCCGTCGAGGAGGATCAGGCCTATGACCTGGTCAAGTTGACGCCTGCGCACCTGAGCCTGCTGAACAAGCGGCTTGAAGGCCACAAAGGACCGCCTCCGACAAGAGCGCTCATGGTCGGGGGCGAGGCCTTGGTTCCGGCAGATATACAGTTTTGGCAAGAGCGGTTCCCAACCGTGCGCCTGCTCAATCAATATGGACCGACAGAAGCAACGGTTGGATGCGCCACATTCGCCATAACCCAAGCTGTCGAGCGGCTGAACTCGATCCCGATCGGCCGTCCGATCGCGAACACGCGGGTGTATCTCCTGGACGCCCATGGTCAGCCGGTGCCGCTGGGGGCGGTTGGCGAGCTCTATATCGGCGGGGCGGGGGTGGCGCGCGGCTATCTCAACCGGC
>NZ_JARAKC010000108.1:0-711 GCF_049887195.1 Mesorhizobium abyssinicae
CGGCTCAGCCGCTTCAGACCCCGCGTCAGAGCCGCATCGATGACGACCCCCACACCGGCCCCGGCAAACGACTGCTGCGCCGGCCGCGGACGGTCCGTCGGCAAGCCGAGACAGGCCGGGGCGCCAGACAGGGTCTCGCGCCAGTACTGCGCCTGGCCGTGCAGCCGCTCCCCAGACAGCCACTGCCGTTGCCAGGCGGCATAGTCTCCATACTGGATGCCGAGCGGCGGCAAAGGATCGTCCTGACCGGCCACGAACGCCCGGTAAAGACTGCTCAGTTCACGCGCCAGCACATCCATCGACCAGCCGTCCGAGACGATGTGGTGCTGCGTCAGCAGGAAGACGTGCTCCTCATCCGACAGCCGGATCAGGCGAGCGCGGATCAGCGGGCCGCGCGACAGGTCGAAGGGCGTGTCGGCCTCTTCACGGCACAGAGCCAAAAGGGCCGTCTCGGCATCCGGCCGGCCCGACAGATCGTGCTCGACCAGCGGCAGACCCGCATCCGCCGGCAGGACCTCGACCCGGGGCTTGCCTTGCGGCGCGACAAAGACATTGCGCAACCCCTCATGACGCGCAAACACACGCTCAAGGCTCCGCTGCCATGCGGCCCGGTCCAGCCGACCCTTAAACCGCAAGGCCAGCGGCATGTGGTAGTTGGTGCTGGTCTCATCCAGCTGCGCCAGGAACCATAGCCGCTGCTGGGCGAACGAC
>NZ_JARAKC010000109.1:0-670 GCF_049887195.1 Mesorhizobium abyssinicae
CGGTTGAGATAGCCGCGCGCCACCCCCGCCCCGCCGATATAGAGCTCGCCAACCGCCCCCAGCGGCACCGGCTGACCATGGGCGTCCAGGAGATACACCCGCGTGTTCGCGATCGGACGGCCGATCGTCTCGACGACAGCCTCTCCCCTGGGCATGCAAACCCAGGTCGAGTACGTCGTTGTCTCCGAGGGAGCGTACAGATTGCAAATCTTTTGGACGCGCGTGTTGTCGAAGATTCGTTCGATCAGACCTGCGCTCAGCCGCTCGCCCGCCAAATTGATGGCGCTTGCCGAGGCGGGGACTGCTTTCTTGTCGAGCAGAGCGGTTATGGCAGAGGGTACCGTATTGATCAGCGAGACGGCCAAAGGCGTCTGCGCCAATGCCAGTGCATTCTCGGCAAGACAGAGCGTGCCGCCCTGCGAGAGCGCTCCGAAGCACTCATAGACAGACAGATCGAAGCTGATCGAGGTGGAGAACAGCATGCGGCTGGTCTCCGATCGCGCAAACGCGCCGCTGTTCCAATGCAACAGGTTCGCGGTGCTTCGATGCTCGACCATGACGCCCTTGGGCGTCCCGGTGGAGCCTGAGGTGTAGATGATATAGGCGAGATGGCGCGCGGTGAGCCCGAGCGCGCGCGGGTCGGGATCGCAAGCCGGCTGCCCGGCCCAGG
>NZ_JARAKC010000110.1:0-657 GCF_049887195.1 Mesorhizobium abyssinicae
TTCTCGAATCTCAGGTGCGCCGGCATAAAGCGCCACGCTCCTTGTCGGATCGATGCCGGATGATCCTTTTGTGCGCGCAGGGTTTGCAAAGCAAGGACGTTGCCGAACGCCTGGGGGTTCACGAGCACACGGTTGGCAAGTGGCGCCGCCGGTTCGTACAGGATGGTATTGAAGGGCTGACAGATGAATATCGTGCGGGTCGACCGCGAACTGTCTCCGATACCCAGGTTGCCCAGGTCGTCGAGCGTACGTTGAACACCACTCCTAAGGATGCCACGCACTGGTCCATCCGTTCGATGGCTGCCGACAGCGGCCTTTCGCATACCACCATCCGTCGGATCTGGACCGCGTTTGGCCTGCAGCCGCATCGTGCCGAGACATTCAAGCTCTCCTCTGATCCGCTCTTTGTCGACAAGGTGCAGGACATCGTCGGTCTTTACATGTCGCCTCCGGACCGGGCGGTCGTGCTTTGCGTGGATGAGAAGTCGCAAATCCAGGCCCTGGAGCGCGAGCAGCCTGTGCTGCCCATGGCGCCGGGCGTCGCCGAACGGCGCACCCATACCTATGTCCGCAACGGCACGACATCGCTGTTTGCCGCGCTAGATGTTGCCACCGGGGCGGTGATCGGTCAGTGCTACAAGCGTCACCGGGCCACCG
>NZ_JARAKC010000111.1:0-619 GCF_049887195.1 Mesorhizobium abyssinicae
AGCGTACAGTCGGCTCAGCTGCACGGGATCGATCTGGAGCCCATCCGCGCGCATGGCCGCGCCCACTTCCGCAGTCTGGCCCGGCATCCACATGCCTTCGTGCGCCGACGTAGCGGTGACCGTCCAGAGCAAGCTCATGGAAGCTGTTTGGGCCAAACGTTTCAAATTCGAGTTCATGCTGATCTCGCTCCCATTCTATGTATTGTTCTCCGCAGACTGGATCGATGAGCTATCGGCTGGCCGGCGTCCGCAAGCGCTTGCGCGGCAGCCACTGGGTGAAGGCTGAGTGCACGGTCAACGCAAAAATCTGGACGACGCTCCCCTCACATCGTATCGGTTCCGTGCAACGTTTGCGGATCATCCGTTGCACTAATCGTGCCAAAGGAATAAAGCTTTCAATGACCTACGTGGTAAGCTGCTTTCCATGTCGGACCTCCGACATTTGGTTGTAAACGCGACACCCTCGTCCTCACTGGCGACGAAGCCCGCTGCCGGCGTCGCCAGGCCATCAATTGTGAGAGCGCGCGCTATCGTTTCTGTTAAGCATGCGGTGTTGCGCGAAGACGAGGGTGCGAGGAGTGCCCGGACTTCCCCTGGCCGCAAATCCGCTCGGCGCTTA
>NZ_JARAKC010000112.1:0-617 GCF_049887195.1 Mesorhizobium abyssinicae
GTGTACCTGCTGGACGGTCATGGCGCTCCTGTGCCGTTCGGGGCGGTGGGCGAGCTTTACATTGGCGGCGCAGGCGTTGCGCGTGGCTACCTGAACCGGCCCGATCTGACGGCCGAGCGGTTCATCGCCAGTCCCTTTGTGGAAGGCGATCGGCTGTATAAGACCGGCGACCTGGGGCGTTATCTGCCGGACGGCAATCTGGAGTTTTTGGGCCGCAACGACGAGCAGGTGAAGATGCGCGGCTTCCGCATCGAGCCGGGCGAGATCGAGGCGCGGCTTTGCGAGCATGCCTGGGTGCGTGAGGCGGTGGTTGTCGCGCGCCAGGACCGCGCCGGCGACAAGCACCTTGTCGCCTATGTCGTGTGCGGACCCGAGGCCGGCTCGGACGGGGACGATGGCGGCGCGCTTGCCGGCGCCTTGCGCGCTCATCTGGGTGCGCGGCTGCCCGACTACATGGTGCCGTCGGCCTTCGTGCGGCTGGATGGGCTGCCGCTGACACCGAACGGCAAGCTCGACCGCCAGGCGCTGCCCGCCCCCGACGACGAGGCCTATGCGCACGCCGCCTATGAAGCGCCGCAGGGCGCGGTCGAGACGGCGCTGGCGCAGATCTGGGCGGA
>NZ_JARAKC010000113.1:0-598 GCF_049887195.1 Mesorhizobium abyssinicae
CAGGACCGTCCCGACATCCTGAAGCGTCGTCGGGACTGGTTCGATGGCCAGCTCGATCTCGATCCGGCGAAGCTGGTGTTCATCGATGAAACCGGACTGTCGACCAAGATGGCACGCCTGCGCGGAAGGGCACCGCGCGGCGAGCGCTGCCGGGCAGGCGTGCCGCACGGCCACTGGAAAACCACGACCTTCACCGGCGCGCTGCGACTGACGGGCATGACCGCGCCCTTCGTCTACGACGGCGCCATGAATGGCACCGTGTTCCTGGCCTATGTGGAGCAGGTCCTGGTTCCGACCCTGCGGCCCGGCGACGTCGTCGTAATGGACAACCTGCCTGCCCATAAGGCCGCAGGCGTGCGCGACGCGATCGAGGCCGTCGGCGCGAGCCTGCTCTACCTGCCGCCCTACAGTCCCGATTTCAATCCCATCGAGAATGCCTTTGCCAAGCTCAAGGCACTTCTGCGCGCAAAGGCCGAACGGACAATCGCCGCGCTTTGGAACGCCGTCGGCACGGTCCTCGACCTGTTCACGCCGAACGAATGCGCCAACTACTTCAAAGCAGCCGGTTATGAACCAGATTAAACAGGACGTGCTCTAG
>NZ_JARAKC010000114.1:0-586 GCF_049887195.1 Mesorhizobium abyssinicae
CGGCGTTGGCCACATAGTCGCGTCAAAATCAGACGGAATCTGCGGCGACCAATTCGAGCCGGAGCCGGCAGGTTCCCGCCGCTCAGCTTGGTCCACCTCCTGCCAAAGTTGCGACTGATCGTAACTTTCCTGCGAGGCGGCGGGCCTTACCCCCCTGTCGGCCTGCTCCGGCGAGCCAAGCTGTGGCCCGAGCTCCGGGAGCCTGCCATGTGCAGCGCTCGACGCCGCGGAACCTTCGCCAGGCACGCTCGATGACGGCGATGGCCCGGCAATCGATCTCGACCTGGCAGCGTCCGACCGCGGCGCGGAGCCGGCATCGTCCTGCAAGTCGACGATGTCATCAAGACCGGCATAGATCTGCGATGATCTACGTGACGAGCCGGGCTGGGCAATTGCCGAGCCGTCAACTGCGCTCCAATGGCCCGAGCCGCTAATGTCAGCACCCTCAGCCAGTTGCTCGGGCGTGAGCGCATTCAGATCAAAATCCGGACGCCGATAAGGTGTGGGCGACAGCGGCGCAAGGCCGGCGAAGGTCGAGGACGAGTCGGCACTTTGAGCAGGCGAGGATGGGGCCGGCACGGGGGCC
>NZ_JARAKC010000115.1:0-579 GCF_049887195.1 Mesorhizobium abyssinicae
GCGGCACAGCTCGCACGACGGCTGGGAGCCTGCCTGGAGCCGGTCCGCATGACCCAGCAGCAGAACGGCTATGATTGCGGCGTCTTTGTGCTTGACGGCACCAGGGCGCTGGTCGGACGACTGGGGCCAAGGGGGCAGCCAGCCAGGCTGCACCTCGACAACCTCGACATCGATCGGCAGGCACTCCAAAACCGGCTCGGTCATAGGGCTGGTACAGGAGTCACGCTGCCCATCAGCCAAGCCTCCGATCAGGCCCGAGCCGAACTAATGGCTTCCTTCAGAAGCAGAGAGCGATCTGACGCGGGGCGTTGAGTCTCGGTGGCTGTCGTCAAGCAGATCAGCGCTAGACGTCATGTTCCGAGGCGGAGAAACGCGGTCACGGTTCCGGCAGTTCATGGCATGCCAGCCGTCTGCTGTGGTTGTGATGGAAGCATGCGGTAGCGCGAGCTACCGGGCGCGGGAAATGGTCAAGCTTGGCCATGAGGTGAAACTGATCGCGCCGCAATATGTGCGGCCCTTTGTGAAAAGGCAGAAAAACGATGCTGCCGATGCTGAGGCAATCGTCGTTGCGGCACAGCG
>NZ_JARAKC010000116.1:0-513 GCF_049887195.1 Mesorhizobium abyssinicae
ACCCGCGCGCGCTCGGGCTCACCGCGCGCCATCTCGCCTATATCATCTACACCTCAGGCTCCACCGGAACGCCCAAGGGCGTCATGGTCGAGCATCGCGGACTGGTCAATTACCTGGACTGGGCCTGCCAGGCTTACGCCCCGCGCTCATCCTCGGTGGTCTCCCTGCCCTTGGCTTTCGACGCCATAATCACCAGCCTGTTTGCGCCTCTACTGTGTGGTGGTTACGCACAGCTTGTAACCGAGGGCGACAAGGTCGAGGAGGTGAAGGCAAAGATCAGGGCGGGCTGTGGGCTAATCAAGATCACGCCGAGCCATCTGGATGCGCTTGGGCAACAGATGCCGGCGCAGACGACCGGCAGCCAGGTCGGCACCTTTGTCATCGGAGGTGAAGCGCTGTCGCGTTCAACGGTGGAACTGTGGCGCAAGATCCAGCCGACGGCCACGATGGTGAACGAGTACGGTCCCACCGAGACGATCGTCGGTTGTCTTCATTATGAGGTTCCTGCCGAAC
>NZ_JARAKC010000117.1:0-511 GCF_049887195.1 Mesorhizobium abyssinicae
GCGGCTCTGAAGGATGAGATACGGCGTCTGAAAGGTCTGAAGCCACGCCCGACGCTGAGGCCGGGCGGGATGGAGCAGTCGTCCAAGCGGAGCTCGCCTGCTGCAACGGGTCCGAAGCGGCGTGGCTCGAGCCGGGCGATCGTCACCGAAGAGCGCCGTCTTTGTTATGAGCCGCCACCGGGCTCGCGGTTTCTGGGCGGACAAGCTTCGTGGTGCAGGATCTGACGATCGGCGCGGGTGGTCCGCTATGGTTTTGCCCCGGTTACTCCAACTGACGGCAGATATTTCTGGGCTAGGGCCCTCACGACGACAGATAATTCCGGACGTTACACCATAGAACAGTTTCCAGCCACCAGGGCCGGCTTGAGCTGCTCGGAACAGGCAAAAGGAGATAGCATGGATCCCTTTAAGAACGTCAATCCATCCCGCGTCTCAGATCTCGCCCGCACAGACGATGCAGGCTCGCAACAGCAGCAGACCGACCAGGCGCGTTTTCAGGAGCATCTGAACG
>NZ_JARAKC010000118.1:0-506 GCF_049887195.1 Mesorhizobium abyssinicae
GCCCTGTCGATATCGGCGCTGGAATGCGCCGCCGACATCTGGGTGCGGATACGGGCTTGGCCCTTCGGCACCACCGGGAAGGAAAAGCCGATGACATAGATGCCGCGCTTCAGCATGCGTGCCGCCATCTCCTGTGCCAGAGCCGCATCGCCCAGCATCACCGGGATGATCGGATGATCTGCACCAGCCAGCGTGAAGCCAAGCTTGCCCATCTGAGACCGGAAGCGTTCCGCATTGGCATAGAGGCCCTCGCGAAAGGCGCCGCCATTGCGGATCATGTCGAACACCTTGATCGAGGCGCCGGCGATCGCCGGCATCAGCGTGTTGGAGAACAGGTAGGGCCGCGAGCGCTGGCGCAGCCAGTCGACCACCTGGGCTTTGCCTGAGGTGTAGCCGCCGGACGCGCCGCCCAGCGCCTTGCCGAGCGTGCCGGTGATGATATCCACCCTGCCCTCGACGCCACAATGCTCGGCCGAGCCGCGGCCGTTCTTGCCGACGAAGCCGAC
>NZ_JARAKC010000119.1:0-503 GCF_049887195.1 Mesorhizobium abyssinicae
GCCACCCTGTCGGGCGCCTCACGCACCCGCGCCTCGAACAGCTCGTGGATGCACAGCTGCGAAGGATAGTCCGCTTCCGTCCGGTTCAGCTCCTCCAGCAGATAGCCGCGCTCGGCGGCCGACAAAAGCTCGATGCGGCCGACCGGCTGTCCGGCATCGGCAACCATCGCCCGCAGCAAGGCCAAGAGATAGCCGCGCTGCCGCTCGATCGTCGCTTCATCGAACAGCGCCGTGGCATAGCGCAGCGTTCCGGCGATCTCCTCGCCGCGCTCGCCAAGGCTCAGCTCCAGGTCGAACTTGACCTGGTCGAAGCCACCCCCGGCTGCCTCCACGCTCAGCCCGGGCAGGTCGAGCCTCTCGCCGGCCTCGTTCTGCCAGGCCAGCATCACCTGGAACAACGGCGTGTGATCGAGCGCGCGCGGCGGCTTGACGATCTCAACCACCTGCTCGAACGGCAGGTCCTGATGCTCCTGCGCGGCCAGCGCCGTGCGCCGCGCGCGCTC
>NZ_JARAKC010000120.1:0-498 GCF_049887195.1 Mesorhizobium abyssinicae
ACTTCCCTCACGTCGTCGCGGACGCATATCGGCCTGCGGCCAATCAACAGGGCGTTTGGACCGGCGCGCGCCGTACAATGCCGGCCGAGGCGCCTCACCAGGCTGCCGTCGTTCAGCAAACGCGCAGCCGCAAGCGCGGCCGAGAGCACCCGGACGAGGCGCTTTTTGCCGCCTACCGTGCCAAGGCGGATAGAACAGCCAAGGTGAGTGAAGGCTCGATTGCTCGCGGTATAACGGCGCTGCGCAAGTTCAGCACATGGCTTGACGAGAACCACCAGAGCCAAATCGACGGTCGGATTGAGGACGAGCAGCTGGACGGTCTGGCGAAGGACTTCGCGGGCCACGATGCCAAACTACTGGGCGACACCAACGTGGCGTTGGGAAGGCTCCGGCAGCATTTTGCCGGACAGCCTGTGACGGCTGCTTCGGCTGTTCGACCCGGCACCAAGGACGATGAGGAACTCTTCGCCCAATACCGGGCAAAAGCCGTCGTCAAAG
>NZ_JARAKC010000121.1:0-493 GCF_049887195.1 Mesorhizobium abyssinicae
TGACCGAGTCGACGTTGCACTGCTCACCAATATTCACCGTGTGCATCTTCCAGGCCACAGCTTTTCGCCAAAGGAATTGAGACAAAAATTTCCTCACTTGCATGCGGGGGTGTCTGTTCATTCGATAGAAGAAGCCAAAGCAGCCGAGAAGAACGGGGCAGAGTATGTCATGTTTGGGCACGTATATGATACCGCATGTAAACCCGGACGAAAGGCGAGAGGCATCAAGCTTGTGGAAGAATTGACTTCTGCGCTGTCCATTCCGGTGGTTGTGATTGGTGGCATAACGCCTGATCGACTGCCAGAATTGACGCATATTGATTTAAAAGGAATAGCGGTCATGTCCGGTATTTTTACTCATCCTCAGCCGCGCAAGATGGCACAAGCATTTTCTCAAAAGCGAAAGGAGAATCCTTATGAACAAGCATTATGACGTTGTGATTATTGGTGGTGGAATCATAGGGATGTCAATCGCCTATCATCTTGCAAAAGC
>NZ_JARAKC010000122.1:0-489 GCF_049887195.1 Mesorhizobium abyssinicae
AGTTCGGCGTCGAAGTCACGTGGTTTGCGCATTGCTGTCTCCATCGGTTGTTGATGCGGCGATGATAGGCAAGCGTCCGCCGGAAGGCTTCAGGGTTGCCGAGACAGCCCGGGACGGGCTGGTCCATCCCGAGAATTTTTCGAGGGAGGGCGCGCTTATACGTCGTGCCGACGTGCGCTTTGACGTGCAAATGATCTTGTCGCGATGGCGATCTATCATCTTCACGTCAAAGTTATTGGCCGCAAGGCTGGAAGCAGTGCTGTGGCGTCTGCTGCCTACCGCTCGGCTTCGCGGTTGCGCGACGAGCGGATCGAACGCAGCCACGATTTTTCCAGCAAGCGCGGCGTCGTTCATTCCGAGGTGATGCTGCCAGAGGACGCGCCGGAAGCCTGGAGCGACCGCGAACGCCTGTGGAACGATGTCGAGGCGTTCGAAATGCGCAAGGATGCGCAGCTTGCCCGCGAAGTGGAGTTCGCCCTTCCACGCGAA
>NZ_JARAKC010000123.1:0-478 GCF_049887195.1 Mesorhizobium abyssinicae
CTCACCCGCGCAAAGTGTCGATCAGCCGCGGAGCCGCGCAGCGATTGGGGTCGGTTACGAAGCTTTGAGTTCCATGCCGCCGCCGCGGGTCAACCTGCCCGCCACGGGATTTGGAAGCGCACCCGATGTCGTGAACCTCCCTCACGTCGTCGCGGACGCATATCGGCCTGCGGCCAATCAACAGGGCGTTTGGTCCGGCGCGCGCCATACGATGCCGGCCGCGGCGCCTCACCAGGCTGCCGTCGTTCAGCAAACGCGCAGCCGCAAGCGCGGCCGAGAGCACCCGGACGAGGCGCTTTTAGCCGCCTACCGTGCCGATGCTACAACCAAGGTGAGCAAGAAATCGATCAATGGCGATATAACGGCGCTGCGCAAGTTCAGCAAATGGCTTGACGAGAACCATCGGACGCAGATCGCCGGCCAGATTGAGGACCCGGGGTTGGACGCGCTGGCGAAGAACTTCGCGGGCAACGATGCC
>NZ_JARAKC010000124.1:0-459 GCF_049887195.1 Mesorhizobium abyssinicae
AGGCCAGCATCACCTGGAACAACGGCGTGTGATCGAGCGCGCGCGGCGGCTTGACGATCTCAACCACCTGCTCGAACGGCAGGTCCTGATGCTCCTGCGCGGCCAGCGCCGTGCGCCGCGCGCGCTCAAGAAGCTCGGCAACGCTCGGCGCGCCAGACAGGTCAAGGCGAAGCGCAAGCGTGTTGACGAAGAAGCCGATCAGCTCTTCCACCTCGTGCCGGCCGCGATTGGCGCTCGGCACGCCAATCACGACATCGTCCTGCCCGGACAGGCGCGACAGCACCGCCGCCCAGGCCGCCAGCACCGTCATGAACACCGTCGTGCCATGCTGCCGGCTCAGCCGCTTCAGACCCCGCGTCAGAGCCGCATCGATGACGACCCCCACACCGGCCCCGGCAAACGACTGCTGCGCCGGCCGCGGACGGTCCGTCGGCAAGCCGAGACAGGCCGGGGCGCCAG
>NZ_JARAKC010000125.1:0-442 GCF_049887195.1 Mesorhizobium abyssinicae
CGAGTTTCTTGATGTCGATGTGGATCATCTCGCCGGGCTTCTCGCGCTCGTAGCGGCGCACCGGTTCGGCCGGTTCGATATCCCTCAACCGCGACAGTCCGGCACGCTTGAGAACCCGGCTGACGGTAGCGGGCGAGACGCCGACCTCATGGGCGATGTGCTTGCCGGTCCAACGTTGCCGCCGCAGCGCCATGATGCGCTCCGCGATCGACGCAGTGGTGGCCTGTGGCATATGGGCGGGCCGCGAAGAACGGTCGATCATGCCGGCCCGTCCTTCGGCCTTGTAGCGCCCGACCCAGCGCGCCACGATCTTGGCTGACACGCCATAGACGCGCGCCGCATGGGCTTTGGAAAAACCGCCCTCTATCACCGACAGCGCCATCTCCTCTCGACGCAGCGGCGTGAGACGGGCATTCTTGTGAATGTTCATTCGGACCCTCCG
>NZ_JARAKC010000126.1:0-438 GCF_049887195.1 Mesorhizobium abyssinicae
CAGCCGCTCCATCAAAAGCCGCTCCGAGCGGATCGAATAGAACGCCTGCAACAGCATCGCCCGCAGCAGCTTCTCCGGCGGGATCGAGGGCCGTCCGATCGGCGAGTACAGCGCCGCGAACTCGCGTTCCAACGCGGACAGGGCTTCATTCACGATCGTCCGGATCGCCCGCAACGGATGATTGCGCCGAACCCGGGCTTCAAGGTCCACGTAGCTGAACAGTTCGCCAGTTCGATCGTCGCCGCCGCGCACTCGTCACCTCCGAATCCCTTCGGAACCAGTGAACACCGCTGCGGTCCGGTGGCGAGTGCCTTCTTCAACAGATGGGGTGATTGGGGTCTCGCCCGAGCCAAGGGCGGCTGCTCCTGTCGAGATGTGAGAACGTGGTCGATGTAGATCGCCACAAACATCAGGAGGAGCAGCCATGAAGTATTTTGC
>NZ_JARAKC010000127.1:0-420 GCF_049887195.1 Mesorhizobium abyssinicae
CGCGGCCGGCGCAGCAGTCGTTTGCCGGGGCCGGTGTGGGGGTCGTCATCGATGCGGCTCTGACGCGGGGTCTGAAGCGGCTGAGCCGGCAGCATGGCACGACGGTGTTCATGACGGTGCTGGCGGCGTGGGCGGCGGTGCTGTCGCGCCTGTCCGGGCAGGACGATGTCGTGATTGGCGTGCCGAGCGCCAATCGCGGCCGGCGCGAGGTGGAAGAGCTGATCGGCTTCTTCGTCAACACGCTTGCGCTTCGCCTTGACCTGTCTGGCGCGCCGAGCGTTGCCGAGCTTCTGGAGCGCGCGCGGCGCACGGCGCTGGCCGCGCAGGAGCATCAGGACCTGCCGTTCGAGCAGGTGGTTGAGATCGTCAAGCCGCCGCGCGCGCTCGATCACACGCCGTTGTTCCAGGTGATGCTGGCCT
>NZ_JARAKC010000128.1:0-420 GCF_049887195.1 Mesorhizobium abyssinicae
CTAGAGCACGTCCCGTGATCGATGAATCGAATGTGATGTGACTGAAGCGCCCGCCGGTGATTCAACGTCCGTCTCAACGGGAGGTGGACGATGGGAAAGGCACTGAGCGACGATCTTCGGTCGCGTGTCGTGAAGGCGTCGGCCGAAGGCATGTCGGCACGGCAGGCTGCGGCGCGGTTCGGGGTTGGGGTATCGAGCGCGATCCGATGGATTTCGCGGGCAAAGATCGGCGAACTGATGCCGCGGCCGCAGGGTCGGCGCCGCGCTTCCAGCCTCGATGTGCACGAAGCCTTCATCGTGGGAATGATCGAGGAGCGCAAGGACATCACACTGAACGAGATGGTGGCTCGGCTGGAGACCGAGCGGCTGGTAAAGATCAGCCGCAGCGCCCTGAGCGCCTGGCTCGGCCGGCACGGCTGG
>NZ_JARAKC010000129.1:0-416 GCF_049887195.1 Mesorhizobium abyssinicae
GAGTGGGAGCAGTTCGCACCGCTGATGCCCAAGCCTGGGCGTCGCGGCCGTCCGCGCGAGGTTGATTTCCGGGAGGTGGTCAACGCCCTGCGCTACCTGGTCCGCTCCGGTTGCGGTTGGCGGATGCTGCCGATCCATTTCGGCCCCTGGCAGACGGTCTACGGCTGGTCCCGCGAGCTGGCGCGGCGCTTTCTGTTCCAGACCATCCACGACGTGGCGCTGATGCTGGATCGCGAGCGAGCGGGCGCGAGGCCAGTCCCACGGCTGGCGTGACAGACAGCCAGTCGGTCAAGGCTCCGCAAGCTGAAACAAGGGGTCACGACGCCGGCAAGAAGATTGTCGGCCGCAAGCGACACATTGCCGTCGATACGGATGGACGGCTGTTGATGGTCAACCTCACCACCGCCGATATCTCC
>NZ_JARAKC010000130.1:0-414 GCF_049887195.1 Mesorhizobium abyssinicae
CCGCTGCTCGCCGGCGCCGACCGCCAGGATCGTCGCATGCGGCGGGTTGATGACGGCGGCAAAATCCTTGATGCCGAACATGCCGAGGTTGGACACCGCCGTGGTGCCGCCCTGGTATTCCTCCGGCTTCAGCTTGCGGCTGCGGGCGCGGCTGGCCAGGTCCTTCATCTCGTTGGAGATCGTCGACAGCGTCTTTTCGTCGGCATGGCGGATGATCGGCGTGATCAGGCCGCCGGGGATCGACACGGCGACGCCGACATCGGCGTGCTTGTGCTTGACCATGGCGCTGTCGGTCCACGAGGCATTGGCATCCGGCACCGCCATCAGCGCCATCGCCATCGCCTTGATCACCATGTCGTTGACCGAGAGCTTGTAGGCGGGAACCTCGCCCTTCTCGGTCTTCTTCACCGGTGC
>NZ_JARAKC010000131.1:0-401 GCF_049887195.1 Mesorhizobium abyssinicae
GGCGAGCTCAACGCGCGCGCCAACCGCCTGGCGCATCATCTGGTCGGCCTTGGCGTGAAGCCGGACCAGCCGGTGGCGATCTGCCTGGAGCGCAGCCCGATGATGGTGGTCGGGGTCCTGGCGATCCTGAAGGCGGGCGGCGCCTATGTGCCGCTCGACCCGGCCTATCCGAGCGCGCGCCTCACCCAGGTGCTTGAGGATGCCGCGCCGCGGCTGCTGCTTTGCGATGCGGCCGGTCGCCAGGCGCTCGGCGCGCAGGCGCTTGGCCATGTCGGCGTGGTCGACCTCGACACCGCCGCACCCGCCTGGGCCGGGCAGCCGGCTTGCGATCCCGACCCGCGCGCGCTCGGGCTCACCGCGCGCCATCTCGCCTATATCATCTACACCTCAGGCTCCACCGG
>NZ_JARAKC010000132.1:0-397 GCF_049887195.1 Mesorhizobium abyssinicae
AAGTTACGATCAGTCGCAACTTTGGCAGGAGGTGGACCAAGCTGAGCGGCGGGAACCTGCCGGCTCCGGCTCGAATTGGTCGCCGCAGATTCCGTCTGATTTTGACGCGACTATGTGGCCAACGCCGAAATCCACGTCGGCTCGCTCGTCTGGCATCTACCGCGGTCTTGACTCCCTGGTCGACTTGCCGTCCACACCGGCCGAGCTGCGTGATGATGCCCATTATGCCCCGCCTCCAGGTACAGCCTCCGACGCTCAGGTTAAGGCGCGCGATCCGCAAGCCTCGTCTCACGACCGCAGCGGGCTGGCGCTCGACGCCACGCAATGGCTGGGGGATCGGCACATCCAGAGAGACTACGAGCTGCTGGCGCAGGAGCTGCAGAGGGACAATCCAGAT
>NZ_JARAKC010000133.1:0-397 GCF_049887195.1 Mesorhizobium abyssinicae
ACCGGGGCCTACGTTCTTCTTGTACTCGTCAACCGCCCGGCTCAGCACCGCGGGTTCCATCTGGGCAATGCCCTTGCCGAAGGTCTGACTGAGCCAGCTGTTGAAACGACCCAAAGTACTCCGATAGACTTTTAGCGTGTCTTTTCCGTACCTGCTTGCAGCTGCCCGACATGCATCTTCGATCACCTGGTTGTCTTCGCTGACCGAGCGCGATCTAGCTATAGAATCAAGACCGCGGTAGATGCCAGACGAGCGAGTTGACGCGGATTCCGGCGTTGGCCACATAGTCGCGTCAAAATCAGACGGAATCTGCGGCGACCAATTCGAGCCGGAGCCGGCAGGTTCCCGCCGCTCAGCTTGGTCCACCTCCTGCCAAAGTTGCGACTGATCGTAACTT
>NZ_JARAKC010000134.1:0-385 GCF_049887195.1 Mesorhizobium abyssinicae
CTCGACCTTGCCGCCGGCAAGGTGTCGCTGTCGGCGACGGCGACGGTGACCGATGGCGACAACGACCAGGCGACCTCGACGGTCAGCACCGATCTCGGCGGCAATATCGGCTTCGACGACGACGTGCCGTCGCTGACGGTGGGCACGGTCAACGACAGCGCCATCACGCTGGTGACGCAGGACGCGCAGACGATCGGCGCCAACTCCGACACGGCGAGCGCCAGCTTCGCGGCCGCCTTCCTGGCGGCGGTGTCGCCGAGCTATGGCGCCGACGGCGCCGGCTCGACGGTGATCAGCGGCTATACGCTGAACGTCACCAACTCGGCCTCCGGCCTGACCAGCCAGGGTGAAGCGATCACGCTGGTCAAGGTCGGTAGCGACATCG
>NZ_JARAKC010000135.1:0-383 GCF_049887195.1 Mesorhizobium abyssinicae
ACCGGGGATCTGGCGCGCTATCTTGGCGACGGCAATCTGGAGTTCCTGGGCCGCAACGACGACCAGGTGAAGATCCGCGGCTTCCGCATCGAGCCGGGCGAGATCGCGGCGCGCCTTGCCGAGCACGACCAGGTGCGCGATGCGGTGGTGGTGGCGCGCCAGGACCGGGCGGGCCAGATGCGGCTGGTCGCCTATGTGGTGTGCGCGCCGCAGGACGAAGCCGGGGGCGAAGCGGGAGTTGGGGGCGAAGAACCAGGCGCGCTTGCCGGCGCCTTGCGCGCGCATCTTGGCGCGCGGCTGCCCGACTACATGGTGCCGTCGGCGTTCGTGCGGCTTGCGGCGCTGCCGCTGACGGCCAACGGCAAGCTCGACCGCCAGGGGCT
>NZ_JARAKC010000136.1:0-383 GCF_049887195.1 Mesorhizobium abyssinicae
CTGGACGGTCACCGCTACGTCGGCGCACGAAGGCATGTGGATGCCGGGCCAGACTGCGGAAGTGGGCGCGGCCATGCGCGCGGATGGGCTCCAGATCGATCCCGTGCAGCTGAGCCGACTGTACGCTCCCCCGCTTAGACGACGGATGGAAATGGCGGCATAGCTGAACACGGGACGGTGTCCGTGATTTTCCCTGTCTCAGTCTGGGGGTGCACTCCAGCACAGCGGTGGCGGACGCGGCGTTATGACTCGGGTGTATCGGGTTGGGGTGGGTGGCGGTTTGGCGGGCGGCGTGATTCCATCAGGCCATGTCGGAGTCACCCGATTCTCGAACGCTGACCCCTGCGGGGCTGGTGCAGTTGCGGGCTGAGGTGACCGGGCTT
>NZ_JARAKC010000137.1:0-373 GCF_049887195.1 Mesorhizobium abyssinicae
TCAGCATAGATGGGCTAATCGGCTTCGTGCCCCATCTCGTCCGTCCGGAAAGAAGGTGTTGCGCCACCGCTGATGATAAAACGCAGTCTGTCGGAACCCGACCCAACCATCACGCAGAGGAGCGCAGTCATGAAACATTATGCCGGCCTCGATGTCTCGGTCAAAGAAACGAGCGTCTGTGTCGTTGATGAAAGCGGCAAGCTATGCCGGGAATGGAAGGTCGTCTCCCACCCCGATGACCTAATCGCCATCCTGGGCGATCCGGCCTTCAGTCTGGATAGAGTGGGCCTTGAAGCTGGACCATTATCGCAATGGCTGTTCGAAGGGCTGGCAAAAGCTGGCTTCCCGGTCTTCTGCATCGAGACGCGCCACA
>NZ_JARAKC010000138.1:0-369 GCF_049887195.1 Mesorhizobium abyssinicae
CGCATCGCCAGAAACGTCCTCCAGGCAGCCGATGCCGACAAAGTCCCCATCAGCCACCGCATCAAGAAATGCGCGTGGAACGACGACTATCTCATCCAGGCGCTAACCCATATGCGATAGCCCTGCCACGAGGGGGGAGATCAGCTGTCATCGCGGCTTTCGCCAATCGCCAACGTTGCAGAATGAGCGGGGCGCTGAAGCTGCTGATCTCCCCCTCGTGGGCAGGGGAATCGCATATGGCTTTTTTGGGACTTGAAGTTGGGCTGAGAAGGGATTCTGTGAGCAGGCAGTCTTAACGAGGGAGAGACTGCCATTTCGAGCCTTGAAAGCTATTTCGGCGCCGTGCCTGATCCCCGCGCTGGTAACGCC
>NZ_JARAKC010000139.1:0-365 GCF_049887195.1 Mesorhizobium abyssinicae
CGTACGAGGCGGCGCCATCTTGTCATCCAGCCGAAGGTCCGCTCGACGACCCAGCGGCGGGGCAGGATCTGGAAGCCCTTCTGGTCGTCGGATCGACGGATGATCTCGACCACGAAGTCGAGATAGGTGGCTTTGTCCATGAGCTTCAGCCGGTCATAGGCGCCGTCGGCGAACAGATGCTTCACCCAGGGCCAGCGCTTGCGGATACCATCCAGGATCGCCTGAGCGCCGGCACTGTGGAGATATCGGCGGTGGTGAGGTTGACCATCAACAGCCGTCCATCCGTATCGACGGCAATGTGTCGCTTGCGGCCGACAATCTTCTTGCCGGCGTCGTGACCCCTTGTTTCAGCTTGCGGAGCCTTG
>NZ_JARAKC010000140.1:0-348 GCF_049887195.1 Mesorhizobium abyssinicae
CGCCTGCGCACCTGAGCCTGCTGAACAAGCGGCTTGAAGGCCACAAAGGACCGCCTCCGACAAGAGCGCTCATGGTCGGGGGCGAGGCCTTGGTTCCGGCAGATATACAGTTTTGGCAAGAGCGGTTTCCAACCGTGCGCCTGCTCAATCATTTTGGACCGACAGAAGCAACGGTTGGATGCGCCACATTCGCCATAACCCAAGCTGTCGAGCGGCTGAACTCGATCCCGATCGGCCGTCCGATCGCGAACACGCGGGTGTATCTCCTGGACGCTCATGGTCAGCCGGTGCCGCTGGGGGCGGTTGGCGAGCTCTATATCGGCGGGGCGGGGGTGGCGCGCGGCTATC
>NZ_JARAKC010000141.1:0-342 GCF_049887195.1 Mesorhizobium abyssinicae
AAACGGCCCGGCGCGCTCGGCGGCGGCAAAGAGCTCGTCCTGGTCAAAACTCTGCACAGGTGAGTGAGCTGGTGGAGCAAAGGGCAAGCGCGAACCGCCTTCCCCGGCGTCCTCCTCTTGCAGCATGCTCGGTCCAACCGCATCTGCATGTGAGCCGGTCCGCCTGGCAAGACGGCTGTTTGGAACGGCTTGCCGATGCTGGTCCGGCTGCGACGCGTTCAGATGCTCCTGAAAACGCGCCTGGTCGGTCTGCTGCTGTTGCGAGCCTGCATCGTCTGTGCGGGCGAGATCTGAGACGCGGGATGGATTGACGTTCTTAAAGGGATCCATGCTATCTCCTTT
>NZ_JARAKC010000142.1:0-342 GCF_049887195.1 Mesorhizobium abyssinicae
GCAAGTTCAGCAAATGGCTTGACGAGAACCATCGGACGCAGATCGCCGGCCAGATTGAGGACCCGGGGTTGGACGCGCTGGCGAAGAACTTCGCGGGCAACGATGCCGTACTACTGGGCGACACCAACGTGGCGTTGCGAAGGCTCCGGCAGCATTCTGCCGGACAGACTGTCACAACAGCTAGATCGCGCTCGGTCAGCGAAGACAACCAGGTGATCGAAGATGCATGTCAGGCAGCTGCAAGCAGGTACAGTCAAGTCTCGCTAAATAGCTATCGGAGTACTTTGGGTCGTTTCAACAGCTGGCTCAGTCAGAACTTCGGCAAGGGCATTGCCCAGATTG
>NZ_JARAKC010000143.1:0-329 GCF_049887195.1 Mesorhizobium abyssinicae
GTCCTTGATCGATGTCGCAATGTCCTGCCCGCTCGACATGGCGGTGCCGAGATCGCCGGTGAGCACGCCGCCCAGCCAGTGGAAGTAGCGGAGATAGGCAGGCTGGTTCAGCCCGAGCTGCTCGCGCAGATTGGCGAGCGACTCCGGCGTCGCCGATTGTCCGAGAATGGCTTGCGCGACGTCGCCGGGCAGGATCTGGGTGCCGGCGAAGATCAGGACCGAAACGGCCAACAAGAGGAGGATGCCCAGCGCAACGCGCTGGGCCACCAGTTTCACGATGGGTGAGGACATCTCCGCAAGGCCGAACTCAGGCTTCGAGCCAGCACTTC
>NZ_JARAKC010000144.1:0-314 GCF_049887195.1 Mesorhizobium abyssinicae
ACGTCTCGCTCTCCTGATCCCATCATGCGGCGGCCCAAGCGCCGACCGCGAAGAGAAGCGAGTGACCCGCGGAACGGTCCGAGAAAAAGTGCAGGAGCACCTTGACCACGACGACCCCAATCAGAGAAGTACTCTTATACCTCAAACTAGATTAAGCTCCCGGCCGATCGCGCCGAACGCCTCGACCGCCCTGTCGATATCGGCGCTGGAATGCGCCGCCGACATCTGGGTGCGGATACGGGCTTGGCCCTTCGGCACCACCGGGAAGGAAAAGCCGATGACATAGATGCCGCGCTTCAGCATGCGTGCCGCCA
>NZ_JARAKC010000145.1:0-313 GCF_049887195.1 Mesorhizobium abyssinicae
TATGCGGCGCCGCAAGGCGAGGTCGAGACGGCGCTGGCCGGCATCTGGGCGGAGCTGCTCGGCGTCGAGCGCATCGGCCGCCACGACCACTTCTTCGAGCTCGGCGGCCATTCGCTCCTGGCGGTGCGGCTGCTCAGCCGGCTGTCGCAGGCTGTTGGCGTGGAGGTGCCGCTGACGACGCTGTTTACCAGGCCGGTGCTTGCCGATCTGGCGGCAGGCATCGTCGAGGTGCTGAGCCGCTGCGGCCCGCACGAGCTGCCGGCGATCACGGCGGTGTCGCGCCAAGAGCCGCTGGTGCTGTCGTTCGCCCAGC
>NZ_JARAKC010000146.1:0-291 GCF_049887195.1 Mesorhizobium abyssinicae
TCGATTATCTCACGCCGGAGGAATACGAACAGTTGCATTCAGGTAGACGACGGATGGAAATGGCGGCATAGCTGAACACGGGACGGTGTCCGCGATTTTCCCTGTCTCAGTCTGGGGGTGCACTCCAGCATAGCGGTGGCGGACGCGGCGTTATGACTCGGGTATATCGGGTTGGGGTGGGTGGCGGTTTGGCGGGCGGCGTGATTCCATCAGGCCATGTCGGAGTCACCCGATTCTCGAACGCTGACCCCTGCGGGGCTGGTGCAGTTGCGGGCTGAGGTGACCGGGCTT
>NZ_JARAKC010000147.1:0-286 GCF_049887195.1 Mesorhizobium abyssinicae
CATCGTGGGAATGATCGAGGAGCGCAAGGACATCACACTGAACGAGATGGTGGCTCGGCTGGAGACCGAGCGGCTGGTAAAGATCAGCCGCAGCGCCCTGAGCGCCTGGCTCGGCCGGCACGGCTGGCCATTCCATAAAAGTCCACGCATGCACTGGAACAGGACCGTCCCGACATCCTGAAGCGTCGTCGGGACTGGTTCGATGGCCAGCTCGATCTCGATCCGGCGAAGCTGGTGTTCATCGATGAAACCGGACTGTCGACCAAGATGGCACGCCTGCGCGGAA
>NZ_JARAKC010000148.1:0-276 GCF_049887195.1 Mesorhizobium abyssinicae
CCTGCCCTCTATGGGGATTCAGAAGAATGGGTGGAACAATCTGTCGAGCGCCTTGATTGCCGATGATGGGCAATCGAGCCAAGCCAGTCGACGAACTCACCTCATCCTCGTCCCGCGAAGGACAGCTTTTCCACCGGTGGAGTGGAACTATTGTTCAGCCGACCGGCATGATTTCCGTCCTGGTCCAGCGGAACTGTGTGCCGTCGCTCCAGATGCGATGCATGATCACCGCCAGCCGGCGGGCGAGCGCAACGATGGCTTTCTGCTGGCCGCGCC
>NZ_JARAKC010000149.1:0-273 GCF_049887195.1 Mesorhizobium abyssinicae
TTCCGCGCAGGCGTGCCATCTTGGTCGACAGTCCGGTTTCATCGATGAACACCAGCTTCGCCGGATCGAGATCGAGCTGGCCATCGAACCAGTCCCGACGACGCTTCAGGATGTCGGGACGGTCCTGCTCCAGTGCATGCGCGGACTTTTATGGAATGGCCCGCCCTCCTTTGAGGCATCGGCTAGGATGCCTGTGTTTGGAAAGCGGAGAAGGACGAGCCATGACGATCATGATGCTGGGAATTGACCTTGGCAAGAACAGCTGCAGCGTTG
>NZ_JARAKC010000150.1:0-266 GCF_049887195.1 Mesorhizobium abyssinicae
AGCCACGCCGCTTCGGACCCGTTGCAGCAGGCGAGCTCCGCTTGGACGACTGCTCCATCCCGCCCGGCCTCAGCGTCGGGCGTGGCTTCAGACCTTTCAGACGCCGTATCTCATCCTTCAGAGCCGCGCTTTCGGCGCTAAGCCCGGTCACCTCAGCCCGCAACTGCACCAGCCCCGCAGGGGTCAGCGTTCGAGAATCGGGTGACTCCGACATGGCCTGATGGAATCACGCCGCCCGCCAAACCGCCACCCACCCCAACCCGATA
>NZ_JARAKC010000151.1:0-264 GCF_049887195.1 Mesorhizobium abyssinicae
TCCTGCCGGCCGCCGAGCGCGGCTATCTGCTGGAGGAGCTGAACCGGACGGAAGCGGACTATCCTTCGCAGCTGTGCATCCACGAGCTGTTCGAGGCGCGGGTGCGTGAGGCGCCCGACAGGGTGGCTGTGGTGCATGAGGCCGAGGAACTGAGCTATGGCGAGCTCAACGCGCGCGCCAACCGCCTGGCGCATCATCTGGTCGGCCTTGGCGTGAAGCCGGACCAGCCGGTGGCGATCTGCCTGGAGCGCAGCCCGATGATGG
>NZ_JARAKC010000152.1:0-264 GCF_049887195.1 Mesorhizobium abyssinicae
AATACCGGCAAATGGTCGCAGCCAACAATGCACTGGGCCTGTCAGCCCATGGGCAAGCGGCCCCGCGCGAGCAGCCAAGCGGCCCGGCCATAGGAACTGCCCAGAGCGCCTCACCCTTCGCCTTCTCGCCCATCCCCATGTCCCCGAGCGACCCGGCCTGGGACGTGCTGCGAGCCTTCCATGAAGAAGAGGCCGCACAGCGTGGCGCGCCAATGGCTACCAATGTGCAGCAATTCCATCAGACGACATCGCTCCCGCCAGAAT
>NZ_JARAKC010000153.1:0-261 GCF_049887195.1 Mesorhizobium abyssinicae
CGATCAGTCGCAACTTTGGCAGGAGGTGGACCAAGCTGAGCGGCGGGAACCTGCCGGCTCCGGCTCGAATTGGTCGCCGCAGATTCCGTCTGATTTTGACGCGACTATGTGGCCAACGCCGGAATCCACGTCAACTCGCTCGTCTGACATCTACCGCGGTCTTGATTCCCTGGTCGACTTGCCGTCCACACCGGCCGAGCTGCGTGATGATGCCCATTATGCCCCGCCTCCAGGTACAGCCTCCGACGCTCAGGTTAAGGC
>NZ_JARAKC010000154.1:0-257 GCF_049887195.1 Mesorhizobium abyssinicae
GGCCCGGAGCGTGCGGATCTCCATCTTGGCGACGGCTTCAGCCGACACGCCGTATACGTTGATGCAGACCAATAGTTGCCATCAGAAATAAACCTCTTGCCGACGGGCGGGCCATACGTTTTTTGAATGTCCAGCCGTGCCGGCCGAGCCAGGCGCTCAGGGCGCTGCGGCTGATCTTTACCAGCCGCTCGGTCTCCAGCCGAGCCACCATCTCGTTCAGTGTGATGTCCTTGCGCTCCTCGATCATTCCCACGATG
>NZ_JARAKC010000155.1:0-255 GCF_049887195.1 Mesorhizobium abyssinicae
CTGGCGCCCCGGCCTGTCTCGGCTTGCCGACGGACCGTCCGCGGCCGGCGCAGCAGTCGTTTGCCGGGGCCGGTGTGGGGGTCGTCATCGATGCGGCTCTGACGCGGGGTCTGAAGCGGCTGAGCCGCCAGCATGGCACGACGGTGTTCATGACGGTGCTGGCGGCCTGGGCGGCGGTGCTGTCGCGCCTGTCCGGGCAGGACGATGTCGTGATTGGCGTGCCGAGCGCCAATCGCGGCCGGCACGAGGTGGAAG
>NZ_JARAKC010000156.1:0-255 GCF_049887195.1 Mesorhizobium abyssinicae
CCGCAGCGGCTCAGCACCTCGACGATGCCTGCCGCCAGATCGGCAAGCACCGGCCTGGTGAACAGCGTCGTCAGCGGCACGTCCATGCCAAAAGCCTGCGACAGCCGGCTGAGCAGCCGCACCGCCAGGAGCGAATGGCCGCCGAGCTCGAAGAACTGGTCGTGGCGGCCGATGCGCTCGACGCCGAGCAGCTCCGCCCAGATGCCGGCCAGCGCCGTCTCGACCTCGCCTTGCGGCGCCGCATAGGCGGCCCGC
>NZ_JARAKC010000157.1:0-255 GCF_049887195.1 Mesorhizobium abyssinicae
AGCCGCGCGCCACCCCCGCCCCGCCGATATAGAGCTCGCCAACCGCCCCCAGCGGCACCGGCTGACCATGAGCGTCCAGGAGATACACCCGCGTGTTCGCGATCGGACGGCCGATCGGGATCGATGCGGATCCGTCCAGTTCGGCAGGAACCTCATAATGAAGACAACCGACGATCGTCTCGGTGGGACCGTACTCGTTCACCATCGTGGCCGTCGGCTGGATCTTGCGCCACAGTTCCACCGTTGAACGCGACA
>NZ_JARAKC010000158.1:0-255 GCF_049887195.1 Mesorhizobium abyssinicae
GCGGGCCGCCTATGCGGCGCCGCAAGGCGAGGTCGAGACGGCGCTGGCCGGCATCTGGGCGGAGCTGCTCGGCGTCGAGCGCATCGGCCGCCACGACCACTTCTTCGAGCTCGGCGGCCATTCGCTCTTGGCGGTGCGGCTGCTCAGCCGGCTGTCGCAGGCTTTTGGCATGGACGTGCCGCTGACGACGCTGTTCACCAGGCCGGTGCTTGCCGATCTGGCGGCAGGCATCGTCGAGGTGCTGAGCCGCTGCGG
>NZ_JARAKC010000159.1:0-255 GCF_049887195.1 Mesorhizobium abyssinicae
CCGCCGAGCGCGGCTATCTGCTGGAGGAGCTGAACCGGACGGAAGCGGACTATCCTTCGCAGCTGTGCATCCACGAGCTGTTCGAGGCGCGGGTGCGTGAGGCGCCCGACAGGGTGGCCGTGGTGCACGAGGCCGAGGAACTGAGCTACGGCGAGCTCAACGCGCGCGCCAACCGCCTGGCGCATCATCTGGTCGGCCTTGGCGTGAAGCCGGACCAGCCGGTGGCGATCTGCCTGGAGCGCAGCCCGATGATGG
>NZ_JARAKC010000160.1:0-255 GCF_049887195.1 Mesorhizobium abyssinicae
CTCCGGCAGCATTCTGCCGGACAGACTGTCACAACAGCTAGATCGCGCTCGGTCAGCGAAGACAACCAGGTGATCGAAGATGCATGTCGGGCAGCTGCAAGCAGGTACGGAAAAGACACGCTAAATAGCTATCGGAGTACTTTGGGTCGTTTCAACAGCTGGCTCAGTCAGACCTTCGGCAAGGGCATTGCCCAGATGGAACCCGCGGTGCTGAGCCGGGCGGTTGACGAGTACAAGAAGAACGTAGGCCCCGGT
>NZ_JARAKC010000161.1:0-254 GCF_049887195.1 Mesorhizobium abyssinicae
CCGGCCATCTCCGCGCCCGGCCTCCTTCGCCCCAAGCCGGGAGCAAAATGGATGAGGCAACGCTTGAATCTCGGGGAGCATCGTTACGTGAGGCAATACGCTCTCTCACGTTGATCGCCGCGCCGCAGACGGAGCATTCCCATTAGAACGTCGGCGGATTGGGACGATCCAGCACCAGGCTTCGTTGAGGCGGACCTCGTCGCCCATAGCGGCCCTTCGGCTCGCGGCAGCTTCATCCAAACCCTCGTGCTCAC
>NZ_JARAKC010000162.1:0-253 GCF_049887195.1 Mesorhizobium abyssinicae
TGGTCGTGGCGGCCGATGCGCTCGACGCCGAGCAGCTCCGCCCAGATGCCGGCCAGCGCCGTCTCGACCTCGCCTTGCGGCGCCGCATAGGCGGCCCGCGCATAGGCATCGTCGTCGGGAACAGGCAGCCCCTGGCGGTCGAGCTTGCCGTTGGCCGTCAGCGGCAGCGCCGCAAGCCGCACGAACGCCGACGGCACCATGTAGTCGGGCAGCCGCGCGCCAAGATGCGCGCGCAAGGCGCCGGCAAGCGCGC
>NZ_JARAKC010000163.1:0-250 GCF_049887195.1 Mesorhizobium abyssinicae
GCGCCACGACATCTCACGCAATCTGATCCGGATATGGGTCGAGAGGCGGGCGCTCTCGATGAGGATGCAGCAGCGGCCGATCTTCTCCAGGCTTATGAGGCGCGCATTGCCGCGCTCGAACGGCTAGTCGGCAAGCAGGCTCTGGAACTGGAGTTTCTAAAGGGGGCTCTGCATGCACGACCGCGGCAGAGAAACGGGCCTACATCCGCGACCACCGGTCCCATGGTCTCTCCGTCGCCGAAGGATGCCG
>NZ_JARAKC010000164.1:0-250 GCF_049887195.1 Mesorhizobium abyssinicae
GCGCCACGACATCTCACGCAATCTGATCCGGATATGGGTCGAGAGGCGGGCGCTCTCGATGAGGATGCAGCAGCGGCCGATCTTCTCCAGGCTTATGAGGCGCGCATTGCCGCGCTCGAACGGCTAGAGCACGTCCCGTGATCGATGAATCGAATGTGATGTGACTGAAGCGCCCGCCGGTGATTCAACGTCCGTCTCAACGGGAGGTGGACGATGGGAAAGGCACTGAGCGACGATCTTCGGTCGCGTG
>NZ_JARAKC010000165.1:0-250 GCF_049887195.1 Mesorhizobium abyssinicae
CGGCATCCTTCGGCGACGGAGAGACCATGGGACCGGTGGTCGCGGATGTAGGCCCGTTTCTCTGCCGCGGTCGT
This sequence comes from Mesorhizobium abyssinicae, assembly GCF_049887195.1. Classification (NCBI taxonomy): domain Bacteria; kingdom Pseudomonadati; phylum Pseudomonadota; class Alphaproteobacteria; order Hyphomicrobiales; family Phyllobacteriaceae; genus Mesorhizobium; species Mesorhizobium abyssinicae. The sequence continues at coordinate 75 of NZ_JARAKC010000165.1, forward strand.
GCATGCAGAGCCCCCTTTAGAAACTCCAGTTCCAGAGCCTGCTTGCCGACTAGAGCACGTCCTGTTTAATCTGGTTCATAACCGGCTGCTTTGAAGTAGTTGGCGCATTCGTTCGGCGTGAACAGGTCGAGGACCGTGCCGACGGCGTTCCAAAGCGCGGCGATTGTCCGTTCGGC
>NZ_JARAKC010000166.1:0-246 GCF_049887195.1 Mesorhizobium abyssinicae
CCACCGAGAAGTCGTTGGCGCTGTCGACGTCGGTGGCGTCGAGATCGCCGGTGGCCGGCGAGGTGCCGGCGGTGCCGTTCAAGACACCCGAGGCCTCGGTCACCGAGCCGGTGTCGTCGCCGGTGATCACCGCCGCGTCGTTGGCGCCGTGGATGGAGATGACGATGTCCTTGGTGGTGCCGTCGGAGGTCTGCACCGTGATGGTGTCGGTGAGCGCCGGATCGCCGGTGTTGAGCGCCTGGACGG
>NZ_JARAKC010000167.1:0-246 GCF_049887195.1 Mesorhizobium abyssinicae
TGTGTCGGCACGATGCCGCGCTGATGGCGGAATTGTTTCCTTTTTGGTGGGGTTGGTTTCAGAAATGCCTCAGGCGTTCCAAACTACTAACCACAGCAATTGGTGCTTACGTCTTCAGCTGCCCGGCAGGGGCGGCGCGGCGTTCGCAAACTGTCCGAACTCAAGCCTCGTTGCGGATCGAGCCGCAAACCCTTGCCGCACCAAGCGGCATCGGCTAGGACACGCCCGCCGTGGAAAGCGGCAATT
>NZ_JARAKC010000168.1:0-245 GCF_049887195.1 Mesorhizobium abyssinicae
GGCACCGCCACCTCGCGATGGCTGCCAAGGCTGGCGGCAAGATCGCAAAGCACCGGTGTGGCGAACAGGGTGCGCACCTCCACCCCAAGCGACAGCCGCCGCAGCCGCTCCATCAGCTGCACCGCCAGGAGCGAATGGCCGCCGAGCTCGAAGAAGTGGTCGTGGCGGCCGATGCGCTCGACGCCGAGCAGCTCCGCCCAGATGCCGGCCAGCGCCGTCTCGACCTCGCCTTGCGGCGCCGCATA
>NZ_JARAKC010000169.1:0-244 GCF_049887195.1 Mesorhizobium abyssinicae
ATGCGGCGCCGCAAGGCGAGGTCGAGACGGCGCTGGCCGGCATCTGGGCGGAGCTGCTCGGCGTCGAGCGCATCGGCCGCCACGACCAGTTCTTCGAGCTCGGCGGCCATTCGCTCTTGGCGGTGCAGCTGATGGAGCGGCTGCGGCGGCTGTCGCTTGGGGTGGAGGTGCGCACCCTGTTCGCCACACCGGTGCTTTGCGATCTTGCCGCCAGCCTTGGCAGCCATCGCGAGGTGGCGGTGCC
>NZ_JARAKC010000170.1:0-242 GCF_049887195.1 Mesorhizobium abyssinicae
TGAACGCGTCGCAGCCGGACCAGCATCGGCAAGCCGTTCCAAACAGCCGTCTTGCCAGGCGGACCGGCTCACATGCAGATGCGGTTGGACCGAGCATGCTGCAAGAGGAGGACGCCGGGGAAGGCGGCTCGCGCTTGCCCTTTGCTCCACCAGCTCACTCACCTGTGCAGAGTTTTGACCAGGACGAGCTCTTTGCCGCCGCCGAGCGCGCCGGGCCGTTTACGGCTGCAAGTTTCGCTTCG
>NZ_JARAKC010000171.1:0-236 GCF_049887195.1 Mesorhizobium abyssinicae
GTCATGCGGACCGGCTCCAGGCAGGCTCCCAGCCGTCGTGCGAGCTGTGCCGCGGGCTGCTCGTTGAGCGGCCCGGCGGAGTCGTAATGATAGGCAACCGGCCTTTCCCGCTCGCGTCGATCAACCAAAAGCAGCGACCAGTGGGTGCCGCGGCGTTCAGGATCGGTAGCGCTGGCATCGTTGACAGGCAGGAACAGGAAGTCGGCTGTATCACTGCCATTGCGATCATAGACGAT
>NZ_JARAKC010000172.1:0-236 GCF_049887195.1 Mesorhizobium abyssinicae
GTCATGCGGACCGGCTCCAGGCAGGCTCCCAGCCGTCGTGCGAGCTGTGCCGCGGGCTGCTCGTTGAGCGGCCCGGCGGAGTCGTAATGATAGGCAACCGGCCTTTCCCGCTCGCGTCGATCAACCAGCAGCAGCGACCAGTGGGTGCCGCGGCGTTCAGGATCGGTAGCGCTGGCATCGTTGACAGGCAGGAACAGGAAGTCGGCTGTATCACTGCCATTGCGATCATAGACGAT
>NZ_JARAKC010000173.1:0-236 GCF_049887195.1 Mesorhizobium abyssinicae
TTGACCCGCGGCGGCGGCATGGAACTCAAAGCTTCGTAACCGACCCCAATCGCTGCGCGGCTCCGCGGCTGATCGACACTTTGCGCGGGTGAGTGGACCACCCGCTCCGCATCCTGCCCGAACTGCGCCGAAGCGAAACTTGCAGCCGTAAACGGCCCGGCGCGCTCGGCGGCGGCAAAGAGCTCGTCCTGGTCAAAACTCTGCACAGGTGAGTGAGCTGGTGGAGCAAAGGGCAA
>NZ_JARAKC010000174.1:0-235 GCF_049887195.1 Mesorhizobium abyssinicae
TGCTGGCGCAGGAGCTGCAGAGGGACAATCCAGATCTCGCCTCGCGAACGCGCCTCGTCGACCCGCTGATAGCCCATTACCATCTGCGCCTGGGCTCCGATAATGCCACCCTCGGGGCTTTCCAGCGCATCGTCTATGATCGCAATGGCAGTGATACAGCCGACTTCCTGTTCCTGCCTGTCAACGATGCCAGCGCTACCGATCCTGAACGCCGCGGCACCCACTGGTCGCTGCT
>NZ_JARAKC010000175.1:0-235 GCF_049887195.1 Mesorhizobium abyssinicae
TGCTGGCGCAGGAGCTGCAGAGGGACAATCCAGATCTCGCCTCGCGAACGCGCCTCGTCGACCCGCTGATAGCCCATTACCATCTGCGCCTGGGCTCCGATAATGCCACCCTCGGGGCTTTCCAGCGTATCGTCTATGATCGCAATGGCAGTGATACAGCCGACTTCCTGTTCCTGCCTGTCAACGATGCCAGCGCTACCGATCCTGAACGCCGCGGCACCCACTGGTCGCTGCT
>NZ_JARAKC010000176.1:0-234 GCF_049887195.1 Mesorhizobium abyssinicae
TGGAGGAGCTGAACCGGACGGAAGCGGACTATCCTTCGCAGCTGTGCATCCACGAGCTGTTCGAGGCGCGGGTGCGTGAGGCGCCCGACAGGGTGGCCGTGGTGCATGAGGCCGAGGAACTGAGCTACGGCGAGCTCAACGCGCGCGCCAACCGCCTGGCGCATCATCTGGTCGGCCTTGGCGTGAAGCCGGACCAGCCGGTGGCGATCTGCCTGGAGCGCAGCCCGATGATGG
>NZ_JARAKC010000177.1:0-226 GCF_049887195.1 Mesorhizobium abyssinicae
CGTTCAGATGCTCCTGAAAACGCGCCTGGTCGGTCTGCTGCTGTTGCGAGCCTGCATCGTCTGTGCGGGCGAGATCTGAGACGCGGGATGGATTGACGTTCTTAAAGGGATCCATGCTATCTCCTTTGCCTGTTCCGAGCAGCTCATGACGGCCTGGCGGCTGGAAACGTTAAGTTCGCGCATAGGGCCGCGGATAGGCCGCGAGATGATCTGTGAAACGATTGCG
>NZ_JARAKC010000178.1:0-225 GCF_049887195.1 Mesorhizobium abyssinicae
GGCTGCGCTCCAGGCAGATCGCCACCGGCTGGTCCGGCTTCACGCCAAGGCCGACCAGATGATGCGCCAGGCGGTTGGCGCGCGCGTTGAGCTCGCCATAGCTCAGTTCCTCGGCCTCATGCACCACGGCCACCCTGTCGGGCGCCTCACGCACCCGCGCCTCGAACAGCTCGTGGATGCACAGCTGCGAAGGATAGTCCGCTTCCGTCCGGTTCAGCTCCTCCA
>NZ_JARAKC010000179.1:0-224 GCF_049887195.1 Mesorhizobium abyssinicae
ACGCCACCGACGTCGACAGCGCCAACGACTTCTCGGTGGTCACCAACGGCGCGCACGGCACGCTGTCCATCAACGCCGCCGGCGAGTGGAGCTACGCCCTCAACGAGGACGACGCCGCCGTCCAGGCCCTCAACACCGGCGATCCGGCGCTCACCGACACCATCACGGTGCAGACCTCCGACGGCACCACCAAGGACATCGTCATCTCCATCCACGGCGCCAAC
>NZ_JARAKC010000180.1:0-224 GCF_049887195.1 Mesorhizobium abyssinicae
GTTGGCGCCGTGGATGGAGATGACGATGTCCTTGGTGGTGCCGTCGGAGGTCTGCACCGTGATGGTGTCGGTGAGCGCCGGATCGCCGGTGTTGAGGGCCTGGACGGCGGCGTCGTCCTCGTTGAGGACATAGCTCCACTCGCCGGCGGCGTTGATGGACAGCGTGCCGTGCGCGCCGTTGGTGGCCACCGAGAAGTCGTTGGCGCTGTCGACGTCGGTGGCGT
>NZ_JARAKC010000181.1:0-223 GCF_049887195.1 Mesorhizobium abyssinicae
ATGTCCCCGAGCGACCCGGCCTGGGACGTGCTGCGAGCCTTCCATGAAGAAGAGGCCGCACAGCGTGGCGCGCCAATGGCTACCAATGTGCAGCAATTCCATCAGACGACATCGCTCCCGCCAGAATTGGCCCCCGTGCCGGCCCCATCCTCGCCTGCTCAAAGTGCCGACTCGTCCTCGACCTTCGCCGGCCTTGCGCCGCTGTCGCCCACACCTTATCGGC
>NZ_JARAKC010000182.1:0-223 GCF_049887195.1 Mesorhizobium abyssinicae
GCCGATAAGGTGTGGGCGACAGCGGCGCAAGGCCGGCGAAGGTCGAGGACGAGTCGGCACTTTGAGCAGGCGAGGATGGGGCCGGCACGGGGGCCCATTCTGGCGGGAGCGATGTCGTCTGATGGAATTGCTGCACATTGGTAGCCATTGGCGCGCCACGCTGTGCGGCCTCTTCTTCATGGAAGGCTCGCAGCACGTCCCAGGCCGGGTCGCTCGGGGACAT
>NZ_JARAKC010000183.1:0-218 GCF_049887195.1 Mesorhizobium abyssinicae
GCGCTGTCGACGTCGGTGGCGTCGAGATCGCCGGTGGCCGGCGAGGTGCCGGCGGTGCCGTTCAAGACACCCGAGGCCTCGGTCACCGAGCCGGTGTCGTCACCGGTGATCACCGCCGCGTCGTTGGCGCCGTGGATGGAGATGACGATGTCCTTGGTGGTGCCGTCGGAGGTCTGCACCGTGATGGTGTCGGTGAGCGCCGGATCGCCGGTGTTGAG
>NZ_JARAKC010000184.1:0-216 GCF_049887195.1 Mesorhizobium abyssinicae
CATGCTGCAAGAGGAGGACGCCGGGGAAGGCGGTTCGCGCTTGCCCTTTGCTCCACCAGCTCACTCACCTGTGCAGAGTTTTGACCAGGACGAGCTCTTTGCCGCCGCCGAGCGCGCCGGGCCGTTTCCGGCTGCAAGTTTCGCTTCGCAGTTCGGGCAGGATGCGGAGCGGGTGGTCCACTCACCCGCGCAAAGTGTCGATCAGCCGCGGAGCCG
>NZ_JARAKC010000185.1:0-213 GCF_049887195.1 Mesorhizobium abyssinicae
AGCCGGCTTGCGATCCCGACCCGCGCGCGCTCGGGCTCACCGCGCGCCATCTCGCCTATATCATCTACACCTCAGGCTCCACCGGGACGCCCAAGGGCGTCATGGTCGAGCATCGCGGACTGGTCAATTACCTGGACTGGGCCTGCCAGGCTTACGCCCCGCGCTCATCCTCGGTGGTCTCCCTGCCCTTGGCTTTCGACGCCATAATCACCA
>NZ_JARAKC010000186.1:0-213 GCF_049887195.1 Mesorhizobium abyssinicae
GGATGGAGATGACGATGTCCTTGGTGGTGCCGTCGGAGGTCTGCACCGTGATGGTGTCGGTGAGCGCCGGATCGCCGGTGTTGAGCGCCTGGACGGCGGCGTCGTCCTCGTTGAGGACATAGCTCCACTCGCCGGCGGCGTTGATGGACAGCGTGCCGTGCGCGCCGTTGGTGGCCACCGAGAAGTCGTTGGCGCTGTCGACGTCGGTGGCGT
>NZ_JARAKC010000187.1:0-208 GCF_049887195.1 Mesorhizobium abyssinicae
GCGCTGATCTGCTTGACGACAGCCACCGAGACTCAACGCCCCGCGTCAGATCGCTCTCTGCTTCTGAAGGAAGCCATTAGTTCGGCTCGGGCCTGATCGGAGGCTTGGCTGATGGGCAGCGCGACTCCTGTACCAGCCCTATGACCGAGTCGGTTTTGGAGTGCCTGCCGATCGATGTCGAGGTTGTCGAGGTGCAGCCTGGCTGGCT
>NZ_JARAKC010000188.1:0-206 GCF_049887195.1 Mesorhizobium abyssinicae
GACGACACCGGCTCGGTGACCGAGGCCTCGGGTGTCTTGAACGGCACCGCCGGCACCTCGCCGGCCACCGGCGATCTCGACGCCACCGACGTCGACAGCGCCAACGACTTCTCGGTGGCCACCAACGGCGCGCACGGCACGCTGTCCATCAACGCCGCCGGCGAGTGGAGCTATGTCCTCAACGAGGACGACGCCGCCGTCCAGGC
>NZ_JARAKC010000189.1:0-201 GCF_049887195.1 Mesorhizobium abyssinicae
TGGTTGATCGACGCGAGCGGGAAAGGCCGGTTGCCTATCATTACGACTCCGCCGGGCCGCTCAACGAGCAGCCCGCGGCACAGCTCGCACGACGGCTGGGAGCCTGCCTGGAGCCGGTCCGCATGACCCAGCAGCAGAACGGCTATGATTGCGGCGTCTTTGTGCTTGACGGCACCAGGGCGCTGGTCGGACGACTGGGGC
>NZ_JARAKC010000190.1:0-201 GCF_049887195.1 Mesorhizobium abyssinicae
ACGAGTACGGTCCCACCGAGACGATCGTCGGTTGTCTTCATTATGAGGTTCCTGCCGAACTGGACGGATCGGCATCGATCCCGATCGGCCGTCCGATCGCGAACACGCGGGTGTATCTCCTGGACGCCCATGGTCAGCCGGTGCCGCTGGGGGCGGTTGGCGAGCTCTATATCGGCGGGGCGGGGGTGGCGCGCGGCTATC